>NZ_JACZFS010000091.1 GCF_014904795.1 Nisaea nitritireducens
TACGGGAGGCAGCAGTAGGGAATCTTCCGCAATGGACGAAAGTCTGACGGAGCAACGCCGCGTGAGTGATGAAGGTTTTCGGATCGTAAAGCTCTGTTGTTAGGGAAGAACAAGTGCCGTTCAAATAGGGCGGCACCTTGACGGTACCTAACCAGAAAGCCACGGCTAACTACGTGCCAGCAGCCGCGGTAATACGTAGGTGGCAAGCGTTGTCCGGAATTATTGGGCGTAAAGGGCTCGCAGGCGGTTTCTTAAGTCTGATGTGAAAGCCCCCGGCTCAACCGGGGAGGGTCATT
>NZ_JACZFS010000092.1 GCF_014904795.1 Nisaea nitritireducens
AAACTGGGGAACTTGAGTGCAGAAGAGGAGAGTGGAATTCCACGTGTAGCGGTGAAATGCGTAGAGATGTGGAGGAACACCAGTGGCGAAGGCGACTCTCTGGTCTGTAACTGACGCTGAGGAGCGAAAGCGTGGGGAGCGAACAGGATTAGATACCCTGGTAGTCCACGCCGTAAACGATGAGTGCTAAGTGTTAGGGGGTTTCCGCCCCTTAGTGCTGCAGCTAACGCATTAAGCACTCCGCCTGGGGAGTACGGTCGCAAGACTGAAACTCAAAGGAATTGACGGGGGCCCGCACAAGCGGTGGAGCATGTGGTTTAATTCGAAGCAACGCGAAGAACCTTACCAGGTCTTGACATCCTCTGACAATCCTAGAGATAGGACGTCCCCTTCGGGGGCAGAG
>NZ_JACZFS010000093.1 GCF_014904795.1 Nisaea nitritireducens
AGGTGGTGCATGGTTGTCGTCAGCTCGTGTCGTGAGATGTTGGGTTAAGTCCCGCAACGAGCGCAACCCTTGATCTTAGTTGCCAGCATTCAGTTGGGCACTCTAAGGTGACTGCCGGTGACAAACCGGAGGAAGGTGGGGATGACGTCAAATCATCATGCCCCTTATGACCTGGGCTACACACGTGCTACAATGGACAGAACAAAGGGCAGCGAAACCGCGAGGTTAAGCCAATCCCACAAATCTGTTCTCAG
>NZ_JACZFS010000094.1 GCF_014904795.1 Nisaea nitritireducens
TCGGATCGCAGTCTGCAACTCGACTGCGTGAAGCTGGAATCGCTAGTAATCGCGGATCAGCATGCCGCGGTGAATACGTTCCCGGGCCTTGTACACACCGCCCGTCACACCACGAGAGTTTGTAACACCCGAAGTCGGTGAGGTAACCTTTTAGGAGCCAGCCGCCGAAGGTGGGACAGATGATTGGGGTGAAGTCGTAACAAGGTAGCCGTATC
>NZ_JACZFS010000095.1 GCF_014904795.1 Nisaea nitritireducens
CCGACGGTCCGGCCACCTTCGCGGATAGCGAAGCGCAGGCCTTCATCCATGGCAATCGGCGCGATCAGGTTAACCGTCATCGCAATGTTATCGCCCGGCATCACCATCTCGGTGCCTTCCGGAAGCTCGACCGTCCCGGTCACGTCCGTCGTACGGAAGTAGAACTGCGGACGATAGTTCGAGAAGAACGGCGTGTGACGGCCACCTTCATCCTTCGTCAGGATGTAGGCCTCACAGGTGAACTTCGTGTGCGGCGTGATCGAGCCCGGCTTCGCCAGAACCTGACCGCGCTCAACGTCTTCACGCTTCGTACCGCGCAGAAGAACACCAACGTTGTCACCGGCTTCACCGCGATCAAGCAGCTTGCGGAACATCTCGACGCCCGTGCAGGTCGTCTTCACCGTGTCCTTGATGCCGACGATTTCGATTTCGTCGCCAACATTCACAACACCGCGCTCGACGCGACCGGTCACAACCGTGCCACGGCCAGAGATCGAGAAAACGTCTTCGATCGGCATCAGGAACGCCTGGTCGATCGGACGCTCCGGCTGCGGGATGTATTTGTCGACTTCGGCCATCAGCGCGAGAATGGCGTTCTTGCCGATTTCCTCGTTGCTGTCTTCCAGAGCCGCAAGAGCGGAGCCCTTCACGATCGGAATATCGTCGCCCGGGAAGTCGTAGGAGGACAGAAGCTCACGAACTTCGAGCTCAACCAGCTCAAGAAGCTCTTCGTCGTCAACCTGGTCGACCTTGTTCAGGAACACAACAAGAGCCGGAACGCCAACCTGGCGGGCCAGAAGGATGTGCTCGCGGGTCTGCGGCATCGGGCCGTCAGCGGCCGACACAACCAGGATCGCGCCGTCCATCTGCGCGGCACCCGTGATCATGTTCTTCACATAATCAGCGTGACCCGGGCAATCGACGTGTGCGTAGTGACGCGCTTCCGTCTCGTACTCAACGTGCGCCGTCGAGATCGTGATACCACGAGCACGCTCTTCCGGAGCCTTGTCGATCTGGTCGTAAGCCGTGAAGCTTGCACCACCGGCCTCCGCCAGCACCTTCGTGATCGCTGCCGTCAAAGACGTCTTGCCGTGATCAACGTGGCCGATCGTGCCAATGTTGCAATGCGGCTTATTCCGCTCAAACTTTTCCTTCGCCATCG
>NZ_JACZFS010000096.1 GCF_014904795.1 Nisaea nitritireducens
GCGGAGGCCGCTGGCGGCCCCTCGTAGCTCGCCGCAACCACATGCGCATTGGTCCCGCTCATCCCGAAGGCGCTCACCGCACCAACACGCCGATTGGCATGGTTCAGCGGCCAGGGCCGGGTTTCCCTGTTCACGTAGAAAGGGCTGTCCTGCCAGCGGATATAGCCACTCTCCCGCGCGCAATGCAGGCTGGCCGGCAACGTGCCGTGCCGCAGAGACTGGACCAGCGCGATCAAGCTGACCACACCCGACGCCGCAAAACTGTGCCCCAGATTACTCTTCACAGAGGTCAGCGCACACTGCCCGGGCGCCGCGCCGCTGTCCCTGAAGGCGTCGCAGAGAGCATTGATCTCGACAGGATCCCCGAGGCGCGTCCCGGTCCCGTGGGTCACGATATGGCCGATCTCGCGCCGGTCGATGCCGCAATCCGCGTAGAGCCCCGAGATCAGGTCACGCTGCGCTATCCGGCTCGGCGCCGTGATCCCGTTGGTCTTGCCGTCATAGTTCAGCGCGCTGCCCAGAATGAGACCATGGATCGGATCCCCATCAGCCTCGGCACGAGACTGGCGCTTCAGCACAAGCGCCGCAACCGCCTCCCCCGCCACCGTGCCGTTGGCATCCTCGGCAAAGGCCCGGCACGTCCCGTCCGGCGACAGCATCCCCGCCGCGCGCATGCCCAGGATCGGGCCTGGCGTCAGCATCAGGCTCACGCC
>NZ_JACZFS010000097.1 GCF_014904795.1 Nisaea nitritireducens
ATTATGAGCTGCCTTTACCGTAATGATAGCTTGGCGGCGTCCTACTCTCACAGGGGGAAACCCCCGACTACCATCGGCGCTGAAGAGCTTAACTTCCGTGTTCGGCATGGGAACGGGTGTGACCTCTTCGCTATCGCCACCAAACCATTGAGAGTGTTCTCTCAAAACTAGATAACAGTAAGCATACATTCAAATTGGTTAAGTCCTCGATCGATTAGTATCTGTCAGCTCCATGTGTCGCCACACTTCCACCTCAGACCTATCAACCTGATCATCTTTCAGGGATCTTACTTCCTTGCGGAATGGGAAATCTCATCTTGAGGGGGGCTTCATGCTTAGATGCTTTCAGCACTTATCCCGTCCGCACATAGCTACCCAGCGATGCCCTTGGCAGAACAACTGGTACACCAGCGGTGCGTCCATCCCGGTCCTCTCGTACTAAGGACAGCTCCTCTCAAATTTCCTGCGCCCGCGACGGATAGGGACCGAACTGTCTCACGACGTTCTGAACCCAGCTCGCGTACCGCTTTAATGGGCGAACAGCCCAACCCTTGGGACCGACTACAGCCCCAGGATGCGATGAGCCGACATCGAGGTGCCAAACCTCCCCGTCGATGTGGACTCTTGGGGGAGATAAGCCTGTTATCCCCGGGGTAGCTTTTATCCGTTGAGCGA
>NZ_JACZFS010000030.1 GCF_014904795.1 Nisaea nitritireducens
CCAATTCAGTGGGCCGCCCCGCAACGGGAGGCGCCTTATACGACCCACCTAACCAAACCGTCAAACACTTATTTGCAAAAAAATGACGTTCCACGAAAATTATCGGGAAAACCGAGGAAAACCGCCAAACACGTCAACCCGCCCCCCGAACACCGGCCGCGCCGCCTGGCCAACAGCCCCTGCGTCACCAGACAATCAGCGCCGCGAGTCCTGCAGTGAGGTGGTCCTCCCCCGTCAAATCCGGATGTAAAAGTTGCGGGCGTCAGGATACCCCCTGACGCCCGCACATACCTCTTCAAGCCCAGCTAGTGCTGGCCCCCGAGCCAGCCGCTACTGGCCGGCCTTGATCTTTGTCCAGCTGCGTTTCATCAACCGGTCATACCTGGCCGAGCGGGCCAGGGTCGGGAACAGGTTCTCCTTGATTGCGTCCGTCGGATAAATCGACGGGTTAGACCGAACCTCCTCGTCGACCATCGGCAGCGAGGCCTCGTTCGCGTTGGCATAGAGCACGTAGTTCGAAATATCGGCCGCGATCTGGGGCCGCATCACGAAATCGATGAAGGCATGGGCATTCTCCGGATGAGGCGCATCCGCCGGGATGGCCAACATGTCGAACCAGACCACAGCACCTTCCTTCGGAATGACATACTGTACCTCGACCCCCTGGTTGGCTTCCGCAGCCCGGTCCGCCGCCTGCAGAATGTCCCCCGAATAACCCATGGCCAGACAGATCTCTCCATTGGCCAGGTCGTCGATATATTGCGAGGAATGGAAATAGCGGATGTGCGGCCGAACCTTGGCAAGCAGCTCTTCCGCCTTGGCCAGATCGTCCGGGGACTCGCTGTTCGGATCGAGACCGAGATATTTCAGCGCGGTCGCCATCACGTCAGTCGGCGCATCCAGCAGAGCGACACCGCAATCGGCCAGTTTCGAGACCACCGCCGGATCGAAGAACAGGCTCCAGGTGTCCGTCGACATGCCGCCCAGCCGCTGACTGATAGCCTTCACGTTGAAGCCGAACCCGGTCGTTCCCCACATATAGGTCACAGAGTGGGCATTATCCGGATCGTGCAATGCCACGCGCGCACTGATGACCGGATCCATGTTCTTCAGGTTCGGCAATTTCGCCGGATCCAAAGCCTGGAACACACCGGCCTTGATCTGGCGCTCAAGGAAGTTGGCCGTCGGCACCACCACGTCATAGCCGGTCGAGCCGGTCAGCAACTTGGCTTCGACGATCTCGTTGCTGTCGAAGACATCGTAATTGACCTTGATGCCGGTCTCCGCCTCGAACTTCTGGATTGTGTCCTCGGCGATATAGTCGCTCCAGTTATAGACGTTCAGAACCTTCTCTTCGGCACTGACGCCCCCGGAAAACATTGTCGCGGCAACGGTGACCGCCGCGAATAACCCTCGTGACACCATAACGGCTGCTCCTCTCACGGTTCTGCAGATCCCTGATAATCCTATTGCCATAGCTCCGTGTGCCGGTCACGCGGAATGCGTGGCAACGATAACGGATGAGGAGAATTTATTATTGAACACTCGCCCGCATACGTTATGATGACGAACTCCAAATGCCTTCAGGGCAAGATCAAGCCTCCGCCCTGTTCGACTTGGCCCGGGCGCGTCAACACGCGACCCGGTCCATTTTTATCCGGCCCCCGAATCCCCGCTCATACGGCATCTCTGCTCAGACGACATCCAGACCTAGCTGCCAATCAATTCCAGCAATGTCCGCGACAGGCTCTCCTGGACACGGATGCCGTCCCGCGCGGTTGTCTCACGCGCCTTCCGCCGCCGGTCCCCGGGCAACCGGACACCTTCATCCGACAATATCCGCTCGAACAGCAGATCCGCATGGGCCGCAAAGCCCTCGCCGTCACCGAACCGGGCCGGATCGAGAGCGATGATCAGCTCCCCCCCGACCGGAGGGCCACCATCGCCGTTATCCGCCGCCTCGGCCTCGAAACTCAGCTTGTCCCCGATCAGGGCGCCCACCAGCAACTCGACCATCATGGCCAGCGCCGCGCCCTTGTATCCGCCAAAGGCGAGCTGCGCGCCGCCGTCGAGGATTGCCTTGGGGTCGGTTGTGTCCTTGCCGTTGCTGTCTATCCCCGCGCCATAGGGTACGGAATGACCGTCCCGCGCGGCGATCATGATCTCCCCCCGCGCCATGGTCGAGGAGGCCTGATCGAAGACCATCGGATGCTTGCCCGGCCGCGGCCAGGCAAACGCCATCGGGTTCGTTCCGAAGATCGGCGTCCGGCCGCCCGGCGCGACCACATAGGGAAAGGCCGCAGTGAAAGCGAAAGCAGCCAGCCCCTGCTCGGCCAGCGCCTCCGTCTCCGGCCAGAGGGCCGCGAAGTGATAGATATCGTTCAGAGCCAGCGCAGCGATGCCGTTGCTTTTCGCCCGCTCCACCAGCGCGGCCCGGCCGACTTCCAGCGCAAGCGGCGCAAAACCGTTGTCACCCGCCACCCGAACCACGGAGGGCGCAAGGTCGCTCACTGCCGGCCGTGCCTTGCCGTTCACCTTGCCGCTCTTCAGCGAAGCGACATAGCCGGGAATCCGGAACAATCCGTGGGAATGGCAAAGGTCACGCTCCGCCGCCGTGACGATATCGGCGACCGCGCGCGCATTCTCCTCATCCGCTCCATGCTGCGTGAGGCACCGCACCGCAAGGGCGTGGGCTTCGTCCAAACTCATAGTGACTGACTGCATCGGCTCCCTCCATCCGTCTTTCCTCACAAAAGCACGGAAAGACGGATCGTGGAATCCGGTTACTCCAGATTATCGGGGCCCAGATTGCCAGGGCCCCGATTTTCGGAATTCAGGAAAATCCGTCAGCAACCGCGAACATGAAGACGATGATGGCAAGGCCTATCAGGACACCGACCACGGTCGGCGAAACCCCGTAGGACCCGGCGATAGCGTTTTCGTCATCTTCGTGCTGGTCATACAACGACATGGGATATCTCCGATCAATTCAGCAATTGTGGCATCCACAGAGCGATCTGCGGGAAGAACATGACCAGGAGCATGCCGATGATCTGCAAACAGATGAACGGAATGACACTGACAAAGATTTCCTGCAGCGTGACGTCGCGCGGAGCAACCGATTTCAGCCAGAAGCAGGCCGGCCCGAACGGCGGACTGAGGAAATAGATCTGGATGTTCATGACGAACAGGATCCCGAACCAGACCGCGGCCCATTCCGGCTCCATACCAAGCTCGGGCGCCAGATCCCGAACCACCGGCGCGAAGACCGGCACGGTGATGAAGATGATCGCAATCCATTCCATGAAGGTGCCGAGAATGACCAGGATCGCCATCATGACGAAGATCGTGCCGAGTGCGCCCAGCCCGGCCCCCTTGATCAGATCCCGCATGAAATCGGCACCGCCGATCAGGTTGTAAAGCCCGACAAACGCGACCGCACCGAGGATCAGCCAGATGATTGTCCCGACCACAGACATCGTGTTGGCGAGACAATCCCGGATCAGGGGGTAATTGAACTGAAAACGGACCGCGGCCACAAGAATCGCTCCGAAAACGCCGACCGCAGCCGCCTCCGTCACACTCGTGATCCCGCCATAGATCGATCCCATGACACAGACGATCAGCAAGATGCACAAAACGACAGCCCAGACCTGATGGCGTCCGAGCTTGGTCTCCTCACCGGTCCGCGCGGCGATCTCTGCTGCCGTCGGCGCCAGATCGTGATTGAGGTTGCAACGGATCAGGACGTAGGACACGTAGAACGCCGCGAGCATGAGCCCGGGGACGAAGCCGGCCGAGAACAGGTCGCCGATCCCGACATTGGCACTCAGGCCGTAAACGATCATGACGATCGAGGGCGGTATCAGGGTCGCCAGGGCGCCGGCCGCGCAGATCAGGCCGATCGTCAGCTTCCGATCGTAGCCTAGTCGCAGCATCTGCGGCAAAGCCACCAGCCCCAGCATGACGATCTCGCCGCCCATCACACCGGACATGGCGGCCAGAATCACAGCCACGATTGTGGTCTGGAGTGCGACACCGCCGCGCAGACCGCCTGCGAAGATCGACATGGCATCGAACAGATCCTGGGCGATACCGGCCCGCTCCAGGATGGAAGCCATCAGAACGAAGAACGGCACGGCCACCAGCGGATATTTTTCCAGCAGGTCCATCGCGTTGGTCGAGACCAGATACATGCCGGTGGTGCCGTAGAACATCAGCGCGCAAACAACGGAGATGATCAGGGTCACGATGCCCAGCGGCATCCCAGTCATCATCAGCGCCAGCAGTGCGGCAACAATCAGCAGCGAGATCGTCGCGATCCCGACCTCATCGCGGTCGACATTGAAGTGATCGACGAAGGCGCTGCCGTTCTCGGCAAGTGTCTCCTCAAAACCATACCAAAGGCTTTCGGTACCGCCGTAGTGACCGAAGATTTGCAGCAGCAGCCGGAGGCAGATCAGCGCCATGACGGCCAGGGTGGCGACCTGAAGTGGACGGGTCCTGAAATGACGCGTCAGATTGATCAGCAACTGCATGAGGTAGAGAAACAGTCCGCTTACCAGCACGGTCTTCAGAACCATTGGCAGCGGTGAATTCCAGGCTGTCCCGCCGCGCTCCGTCAGATCGATACTCTCGAGCGCACGGATCAGGGTGTCCGACACCAGCATGTAGAGAGCGAAAACACCGACCACCATTGCGAACAGATCGAGCCACCACCGGACCCGGTCGGACGCCATCAGGTAGAAAACCGTGATCCCGATATGTCGTTTGCGGAGCGTCACGAAGCCAGCCGACAGCATCCATGAGGAGGCGCAAAGGACCATAACGACTTCGAAGACCCACTGGGTGGGGCTGTTGAAAACGTAACGGGCGATCACTTCCCACAAGGTGCAGGCCGCCGCCAGCAAGTAGAGATTGCTTACTGCCAGACCGAGGAACCTGCTGACATGGTCCACAGAACGGCTGAATGTCGCGGCAATCGGTGCCCCGACCATTTTTTCAGTATGCCCGGCAATCATGCGTGCACTCCGTTGGTCGTCAGAAAAAACTGGGAAAGAAAAGGAAGCAGCCGCCGCACCCTGACGGGTGCGGCGGTTTCAAGAAGCGATTTCTCTATTCTTTCAGAAGACCGACGCTACGCATGTAAGCGAGATGTGCGTCCAGAGCTTCCTTCGCCAACGGAGACTTGGCAGCGAAATCGTGCCAGGCACCGACCGCAATCTCGCGGAACTTGGCGCGTTCTTCTGTCGACCAGTCGATCACAGTGATGTCGCCCCCTGCCCGCTGCTCGGCAGCAATGGCACGGTCCTGCAGGTCAGCTTCACGCCGCATGGCGTCGTAGGCGGACGAATACCAGACCTCGAGCGCCGTCTGGCCTTCCTTGCCGAGCTTGTCCCAAACCTTCTTGTTCACAATGAACTGGAGGACAGCCATGGAGTGGATACCCGGATAGATCGGGAACTTCGCCACCTTGTACATACCGGAGGCGTTGTTGTTGACGTGGGCCGACGCATCTGCGGCGTCGATCACACCTTTTTCGAGCGCCGTGTAGACTTCGGAGAATGGCAGCGACACCGGGGCCGCGCCTGCACGCTTGAACACTTCCGCGGCAAGGCCTTCCGGAGAACGGACCTTCACGCCTTTCATATCGGCGACGGTCTTGATCGGAACCGTGGAGACGAAGGCTTCCTTGGCATAGGGGCCACAGCCGACGACATGGACTTTGCCCTTGGTGTATTTGTCATACAGCTTCTGAAGAATTTCCTTGCCGCCGCCATGCATGCAGAAGGTGCGCACCTGGTCCACGGTATCGTATCCGGCGATCAGGTCGCCGATCACCGCGAAGGCCGGGTCGCGACCGGAAAAATAGCTGACTGCGTTCAGGTCGCCGTCGAGGATCCCGTTCGCCACCGCATCGATCGTCTCACGGTGAGGAACAACCGCTTTCGTCGGAAGCACCTCTATCTTCACCGACCCGCTGGTCATGTCACTGAGCTTCGGCGCCCAGGTTTCCCCCATGAAGCGGTGGGCCCAGTCGCCTGCCTTCGAGCTGGCCTGCACTTTTAAGGTTTTCGCATCGGCAATGCCTGTCATGGCGACAAGCATAGCGGCGCTCAGAATCGCAATTCCGCGTTTCATTCTAGTCCTCCCTGTTTTAGCCGGCCCGATTTGATTGGGCCGTTCTTTGGAGCCCTATCCGCAACAAACGCCGTTTCGCGTCAGCCGAAGTAAAAGCTCTTTGCATCGACAACCGTAAGGGAGGAGGCCCGAAGAGCCAAGCAACAACGTATACGTAATAATGCCTGAGAAGAATGATAGCCGTTACGCGAACAACAACGGGGACCGGAACCAGGCGTCCTATCGCCGCTCAGCCATTCCTTCATCCGGCCAGAAAACCGGAAAAATCCGAACAATCAGGGATCGCCGACCGGAACCGTCTCCAGCCTCACCTCATCCACCGCCGGATAAGGCGGCGATCAGGCAGCACCGAGTTTCTCGGCGACGAAATCGAGCCGGTCCTGTCCCCAGAACAATTCCTCGTCGATGATAAAGGACGGAGCACCGAAAACACCGCGATGCAGGGCCAGTTCGGTATCCTCCGCGAACGCGGCCTTGGTCTCCTCGCTCTTAGCGGCCTTTATCAGCGACGCACCGTCCAGTCCGGCCTTCTGGCAACAGTCCGCCAGAACGCTTTCATCGTCGATCGACCGGTCCTGCTCCCAGAGGCTTTCCAGAATCAGCGTCGACAATAGCAGGGCATCGCCGCCGGCGAGTCGGGCGGCGGTCACCAGGTGGGCAGACAGAGGCGTCTTAGCGGGAAAATTTTCCGGCTCGATGACGATGGGCAGGCCGAGATGCCGCTTCCAGCGGGCGAGTTCGACAAGCCGGTAGGCCCGCCGCTGCGGTGCCCTCTTCGGCAGCGGCAAACCGCCGGACTGCGAAAAGATCTGTCCGAAATCGACCGCATAGACATTCACCTCGGCGCCGACCTTCTGGGTCATCGCCATGAACCGCCGGGCGCCGAGATAGCTCCACGGACTTGATGTGGTCATAAAATAATCGACGGTCACGGTCATGATCCGGTTTCCCCGCTGAAACGTTTACTCTGGATGTCAGGAACGCGCATTCTACTCAGCTTTGGGCCACGCCGCGAAGAAGTATAGAATCCCGATCGTGGACAAGCCCCTTCAGACACCGGTGGCCGCCATTATGGCCCGCGCGGTCATCAAATCGAGATGTGCCCCGCCGCCGTTCTTGAACAATGTTATCTCCGCATCGTCGGTCCTGCCGGGGGTTCCGGCAGCAAGATCGTAGAGATCAGCCCGAACATCCTTCGCCCCAATCAGTCCAGACTTAATCGGAATGGCAAGATCGCCCACATCCGCGACCGTGGTCTCCCGGCAATCGACAAACAGGCGCGCCCTGGAGATCAACGCATCGTCGGCCTCCCGCATCTCCGGCGTGAAACCTCCGACCAGATCGACATGGGTACCAGGTGATACCCACTCCCCCATCAGAACCGGCGCGCGGGACATGGTCGCCGTGGCGACGATATCGGCATCACCGACGGCAGCGGGCAGGCTGTCGACCCGGATGACGGGCAAACCGTCCCGGCGCAAATGTTCGCAGAGATCGTCGGCGCGCTGCTGGGAGCGGTTGTGGATCTCGATCCTCTCGAGGCCCGGGAACAGTTCCGCATAGGCCCGGGCCAGCATACCCGCCACCTTGCCCGCCCCGACAATAACCAGCTTGCGGCTGTCCGGACGGGCGAGGTAACGGGCGCCGAGAACAGAATCCGCCGCCGTCTTCCAGTCCGTCACCATGGTGCCGTCGAGCACTGCTTCCGGTGTTCCGGTGCCGTCCGCGAAGACCAGCATCGCCGCCTGCACGGTTGGCAATCCCACCGCCGCATTACCCGGCATCACGCTAGCGGATTTCACCCCCATGCCGAGCCCATCGATCCATGCGCAGCGGGTCAACAGCGCCTCGTCATCCCGTTCGAGCAACTGGTCCCCGGTCCGGGCGCGCGGCAACCTGTGCCCCGCCTCGAGCGCATCGACGATGGCCCGCCAGGACAGGCGGCCGGCAACATCCTCGGGGCCGATATAACAGAGCGTCATGCCGCCCGCTCCCTGCCGATCCGGTAAAGCACGTGCCGCCGGAGCGGGTCACCGGGCTCCAGCATGGGGTGATCGAAATCGTCTGCCGGGTCGTGCTGCAGGCCGATCTTCTCCATCACGGCCCGCGACCGGGTGTTCATCGGAACAGTGAAGGAGACAACCTCTTCCAGCCCGAGCGGGCCGAACGCATGGGCAAGTGCCACCCGCGCCGCTTCCGTCGCGAAGCCCTTGCCCCAATGGGCATGGTCCAACCGCCAGCCGATTTCGACCGCAGACATGAAGGGCGCATCGAAACGTGGCACGGCAAGCCCGGTGAAGCCGATAAAAGCACCGCTATCCTTGCGCTCGACGGCAAAGAGGCCGAACCCGCGCGTCTCGAAATGGTCGTCGATCCGGTCCGCGAACGCATCCGACTCTTCCCTGGTGAGCCGCTTCGGCAAAAACTTGCAGACCTCCGCCGAGGCGTTCAGCGCCGCGAAAGCCTCCCGGTCCGCCGCGCGCCAGCGCCTGAGGATCAGCCGTTCCGTCTCGATCATTTTTCTTCAAGTTCAGCATCGTGCAGGGCCCGCAGGTCCTTGCGCACGATCTTGCCCGTGGTGGTCATCGGCAAGGCGTCGACGAACGTGACATGGCGAGGATATTCATGCGCCGCCAGTCGCGTCTTCACATAGTCCTGAATGTCCTTTGCCAGCGCGTCGTCACCGGCAACATCTTCCTTCAGCACGATGAAAGCTTTTACGGCCTGGGTCCGCAAGGGGTCAGGCACGCCGATCACCGCCGCCATCGCCACCGTCGGATGGCCGGCCAGGCAATCCTCGATTTCGCCCGGACCGATCCGGTAACCGGCCGAGGTGATGACATCGTCGTCGCGGCCGACATACCAGAAATAACCGTCCGTATCGCGCACCGCCTGATCGCCGGTCAGCAGCCAGTCGCCAACGAACTTCTTCTCCGTCGCCTCGGAATTGTTCCAGTATTCGAGGAACATCACGGGATCGCCCCTGGCGATACCGACATTGCCCTGAGTGCCGTCGGGCAACGGCTTCCCGGCATCGTCTACAATCGCAACTTCATGCCCCGGAATGGCCCGGCCCATCGCCCCCGGACGCACCTCCATCACATCGGCGCAATTGCCGACCACGACATTGCATTCGGTCTGACCGTAGAACTCGTTGATGGTGAGCCCGAAAGTCTCCCGCCCCCAATCCAGCAGCTCCGCACCCAGCGTCTCGCCGCCGGAGACGACCGAGCGCACATCGTAGCTGTAGCGTTCGCGCGGCCGGTCGACCTGGCGCATCAGCTTCAGCGCGGTCGGCGGCAGGAAACTGTTCCGTACGCCGTGCTCCTGCATCAGCCAGAAAGCCTCTTCCGGATCGAACTTGCGGGCCCTGTATGCGAGCACCGGCACCCCGTGATGCCAGGCCGGCAGCAACACATCGATCAGCCCACCGATCCAGGCCCAGTCCGCCGGGGTCCAGTACAGATCGCCCGGTTTCGGGAACATCCGGTTCGGAAACTCCACACCCGGCAGATGGCCGAGCAGAACCCGGTGGGCATGCAGCGCGCCCTTCGGCGGGCCTGTCGTGCCGGAGGTGTAGATGATGAGCGCCGGATCGTCGGCTTTCGTATCGACGATCTCGAAACTGTCCGACGCGCTCTCCAGCGCGGGCGTGAATGCTGTGAAATCATCGCCGCCCGCCGTCACGTCGGTCACGAAGATATGGCGCAGCGCGGGCACCTGATCGCGGAAGGTCCGGATTTTCTCCAGCCCAAGCTCGTCGGTCACCACCGCCGTGGCGCCTGAATTGGCCAGCCGGTAGACCAGCGCCTCCTCGGCGAACAGTGCGAAGAGCGGCACCGCGATCATCCCGGCCTTGTAGATGGCCGCATGGGCGAAGGCGGTTTCCGGACGCTGCGGCAACAGGATCGCCACCCTGTCCCCGCGCTTGATGCCGCTGGCCGTGAGTACGTTCGCGAACTTGCCGGAGGCTTTCGTGATATCGCCGAAACTGTAAAGGGCGACGGTGCCGTCCTCGGTCCGGTAGATCAGTGCCAGGGCGTCCGGATTCTGCCGGTCCGCGATATCGCGGCCGATATTGTAGCGCTCCGGAATGCGCCATTCGAAAGCGTCACAGATCGAGTCGTAAGTGCTGCCGGTCGGAAGCATATCGCTGAGTTCCCTCCCCCAGAAACCAGCCAAGAAGACAGGGGGGAAAAAGATCATGGAATGAGGCGCCCGGCCAGTGGAAAGCCGGTCAGACGCCTTCTTTCAATCCGATGGCCTCAGGCAGTCGCCACGGCGGTCCTGCTCTCCACGACCTGATCGGCAATCCGGCCAGTGAGTTCCGCCAGATGATCGAACGCGCCGTCATAGAAGCCGATCCCGCCGGTGTGGGAGCGGATTTCGATGATCAGGTCCCGGGTCTCGCTCTCCGGCAGATAGGCCTCGACCTCGTCCCAGCCGCTCCAGTCCTCCTTGGCCTGGAAGCCGAGGATCTGGCCGCGCCGCCCGGTGATGATCCGCTGTACTCGCGCCGTCGCATCGTTCGGCACAGAGATCACCACTTTCTGGATCGGCTCCAGCAGCACCGGCCTGCACTTGGGCAATGCCTCGTTCATGGCCATCCGGGCCGCCGCCTTGAAGGCCATGTCGGAACTGTCCACCGCGTGGGCCGATCCGTCATAAAGCTCCACCGTGACATCGACGACCTCGAAGCCGAGCGGGCCGCGCCGCATGAAGTCCTTCACCCCCTCCTCCACGGCGGGGATGTATTGCTTCGGCACCGAGCCGCCGACAATGCTGTTCTTGAAGGCGAACCCCTCGCCGCGGCCAAGCGGTGCGATCTTGATCTTCACATCGCCAAACTGGCCGTGCCCTCCGGTCTGCTTCTTGTGGCGGGCATGCTGCTCCGCGCCCTTGCGAATGGATTCCTTATAGGGCACGCCGGGCTCGCGGGCATCGACCTGCAGCTTGAAACGGTTCTCCAGCCGCTCGACCATGACTCGAAGATGGGTATCGCCCTGCCCCCTTATCACCAGCTCGCCCAGATCCGGGTTGTGTCCCACCCGAAAGGACGGATCTTCCTCCGACAGCTTGGCAAGCGCGCCGGAAAGTTTCACCTCGTCGCCGCGATTGGCCGGCGTGATGGCAAGGCCATAGACCGGTTGCAGCGGCTCCGGCCAATCCAGCGTGGCCGCGCCGCCCGGGGTCAGCAGATCCCCGGTCATGATATCGTCCATCCGCCCGAAGGCCGCGATATCCCCCTCGGAGACAGAGCCGCATTTCTCCAGCTTGGCGCCGGTCATGTGATTGATGCCGCTGACCCGCTGGCCGTTCAGCTCTTCACCGTCCTTCACCGCCCCATGCCAGACCCGGACATAGGAGAGCTTGCCCATATGGGCCGCATGCACCGTCTTAAAGACCTGACAGACCGTATTGTCCACCGCGCTGATGCCAAGCCGCTCGGCCGTCGCCGCAACGCCCGGCGTCTCATGCCGCAAGGTCTTGAGCAGCCGCTGCACGCCATGATCCTTCTCCGCCCCGCCAAGCAGGACGGGAACAACCAGATCGCCCTGAAGCGTCTCGGTGAGCTGACCATAGACATCCGGCGCCGCCGGTTCGACATCCTCCAGCAATTGCTCCAGCAGCGCATCGTCGAAGTCCGACAGGGTCTCCAGCATCTCGTTCCGGGCTTCCTTCTCCCGGTCCGTGACCGCATCCGGGATCTGCACCAGCTTCGACGGCTTTCCGTTCTGGTACTGATACGCCCGCTCGCTCACCAGATCGACATAGCCGGTCACCGCGTCGCCCTCGCGGATCGGCACCTGGCGCAACGCGACCGGCCGGTCGGAGACGTCCTGCAGGGCATGCATGATGTCGCGCATGCGGTCGTTCGAGTCCTCGATCTTGTTAACGAAAATCACATGCGGGATGTCGTGGGCGTCGAGGAACTTGAGATAGGGGGTGAGCGCCGCCGCCTTGCCGATCTCCGGATCGGCCACCACGATCGCGATATCCGCAACCATGCAGGCATTGCGCATGTCCTGATTGAAATCGAGGCCGCCGGGCGTGTCGATGAAGATCCAGTCCTCGTCCAGGAACCGGCCGCGCCCGAGGGTGAGTTCGGTGCTCGCCTGACGTTTGCGGGCCTCCTCGGCGCCGTCCCCGACTGTCGTGCCGTCCCGGACCGAACCCTTCTTGTGCAGGGTCCCCGTCGCCAGAAGCAGCGCCTCGAAAAGCGAGGTTTTGCCACTCAGATAGGGACCCACGAGCACCGCGCAACGGGGTGTGTCTCCACTCTTGTCTGCCATTGTATCCTCCCTGTGGTTTGCCGGCTCCGGATCCTTGATCGGATCGGTCCGTTCCCCCTCTTTTCGAGCGGGTTTCAAGCTGGCGACAGGCGCCAGCACCAGGGAGCGGCGCGAGCGCACACGCCACCGTCATTCCCGCACTTCCGGCGGCAAGAGGCAAGGAGATTCGCCGATTCGCGGGGTCAGGCGTTATCGCCCGACATGTGTCGCGCGGCGATGTAGCCGAAGGTCACGGCCGGCCCAAGCGTGATACCACCACCGGGATAATTTCCACCCATGATGCTCGCGGCATCATTGCCGGCAGCGTAAAGGCCCGGAATTGGGGTCCCGTCGCCATTTAGAACCCGGGCGTTGCCGTCCGTCGCGAGGCCGGCAAAAGTCCCGAGATCGCCAATCTCCAACCGAACGGCGTAATAGGGTCCATCGCCGATCGGGGCGACGCAGGGATTGGGCTTATGCTCCGGATCGCCGAGAGACCGGTTGTAGGAAGTGCTGCCCCTGCGGAACTCCGGATCCTCTCCATGCGCGGCAGGACCATTATACGCCGCGACTGTCGCCCACAATGCCGCCGGGTCGGCACCGATGGCACCAGCCAGTTCTTCCAGCGTCCTGCCGGTCAGCAGATACCCGCTGCGGATATGCGGACGGAACGGTACCGGGTATGGCTTCACATAGCCGAGCCCGTACTTCCGAAGCGTCCGGTGATCGACGATGAAATAGGCACAGATTTCTCCGCCTTCCTCGGTACAGCGCGCATACATGGCCTGGCAGAAGTCATGGTAGGAGTCCGCTTCGTTCACGAACCTGCGGCCGGAGCGGGTGACGGCGATGACACCGGGTTTCGAGCGGTCGACAAAATGCGGAAAGGTGCCCTGGGTTCCATCCGGCCAGACAGGGCGCGAGATCGGCACCCAGGCAGCGGCATTCGGCAGATCATCCCGGACCGATGCCCCGACACTCTCTCCCAGACGCAAGCCATCCCCCGTATTGCCGGGAGGGGCCGGGCTCAAATGCTCATGGCCCGACGGCGCATGGGGAAAGAGAGTGGCGCGGCGGCGGACATCCTGCGGGAAACCGCCGGCGGCCAGTACAACGCCCTTGCGGGCCGTGATCTCGACCCGGCCTTCAGGCGTCTCCACAATGGCGCCGGTGACCCGGCCCGCATCGTCCTGCAAGATCTCGCGAACCGGCGCGCGGGTCCGGATTTCCACGCCCTTGTCGAAGCAGGATTTCGCCAACCGGGCGACCAGTGCGTTACCGTTCATCAGGCGCATGGATCGACCATGGAACAACAGGTCGCGCATATATTTGCAGAACAGGACGGCAACGAAGAATGCCGACACGGGCGAGCGCGTTACATTGAAGAAATGCAGCAGCTCCTTGCCGGTGCCAATCATCATGCCGAGGAAAGTGATTTCCTTCAGCGGCTTGCGCAGCCGCTTGATCTCGGAGCCAAGCGCGCGGCCGTCGAAGGGCCGGGCGACAATCGACCGGCCGCCATCCAGCCCGCCAGGCGCATCCGGATGATAATCGGCGAAGGTAGGTCCGAGATCGAATTGCAGGCTGGTCTCGCCCTCGAAGAACTCGACCGCCTTCGGGCCGGCATCGAGGAAAGCATCCACCCGTTCCGGGTCGTAGAACTCTCCGGCTTCATGCTTCAGGTAGGTTTCCGCCAAGGCGCGGCTGTCCTCCACCCCGGCGCGCTTCGCCGGCGCATTCACCGGAATCCACATCCAACCGCCGGACCGGGCCGACGTTCCGCCGAACACCGGTTCTTTCTCAACCACCAGAACCTTGAGCCCGCGATGCGCCGCCGACACGGCACTGGCTAGCCCACCTGCACCGGATCCAACCACCAAGACATCGACATTTTCCTGCCGCCCCGCCTGCCTTGTCATTCCCCGTCCTCCCGTTATGTATTTTTTCTTTTGACTCTACCCCCTTCCCGGGACCGGTCCATCGCCGTAATTGTCAAAGGGCTATTCGTGGCAGGGGAGGAATTGAATGATCGACGGTAAACTGGCGCTCGTCACCGGGGCCGGACAAGGGCTCGGCGCCGCCATCGCAATCGGGTTCGCGAAGAAGGGCGCCCGGGTGATCTGCGCGGATATCGACATGGAGCGCGCCCGCTCAACGGCGCACGCCATAGAAGCGGACGGCGGCATCGCATACCCGATGCAACTCGATGTCTCCGACCGCGCGGCAGCGGATCGCGTCGCAGCAGAAACCAAGACGAAGTACGGCCCGATCGACATTCTGATCAACAATGCCGGGATCTGTCCGCGCAACCGGATCGACAGCCCGGACGTTGAGGAAACCTGGCGTCATGCCATGGCCGTCAATCTCGATGGCACCCTGCACATGAGTCTGGCTTTCGTGGCGCAGCTTCGCGAGACCCGGGGCACGATCGTGAACATGGCTTCGGTTGCGGCCTTCGTCTCGACCGCTACCTCGCTTGCCTACTCGACGTCAAAGGCGGGGGTGAAAATGCTGACCCAGAGCCTCGCCCAGGAACTCGCCGCAGACGGTATCAGGGTAAATGCCATCGCGCCGGGACCGATGAAGACGGATATCACCCTGCCGACCCGCGAGGACCCGGAGCGCTACCGGCAATTCCTGACCCGGATTCCGCTTGGCCGGTTCGGCGATCCGGAGGAACTGGTCGGCCCTGCGCTTTTCCTTGCCTCGGATATGTCGAGCTATGTCACCGGCACCACGCTGGTAGTCGATGGCGGGTATTTGGCGGTCTAGGGGTTTAAACCGAAACTGCTTCACCAAGCTCGGTGGCCGCCTGATCGATAGCCGCGTCGATGGCCTGCTCCCAGTCCGCCGCGCTGTCGGTATCGCCGCCGGCCGGAAACAGGATGCCGCGCGAGGAGCTGACGATCCCGCCTTCAAGGCCGTTCGGGCCTTTGACAAACCCATTCACGGCCGCAGCGGCACTGCCGCCCTGCGCGCCATAGCCAGGCACCAGGAAGATCGTGCGCGGCATGATCTGGCGAATGCGTTCCGCTTCTCCGGGGTAGGTCGCCCCGACAACCACACCGAGGGAGGACCAGCCGGTCTTTCCGCCTGTCAACGCCTCCGCCTGGCTGTTCAGCGTGTTCGCGACCGTCTCGGCGAGGCTGCGGTTGCCGATCTTCAGGTCCTGAAAATCCCCCGATCCCGGATTGCTGGTTTTCACCAGGATGAAGAGCCCACGCCCTTGCGCCTTCGCCGTTGTGAAGAACGGCTCCAGCGTGTCCATCCCGAGATAGGGATTGAGGGTCAGGGCATCGGCCGGGAGCGGCGCATCATCCGTCAGATAGGCACCGGCATAGGCATCCGCCGTGCTGCCGATATCGCCGCGTTTGGCATCGAGCAGAACCAGCATACCGAGCTTGCGGGCGTGGGAGCAAACCTCCTCCAGCGCCCGCAGACCACGCCAGCCCATCCGCTCGAAGAAAGCGATCTGGGGCTTCACCACCGCCGTCTTGTCGGCGGCCCGATCCAGCACCGCTTTCAGGAAAGCTTCAACTGCGGGAGCCGTCAGCGGGTTGCCGGGCGACATGTCGCCGTCGCGAAACAGGGGCGGGATGCGATCAAGGTATGGGTCGAGGCCAACACAAAGGGGAGTGCCGAGCGCGCGCACGCGTTCGATCAGGGCATCGCCAAAATGCTGCATGGAAATCTCCGGAGAAGTTTCCAGCTTGTAAGGCAAACCCTCCCCCTCTGTCCAGAGGCGACGGCTCAGATTGCGGGCTCAGAGAATACGTTCGACCCGAAGCACGTTGGTCGACCCCGGCGTACCCATCGGAACACCTGCCGTGATCACGATCTTGTCTCCGGCACCGCCGAATTCCTCCGCCTTCGCCACCTCAACAGCCCGCTTCACCACCGCGGAGAAGCGCTGCTCCTGTTCGACATGCACCGCGTGCACGCCCCAGGCCATGGCAAGACGCCGCGCAGTCCGCTCGTTCGCGGTCACGCAGAGGATCGGCACCGCCGGCCGTTCGCGCGAGGCGCGGACCGTGGTCGAGCCTGAGGTGGTGTAGGTGACGATGCAGGAAGCATTGACCGTCTCGGCCACCTGCCGCGCCGCCAGCGTGATCGCGTCGGAGACCGTCGGATCCGGCTCATCATGACTGGCATTGATGATCTGCCGATAGTTCTGGTCGCCTTCGACCTCGCGGATGATGCGGTTCATCATTTCGACCGCCTCGACCGGATACTCGCCAGCCGCCGATTCCGCCGACAGCATGACCGCATCCGCAGAATCGTAGACCGCCGTCGCCACGTCCGAGGCTTCCGCCCGGGTCGGCGTCGGGCTGCTGACCATGGAATCCAGCATCTGCGTCGCCACCACCACCGGCTTGCCGAGCGAACGGCAGAGCTTGATGATCCGCTTCTGCAGCATCGGCACCTTTTCCGGCGGCATCTCCACGCCGAGATCGCCGCGCGCGACCATGACGCTGTCGGTCAGCTCGCAGATTTCCTCCAGCCGGTCGATCGCCTGGGGTTTCTCCAGCTTGACGATGATCGAAGCCTGATCGCCAATCAGCTTGCGTGCTTCGGCAACATCTTCCGGACGCTGCACGAAGGAGAGCGCGACCCAGTCAACGCCGATACTGAGCGCGAAGGACAGATCCGTCCGGTCCTTGGCGCTCAGGGGCGAGAGCCCGAGCATGACATTGGGGACATTGACGCCCTTGTTGTTGGAGAGCGGCCCGCCGGTGATCACCTTTGTCTCGGCGAACCCGTCACCGCACTTGGTCACGGTAAGCCGGATCTTGCCATCGTCGAGCAACAGATCGGTGCCCTTGTGAATCGCTTCGAAAATCTCGGTGTGGGGCAGGCAGACCCGCTTCTGATCACCCGGAGCCCGGTCCAGATCGAGGCGGAATTTCGCGCCCGCCTTGAGTTCGATCTTGCCGTCCGTGAAACTTCCGATGCGGAGTTTCGGGCCCTGCAGATCCGCCATGACGGCGATCGGCCGGCCGGTCGTCTTCTCAAGATCCCGGATCACCCGCAGTCGCTCGGCGTGATCCCGGTGCGATCCATGGCTGAAATTCAGGCGGAAAACATCCACCCCGGCCCGGAAGAGCTCTTCGATGCGCTTCGGGGTTGAGCTCGCCGGCCCAAGGGTCGCGACGATCTTCGTGTTTCTATATCTTCTCATGCTGCCAGTTAAACGCGACCACGGTTACAATTCAAATCGTCATTCACGAGAGTCTCCGGACGGTCGCTCCGGCTACTCGATCAGGATGGCGCGAAAATCATTCACATTCGTCAGGGTCGGCCCAGTCATAACGAGGCCGCCGGCCTTCTCGAAAAACCCGTATCCGTCATTATTGGCGAGATAGGGTTTTGGATCGTCGAGGCCATTCTCCAGACGGTCGAATATTTCGCCGCCCATAATACAGCCCGCATTGTCTTCCGTCCCGTCGATACCGTCGGTATCGCAGGCAATCGCGGAGATCCTGTGACGGCAATCGGGCATCCGCTCCAGCAAGGTAACCAGCAGCGAAAGCAGGAATTCGGCGTTACGTCCGCCCCGGCCGGAGCCGCGCACGGTCACCGTGGTCTCGCCGCCGGAGAGCAGCACCAGAGGTGCCTTTGCTGGCTGGCCATGCCGGGCGACCTGGGCTGCGATGGCCGCGTGCATTTTCGCGACTTCCCGGCTCTCTCCCTCGATGGCATCACCGAGAATAATCGCGCCATATCCCTTTGCCGCTGCAAGCTCTGCCGCCGCTTCAAGGGAGCGCTGCGGTGCCGCGACCAGATGGGTTTCGGTGTGCTCGAACGCGGGATCACCGGCTTTCGGCGTCTCGGAGGCTGCATCCAGAAGCAACGCCGCGACATGTTCGGGGAGATCGATGCTGTATTTCGCCAGGATCGCCCGCGCGTCGGCGAGAGTCGACGGGTCCGGCACGGTCGGGCCCGAGCCGATCACATCAAGGTCGTCGCCCGGGACATCGGAAATCGCCAGCGTCACCAGCCGGGCCGGGGCGGCCGCCGCCGCCAGCCTGCCGCCCTTGATGGCAGAGAGATGCTTACGGACACAGTTCATCTCGTGAATGGTCGCGCCGGATTTCAGCAGCGCGCCGTTCAGCGCCTGCTTCTCCTCAAAGGAAAGCCCCTCCGCCGGCGCCGTCAGCAGTGCCGAGCCACCACCTGAAATCAAACAGACGGCAAGATCGTCGGCGCCGAGCGTTCCGGCAATCTCGAGAATACGTGCGGCGGCCGCCCGGCCTTGCTCGTCGGGCACCGGGTGCGCGGCCTCGACGATCTCGATCTTCTCGCACGGGACCGCATGATCGTAACGGGTGACGACAAGCCCTTCGAAGGCACGTCCCGGCAAGGCTTCGAGAAGATAGTCCTCCACCGCCTTCGCCATCGCGCCGCTTGCCTTGCCGGCACCAAGGATGACGATACGGCCGGTCACCGGACGCTCGAACACCTTGTCGAGGAACGGCTTCAGACAGCAGACAGGGTCTGCCGCGGCAACGGCTGCGTCGAACAGCTCCCTTAATAGTGTGCCCTGCGAACCCATGATCCCTCCCCGGAAAGAGGCGGGAGTCTAGTCGGGCACTCTGTGCCGGACAAGCGTCTGCATTCGCTTGTCAGCACGCAGCAAAGGAGCTAGATCGCAGCGACAAATATTTTCCCGCTCCGGATTATCATGACTGCCATCCTGACTGACAGGGACCCTTGCGCCTTCGGCGAACGCAATTCCGGTGGCCGCTCGCCTGTCCTCTTCATCTCGGATCATCATCGGAACCGTGTCCCGGCCTCGCTCAAAAATCTGGGCCTGACGGAAGAAGAACTGGCGCGCCATATCGGCTACGACATCGGCATTGCCTGGATTGCGGAGTATCTGTCCGACCGGTTCGATGCGCCGCTCGTCCACACGAACTATTCCCGTCTGGTGATCGACTGCAACCGGGTACCGGGAACGCCCGATGCCTCCCCGGCCGTTGCGGACGGTACGCGGGTTCCCGGAAATGAAGACCTGAGCGAGGCCGAACTGGACTCTCGCCGGACCGAACTTTTCGAGCCGTACCATTCCGCAATCCGCGCCCGCATGGACGTGATGGAGGCGGATGGCCGCAACCCGGTGATCGTCGCCTTGCATAGCTTCACCCCGATGATGAAGGATCGCGGCACACCGCGCCCGTGGGAAATCGGTATCATCTGGAACGAGGACGACCGTCTCGCACGGCCGGTAATAGAGACCTTGCGCCAAAACGAGCACCTGACCATAGGCGACAACGAGCCCTATTCGGGTCGTGACGGCGGTTTCTCGCTCTATGCCCACCCCGAGGCGCGCGGACACCCCCATATCGGAGTCGAGTTCCGTCAGGACCTTGTCGCCTCCGAAGAAGACGCGCACAAATGGGCAGAGGTTTTCGGAAACGCACTGGAAATCGCGGTTTCGTCGCTTACTCTTTGAGAAGAAGACGGAACCGTCAGGACCGAGGGAGAAGACATCATGGGTAATCCGGCAGACAAATTCGACGACCAGACGCGGCTGGAACTGGAAGCTGCCGCCTTCCGCCGCTTGCTGGCGCATCTGGGCGAACGCAAGGACGTGCAGAATATCGACCTGATGAACCTCGCCGGGTTCTGCCGCAACTGCCTGTCGAAATGGTATCTGGCTGAAGCCGAGGCCAAGGATCTGGAACTTGATTACGGCGCGGCCCGCGAAATCGTCTACGGCATGCCCTATGACGATTGGAAAGCGAAGTACCAGTCCGAGGCCAGCGGCGAGCAGAAAAAGGCCTTCGACGCCGAGATGGCGAAACAAAATCACTGAAGCCCGATGCGGCGCTTGATGGGATCGGGCGCCGCGACTATTGTCCGGGCGATTTTCCTTCTATTGACGAGGATATTCCATGACCGAAGTCGGCGGCATCGCTGCGGAGCAGCTTGTTTCCTATATTGAACGGATTGAGCGGCTCGAAGAAGAAAAGGCCGCTCTCTCGGCGGACATCAAGGATGTCTTCGCCGAAGCCAAGGGCAACGGCTTCGACGTCAAGACGATGCGTCAGATCCTGAAGCTTCGGAAGCTGGACAAGGACGACCTGCAGGAGCAGGAGCACCTGCTCGAGCTTTACAAGCGCGCCATCGGCCTCGAATAGGGTTCAGTCCAGGACCGCATGATATCCGAGGATACGGCTGATCTCGTTTCCGTCCTCGGATATCGGCACGAACGCGACTTCGAGATTTATCTCAACCAGCTTAGCCGTACGGGCCTTGTCCCAGAGTCCATGCACCGGCTTCTTTGACTCAACACAAAGCTTCAAGGCATCCAGAAGCGCGTCCCTGGTTTCGGGCGCACAATCGACTTGCGACACGATTTGCCGTGTCACCAGTCCGTAAAGCTTCGCGAGGCCGGTCCCGATAAGGCTGAATTCGAAATCCGCGCCGCCGTTGATCACCTTGATCATTGAGATGTTCGGCAGGAATTCGAACAGATCCAGCGGATCGACTTCTCCCCTTTTCGGCGCCACCCGGCCCTGGCGAAGAGTCTCCCAATGGGAAACCAGCCGCTCAACGACCGGACTGTCAAATACGGTTGTCTCGTCAATCGCCGCGTTGCTTCTTCCGGAATCCGTCGACGTCACTTTGTCGCCATCTCGCAATTATATAGGTTGATAAAAAATCGTCTGCATATAGCACTGCACGATAACGGCAACAGAGCGCACAGCCAAGATTGCATTTTATAATAAAACAGCAGTTTACGCCCAGCCGTCAGATCCAGTCCGAGACCATGACCGGTTTGCCGGCGCAAAAGGTTGCCTTCACCGTCGCGCGCCCGCCGTCCGGTGGTGCCACGAGAAGGAAGTCGGCACGCTTGCCAACTGCAATTTCCCCGCGATCGTCCAGACCGGCCGCGCGCGCCGGATTGCGCGAGACAAGATCCCAGGCCTCTGCCAACGAAGCATCACCCGCCTCGGCGAGGATGAACGGCGCCTGTGGCAGAGCCGGGTAATAATAATCAGAGACCAGCGCGCTGCAGCGGCCGGCACGAACCTCATCGGCCGCACGAATGCCGCCATCCTTCATATGGCTGCCGCCGCGTAGCACGTTCGGCGCGCCGAAAATCGCGGTACTCCCGAGCTTACGGCTCTCCTCCGCCGCATCCAGCGTCAGAGGGAATTCGGCAATACCGCAGCCCAACGCGTTGAAATGCCGGCGCTCATCCGGCGTGCGATCGTCGTGAGACGCCATTGGAATGTTATTCGCCCTGGCAATCTCTGCCAGCCGGCTCACCGTCGGTGCGACTTCATCCGTGCGAGCCTCTAGGCCGCGCACCAGGGCGAGAAAATCCTCCTCGGAAAGGCCTGTCCGGCCAGTATAGGTACCCATCGGATCTCCGCGATCCGCCTTGCGCAGGATTGGCGCCATATGTTCGTTGAAAGCCAGCAGATCGACCCGGCCGCGCCGCATCCAGTCAGCCACCTCTTCCGCGACATCCAGATTGTAGAGCTCAAAGCGTAAATGAAAACGCGAGTCGGCCAGCAGCCGCGGCCGGGCTTCCTCCAGCCCATCCACAATCGCGACCACGGTATCCCGCCCGCGCAAGCCCGGCTCCCAGGAATAGGTGACCGCATGATAGGCGGTCGTGATGCCGTTGGAGATCAGCTGCCGGTCGGTATCCGCGAAGGCCACCTGCATCGGGAAATGCACGCCGGGGCGCGGCATGATCTGACGCTCGAAAGCGTCCCCGTGCAGATCGACGATACCCGGCAGAAGCAGCAGACCGCGTGCATCTACGAGCCGATCTCCCGGCCCGGCATCGACACCGACCGCCGCGATCTTGTCGCCTTCGATCAGCACATCGGTCTCAACCAAACCCTCGCCCGGGACCAGCACCCGCGCCCCCTGAACCAACGCCCCCAACGCACTTCTCCAAAAGCCAGCACCATGCCATAAGAGCCCGACTATACACGGTCGGCCTGACAGTATGATGACCCTTTCGGAGCCAATCAGATCATGACCAGCAACTCGCCCCAGTTCCCGGCATTCAGTACCGCCGCCAACCCGGACGGCCCGCGCTATGCGATTTATTTCGCACCGGACAGCGACACACCGCTGCACCGTTTCGGCTCAGGCTGGCTGGGCCGCGATGCAGTGAGCGGCACGGCGCTGGATCAGCCCAAGCTCGATGAAATCACCGCCGCTCGGCAGGCCGAACTGACGGCAACGGCGAACAATTACGGTTTTCACGCCACACTGAAGCCGCCGTTTCATTTGAGGGATGGGAATACCGCTGACCAGTTGCTCGAAGAGGCATCTTCTTTTGCCGCAGCGCGCGCACCTTTCGAGATACAGCTGGTGGCCCGGGACCTTTCCGGCTTCCTCGCGCTGATGCAGAAGGAAAGCAAGGCGGAGATGCGGGAACTTGCCGCCGATTGCGTCCGCCAATTCGATCCGCTACGTGCCCTGCCCGGCGAGGCGGAGCTTGAGAAGCGGCGGGCCGCCGGACTCTCCGCACAGCAGGAACAGATGCTGCAGCGCTGGGGCTATCCCTACGTTATGGGAGAGTTCCGCTTCCACATGACCCTGTCGAAGCGGATCGAGGATGAGAGCGAGCGCGAGGCCCTGATGCAGGAAATCCTGAAACACGGCGCCGAGGCACTTGCAACACCCGTCGCGGTGGACGCCATCTCGGTCTTCCATCAGGAAAACAGGAAGGCGCCCTTTATCCGTCTCGGACGCTTTGCTTTCGGCGGCTGACCGGATTAACCGGCCAGCACGTCTTTCAGGGCCGAGAGGAAGCCGTCTGTATCCTCATCGCTGCCTACGGTCACCCGGATATAATTCTCGTATCCCGGATGCATCAGCCGTCCGATCATGACGCCCTTCTCCAGAAGCGCCGCAACGATATCCGCCGCTGGCCGATCCATCTTCGCGGTGACGAAATTCGCCACCGTCGGGAACGGTTCCGCACCAAGCGCCGTCAGGCCCGCGACCAGACGTTCCCGCTCGATCCGGGTTTTCTCCAACAGCATGTGGCGATGATCCTTGTCATGCCATGCCGCCAGCGCGCCTGCCTGGGCCACCGCATTGACGTTGAACACGCTGCGCATCTTCTGGAAGGCGTTCGCGATCTCGTCCGATCCGGCCAGGATATACCCAACCCGAATGCCGGCGAGGCCGTAGGCCTTGGAGAAAGTACGGAACACGGCCCAGGGGCCGCTGCGTTTCGCCATCACGGCCAAATGGTCCTCGCCTCCGTCATGGATGCCGAACTCGTAATAGGCCTCGTCCAGCACCAGTAGCGCCGTATCGGGAATACCGAGGGCAAGCCGCTCGACCTCTTCCGAGCTCAGGACGTTGCCGGTCGGGTTATTCGGAGAAGCGGCAAAGACGAGACGGGTGCGGTCCGTCGCCGCCGCGATCATCGCGTCGACATCGTTGCTGCCGTCAGCCTTCAGCGGCACCGTCACAAGCGTGCCGCCGTTGACCGCGGCCGCATTGTTGTAGCTCGGGAAAGACGGGATCGGCACCAGCACTTCGTCGCCCGGCGAGACGGACAGGCGACCGGCGGAGACAATCGCCTCGTCGCTGCCATTGCCCATGACGATCCGGTGCTGCGGGATACCGGTCTCTTCCGAGATCGCCGCCGTCAGCGCACGCCATTGCGGATCGGGATAGCGGTTCACCCGGGTACAGGCTTCCTGCATCGCCGCGATGGCTTTCGGGGACGGTTGGATCGGCGATTCGTTCAGGTTCATCCGCCGGATCACCAGATCCGGATTGTTTCGCGTGATATCCGCTTCCACCGGAGGCCGCCCCGGGCTGGGCAGCGCCCGCAGCGCGGGTTTCGGGATGGTCGGCTCATTGGAATTATCGGCGGAAAATTCAGCCATTGGATGGCTCCCGGACGTCACGCAAAGGGAATAGGGAACGCGCTGCATTCCCGAAAGGATATCTGATCCTATGGTCAATCAGAGAAGCCGTACAGACGGTTTTCAGCTCTGATTGCCGCCATGCCCGGATGCCTTCTTCAGCGCCTCGGTCGCCCGCGCCAGGCAGTCCAGCGTTTGCTCCGACAGATGATGTTCCAGCCCTTCCGCATCGGCTTCCGCGATATCGGCAGGCACCCCGATCGTGTGCAGAAAATCGAGAACCATGTGATGCCGCTGACGGGCATGCTCCGCGACGGCCCTCCCCTTGTCCGTCAGGAAAATCGAACGGTAGGGTTTGCTCTCGACATAGCCTTCTTTCTGCAACCGCTGGATCGTGTTGTTCACGGTCGGGCGGCTCACCCCAAGCAAGTCCGCCAGATCGACCAGCCGGGCCTCTCCGTTCGTCTCGATCAGGTCTGCGATCAGCTCGACATAATCCTCGGCAATCTCGACGCTATGGTCGCGCCGGATACGTTCGAACAACGCCGCACGTTTGCCGGAATCCTGCAGGTCAATAACCGGCATATCCCGGTCTTCCGCCATCTTGCTGTTCCGACTTCTGCCCAAAACACCGACCCTTCACCCGATTAAATGCGCATCGCAAACTTAGCATAGGCTAAATTTATATTGACCCACTAATAAAATGAGCCATATCTGTTTTACGTTTATCGTAGCACGTACCGCCTGAATAGCCTGCCCCGTATCGCAGGCTGCCCTTGGGAGTTGATCGAAGAATGAACACCGGCAAACGCCTTCTGGCACTGGCCGCGGTTTGCGGCGTCCTGATTTCCGGAGCGGTGCTCGCCTCCCCGGTCGCGGCCAAGATGAAGGTCGTTACCACCTTTACCGTCCTCGCTGACATGGCGGCAAATGTCGCCGGCGATGCGGCGGAGGTTGTCTCGATTACCAAACCGGGCGCGGAAATTCACGGCTACGAGCCGACGCCGAGAGATATCGTTCGGGCCAGCGGCGCGGATCTGGTGCTCTGGAACGGGATGAATCTGGAACTCTGGTTCGAGCAGTTTCTCTCCCATCTCGGCGACAAGCCGTCGGCCACCCTGACGGACGGCATCGTGCCCATCTCGATTGCCGCCGGCGCCTACGAGGGCAAACCTAACCCGCATGCCTGGATGGGACTGAACAACGCTCTCGTCTATATCGACAACATTGCCGGCGCCTTCTCCAAGCACGATCCGGCGAATGCGGCGGCCTATGCCGCCAATGCAGCTGCCTACAAGGACAAGCTGCGCGCCACCATCGAGCCGCTTCGGGTCCGGATCGCCGGCATTCCGGAGTCCGCGCGATGGCTGGTCACCTGCGAAGGCGCATTCAGCTACCTCGCCCGCGATTTCGGCCTGAAGGAACTCTACCTCTGGCCGATGAACGCCGATCAGATGGGCACGCCGCAGCAGGTCCGTAAAGTTATCGACGGCGTTCGCGACAACAATATCCCGGTCGTCTTCTGCGAAAGCACCGTGAACACCGCACCGGCAAAGCAGGTCGCGCGGGAGACCGGCGCCCGATATGGCGGCGTTCTCTATGTCGACTCGCTGAGCGAGCCGGATGGGCCGGTGCCGACCTATCTCGACCTTCTGACCGTCACCGCCAGGACCGTCGCGGACGGCCTTACCGCCGCCACCGCGAACTGAAACCGGATCGCACCATGCTCGCTCGCACTGATCAGAAAAACAGCCAGGACAAGGATCGGGACAACGCCGGCGGCATCTACGCCCACGACGTGACCGTGACCTACCGCAACGGTCACACGGCTCTCTACGACGCCAGTTTCGAGATCCCGCGTGGCACGGTGACCGCACTCGTCGGGGTCAACGGCGCCGGGAAATCAACCCTGTTCAAGGCCATTATGGGCTTCGTGCCCACCGCCAAGGGCGAGATCCGCTTGCTTGGCCGGACCGTCAAGGAAGCGATGCGCGAGAGCCTGGTCGCCTACGTGCCGCAATCCGAGGATGTCGACTGGGGCTTCCCTGTCCTGGTCGAGGATGTGGTGATGATGGGCCGCTACGGCCATATGGGCTTCCTGCGCCGGCCCTCTGCCGCCGACCATGAAGCGGTCGAGCTAGCGCTGTCACGGGTCAACATGCTGGACTATCGCAAACGCCAGATCGGCGAGCTTTCCGGCGGTCAGCGCAAACGCGTGTTCCTTGCCCGAGCCCTTGCCCAGGACGGCCAGGTCATCCTGCTGGACGAGCCCTTCACGGGCGTCGACGTGAAGACAGAAGATCAGATCGTCGCCCTGCTTCGGGAGCTGCGGGACGAGGGCCGGGTCATGCTGGTCTCGACCCACAATCTCGGCTCGGTCCCGGAATTTTGCGACCGTACCGTCCTGGTGAAAGGCACCGTTCTGGCCTATGGGCCGACTGAGACGACCTTCACCCGGAAGAATCTCGAGCGGGCCTTCGGCGGCGTGCTGCGCCACTTCACCCTCGGGGGCGAAGTAATACACGAGGATGGCGACCCGCGCGAAGTCACCATCTTCACAGACGACGAACGGCCGTTCGTACATTTCGGCGAGCCGCCGGAGCGCGAAGAGGACAAGCCGTGATCGCTTATCTCCTCGAGCCGTTCGGTTATGGCTACATGACCAACGCCATGTGGGTCTCGGCCCTGGTCGGCGGGGTCTGCGCCTTTCTGTCTTCCTACCTGATGCTCAAGGGCTGGTCGCTGATCGGCGACGCGCTGTCCCATTCCGTTGTGCCCGGTGTGGCCGGGGCCTACATGCTTGGCCTGCCTTTCGCCCTCGGAGCCTTTATCGCCGGCGGGCTCGCGGCCGGTGCCATGCTGTTTCTCTCCGAACGTTCCGGCCTGAAGATCGACGTCATCATCGGCCTGATCTTCACCTCCTTCTTCGGCCTCGGCCTGTTCATGGTTTCGATCAATCCGATGGCCGTCAGTATCCAGACTATCACCATGGGCAATATCCTCGCCATCACGCCGGAGGACACGCTGCAACTCGCCCTGATCGGGTTCATCTCGCTGGCCGTGCTGCTGGCGAAATGGAAAGACCTGATGGTCACCTTCTTCGACGAGAACCACGCCCGCTCCATCGGGCTCCGGCCCGGCCTGCTGAAAGCAGTCTTCTTCGTCCTGCTCTCCGCCTGCGTAGTCGCGGCGATGCAGACGGTCGGCGCCTTCCTGGTGATCGCCATGGTGGTCACACCCGGCGCGACCGCCTATCTGCTGTGCGACCGGTTTCCGCGCCTGATCATGACCTCCGTCGCCATCGGCACGCTGACCAGCTTCCTCGGCGCCTATGCCAGCTATTTCCTGGACGGCGCGACGGGCGGCATCATCGTCACCCTGCAGACCCTGATATTCCTCGCGGTCTTCATCTTCGCCCCGAAGCACGGGCTGCTCGCCGCTAAACGCAAGGCTGCCGATGCTCTTAAGCGCGGCAGCGGCCGACCGGCGGGAGGGGCTGCCTGATGGATCTCTCCCTCGACACCCTGCTGATGCCGTTCCGGTTCGGCTTCATGCTGAACGCCTTCTACATCTCCATACTGGTCGCGGTGCCGACGGCGCTGCTTTCCTGCTTTCTGGTGCTGAAGGGCTGGGCCCTGATGGGGGACGCGGTCAGTCATGCGGTGCTGCCCGGGATCGTGCTGGCCTATATTCTCGGCTGGCCGCTGATCATCGGCGCTTTTCTGGCCGGCATGACCTGCGCGCTCGCCACCGGCTATCTCTCACACAACAGCCGGGTGAAGCAGGACACGGTGATGGGCGTGGTGTTCTCCGGCATGTTCGGGATCGGCATCGTGCTCTACGTCTCGATCAAGACGAACGTGCATCTCGACCATATCCTGTTCGGCAACATGCTCGGTGTCGATGCGGGCGAGCTCTGGACGGCCGGTCTGATCTCGCTGGCCGTTTCCGGCGCCATTGTCCTGAAATGGAAGGACCTGCTGCTGCACAGCTTCGATCCTGCGCAGGCCCAGGCCATCGGCCTGCCGGTCTCCTGGTTGCATTATGGCCTGCTGGCGGCACTGTCGCTGACCATCGTCGCCACGCTCTCCGCTGCCGGACTGATCCTGGCCATCGGGCTGCTGATTTCCCCCGGCGCCATCGCTTTCCTGCTGGTGCGCCGGTTCGGCGCCATGCTGGTGGTTGCGATCGGCGTCTGCATGCTCTCCATGCTGCTCGGCACCTATCTCAGCTTCTTCATCGACAGCGCTCCCGCGCCGACCATTATCCTGATCCTGAGCGGGCTGTTCGTGATCGCCTTCGTCCGCCGGATGGTGCTGACCCGTCAGGCATCTCAGAGAAAACCTGCCTGAACGCCTAGCGTTCCAGTGAGGCTTCATATTCGGGCCGAAGGATGCCCATGATCCAGTCGTCATGCCTGGCGCCATCGACGAAGGCAGACTCGCGTTCGGTCCCCTCGTGCCGGAACCCGCAGGCCCGATAACACCGGATGGCGCGCTCGTTGAAGGAAAGCACGCGTAAATCCACGCGATGCAGCCTCATCTCGCCGAAAGCCTGATCCAGCACCAGACGGACCGCCGTCCGCCCTATACCGCGCCCGAGACTGCGGTCGCTGAACAATCCGATCGCCATTCTGGCCCGTTGATCCTGCCGATTGATGTTGTCCAGCCTCGCCTCGCCGGCAAGTGCACCGTCCACCTCGATGATCCAGCCACAGGGATGATCCGCGAGCTTGCGGTACCAGGCGGAAGCTTGCTCGCGGGTCATGTCCGAATGAGTCCCGGCGCTGCCTCCGAACATACGGTTGATTTCCGCTGAATATCCAAGTGCAAGCCGGGCATCTATGTCAGATGGCCGCGGCGCACGCAGTGTTACTGAGTGCTCTGGCGTCATGGCGATATGCCGAAAATCGTACTGAAAAACAAAAAGGACGCTCGAAAGCGTCCTTTACAAACCGTGCTTGCGCCGGACTTCAGTCGAGCCAGTTGGCAATCACATAAGGTGCACGATCAACCGAAACTTCCGGATGATGATGGCGATAAACCGCAACGGCGGAATTGAAGCAAATCTGCTCCTTCTGCCCCAGCATTTTCATCTGGCTATAGGCGGTTATCACGGCCCTGTAACAGGTGTCCGTCGGCCCGCAGCCCAGTTCTTCGTCACATGAACTCATGATCTGTTCCAACAACAATCACTGTCCGATTACACCGGCAGGATATGATTCCGCCCCCGGAACGCAAGAAAAATCTTTTGTCTTTCAACAAACTAGAACGATTCTAAGAATCAATCTGTGAAGTTGAAAATTCGATAGAGGCCTAAAATGGTCTTATTTCAATGCATTATACTGCATCTACCAATCGCGCACGCTGTCCGCCCATCACCTGCCCCGAAATGTCCTGCATATCTTATTGCAGGCTCCAGTCCGGAAAGTGACCCTTGAACTTGGAAATATCAGCGATCCAGCAGATATGATCCCAAGCGCGATTCTTCTCCGAACAGGACCAGTTGAAACGCTTGCCGGTGAACTTCCAGCATCGAGCAATTGGCGCAGTTTATGATTTGGTATTCAGAGCCCTGACCGAAGCATCCAGCGCCAGCAACATGGAGCTGTGCCGGTTGGCCAAAGACCGTGCGGACTGCAACAAGCCAAGTTCCGCAAAACTTCCAACGGGGACCGGGCCGTCCTCTTTCAGCATCGCGCGCATTTCGTCGCGGGCCTGCTCTACCTCGGCGGACGAACGGCCGACAATCGCACGAGCCACGATAGAGGCCGCCGCGGAGCCGAGAGCACAGGCATCGACCTTCTGCGCATAATCCACGATCAGGCCGTCCTCGACCTTCAGGTAGACACTGATTTCACTCCCGCAGGCCCGGCTGACCGCTTCACCCTTGTGGGTCGCGTCCGGCAATTTACCGAGCCGCGGAATATCAGCCGCGTAGGCAAGGATCTTTTCCTGATAGATCGCGTCGATACCGCTCACGAGACTGACCCTTATCCGCCACCGGCGGCGCGCGCCTCGGCCTTGATCTTGGTCAGCATCGCGCCGAGACCGTTCTTGCGGGTCGGGCTCAGATGCTCCTCAAGACCAACCTCACGGATGAAATCCGGCTCCGTCGCCAGAATCTCGTCCGCAGTCCGGTTGCTGTAAATGCGCAGGATGATAGCGATCAGGCCGGAAACGATGGCGGCATCGCTGATGGCCTTGAACACCAGCCGGTCGCCGTGTCGCTCCCCAACCAGCCAGACCTGGCTTTGACAGCCTTTCAGCTTGAACTCATCACGCTGGAATTCCTCATCCAGCGGCGGCAGCTTGCGCCCGAGATCAATCAGATACTGATAACGGTCCATCCAGTCGTCAAAGAAGGCGAACTCGGAAATCAGCTCTTCCTGTTCCTCGGCGATGGAGCGTTCCGGAGCCGGTATGTCGATTTCAGCAGCCATGTCTCTTCCTGTGTTCAATCTGGTTTCGACTTGGCGCGGAACCGGTGCCTTGTCAACTTCAGGGCGTAAGAAAGCCCTTATTGATCGGCGAAGACCTGCTGAAAACCGAATTCAGTCATCCGGCTTCCGGCGACTGTGACAAGCCGAATGTCTGCAACAACCGGTCGGCGGCTGCGCTCGCGGTTTGGCGACTGCCAGCGACATCGGCTTCGAGATCAGCCACAAGGGCGCGAACAGCCTCGTCTTCCTCGAAGCGTGCCATCAGCCGCTCCCGGACCATGGACCACATCCAGCGCACCTGCTGGTCCTGGCGTTTTTTCTGGAACTCCCCGGTACCGGTGAGTGTCTCCCTGTGCCGTTCGATCTCGGCCAGGATATCGGCGAGACCGTCCCCGCCAAGCGCACTGCAGGTCGTCACCGGCGGCTGCCAGTTCGGGCTGGCAGGTTTCATGATCTCCAACGCCCGGCGATATTCCGCGGCAGCACGCCGGGCGCGCGACTTGACCTCGCCATCCGCCTTGTTGACCGCGATCATGTCCGCGATCTCCAGCACGCCCTTCTTGATGCCCTGCAACTCGTCCCCGGCGCCGGGCAGCATCAGGACGAGAAAGAAATCCACCATCTCGGCGACCACGGTCTCCGACTGGCCGACTCCGACCGTCTCCACCAGCACATGGTCGAAGCCGGCAGCCTCGCAGATCACCATGGTCTCGCGAGTCGCGCGGGCCACCCCGCCAAGCGTTCCCGCCGACGGGCTTGGCCGGATATAGGCATCGGGATCGCGCCCGAGCTCCTGCATACGGGTCTTGTCGCCAAGAATCGAGCCACCGGTGCGGTTGCTCGACGGATCCACCGCCAGCACCGCGACCTTGTGGCCGGAGCCGGTCAGCATCTTGCCTAAAGCCTCGATGAAGGTGCTCTTGCCGACCCCCGGCACGCCAGTGATACCGATCCGCCGCGCGGCACCGGAAAAAGGGAGAAGCGCCTGCAAGACGTCCTGCGCCTGCCTCCGGTGTGCCGGATTCCGGCTTTCGATCAGGGTAATGGCGCGCGCCAGCACGGCGCGGTCGCCCGCACGGACGCCTGAGACATAATCGCCGGTACTCATCTGGCGTCGCTTCGTTACCGCGACGGTTTTCTGAGACGTCATCTAATCCACGCGAACAGGGTGAAGGCTCACGCCGCCTCGACCGAATGGCCGAGCACTTCGCCGATCTTCGCGATCAGGTCCACCGCCGCATCGCTGATCACGGTGCCCGGCGGGAAGATCGCCTTGGCGCCGGCTTCATAGAGCGCATCGTAATCCTGCGGCGGCACCACGCCTCCGACGACAATCAGGATATCCTCGCGCCCGAGCTTCTCCAGCTCCGCTTTCAGGGCCGGAACCAGCGTCAAGTGACCCGCGGCAAGCGAGCTGGCGCCGATCACATGCACATCGTTTTCCACCGCCTGCCGCGCCGCCTCTTCCGGGGTCTGGAACAGCGGGCCGATATCGACGTCGAAACCGAGATCGGCAAAAGCCGAGGCAATCACCTTCTGACCCCGGTCATGACCGTCCTGCCCCATCTTGGCGATCAGGATACGCGGACGGCGACCTTCGACTGCTTCGAACGCCTTCACAGCCTTCAGCACACGCTCCACGGATTCGGCGCCCTTGCCGACTTCACTTGCATATACGCCTGACACGGTCTTCACCTCCGCGACATGCCGTCCATAAACTTTCTCAAGCGCATCAGAAATCTCACCGACCGTCGCCCGCGCCCGCGCCGCATCAACGGCGAGTTCGAGCAGGTTACCTTCACCGGAGCCGGCCGACTCGGTCAACCGATCCAGCATGCGCCGGGTTTCGCTCTCGTCGCGCTCGGCCCGCAGCCGTTCCAGCTTCTCGAGCTGCTGGCGGCGCACCGACTGATTGTCGACCCGCAGCACCTCGACATTGTCGAGCTCGTCCGTGCGGTACTTGTTCACCCCGACGATGGTCTGCCGGCCACTGTCGATCCTAGCCTGGGTGCGGGCAGCGGCTTCCTCGATCCGCATTTTCGGGATACCGGCCTCAATCGCCTTGGCCATGCCGCCGAAGCTTTCGACTTCCTCAATATGCGCCCAGGCACGCTGGGCCAGATCGTGGGTCAGCCGTTCGACATAATAACTGCCGCCCCAAGGATCGATGACATTGCAGGTGCCAGTTTCCTGTTGGATCAGCAGCTGGGTGTTACGGGCAATCCGGGCGGAGAAATCCGTCGGCAGGGCCAGCGCCTCATCCAGCGCGTTGGTGTGCAGGGACTGGGTATGGCCGTGCGTTGCCGCCAGCGCCTCGACGCAGGTTCGGACCGAGTTATTGAACACGTCCTGCGCGGTCAGCGACCAGCCGGAGGTCTGGCAATGGGTCCGCAGGCTAAGGCTTTTCGGGCTTTTCGGGTCGAACTGCTTCATAAGCCGGGCCCAGAGCAGGCGCGCGGCCCGCATCTTGGCGACTTCCATGAAGAAGTTCATGCCGATGGCCCAGAAGAAGGAGAGCCGCGGCGCGAACGCATCGATGCCGAGCCCGGCTTCCATGCCCGCGCGGGCATATTGCACCCCGTCCGCCAGCGTGTAGGCCAGCTCCAGATCGGCCGTCGCTCCCGCTTCCTGCATGTGATAGCCGGAAATGCTGATCGAGTTGAAACGCGGCATTTTCGTCGACGTATAGCCAAAGATGTCGGAGATGATCCGCATCGAGGGTGAGGGCGGGTAGATGTAGGTGTTGCGGACCATGAACTCCTTCAGAATGTCGTTCTGAATGGTGCCGCTGAGCTTTTCCGGGGAAACGCCCTGTTCTTCCGCCGCGAGGATATAGAGCGCCATGACCGGCAGCACGGCGCCGTTCATCGTCATCGACACACTCATCTGGTCGAGCGGGATGCCATCGAAGAGTTGGCGCATGTCGAGAATGCTGTCGATCGCGACCCCGGCCATGCCGACATCGCCGACGACGCGCGGATGATCGCTGTCATAGCCACGGTGGGTTGCCAGATCGAACGCGACCGAAAGGCCCTTCTGACCGGCCGCGAGATTACGGCGGTAGAACGCGTTCGACTGCTCCGCCGTGGAGAAACCGGCATATTGCCGGACCGTCCAGGGCTTGTTCACATACATGGTCGGGTAAGGCCCGCGCAGGAACGGCGGCAGGCCGGGCCAGGTCTTCAGGAAATCGAGGCCCTCGATATCCTCCGCCGTGTAGAGCGGCTTGACCGCAATACGTTCCGGGGTCTCCCAGACGGAGCTGTCCGCAGCAGATCCGCCAGTCGCGGGTTTGCCGAGAGAGACGGTCGAGAAATCGGGTATCGTGCTCATTGTTCGATCACTCCCAATCCGGCTGCCAGATCGCGAAGGGTAGCGAGTGTCTGGTCACCGACATAGATGAAACCGTCGATCCCCGCTGCCCGCCAGGCATCTTCGTTATCGCCGGGGCGCCCCGCGAGAAGAATGCGCTCCGCACCGGATTTCTTCAGGACTTCGGCAGTTTCCACCGCAGCCTCGCCATAAATTTTATCAGACGAGCAAAGAACCGCAAAACGGCAGCCGCTCTTTTCAAATGCGGCTCCCAGATCACCACCGCCGGTTTCCGCCGGAATGCTTTCGATACCGCCTGCCGCGAAATAGTTCTGCGCGAACGTTCCCCGCGCCGTGTAATCCGCCGGCGTGCCGAGATTGAGCTGGAATATCCGGGGACGTGCGCCTGATTTCTCAAGCGCCGCATCGCTCGCGGCCCGCAGGGCTTCAAACCCTTCGCCGAGCGTGTGCCGGGCCAGCGGCGCCATCTCCACACCGGCTTTCGCACGGTCCGGCAGAGGACCTTGACCAAGGGCCCCGCGTAGCGCGTCCCGGTCACACACGACGCCTACCGCCGTTTCCTCACTCAAGTTCGGGAAGGTGCTGACGCCGGTGACCTCGTCCTTGCGACGGGCGAGGTTCCGTTCCCGTTCGGCCCAGCCATCGGCAACCATCGAAGCAACCCGGCCAGAGGCAAGCGCGGCGACCATGCCGCCATCAGCCTCGATGGATTGCAGGATATCCCATGCCCGGACCGCATATTCGTCGCTGAGCGTTTCCACATACCAGGACCCGCCCGCCGGATCGGTCACGCGATGCAGGCCGGACTCTTCCATCAGGATGATCTGGGTATTGCGGGCAATGCGGCGGGCGAAGCCATCCGGCAAGCCGACCGCATGATCGTAAGGCAGCACCGTCAGACTGTCCGCCCCGCCGACACCGGCGGCGAAGGTCGAGACCGTGGCGCGCAGCATGTTGACCCAGACATCCCGCCCGGCAATGGCACGCTCGGCCGTAACCACATGCAGACTCATCGGAGCTTCTACGGGGTCGGCCCCGGAAGCCTCAAGCACCCGCGCCCAAAGCCGCCGTGCCGCGCGCAGCTTGCCAATGCCCTGAAAGACATCAACGCCGAGCGCGAAGGTGAATTCGATCTGCTTTGCGGCTGAGGCGACATCAAGTCCGGCTGCGGTCAGCGCACGCAGATAAGCAATGCCGGTCGCCATCGCGAAGGCCAGATCCTGCACTTCGTTGGCGCCCGCTTCGTAATACGGTGCGGTATCGACCGCTACGGATCGCACCTTCGGATGACTTGCCGCCGTCCGTTTGGCAATCTCCGCCATTTCCGCAAGAGCATCTTCCGCCGTCTTCGGCAGCCAGCCTTCCCGGGCCAGCGTGCCCAGAGGATCGATCCGAAAACTGCCGGAAACCTCTCCCGCATCGCAGCCGCGGCGGGCCCAAAGAGCTTCCAGCATGGAGGAGACAGCAGGCGCATAAGCGCCCGCGTCCAGCGCGACCGGCGCCATGTTCAGATGAACGCCGGCAAGTGCCTTGTCGAGATCGTCGACCGAACCAACGACCACACCCTCCACGCCAGGCCGGTCGACCCGCAGCAGAACCGAGGTCGCGCCGCGCTCCAGATCCTGTTTTGCCGTCTTGGCAACCTCCGCCGGATCGCCATGCGCCTGCATCTGCCGCACGTCCCAGCCGGTCTCGGTCCGGTCGCCGCCCGGAGTTGGCGCCGTTCTTCCGGCCGGTACATCCTCACCGGTATAGATCGGCTGCAGCTTCAGTCCTTCATAGGTCTGACGGGTCAGAACCTTGTCGAACGACGCGCCTTTCAGGGCCGCTTCGACAGCACTCATCCAGGCTTCACGAGACGTTTCGGGAAATTCCTCCGCGAGCGTCATCAAGGTTTCTTCATCCAGGGTCTTCATCGCCATGGTCGCCTCTTTGTCACGCTATTGCGTTTGTCCTACTGGGTTGCAGCGGCTTCGGCAAGAAACTCCGGCTGCGGGTTCTGCCGATCCTGACAGAGGTCAATTTACCGCCCCGCACCGATTCCCGATTGTTTCGGACGCGCGCCTCGGCTAAGGCGTGGCATCTCCGGCACGCAAGGCCGGCGCGCAAGGAAAGCATCGACGCATGCCAACCGTGATCAAAGACGACAACCGCCCCTACTTCCTGTGGCTCCTCCTCGCCGTCGCGGCACTGACCGCGCTCCGGCTGGCGGTTCTTGCAGGCAGCGGGCTCGGCCTGCATGGCGATGAGGCGCAATACTGGTCGTGGAGCCGCGATCTCGAATGGGGCTACTACACAAAGCCGCCGTTGATCGCTTTCATCATTGCCGGGGCGCAATCGCTCTGTGGCGATACAACAGCCTGCATCCGCGCGCCCTCGCCCCTGCTGCATGCCGGAACGGCACTCGCCATCTACGGTATTGCCGAGACCCTGACAGGGAGCAGGAAAGCTGGGTTCTGGTCCGGGCTGAGTTTCGCGACGCTTCCGGCTGTCTCTCTCTCCAGCTTGCTGATCTCGACCGACGTGCCGCTGCTCTTTCTCTGGGCTGTGGCCATGCTGGCCTTCGTCCGCAGCCTGAAAAGCGATGCACCCGGATGGCCTCTGCTGCTCGGCCTCGCCCTCGGTGCCGGGTTCCTCGCCAAATATGCCATGGCCTATTTCATCCTCGGTCTGGTCCTGTTCACACTGATTACGCCCGCATACCGGTCCTGGCTGACAAGCCGGAAGCCGCTGGTCGCGCTCGTCATCATGCTTGCCGTGTTCGCGCCGAACCTGATCTGGAATTTCGAGTCCGGCTGGGTGACCTTCACGCACGTCAAAGACAACACCAACCTGAAGGGCGACCTGTTCCATTTCGGAAAAATGCTGGAATTCGTCGGCAGCCAGGCCGGTGTCTTCGGGCCGGTGCTTTTCCTCGCCCTGCTCTGGCGCCTCGCCGTGCTGCGCCGGGACCCGGCGGCGCAAATGGAAAAGCTGCTGCTGTGTTTCTCCCTGCCAGTGCTGCTGATCATCACCGGCCAGTCCTTCCTCAGCCGGGCGAACGCCAACTGGGCGGCCACGGCTTATGTCGCGGCAACGATCCTGGTTGTGTGTTGGCTGCTCAAGCGCGACCGCCTGAAGCTTGTTGTCGCCGGTATCGGCATCAATCTCACGGCCGCCGCCGTGCTTGGCTTCTTCTTCCTCGACCTGCCCGGCGTTGATGTGCCGCTGAAGAAAGATCCGCTACGCCGCCTGCGCGCATGGGATCAGGTAGCGGACCAGCTACGCCCAGTCCTCGCGGCACATCCAGAGGCCGTCTGGCTGACCGAAGACCGCAAGACCATGGCTTCCCTGCTCTATGCCCTGCGCGATCTCGAGCGCCGCCCGAAGATGTGGGACTATGACGGCCATCCGGACCATCACTACGAGCTGACGGAACGGTATCTGCCGGAACCGGGGGACACGGTGCTGCTGGTCGCGAAATGGGACAATCCGTTTCCGATTCTGGAGCGGTTCGGAGACGTTACGGAGCTGTCCCCAATCGAAGTGCATACAGGCGAAAAGACGACACGCCGCCTGCACCTCTTCTACCTGATTGAACCCAAAATCAATTGAGACCAGATCAGCCTAAAGATGCATGAGCATCGTCGGTGCCAATTCTCGTAAATGCTTCTGGAAAATCGCCGGGAATAGCAACAGCCTCAAATCCCGTGAGCCTCTCGCTGATCTGGGCAGCAAGAGCCGGAACCAGCGGGATATAAATCGACGCCCCCCGTTGTGCGTCCGACGGAGCTGCGATCGGTCGATCAAAAAACGTACAGCCCACTCGCGAGCGATCTTCGTCCAAATAAAAATCGGCCCTGCGCTCAAGATTGGATGATGCCCACGCCGCTGAGATGGACGTGCCAAAAATTCCGAACGCGCCGTCACCGCAAGTTTCCATCGATTTCCTGACCGTCCCAAGCCAGTCCAGCGCGGCACGAAGACCGCAAACAGTCGCACCGGCATCAACAGACGATGCCCGCCAGTTTCCCGCTCCCGGGCGGGCCACAACCGTTATCTCCCGTTTCAATACATCTACCCGTAAGGCTTCAATGTCGAAGCCAGCGCTTGCAACAACAGACGCAATACTCGCCTGCGTGAAATGACTGCTGTGATCCGCGATCAACAAGTCAAACGGGTTATGAGGAAAATACGGGACCTGAATAAACAGACGTCCTTTGGTCGGGTGAAGCAGCCTGCGAATGTCGCGAATGACTTTCGCCGGTGAGGGAATATGTTCGAAAACGTGAACGAGCGTAACGAGATCAAAGTGCTTGTCGATATCTTCGAGACGCTCATAGATCCCGTCGACCGTCTCTATCTCGGAAAGAACATTAACGTCTTTGACGTTCGGGTCGTATCCATTGAGCCGCCAACGCGGCAGCTCCTGTGCAAAGGCCTTTAATGTTGATCCCGTTCCGCATCCGAAATCGAGCAAGAGACCATCGTCGTCCAGTTTCAATGCCCCGCGCATCCAGTCGATCAGGTGGACAGACCTCGATTTTAGACCAGTCTCACCTGCGATCAGTTGCTCAACGCCAGACCGGGATTGATGGTAGAGCACATAGCTCTCGTAGATTCTGTCCGCTTCCCGGGACCACTCATCCGTAATCGGTTTCTGTACCAGACCGCATGCGCCACAAACAGCCAACGCGCCGCCTTTGGTCCAGCTGCGGCTATCCGACGTGACCCGGCACCAATCAGAATAACCCTCCACCGTTTCGAGTCTGGCGGAATCGCAATGGTGACAGGAAACAGAAGTCATCAAGATTCTTCTTTCTGATAGACGACCGGAAAACGCTGGTTAATCACAAGTTCCCCAGACGCCAACGCCCTGAGCTCATCCTTCTCAGCGGCACCGGTTTTACCGGGCCGGGCCAAGTGCCCGTCCCTGATATTTCCGGCTTAACAACTCATTGAAACTGTTTGAATCATAGACTGAAAATTGGCCAACACCATCGCGTCTCTCATGGCTGAGAGTGTAAGTTATACGCGTGAATTGTTTTTCCCGGAAGGCGATGAAACTGTGATACGCTTTATGTATCTTTAAATAGTTGAATCAATCGGATGCAGGCATCAGCGAGAGATAAGATCAAACCTGTCTCGGAACTCTCTGAGATAGCGGAAAAAATTCGATCTTCAGGCAAAAAGATCGCTCATGCCCATGGCACCTTTGATTTGCTGCATATGGGGCATGTCCGGCACCTTGAGCAGGCTCGCCGGGAAGGCGATGTGCTGATTGTGACCGTGACTGCCGACGAGCATGTTCACAAAGGGCCGGGCCGCCCCGTCTTCACCGATCAACTCCGTGCCGAAATGCTGGCCGCACTCGAATATGTCAGCTGGGTCGGGGTCAATCACGACGCATCCGCGGAACAGGTGATCAACGCGATCAAGCCGGATGCCTATATCAAGGGCTCCGACTATGTAGACGCGGAGCAAGACGTCACCGGCAAGATTGTCGATGAACGCAACGCCGTCGAAAGCCATGGCGGCCGAATTGTTTTCACCAACGACATCACCTTCAGTTCAAGCGAACTGATCAACCGGCATGTCGATGTCTTCGAGCCCGAGGTCCGGGACTATCTGGATCAGGTCCGGAACCGGGTCGGTCTGCAGCAATTGCTGGACCTGGTCGACAGCATCAAGGACATGAAGATCCTGATAATCGGCGACACGATCCTGGACGAGTACCAGTACGTCTCGCCCTCGGGTCAGCCGTCCAAGGAAAACATCATGTCCACCCGGTATCAGGACATCGAGATTTTCGCGGGCGGTGTCATAGCGGCGGCAAACCATGTCGCCAGCTTCTGCAAACAGGTCGACATCATCACCTGTCTTGGAGAGGACGATCCGCGCGAGAATTTCATCAACAAACAGTCGCGCGAGAATGTGAATATCATTCCCGTCTACCGGCCGAATGCTCCAACCACGCGAAAGGTGCGGTTCGTCGACAACAGTTATGTGCGGAAACTCTTCGAGGTCCAGTTTATCGAGGACTCGCCCCTGCCTCCCGAGCCGATGGCGGATTTGCATGCCAAGATCGCCGAACTCGCTCCGGGGTACGATCTGGTCATGGCGGCCGACTTCGGCCACGGGTTGATCTCCGGCCCCACCGTCGACCTGATATGCGAGAAAGCGCCATTCCTTGCTGTCAATGCGCAGACCAACAGCGCCAATCGCGGCTATAATCTGATCACCAAATATCCGCGCGCGGATTATCTCTGCATCGACTCGCCCGAAGCCAGGCTCGCGGTCGGCGACCGGTTCAGCGATCTCGGTCAGATTGCCGAGGAGATCCTGCCGAGCAAGATCGATTGCGGTCGCATGATCCTGACCCATGGCCGCCACGGATGCGTCGCCTATGACGCTGGTGGACCGGTAACGCAGATCCCGGCCTTCACCCGCCGGGTAGTGGACACGATGGGGGCGGGCGATGCCTTTTTCTCCATCACATCGCCGTTGGCCAAAGTTGGAACGGATATTGCTAATATCGGTCTGATCGGGAATATCGCCGGTGCCATCAAGGTTGGTATCGTCGGGCACCGTGACTCGGTCGATAAAATCAGCGTGGTCAAGGCGTTGACCGCGCTTTTGAAGTGACAGCGCCGCTGCGAGGAAGAGTTTATCCGCAGGCGAAGGTGGCGCGGACAGGAAGAATATGCCGGATACGAGCGTGACAGAGACCCCGATCCCCTATGTTGATATAGGCACCCAGTTCGCCCAGGAACGCGACGATCTGATGCCGATCATTGAGGGAATCCTCGCCAGCGGCATGTATGTAGGCGGGCCGTGGAACGACAAGCTGGAAGTTGCCCTGGCAGAGCGCTGCGGGACGAAACACGCGGTGGCACTCAATTCCGGGACGGATGCACTCATTCTCTCTCTCGCAGCGCTCGGTATCGGTCACGGCGATGAGGTGATCACGCCGCCCAACTCCTTTGTTGCCTCGACAGCGGTGATCGCCCATGTCGGCGCTACGCCGGTCTTTGCCGACGTGCTGCCCGACCAGAATATCGACCCGGCGGAGATCGAAAAGAAGATCACGCCGAAAACCAAGGCGATCATGCCGGTACATCTGACCGGGCGGGTCGCCGATATGGGGCCGATCCGGAGCATTGCAGAGCGGCATGGGCTCGCGGTTATCGAAGACGCTGCCCAGTCCATCGGCTCGCTCTATGACGGTAAGCCCAGCGGTGCCCTTGGTGACGCCGGATGCTTCTCCGCCCATCCTCTGAAAAACCTGAATGCCTGTGGCGATGCCGGTTTCCTGACGACAGATCGTGACGATATCGCGGAATATGCCCGGCTTTATCGCAATCACGGGCTGGTGGACCGCAACACGGTTGCGAAGTTTGGCTCCGTCTCGCGCATGGACCAGATCCAGGCGGCGATCCTGCATTACCGGCTCGGTAAAATGGACAATTTGATCGAACGGCGCCGGAACAATGCGGCGCTCTATCGCGAACTGTTAGACCCCGCCCTAGCCTTCTCACCACCCTGCCGGGATATTGAATTCAACAGTTTCCACACCTTTGTCATTCAGGTGGATCACCGCGACGCGTTGCAAGAACACCTTTCCACGCTTGGTATTGGAACGGCGATCCATTATCCGGTGCCGATCCATCTGCAACCGGCGGCGGCCTATCTTGGGCACAAGGCCGGAGACTTCCCGGTCACCGAGTTGCAGTCAGAACGCATCATTACCCTGCCGATCCATCAGAACCTGACCGAAGACGAAATCCACCGGGTGGCAGGCGCAGTGAACGCCTTCCTTGCAGCGGCCGCGTGATGCCGGAGAGAGACAGATGAGCGAGCAAGCCATCAACTACGAACAGCTTGTCGAATCCTACGAGAACCGCCTGCTGAACCAGTTGCGCAGCCACGGTGTGGATCTGGACTTTCTGGAGATGTGGGTCCCTGACGAAAATCCGGTTTCAAGCATCCTGAACATGGTCGAAGCCGCCGGTGCATTCGGTGTCGAGAGTTTCACCGTCCGGGTCAATCGCGACACCCTGCCAGCTGGCCGCACCGATGATCTGAAGACCGCACTCGCACCACTCTCCGACATCTCGGTCGAGGACCAGGGGGATCATTGCCTTGTCCATATCAGCAGCATTACAGCGTGAGACGCCAGTGAACAGCCGCGCGGACATTCCCGAGGCTTTTGCCGGGCGCATCACGGACCGGCTCGGCCATCTTGTGCATGCCGCCTCCGCGCCGGTTCCAGACACCGCAAAGATTGCAGTGGACGCGGACGGGATGAGCCTGACGTTAACCCTCGACAACGCCACTGAGACCGTTGTGGACGCTCATTTCAGCGCCCCTCCAGAAGCGGCCGAAAGCGCCGTCCTGGATCTGTTATGCGCCCATGCCATAGGCGCCCCGGTGCGCGAGGTTGTGGAGCATGGACTGGTCTTCGCTCTCCACGCGCTCCACGATCCAAACGTCCCCTCTCCGGTCGCGGGCATCCTGACGCCGCGCAATGCCGGGGCCTGCTTTGCCATTCCGTTACGTCTTGTTGCTGCCGTCAGGCGCGAGGCCGAGGCCCGGTTCGGCCGTCACAAAGACACGAATTTCTTCGACCGGCCCTACAGTGAAGCCTGGCAAAAACTCGACAAGACGGGAAAGCGCGATCTTGTCCTGCCCCATATCGCGCGCTTCAAGGCGGACAACGGACTTTCGGACGGCTCCTTTGAATTGGTCGAAATCGACCAATATGATCGTTTGTTCCTCGCTTTCACCGACGAGGTTCCCGCCTGGGACAAACCCGTGCTGCTGATGAGACTTGAGCGCTGGCTGCGGGAGCAGACCGGCGAGCGTATCGAACTCTTCACCGAGGTGGTGAAGGACGCGAACCGTATCCGGCGTCTCTAGAAACCGGGACCAACAGTCCAAGGAACGAAGCCATGACCGGAATGACTGATCACGTCGAGCTGATCCTGGACGGCACCAAGATCGCCTGGCATCAGGACCGTATCGACGCCTGGGAGCGCGGTGAGCGGATCGCACCGATCACCATCGACATGTCGCTGACCCGCGCCTGCAATTTCGCCTGCCACTTCTGCTACGCAATGCTGCAGGAAAACGAGCGCAAGGTGATCGACAAGAAGGCGATCTTCGAGTTTCTCGAGGACTGCGCGGAGATCGGCGTCAAAGGCATCAGCCTGGTCTCCGATGGTGAGAGCACGATTTCGCCTGTCTTCGTCGACGCCTGCAAATACGGGCACGAGCTTGGTCTCTCCATGGCCGTCGGTACCAACGGCTTCGTGCTCAACCGGCGCAAGCTGGAAGAAGTGCTCCCGTCTCTGACCTATCTCCGCGTCAACATCTCGGCTGGTGAGCGTAAACGCTATGCCGAGATCATGGGCGTGAAGGAACACTGGTTCGACCGGGTCGCGGAAAACATCAAGGCCATGGGCGAGATCAAGCGCGAGCAGAATCTCGATGTGACCATCGGCATGCAGATGGTGCTGATGCCCGAATATCATGACCAGATCATGCCCTTGGCACAGCTTGGCAAGGAGCTGCGGCCGGACTATCTGGTGATCAAGCATTGCAGCGACGACGAGGACGGCTCCCTCGGGGTTGATTACAGCGGCTATGCGGACCTCTACGAAACCCTGCACGCGGCCGAAGCGCTGTCCGACGACAGCTACCAGGTAACGGTCAAGTGGTCGAAAATCGATACCGAAGGCACGCGTAGCTACCAGCGCTGTTACGGCGCGCCCTTCATGCTGCAGATGTCCGGCTCCGGCCTGGTCGCACCCTGCGGCATGCTGTTCAACGAGCGCTACAAGAAATTCCACATCGGCAACATCACCGAGGAACGGTTCCGCGACATCTTCTACAGCGACCGCTACTGGGAAGTGATGAACTACCTCGCCAGCCCGGACTTCAACGCCCAGAAAATGTGCGGCAGCCTGTGCCTGCAGCATAAGGTCAACGAATTCCTCGACGGCTACCAGAAGGGCGACTTCGAATTGCCGGAAATGAAGGGCGAACAGCCCATGCATATCAACTTCATCTGACGCCGGAGCTGGAAAAATGGCCGACGCCGGGAACGACTACAGGCTGCGCTGCCTGAAACAGATGCTGCGCATTCGTCTGGTCGAGGAGACCATTGCGGAACGCTACGCCGAGCAGGAAATGCGCTGCCCGGTGCATCTCTCCATCGGCCAGGAAGCGTCAGCCGTCGGCGTCTGCGATGCCCTCATGTCCGACGACCGGCTCTTCAGCAGTCACCGGTCCCATGCCCATTATCTTGCCAAGGGTGGAAACCTGAAGGCGATGATGGCGGAGATCTACGGTAAGCGGGACGGCTGCATCGGCGGCCGTGGCGGCTCCATGCACCTGATGGACCCGGATGCCGGCATGATGGCCAGCATCCCGATCGTCGCCAGCTCGATCCCTTTGGCGACAGGCACCGCACTGTCAGACAAGTTCGATAACAACGGGAAGGTCACCGTCTCCTTCCTCGGCGATGCCTGCCTTGAGGAAGGCGTGTTCCACGAATCCGCCAACTTCGCCAAGCTTCGCGGACTGCCTATTGTCTATGTCTGCGAGAACAATCTCTATTCGGTCTATACCAACCTCGCCGACCGCCAGCCGGACCGACCTCTGACAGACATTCCGGCCGCTCACGGCATCGAGCACCGGCATGTCGACGGCAACGACCTTGAGGCTGTCCGCGAGGCCGCACTCTGGGCCGTCGAGACCGCGCGCTCCGGGAACCCGACATTCCTGCAACTCAACACCTACCGGTGGCGCGAGCATTGCGGGCCGAACTACGACAATCATATCGGCTACCGGACCGAAGAAGAGTTCCAGGCCTGGCGCGTCCAGGACCCTCTCGAACGCTATCGTAAAATGCTCGAAGAAAGTGGAACGCTCGGCGCGGCCAGCTTCGCAGGTCTCGAAAAAGACATTCAGGCCGAAGTGAGCAGCGCGTTTGCTTTTGCCATCGACTCCCCGCTGCCGGAACCGACCGAGGCCCTCGCCCATGTCTATGCCTGAAACAACCAGTGCACCGGATGCGCCGGTGATCAATATGGGCACCGCCATCCGTGACGGCCTGCTTGAAGCGGCACGGCGCGATCCGTCGGTCATCTTCTTCGGCGAAGGGGTCGAGGACCCGGCCGCCCTGTTCGGCACCCTGAAGGATATCGGCAAACATATAGGCCACGACCGGATGATCGAGATGCCGATCGCCGAGAATGGCCTGATCGGCATTGCCATCGGCGCCGCCATGGCAGGCAAGCGCCCGGTGGTCAGCCTGCAGCGCGTCGAATTTGCCCTGCTGGCACTTGAGCAGATCCTGAATAACGCGGCCAAGACCCATTATGTCAGCAACGGCCGCCACAATGTGCCGCTCGTCCTGCGCATGATTGTCGGGCGCGGCTGGGGGCAGGGCCCGGAACATTCGCAGAGCATGGAAGCGATCTTCGCCCATGTGCCCGGTCTGAAAGTCATCATGCCGGCCTTCGCCGAAGACGCGAAAGGCATGATCGCCGCCGCCGTCGAAGATGCCAATCCGGTGGTCGTGATCGAGCATCGCTGGTCGCATTATACGACAAGCCCGGTCGCGGAAGGCTATGTCCACCGTCCGCTCGACGGCCCGCGCACCGTGCGCGAGGGCGACGGTCTGACCATCGTTGCCACCTCCTACATGACGCTGGAAGCCGTCCGCGCCGCCGACAAGCTGGCGGAGGCCGGACACCCGGTCGAAGTGCTCGACCTGCGGGTGATCCGGCCGCTCAATCTCGATCCGATCGTCGAAAGCGTGGCCCGCACCGGGCGGCTGCTGACCGTCGATACCGGGTTCCGGATGTTCGGCATCGGCGCAGAAATCGTGTCCGAGGTGACAAGCCGCTGTTTCGATCTGCTTGACGCCGCCCCGGTCCGTCTCGGCCTGCCGGACCATCCAACGCCAAGCTCGCGCGGGCTGGTCAAGGGCTTCTACCCGGATGCCGCCCGCATCGCCCGTACAGCGGCCGAAATGATGGGCCTGGGTGATGCCGAGATAAACGCCATCGAGCAAGATATCCTGACAGACCGCAAGGACCTCCCACTCGACGTACCCGATCCTTTCTTCAAAGGCCCGTTCTGATGGCCGCCGAGACAGAGGGCCAGCCGATGCAGGTCCGCTACTCTCCCCTGGAACAGCAATTCGCCGATGTCGATGAGATTTTCGACGAGTTACGCGCGCTGGTTCGTTCCACCGACTTTACCCTCGGCAAGGTCGTCGGTGAATTCGAGGAGATGTTCGCTGCTGCCGCAGGATCGAAATATGCCATCGGTGTCGGCTCCGGCACGGACGCGCTGAAGATCCCGCTCAAGGCCCTCGGCATCGGCCCCGGCGACGAAGTCATCACCGCTGCCAACACCTTCTACGCCACCGCAGGCGCCATCGCGGAGACCGGCGCGCGGATCGTCTTCGTCGATTGCGACGATACGTTCGGGATCGACCCTGACCTGATTGAGGCCGCGATCACCCCCCGTACCAAGGCGATCATGCCTGTCCATCTGGCCGGCGACATGGCCAACATGACGCGGATCACCGCAATTGCCGAAAAGCATGGCCTGTCAGTGGTCGAGGATGCCTGCCAAAGCCTCCTTGCGACGGAAGCGGGCCGCCCGGCGGGTACGTGGGGCATTGCCGGCGGATTCTCCATGCATCCACTCAAGATCATCAATGTCTGGGGCGATGCCGGTGTAATCGTCACCGACGATCCCGAGATGGACCGGATGTGCCGGCTCTTGCGCAATCATGGCCTGCGCAACCGCGATGAGATGGAAATCCTCGGCTACAACACGCGCCTCGATTCCGTGCAGGCGGTCGTTGGCAAATGGATCGTCGCCAGGGTTGAGGATATCGTCGCTGGCAGGATCAAGGCTGCCGAGCATTACGACGCGGCATTCGCAGATGTGCCGGAGATCACGCTTCCCGTCCGGCGTGCCACGAAAGGCCCGGAAGAACGCTCGGTTTATCTGAACTATGTGGTTTATGCCGAACGGCGGGACGAACTACTCGCCCACTGTCACGCGCGCCGGGTCGACGCCAAGGTGCATTATCCGATCCCGCTCTACAAACAGGATGCCCTGCGCCATCTCGGCTATACGGATGGCGCCTTCCCGGTGACCGACCGGCATACGGAAACGATCATCAGCTTTCCGGCGGACCAGCATCTTTCGACAGCCGAGCTGGATTACCTGGTCGGTGTGGTTCGGGGATTTTACGGCCGCTAGGTGGCCGGGCCGCCTGCGGCTTCTGTCACACTCTCGGCGCGTTCCACGACCGGGCGACTCAATAACCAGAGCAATCCGCCAAGCCCCGCCGCGATCATCACCGACAGGCCCCAGAGGATGGACGCCGCGAGCGCATGTTCCAGCGGCATCCCGGTCATCGCGAAGATCCCGACCATAAGACCTTCCCGCACGCCCCAGCCTCCGACGGAGATCGGCAGCAAAGTACCGAGGATCACCAAAGGCAGGGCGCCAAGCACCATCGGGAAGTCGACCTCGACCGAAATCGACTTGAATACTACCCAGAGCCCGAACGCGCTGATGACATGCAGCAGGTAGCTTAATCCAATAACGATAGCGGACCGGTATCCCGCCCGCCACAGCACGCGGGAATCCCTGAGCATCGCAGCGAAGGGGCGGCCGAACCGGTGATCCTCGATCAGATCCGCGATCCAGTCCGCGCTGGAAAGGCCCATCGCCAACAGGACGAGCGCTCCACCTACCACGAGGATTGCAACGGTACTGAGATTGGGATCCGGCGCGACCTTTGCCACGGTCACACTGGTCACGACCAGAAGCGTCAGAATGGAGACAAGGCCAGCCGTTCGATCAAGAAGCACGGTACTTGCGGCGCGGGACAACGGCAGACCGTGCTGGCTGACAAGCCAGATACGAACCGTGTCGGCACTGAGAGAGCCCGGAAGCGCCTGATTGAAAAACATTCCCGCCAGCAGGATACGAAATGTCTGCCAGGGCGACAGAGGCACCCCGGTCCCCCGGATGAGCAGGAACCAGCGGCAGGCACCGATAAAGAACTGCAGGATGACAATCCCGACGACGCAGCCCAGCAGCGGAAGAGACGGCGATAGCGCCGCGGAAATCAGGCGTGAAAGATCGACCTGATAGATCAGGGACCCAATCAGGACACAACTTATAGCGATTTTCAGGAAAAGCTTCGCTTTTGCCGTCAAGACGATACGCCTACTCAATGATTTGCATACGGGTTACCGGGGGCCAGCTAAACGCGCCACAAGGTGCACCGCAAACGATACGTCCTATCTGGTAACACCCACGGGAAATATAAAGTTAACGCCGGCAATATTGATCACGATTATATTTTCATCACCCGACCGAACAATCACTACCGTTACACGGTTGGGCCGTGCAATCTTTTTACGGCAATGATTTCGGGCCTTTGCTTCAGGAATAGTCACAATGGCAAGTCAGGTGAAACAAGCTTTCGACAGCTCCCTCCTCGGAGGCCCTGTCTATCGCCTGGAGATCGCAGACGAGTCCGAGCTCCGGGATATACGTGATTTGGTGCCGGACGATGCGATTCTGGTATCCGTCCGGTTACCGGAAGCATGGCGCCCTCCGGCAGAGGACAGCGGTTTCCGGGAAATCGAGACGCTTGTGCAACTCGAACGATATTTCATCCAAGAGGATCTCCAACCCGCTTCCCCGAATATCAGGTATTCAAACCCGAGCGACGGAGAGTCTTGCGCAGCTATCGCCCAAGCCGTTTTCCGCTCGGACAGATATCACGCCGACCCAAAGGTCTCGGAGAAGGTCGCAAGCCGGGTCAAGGCGGCGTGGGCCCGGAATGAAGTTAATGGACGAACGGACAGGACCTTCATCTGGGAAGAAGATGGCGAGATTGCTGGCTTTAACGGGTGCCTTCTTCAGAACCGTATAGTGACCATTGACCTGATCGCCGTCTCGCAAGCCCATCAGGGACAAGGGATCGGCGCCGCACTTATCAAGGCAGCCTTTTCCCACTATGCCAGGCTGGCTGATTGCACCCTCATTGCGACCCAGGACAGCAATACAGGCGCGCTCGCGCTTTACCGCAAGCTGGGCTTCATCGAGACAGCCCGCTTCCGGACACTTCACTATGTGCCGAAACCGATCGGTTTTTAATAAGCGCCGCTATTCACAGCGGCCCCATATTCTTTACCGTCACGTCAGAAAACCGGGATTTGTTTCCAGATAGGCTGAGCATAAACGCTGCGGCCACCGCGACGGCGTGGGTCCTTGCGTTGCCGTGCCGCGGACCGTTTCGTCAAACTCGGCTGTGATTTGCAAAAACCGGTTCTGAACTTCCAGATCCTGCGGCGTTTGCTCCTCGACAAACCGGGCCATCTCCATGACCCCTGCGAGAACTTCTTCCGCGCTGTTGCTTTCAACCCGCAGCCCCGCAGCCTCCAGTGCCCCCGCAGTGGGAATCCCCTTCAGGTTGGCGAGCCCCATATCTCGATACGAGAGACGGTCTCCGTTTCCCCGCACATAGTGGGTGAAGATCGAGAGCTCATGAGGCAAGAATCCCCAGGACGAAACCGGATAGGCATTGGTCACCAGGAACGGCTTACCCAAAGACTGGAATATCGAGAAGGGCCCCGATTGCGTGCAGATGCCAAACGCAGCTCCGCCAATCAGCCCGAAATCAAGCGACCGATCATGTGCGTCGTGCCTCATGGCTTCTATGTAATTCGGGTCGGTGAGATCGAGTGCGGGGCTTGCAATATCGCCGATCCGGATCACCGCATACCCGTTTTCGAGCAGAAACTTCACTCCATCCCGGTAGGCTTCGATAGGCGTGAACCTGAACGAGTGGTACGCCATATCCGGAGCGAAACCGGCATCGCGAACATGCAGCACGACATAGGGCCGTGATGGATCTTCAATTGAACTGTCGAGAAACTTTTGCGCTGCGTCACGCACATGGTTCGGAACGGAGAAGAACCGATGCGGCAGGCCATTTGCCAATTGTTTAGTGAAGTCCTTATAGAGGGTCTGTGGTGATCTTAGATAAAGATCGTAGTTGCCCAGCCCGAAGGCACCGGCATCAATGAAACCCATTGTCGTCAAAATGATGTCGTCGGTCTCGATAACCGTGAATTCTGATTTCAGATATTCAAAGACTGCCGCGTTGGCCGCCTGCGCGCCGGGGCCGGTGACAATCACGATCTCGTCGTAGCGCTCTCGGAACATTGTGTTCAAGCACCACGGCTCTGCTATCAGATGTCCCATGCGGCTCGGCTGGGCGAGCACATAGACGAGGTAGCGTTTGTCACTATCGAGGCGCGCGTTAAGCAGCTCGACAAGCCGGCCAATATGTACTTTCAAACGTTCAGGATCGGCCAGTTCCTCACGGAACACTCTATCCCTCGGTGTTTCCTCCAAGACCAGCCTCCGGCTCTCGCACCAACATAGGTCCAGAACCTAACCCGTCTGAAGAAAGACGGGAATCCCTGAAGCTATGCAGCGGCGGCCTTCGGGTCATAGTCGAGGTTGGAGGCCAGCCAGCGCTCGACCTCTTCCACAGTCGCGCCCTTGCGTGCGGCATAGTCGGCCACCTGATCGCGGCCGATCCGGCCGAGGCCGAAATAGCGCGACTCAGGATGCGAGAAATAGAGCCCCGAAACTGAGGAAGCAGGCCACATGGCGTTGCTTTCCGTAAGAGACACACCGGTCGCGGCTTGCGCGTCCAGCAGGCGGAACAGTTCTGGCTTTTCCGTATGGTCCGGGCAGGCCGGATAGCCCGGAGCCGGGCGGATACCGCGATAATCCTCGGCGATGAGCTGCTCGTTGCTGAGCGACTCACCTGGCGCGTAGCCCCAGAACTCCGTGCGAACCCGCTCATGCATGCGCTCGGCAAAGGCTTCCGCCAGCCGGTCGCCGATAACTTTCATCAGGATAGCGTCATAGTCGTCGTGCGCGGCCTCCAGCTTCTTCGCCCGCCCGTCGATCTCCTCGCCCGCCGTGACCACGAAGCCGCCGATATAATCGGCCACACCGGTCTCCAGCGGAGCAATGAAGTCGGACAGCGCCAGGTTCGCCCGGTCTGCGCGGCTGTGAATGCGCTGCTGACGGAGTGTGTGCAGAACGCTCCGGCGCTCGGTGCGGCTCTCGTCTGTAAACAGCACGATGTCGTCCTTGTCCGAAGCCGCCGGCCAGAAGCCGACAACAGCACGGGCCCGCACCCAGCCCTCGGTGATCATGGTGTCGAGCATCCGGCGCCCGTCGTCATAGAGTGAACGCGCGGTCTCTCCGACTTTCGGATCGTTCAGAATTTCCGGGAACCGGCCATGCAGCTCCCAAGCCTGGAAGAAAGGCTTCCAGTCGATCCGTTCGGCCAATTCGCCAAGGTCATAATTGTCGAAGATTTTAGTGCCGAGGAAAGACGGCTTCGGCGGCTCGTAAGAACCCCAGTCGATCTGGGTCGCATTCTCCCGCGCCTCTTCCAGCGTCAGGCGCTTCGCCCCGCTGTTACCCCGTGCATGGTGCGCCCGGATCTTTTCATATTCGTCCGAGATCTCACCGGCGAAGTTCTGGCTGTTGCTGGCCGAGAACAGGTTCCCGGTCACGCCCACCGCACGCGATGCATCGGTGACATAGACCACCGGCCCATCATAATTCGGCGCGATCTTCACCGCCGTATGCACCTTGCTGGTGGTCGCCCCACCGATCAGCAGCGGCAGACTCATGCCTTCCCGCTTCATCTCCGAGGCGACATAGGACATCTCCTCCAGGCTCGGCGTGATCAGGCCGGACAGGCCGATGGCATCGACGTTCTCCGCCTTGGCGGTTTCCAGGATCTTGGCGGACGACACCATGACACCGAGATCGATGACCTCGTAATTGTTGCACTGGAGCACGACGCCGACGATGTTCTTGCCAATATCGTGAACGTCCCCCTTCACCGTCGCCATCAGGATCTTGCCATTGGAACGGGCCTTGCCGTCCGCTTCCTGCTCCATATAGGGCAGCAGGATCGCCACGGCCTTCTTCATCACCCGCGCGCTCTTGACCACCTGCGGCAGGAACATCTTCCCCGCACCGAAGAGGTCGCCGACGACATTCATGCCGGACATCAGCGGGCCTTCGATCACATCCAGCGGGCGGCCAAGGGAAAGCCGCGCTTCCTCGACATCCTCGTCGATGAAGTCGGTAATACCGTGCACCAGCGCATAAGAGAGTCGGCCCGACACATCCTGTTCACGCCAGGTGAGGTCCGCTTCCCTGGCCTTGGCCTGTCCCCGGAAACTCTCGGCAATTTCCAGCAGGCGTTCGGTCGCATCGTCCCGTCGGTTGAGCACCACGTCTTCCGCCCGCTCCCGCAGATCTTCCGGAATATCCTCATAGACCGGCAGCGCGCCCGCATTGACGATCGCCATGTCCATGCCTGCCTTGATGGCATGGAACAGGAAGACCGCATGGATCGCTTCGCGGACCGAATTGTTGCCACGGAAGGAGAAAGAGAGGTTCGACAGGCCGCCGGAGACATGGGCGCCCGGAAGCTCTGTACGGATCCGGCGCGTGGCCTCAATGAAGGCCCGGCCGTAATCGTTGTGCTCCTCAATCCCGGTCGCAACGGCGAAGATGTTGGGATCGAAGATGATGTCTTCCGGCGCAAAGCCGACAGTCCCGACAAGCAGATCGTAGGACCGCTTGCAGATCTCGAATTTGCGATCGGCGGTATCCGCCTGCCCTTCTTCATCAAAGGCCATCACGACAACGGCGGCGCCATAGCGCCGGACCAGCCGGGCCTGTTTCAGGAACGGCTCCTCGCCTTCCTTAAGGCTGATGGAATTCACCACCGACTTGCCCTGCACGCATTTCAGGCCAGCCTCGATGATCTCCCATTTCGAGCTGTCGATCATCACCGGAACCTTCGAGATATCCGGCTCGGACGCGATCATGTTCAGAAAGCGGACCATCGCCGCTTTCGAATCCAGCATCCCCTCATCCATGTTGATGTCGATGATCTGGGCGCCGCTCTCGACCTGCTGACGGGCAACATCCAGCGCGGTCTCATAGTCGCCTTCCAGGATCAGCCGCTTGAAGCGGGCGGAGCCGGTGACGTTTGTGCGCTCGCCGATATTGACGAAACGGGCGCCGGTCTCGGTCACTTCTCCGGTTTCTGTCTTTTCCATTGTCTCGCTCATGCCGGCACCTCGAACGGCTCAAGGCCGGAAAGCCGCATGCGCCGCGGCGGTTTCGGTATCTCGCGCGGCGGCACATCCTTGACCGCCTCGGCGATTGCCCGGATGTGATCCGGCGTGGTGCCGCAGCAGCCGCCGACGATATTGACCAGTCCGTCCCGGGCCCAGGCGCCGATCTCACGCGCGGTTTCTTCCGGGGTCTCGTCATAACCACCAAAAGCGTTCGGCAGTCCGGCATTGGGATAGGCGCTGACACAGGTTTCGGCGACGCGGGAAAGCTCGGCCAGAAACCCGCGAAGCTGATGCGCTCCGAGCGCGCAATTGAGGCCGACACTGATTGGCTTGGCGTGGCGCACCGAGTTCCAGAAGGCTTCCGGTGTCTGTCCCGAGAGCGTGCGGCCGGAGAGATCCGTAATCGTGCCGGAAATCATCAGCGGCAACCGGATACCGGTCTCTTCTGCCAACTCGTCGATCCCGAACAAAGCCGCCTTGGCGTTCAGCGTATCGAAAATGGTCTCCACCAGCAGCAGGTCGGCACCGCCTTCGATCAGACCACGAGCGGCTTCCTTATAGGCTCCGGCCAGCTCATCGAAATTCGTGTTCCGAAAAGCCGGATCGTTGACGTCCGGAGAAATCGAGGCCGTCCTGTTGGTCGGGCCGAGGGCACCGGCAACGAAACAAATCCGTCCCGGCTCCGCCGCTTCGGCTGCATCGGCGGCCTTCCGTGCAATCCGAGCGCCTTCGAAGTTCAGCTCGTAGACCAGATCCTCGGCGGCATAATCGGCTTGGGCGATCGTGGTCGCGCTGAAAGTGTTGGTCTCGACGATATCGGAGCCGGCATCGAAATAGGCCCGATGGATCTCTTCGACGATTTCCGGCCGGGTCAGGTTCAGGATATCGTTGTTCCCGCGCAGGTCGGAGCCATGGTCCGCCAAGCGCTCGCCCCGATAGCCGGCCTCGTCCAGGTTATAGCCCTGCACCATGGTCCCCATGGCGCCGTCCATCACGAAGATGCGTTCGCCGAGCAGGGTTTCGAAGGCTTTGATCCGGTCTTCCCGATTCATTTTCTTTTCCTTCTCCGGACCAGCGTCGTGGCCCCGAGGCTTGTTTTGATAACGCGGCGGAGATCGCGCGGCGACGACGACGGCAGGAAGGCAAGCCGCCCTCCCAGCATCGGGTCTTCGCACAGCGTCCGCACAGTGTTGGCATCCGCCGCCGGGCTGAGAGCCACAGCCCCCTTCCAGTTCGGCAATACATGTTCCAGCAGTGCCGGAGCGGTTTCAGGGATATCGCCCGGATTAACGCCGATCGCCGCAACCTGCATGGTCGAAGCAAGCACGGCGGATTGTGCCAGATCTTCATGGATCTGGTCGCGATCAAACCGGCCCGGCTGCAATGCCGGACGCAGCAGCAGCATCAGGGGAACCTTCTGCTCTGCCTCCGTCATGCCCCAGCGGGCCCCGTTCATCGCCGCCGCGACATGCGCGGGACGGGCCGCAACGTCGATCAGTACCGCATCGACACCGCCCGCAACCTGCGCGGAGACAAGGCAGCGCGCGGCGGATTCGATTTCGTCCGCCGTCATGAAGCCCGTGACCGGAACCCTCGATGGCAAGCGGACATCGCCGATCACCAGCACCTGATGAGCCGCTTCGTCAGCCACCGTCCGGGCCAGCTCGGCGCCGAGATAGCTGACGGCGAAGGCCTCGTCGAACATGCGGAAACTGCGCAGCAACTGCGGAGCGGCGCCGCCGGAATTGGTGAAAAGCACCTCGGCACCGGCCTTCACGAAACGCCGGTGCACTTTCATGACCAGCTTCGGACGCTCGATATTCAGCGCCTCTACGCAGCCGCTCTTGCCGACCCAGCGCGCCAGTTGCGAGGCCGGCGCCGGGGCAGCATGCGGGATGCGCTCTCCCACTCCCGTCATGCGGCCTCCGACAGGTTCGGACGCATGCCGAGCAGATGGCATGTGGCGAAGGTCAGCGACGGCACATTGAGGGTGTAGAAATGGAAATCCGTCACGCCTTCCTCGATCAGACGATGGCAGAGATCGGCGGCGGTGCTGGCGGCAACCAGCTCACGCGTCTCCGGATCCTCGTCCAGTCCCTCGAACCGCTCGAACAGCCAGTCGGGAACAGACGCGCCGCAGCGTTTGCTGAAGTTCACCATCCGGCCAAAATGGCCAATTGGCATGATGCCCGGCACCAGCGGAGCATCGATACCCGCCTTGGTGACCTTGTCCCGGAAACGCAGGAACAGATCGACATCGAAGAAATACTGGGTGATCGCGCGGTTCGCACCGTTGTCGATCTTTGCCTTGAGATTGGCGATATCCGCCGCCTCAGACGGTGAGTCCGGATGTGCTTCCGGATAGGCCGCGACGGAAATATCGAAAGCGCCGATCCGGCGCAATCCGGAGACCAGATCCGCTGCATTTTCATAGCCGTCCGGATGCGGCTGATAGCGGCCGGTATCCTGGGGCGGATCGCCGCGCAGAGCGACCAGCCGGGTGATACCCGCCTCAAGCCATCCCTTGGCGATGCCATCGACCTCCGCCTTGTCGGCACCGACACAAGTCAGATGCGCCGCAGGCTCCATACGCCCGTCGCTCTTCAGTTTCTGCACCACTTTCAGGGTGCGCTCCCGCGTGGTTCCGCCAGCCCCGTACGTGACCGAGGCGAAAGCCGGACCGAGAGGGGCAAGTTTTTCCACCGTGTTCCACAGGCGCGCTTCGGCAGCCTCACTGGAGGGCGGGAAAAATTCAAAGCTGACAGAAAGTTTCTCGGCCATCAGAGCGCCTCCGCCACAAGATCATTAGCAATTTCAATCCGGCTCTTGCCGGTCCAGATACACACCGTGAGGTCTCCACCGTCGATCCGCTCGACATCCTGAATTTCGAGACCTGCCTTTGCAAACAGCCGCTCCACATCGGCATCGGAAAACCCGAGCCAGCGATGAGCATGGCGCTCGCGCAGGTCCGCGAGGTCATGAGAGGCGAAATCGACCAGCACAAGCCGGCCGCCCGGGCGCAGCACCCGCGCCGCCTCGCGCACCATATCGGCCGGGCTGTCGGCATAATGCATCAGCATGTTGGCCGTGACCGCATCAAAGCGATGTGCCGGGAACGGCAGGCGATACATGTCCGCATGCCGGACCTGGCAATTCCGCAGCACTTCCTGATCGAGATAGCTGCGGGCAATCGCCAGCATCTCGCGGGAATTATCGACACCGACCGCGGCCCGAACATCCTCACCGACAAGACGAAGCACACGTCCCGTGCCTGTTCCAATATCCAGCAAATCGCGCACCGGCGCGCTGAGAATGCGGCGCTTCAGACGCGTATCGACGCTCTCGTCATCGATATGCTGGCCTCGCATATCTTCCCAGTTCTGCGCATTGCGGCGGAAATACTCCTCCGCCACCTGGGCGCGCTGCAGCTTGATCTCATCCAGCCGCTTCAGATCGACGGAGATGACATCGTCATCATCCGGCGTCAGGTCCACCAGCATACGGGCGAGATCGGACACGTCGCTGTCTTCACTCATCCGGTAGAAGGCCCGGCTGCCTTCCTGATGGCGTTCCAGCAGATTTGCCTCGACCATCAGCTTAAGATGACGGGAAACCCGGGGCTGGCTTTGCCCCAGCACCTGCACCAGCTCCGTCACGGACAACTCCGCATGCGCACACAGCATCAGGATGCGCAATCGCGTCGGCTCGGAGACGGCCCGGAGGCCCTGCAGCAAAGTTTCCATCAACTCGCCAAACAATCTGTTCAGACACAATCATATAAAGATGTCTTTATGTTTTTATATTTGAAGACTTGGCGAGTCAAGCCGGATCGCCGCCCCAACAACAGAGTGGCTCGGATTTTTGGAGCTCTCAGGGGCCATTGCCCCGGTAATTGCCGGGAGGTCTTTGTCTTCAGCGGGCGTTTAGGACCGACAGGACATAATCCGCGATCCGGGCAAGCAGATTGAACGGCCCGCGACGTTCAAGGTCCAGTGCTGCACTCCGTGCATTCTCAGCAAACCGCTCCTGAGTGAGGGTGGCCGCAAACGCCTGGGCAACATGCTCGGGTTGAAACTTGTTGCCGCTTTTCATCACGGTCGCCAAGCCCAGTTTGCCGAGATATTCGCCGTTCTTCTGTTGCTCGAAATGGCGCGGCACGATGCATTGCGGCCGGCCAATCGCCAGCACCTGCTCCAGCGTGCCAATGCCGCCGTGATGGATAACAACCCTAGCATTCGCCACCGCTTGTTCAATCGGCTGCGGCGCGTCATGGACTGTCAGGCCACGCTCCCGCCATTTGCCACGGGCTTCATTATTCGCATCACGCAAGTAGAGATCGCCGGTCCAGCTTGAGTTCGCAAGAACCTCTAGAACCTTCTGCGTTCCTGCATATCCGTCAGAGAGGTAAGCGAAATAATCCTGCACCGGCTCCTGGGTTGTCGGAGCGGAAAGCGGTCGCAACGGGGATGATTCTGTATTTTCCCGGAAGCTGCGATAAGGATCGAGCTCCGGAATCGTAACGACAAAATTACGCGCACCATGCATCAGCGCCGGAACCCGATCAGGCAGCGCCTTGCCGCGGCGGCGCTGAACTTCCTGTACGGTTTCCAGAAGCCGTTCAGGATCGACCCGGTTTGGGGCATCCTTGAACGTGCGGAACTCCGACCAGTTTCCCGGCGGCAGCGTGAACCAGTCCCCGATCGGGACCACCGGCCGCTCGCCAAAAGCGGCGAGGCCCGCCGTCGGCGAATAATCGGCAATCACAAGGTCCGGATCGAAGCTGTCGATAATCGCGGCCCAGCCATCGGTCAGGGCAGCCAGTTTATCCGGCTCGACATAACCGACAGTCGCCAGAACGTCCCCGATGGACGCGATCACCTTCTGGCGGACTTCCGGCGGCGCATATGGCGTCACGAACGGGGCCTGGAAGACTCTGTATCCTTCACGCGCGATCATAGAATGCGTGACGATCAGATTGCGGACGACAAAGGCACACTCGACGCCATTGTCTCTCAGGATGTTCGCAATCGGCAGCAATCGGCTGACATGGCCAAGCCCGTCACCCAGCTCCCATGCAAACAGGACCTTCTTCATCAGGAGGTCTTCGTTTTTTGCATTTCGCCAAGCGCGGCGCCGATCTTTTCAATGACGCCAGGCCAGTCACCCGGTTTGGTTTGCCGGAACAGGCGCGCGGACGGATACCAGGGGCTGTCGTCGCGATGCTGCAGCCAGCGCCAGTCCGGATTGTGGGACAACAGCACAAAGACCGGGCAGCCCATGCCGCCGACGAGATGGGCAACCGACGTGCAGGTGGTCACGGTCACGTCGAGTTGGCGGACGATGGAGACCGTATCGGCGAATGATTTAATGTCCCGGCTCAACGGGATCAGCGAGGGCGGAGCGTCGGCAAGATCGGCTTCGCGCGGCCCCTTCTGCAGGCTGTAGCACTGCACGCCATCCAGTCCGAAAAGCGGTGCGTAATACTCGACCTTCGAAGACCGGATATCATCCCCCGGAAAGGCCGGGTTGCCGCCCCAGACCACACCTACATTCAGTTTGGCCGGATCAAGGTCCGGAACAGGAAAGCGGTCCGGAGAGATCGAATTGATGTAGGGCGCTTTCGGCAGATCGTCGGTCGTCTTTACGCCCAGCAGCTTCGGCAGAGACAATTGTGCGATATGGCAATCGAAGTCCGGCTCCTGGCCTGGCCGCCGCGGGACCAGCTCAACCATGTCCTTGTAGTCGGCATAAACATCCAGGACCTCTTCATGCACTTCCAGAAGAACACGGCCTTTCTTGGCGCCCGCCTGCGCCCGCTCGACAGCCTCCGGCACAAATCGGAGAAACTGAAGGGCATCGCCAATGCCTTGCTCAGCCACAACCAACAGCGTGCGACCTTCGAGTGGCCCGCCGTCCCATTCCGGCTGCGCTACATCGCGCTTCTTGGTCGGGAATGACTTCGTTTCCCAGCGCCATTCATATTCATCGAACCCTTCGCCGAGTTGCCCGTCAGCCAACAAGGCGAGTGACAGGTTCCAATGGAATGTCGCTTCCTCCGGTCGGCACATCACAGCGCGGCGGAAAGCCTGGATCGACGGCTTCAGGTTTGCCGCCTCTTTCTCCAAGTTGCCGAGATTGTAGTAGCCGCCCGCATTCTCCGGCTCGGTCAGCAGCGCCCGCTTCAGCGCCAGCGCGCCTTTCTCGAACTGCAAACTGTGGCGGTAGGCAGATCCTAAATTTGAATAGGCCGGGGAATAATCCGGCTCAAGGTGGCTGACCGACTCATAAATAGCCGCCGCCCCACCGTAATTCTTGGCACGGTACCGGGCATTACCCAGCCCCAGGAGAGTATCCCGAAACTTCGGATCAAACTCCCGCGCCCGACGCAGAACGCGGAGTGCACGGTCCTTATCACCGGTCTCGTAGTAAAGAATGCCCAGATCACGCATCGCAGGCACGAATCTGGGCTTCAGGTTTACAGCCGCTTCGTAATGCTCCCGCGCCGCTTGCGTCACACCCTTACGATAGCAAAAGCCTGCTGCAGCGTAGCGAATTACCGCATCGCTTGGCGTGTTCTTGAGCGCAACCCGCAACACAGCTTCAAGCAACGCGTCATCGCCGATCTGACGCCCCAGATCGACAGCGATCCGGTTGAAGACCAGATCATCCGCGGCAGATATTTTCAGTCCCTTTTCAAGGTATTGACGCGCAGCCTTTTTGTCCTTCTGCGCCCATGCCGCCTTGGCTTCCACGCCCATCAATATGGCGGCCTGCCCGGCCTCCTCGCGCATATCCGCAATCGCCTTCTGCGCATCGTCAAGCTTGCCGTCGGCAATGTGTTTGAGAGCGGCTTTGGCGCCTCGGAAGAGTTTCGAACGCGCAGGAAGGTCGATTTGTTTCATTGTTCACTCAACTTGATAAGGCCGAACTTCGCCAGCCAAGGCAATGTGCGATGCAGTGCCGGCGATCCGCGGCCGTCAATCCATTGCTCAATCTCTCCGACAGTGACAAGCCCGCGTTCCGACAAGCGCCGGAGCAACGCAGCCGTCTGCTTTCTCGGAAGCATAAGTTCTTGCGAAAAAGTACAAAATTCATAAGCGAGGATTGTCTGAAAATCTGCTTCCGGCGCGTCGCCGTCAACGGTGACAATGGTGTCGGGCCCGAGGACAAAACTCGGATGCGGAGCGAAAATATCGAACGGGTCCGGATAGAACGGGCTGGCTGTTTCGTTACTCTGGCGCGGCGCGACTTCCGGGGCTTCTGCACGAATGTCCCTGAGCTCCAGCCAGAGATCCTCGTAGGACCGGATGATGACAGACCAGTCATAATGCGTCCGGGCACGGGCGCGCCCGGCATCTCCCATTCTGGCCCGCAATTCCGGGTCTTCCGCCAATCGCACCAGAGCATCCGCCGCTGCATCGAGATCACAGGACGTCATCATGCTGGCCCGGCCGATAAAGCGATCATAATTATCCTGACCAGTCTGGTAGCGGAAGGCCTGCTCGAAACCGTCCCCTGCCGCAGGCGTAGTTGTCGGGACCCGGAAACCGGTTTCGCCGTCGATAATGGTATCCTTGTAGCCATCCCAATCGCTGACCACTGCCGGCAGCCCCGCTGCCATCGCCTCAATCGGCGTCAGACCAAACGTTTCCTGAATATTGTCCGAGAGAGAGAGGAACACGTCAGCGCCCTGCCATGAGGCATGAACGAGGGCGTCGTCCTGACCATCGATAAAATGCACGGCGGCGGTCTTCGCGAACTGCTCTGCTCCCTCGCGGTATATCGCCATGATCCGGTCATTCGGCGCCTGACCAACCATGACAAGGTGGACCTTGCGGCCCGGCATCCGTTTTGCCGCACGCTCTGCCGCGAGATACATCGGTACCGGGTGCGCCTTGGCGTGGAATGTGAACCTGCCAAGGAAAAGGACGACCAAATCCTCCTCGGCAGCACCAATGTGCTCCCTCAGCATCTGCCGGGCCGGCTCGTCCTTAACGTATCGGCTGCCGTCCACACCCAGTGGAATGACCGGCAGTTTCAAAGTCGGCTCAATCCCGGCCCCGCCTCGGCGGCCAAGATAGTCGGCGTAGTTTTGCATCGTCCGTGTCACAACATCGCGGGCAACCTGTGACGTGCAGACAAGGGCATCCCACGGCTGCAGCGGCAGCAGGAGATAATTAGCCAGGCTGGCAATGATCCGGTCCGATGACAGGGTATGGGTGACACCGCACAAACTGTATGCGCGCTGGTCACCGGCACGACGCTCCCACACAAAGGCATCGAAGGAAGGGCCGGCAATCATCAGGGCTTCCACCGAAGGCTCAGCCTGCCGCATGGAGACGAGCCGCTTTACCGCTCTGTTTTTCTGATCGCGCTCCCGCGCCATTTCAGTGAATTCCGCAGCATGCTCATCCTGCGCTGTCACGGACACCAACTGATCCGCGCGGCCATGCTGGAACATCCCGGTCAAGAAGCCAGCCCCGGCCGAGTGCCGCCCCTTGATGCGAGGACGATCCGCCCTGTAGGCGTCGGGATGGTACTGAATTGCGCATACAGGTACTGACGACACTTGGAGCCTTCCGACTTCGGAAAGAGTCAAAATCAAACACAAAAACCATTGCGTTCATAGAGGAGGCGCGACCGATCGAGAGTACCGCAGGCTCTCGTAACAAACCGGCTCTTCCAGGGGGAGACCGGGAGCGCACAGCGTTCTACCGCGGAGACGAGGGTCGGCCTCACCTCCCCAACTCTGACCATAGCGTCAGATCATTGGTCCGCGTCACATCCCACCCCATGGCTTTAGCGATATCGGCCGGAATGCTGTCGGTCGGGTTGGGTAATTCGCCGCGACCGAGTTTCTCAACGATTTCTTTTTGCAGCGGGAGGCAGACACGCGTGAGATCGTAGCGCTCGACCACGGTCTTGCGCGCAGCCTTGCGCACGCGATTGAGCTTCTTGCCTTTCGCCAGCGCGCCTACGACAGCCGTCGCGAGCGCGTCCGCATCACCGTACTCGACCAGAATGCCGTTCTTTCCGTTCCGGACAACCTCGCGGACGGGCGCCGTGTCACTGGCCACCACCAGACATTCCTTCGCCATCGCCTCGAGCATCGACCAGGAGAGGACGAAGGGGTAGGTCAGGTAGATATGCGCCCGCGAGATCGACAGCATCCGGCCGAATTCCTCGTAAGGCAGCCGTCCGAGAAAATGCACTCGCGAGGTGTCGAGCGAGCGATGCGGAATCAGAGCGTCTTTCCAGCTTTCGGCATAGCCCGGACCGTTCCCGTAACTGACCTCCTCGCCTCCGGTGATCAGAATGTGTGCGTTCGGCCTGCCTTCCTGAATTTTCTCAAGAGACCGGGCGACGACATCGAAGCCGCGATAGGGCTCAAGGTTGCGGGCAACATAAGTCACCACTTCATCCTTGGCAGTAAGGCGGCGCCCATCGGCGAGGTCGATATAGGCATCCGGGTCCCTGACACAGGCGTCCGTGTCTATACCGTCATGCACAACCGTCATGTTTTCCCGAAAGGCCTTCGGGTGTGTCGACCACTGCCAATAGGTCGGAACATACCCCCAGTCCGACGCCGCCATGCTCAACAGCATGTGGGCGTTTCTGACCCGGGTCCGGCAGTCACGGTCGATATCCGACTTTTTGTCCACAAAGTCAGTATCGGTGCCGTGCGAGCGGTAGAAAAATTCATTGAAACTCAGCAGCCGGGCCTTCGGGAACACGTCTTTCAGGAACATGGCCTCGCCCCATCCTGTATGGGCGCAGATCACGTCCGGCTCGAAGCCGGAAGCCTGCATCTTGACACAAGCCTTAGCGACTGCCTGACCGTGCAGGATCTGGTCCTCGTAACGGTCAAAGTACCGGTGCGGTGCCTTCCCCGCCTGGCGGTGTAGTTTATATTCGATCTTTCGAACATCGGGCAGGTTCGGCCGCCCTCGTTTCGTCAGGAACACAACGTCATGTCCATCCGCTGCCAACGCCGGCGCCAGATGCTTGAACTGGCCAGGCATATTCTGATGGACGAACAGGACTTTCATTGACGCTGCACCTTGTTGTCACAGGGGACCGATTACCATTGATACTCTAACCGCACGCGCTCATGCATTCTCCCAATCTTCGATGCAAGTACGATTCCGGAAAAAGTGACCGGGGGAATCTGAGTAGAAAAGATGAGTGGGGAAGTTTCCGGAATGCACCGCAGTGCCCGCCCGATTTTGACCGGATCGCTACTTGCTGAAACTCCTGGCGGTCAATCCTGGCGGGGGCCTCGAAAGGTGATGGCTACCGGCAGAAGGTGCAAGAAGACTCGCGTCCCAAATCTTAGACGATGCCCGGATACAAACGTCGCGCCTCATCGGGATTGATCAGAGGGTAATCCTGAGCTGCAACAAAGTTTTCTGGGTACTTCAGGTTTCGAGCGGGCTTCCACTCCTGCGACGGTTTAAACGTTTCCAGGAACGGCGCTATTTCCTCGATCCGTTCCGCAGCAGTTAGCCCGTCATGGGCGGCAAGAGCACGCTGAAAGACCGGGTCATTCGCAAACGCAAACGCATCGATTGTTATCCCGCGCCCCGGCGAACGCCCTTCAAAAATGCCGTACTGGATGAAATGCATCCATGGCGCCATTCCCGGCTCCGCCATAGCTTCCTGCAGGTCCGGGTACATATCGATATACTGCTCTATATCGAAGAAATGGCTCGTTCCGAAAAAATGATAATGATGGAATACATCCTCAACCGAGACGCCCCCAGAGCGGGAACACACTCAAGCCGTCGACAATGTCAGCCCATGCGGACGTTAAAACTGAGTGTGAATTATCGATAATATGCTTAGAATCCGACATCGGTTTTCCTTAAAGCAACGCCTTCTTCGGGTTGTAGGGGTTTACCCCCCCAGACTGTGAAGTTCTATCCGGGGAACCGGGAATTTCAGGGTCTGGCCCGAAAAAATCGATTAATATCAAAAATATGCGATGAGATCCGGCTTGCGGAATTTAAGAATGCCAGGGTTTCGTCAATTGAAACCACCTGCCCGAGGCATGGGCGGCAACATCGCGATTTTCGGTCGCGCCTTCCTCGGCGGTCAAATGGCATCAGCAGTAGCGAACGGAAGGCTCTCATTCCCCTTTCCCACCGATGGGACAATTATGTTAGCTTCCGGACTTTCCACACGGCCCCAAGGATCTCTTGGTATGAACGAGACAATTCCCTCCAGCCCTGAATTGGCTAACAGTCTGTACGAGGAAATCTTCATGCCCGCTTTGTCGCAGGTGACCCAGACCTCCCTGGGAGACAAGGGCGCGCTTACCATCGGCGTCATGGCTAGTGCCCATGCCCGCTATCTGCCCGAAAGCATCGGCGCCGAACACGCCGGCCAGTTGGAAAAAAACACCAAGTTTGTTTCCTAGGCACATGCCTTTCGGGGCGTGCCAGAGACGTTTCCTCGACCGTCCGCGTTTGACGTCGTGATCCATCTTGTTATCTCGTTACGAATCCAAGCCCATCGAACGATCGGTGGCCTCTGATCATGGACAGCTCTTTCCAATGAACGAATCGCCATCCCTCACGCCTCCTGGGCGGCGGACCAAGTTTGATCTCGCCTATATGCTCATCAAACGGGATATCCTCGGGCGGTACCGGGGATCCGCTATGGGTCTGCTGTGGTCGTTCGTCGTGCCTTTAATGATGCTGGGTATCTATACCTTCGTTTTTGGAGAAATTTTTCAAGCGCGGTGGAGTGGACGGGCAACGGAAGGCGGAACCACAAGCACCTTGGATTTCGCCCTGTTGCTCTTCATTGGCCTGATGAACCACGGCTTCCTGGCCGAATCTCTCACACGATCCGCCGGTATCATCATCGGCCATGCCAGTTACGTGAAGCGGGTGGTTTTCCCTCTGGATCTTCTGCCCGTCATGACGGTCATGTCCGCCTTATTCCACTTCTTTGTCAGCTTGCTGGTGTTCATAGTCTTTTACGTCGTTGTTAAGGGAAGCCTGCAGCCCACACTTCTCTATCTTCCTTTGATTCTGGCTCCGTTCGTAATCCTGAGCACTGGGATCTGTTGGCTCGTCGCGGGCGCGGGGGTTTATTTTCGAGACGTCATTCAGTTTATGAATTTGGGAGTGACAGTTTTATTGTTCCTCTCTCCCGTTCTCTATCCCGCATCGATGTTACCGGAAGATCTGCTTCCCCTGTTCAACCTCAACCCTCTGACCTTCGTGATCGAACAGTCTCGTGCGGTTATCTTCCTTGGCATTTCCCCCGATTGGGGAGGACTGGCCGTTTATACCGGCGTGGCCTTCCTGGTCGCTTTCCTGGGGTATCGATCCTTCATGGCCATGCGTAAGGGGTTCGCAGATGTCCTCTGAGATCCAAGCCGTGCAATCAGGGGATTCTCGGGACACTGCCATCGACGTCCAGAATTTAAACAAGGTTTTTCGCCTGTACGACCGACCGTTGCAGCGAATAAAGCAATTGGTCCTGGGAGCATTCGGCCGCAAATATTACCGAGAGTTTGCTGCCCTTCGAGATATCTCCCTTACCGTGCGTAAGGGCGAGGCCGTAGGGATCATTGGCGAGAATGGGTCGGGCAAGTCTACTCTTCTCCAGTTGATCTGCGGGACCTTGTATCCAACGGACGGCAATATCCAGCTGTCCGGACGGGTCGCCGCCCTTCTGGAACTGGGAGCCGGCTTCAATCCGGACTTCACGGGCCGTGAAAACGTTTACATGAACGCCACTCTTCTCGGCTTGAGTTCGGCGGACGTAACAGCGCGCATGGACGATATTCTCGCCTTCGCCGATATCGGCGAGTTCATCGATCTTCCCGTCAAAACCTACTCTAGCGGCATGTTCGTGCGCCTTGCGTTTTCGGTGATCGCCCATGTCGACGCCGATATTTTGATCATCGATGAGGCCCTGGCTGTCGGAGACGCGGCTTTCAGCCAAAAATGCATGCGGTTTCTGCGCCGGTTTCAGAAAACGGGAACCATTCTCTTTGTTAGCCACGATACGGCGGCAGTAACGGCCCTTTGTGACCGGGCCATTTGGCTAAACCATGGAGAAGTTATTGCCGAAGGCGACGCTAAAAGCGTCTGTGAACAATACTATGGCCACCTTTTCGGCGACGTAGGTGGTGAGAAACGGGCCGAAAAAGAGCTCTCCCCACCGGCGGAAGCGATGGAGACCGCCACGACCTTGCCCCCAGCGGCGCCCGCCACAGCCCCAAGGGCACGCGTCGCCCCTGAGGATTGGGTCGATGCACGCCGTGACTGGATCAACGGCTCCACCCTGCGCAACGATCTCGAGGTCTTCGAATTCGACCCCAGCGGTGGCGACTTTGGCGCGGGCGGCGCCCGGATCGAGGATGTGCGTCTGACCGACGAGGAAGCGCGCCCCTATTCCTGGATCGTAGGCGGAGAGCCGGTCTGGTTGCGGGCGCGGATCGCCATCGTGGAAGAGCTGGACTCCCCGATCATTGGCTTTTTCGTCAAGGACCGCCTCGGACAGACCCTGTTTGGCGACAACACCTTTCTGAACGAAAAACGATTGGATGGGGCAGCGAAACCCGGCCAAGTTCTGGAAGCACGCTTCCGTTTCCCTATGCCCTACCTGCCTCCGGGTACCTATACTGTGGCCGTGGCCGTGGCAAATGGCAGTCAGACGGAGCACATTCAACATCACTGGCTCCATGACGCCCTGATGTTCAAATCCCATACCTCCCATTCCTCCGCTGGTCTGGTCGGGATCCCCATGTTCGAGGTTGCCTTGGAGCGCCTTTCCACCACGGCTGAATAAGGGGAGCTCTCCCCGGCAAGACGGCATCAACCTTGCCTGGGTGATACTTCTATCGTTAAAAGAACGACCCGTTTTCTCACGTGCATAAGACTGCTCGCGAGAGGGCCCTCCGCAACCGCCGAAAGGGACGGAGGGAGGACGGGAAGAACCACCCATTATTCCATTGCACGAGCATTGTAATGACAAAAGCCAGTTTCCAGCCGACCGAGACCACACCCGCTTGGCGCAAGGCTGGCATGGAGACCCTGGTTCCCCTCCGCTTGGTGCAACCGGATTCCTGGGTTGGGCATATCCCTTTCGCCTTCTGGATAATTGGCGCACATAAGCCCCGATTGCTCGTCGAACTGGGCGTTCATACGGGAAACTCCTATTGTGCCTTCAATCAGGCCGTCGCCCATTTAGGCTTGGAGACCCAATCTTTCGGCATTGACCATTGGCTGGGAGACCCACAGGCCGGGTTCTATGGCGAGGATGTCCTGGCCGATCTGCGGACGCACCATGATCCTCTCTATGGACGGTCTTCATCCCTGCTCCGCATGAGCTTCGAGGACGGGCGAGACCATGTTGCGGACGGGTCTGTCGATCTTTTGCATATTGACGGACTGCACACCTATGACGCCGTCCGCGAGGATTTCGAAACCTGGCGCGATAAAATGAGCGATCGTGGAATCGTATTGTTCCACGACACCGCTGTGCGCACCGGAGACTTCGGTGTGTGGAAGTTCTGGGAAGAGGTCTCCGCCCGTTACCCTTCCTTCGAATTCGAGCACAGCAATGGCCTGGGTGTTGCCTACGTCGGGACCCAACCCATCGAAAACCCAGACCTAGAGGCTCTGTTCGCCGCCGGAGAGGGCCCCGAACGTGACAGCATTCGGACCTATTTCACGCGCCTAGGCGAGGGGCCGATCACGGAATTGCGCCTGGAAAAAGTAACTCAAGACCTAGGAAACGTCAGCCTGAAGTGGGACGCAATGCGCGCCGACGTGGGGGAAATCGAAAAAGATCGCCTAGCCTTGAGGCGAGAACGGGATGCTCTTCGTCAGCCGGCCGCAAATTGGGAGAATTTAACCCTTCATTGTCGAGAGGGGCTGACCGTCGAGCTGCCTGTCTTGGCGACGATCGCCCGTCGCCTTTACAATACCGACAACCCCGAAGCCTTGCGAGACAGGCATGTGCTCAAACGCCTTCTCACGCGCGTCCACGAGGAAGGAAGCTGTGGCTACTTGCGACTGGATCGACCGCGCCATGAGGCGTTCATCAAAGATCGCGTCCTGTCCCGGCTCCGCCCTCCACCACCACCGCCCGTCTCCCCTCCGGAAGAGGCTCCGGCTCCCCGTCCCCTGGATCCCTTGCGCGAAAGTGGTCTATTCGACGAGGACTTCTACGCTCTTTCCCAAGAGGCCCGAAACGAGGGACGGGATCCCCTGGAGCATTACCTAGACGTTGGAGAGGCGCAGGGAATCCAACCTTCCGCTCGGTTCGAACCCGCTTACTATGCCCGCCGCTACCCCGACATTCGTGCCAACGGCATGGGTCTCTTGCGCCATTACGCCTTCTTCGGACAGAACGAGGGTCGGGAAGGCCTGTCTCCCGCGCAAAGGATGGTCATTCCCGACTTGGATGCGCCCCGGAACGAGCGCGTGCTGGTGGTTTTGCACGAAGCCTCCCGTACGGGTGCGCCTATCCTGGGATGGGATATCATCCAGCGCCTCCATGAGCATCGAGATGTGGTGGTTCTCCTCAAAAAAGGAGGCCCCTTGCGCCTTTCCTTGGAGGATCTCGGTATTCCCGTCATCGACTTACCTCCCGACGCGGCTCTGACCCGCGAGGATATGAGCGCCGTCGGTCACCGGCTCGCCGAAACCCTGCGGCCGTCCTATGCCATCGCCAACAGTGCGGAAACCCGCGATATCATCGCACCCCTCGCCTTATCCGGGGTCGGTGTTATCGCGCTGATCCATGAATTTTCCGCCAATGTCCGCCCCCGTGATCAGGCCCATGACATCCTGGTTTGGGCTCATCGATTGGTCTTCCCGGCACAGGTTGTCGCTGACTCTTTTCTCACCGACCACCCCTATCTCGCGCAGCGCCACCATGAGATCCTCCCTCAGGGCCTCCCCCTCCCGCCATCCCGGATCACGCAATCCGTGTCCGCCGATGACAAAACCCTCTCTCGCCTCCGCCCCCAGGGATGCGAGACGGACTTCCTTGTCGTGGGGTTGGGACGCGTCCAACTCCGCAAGGGTGTGGACCTGTTCCTGACCATGGCCAGCCAGGTCACGCGAGCGCAACCGGATGCTCGTATCCGTTTTGCCTGGGTTGGCGATGGCTATTCGCCCGATGATGGCATGGAATTCTCCACTTATCTTACCGATCAAATCAATCGGGAAGGTCTGGGTGATCGCTTCGTCCTCGCCGGGGAGGTAGACGACCTTTCCAAGGTACACGCGATGGCGGATCTGGTGGTTCTCACCTCCCGCCTGGACCCCATGCCCAACACGAGCATCGAGGCCTTGAGCCTCGGCGTGCCAGTCGTCTGCTTTGACCGTGCCAGCGGGATCGCCGAGGTTCTGTCGGCCGATGACGATACCCGCGCGCTGGTCGTTCCCTATCTGGATACGGCCGCCATGGCCCGCGTCGTCATCGACCTCCATGCCGACACCAACCAACGGGACGCCCTGTCCCAAGCGGCACGACGCGTGGCCTCGACGCGGTTCGACATGGCCCGCTATGTCGAGACACTGGATTGCATGGGCCAAGAAACCCACGATGCCATCAAGGCCATGGATCACGACCTGACCGTTATCTCGGCTGCAGATGTCTTCGACCCCGCGTTCCACAGCCCCCTTGGCGAAACCTTGAACGACGACGAGGCTTTGAAGGCCTATCTCCTTCGCAACCGGTTGGTTGGAGCGGATTCCGGAAACGAAAACCATGTGGGGCTGCGTCGCCCCTTCCCTGGGTTCAACCCCTTAGCCTACGCCGAAGCCGTTGGCGCCCTGGATGGAGATCGGGATCCCTTGGCCCTATGGTTAGAAGCGGGCCGTCCCACGGGCCCCTGGTTACACCCCGTGATTGACCTGACAACGGCGGATTCCGTGGTCCCGGCGGATGCCAAGGTCCTACTGCATGGTCATTTCCATTATGTTGATCTGGTCGAGGATTTCCTGGAGCGCCTAACCGCGGACGGTCTTGTTTGCGATCTCGTCCTGACCACGACGGACGAGGACCGGCGCATTGCCCTGCGTCACCTGCTGGAACCACGAGCCAATTCCCGCGACCAAGTCATGGTCGTCCCGAATCGCGGCCGGGATATTGGCGCCTTTCTCACGGGCCTGGCCGATCTCGTGGACCAGGAATATCAGATCCTTGGCCACGTCCATGGGAAGAAGAGCACTCACCTTGGAGACGGCGAGGTGTGGAGGGATTTCCTATGGGAAAACCTGATTGGCGGACAAACTCGCGCGGCCAGCGCTGCGGTATCCGCGTTACTGTCCGATCCAACGCTTGGTCTGGTTTTCCCGGAAGATCCAAATCTGTGTGGCTGGGATCTGAACCTGGACATCGCGCGTGACCTGTCCCAACGCATTGGACGCGACACCCCTCTCCCCCGTTTCCCGGATTGGCCAAATGGCACCATGTTCTGGGCCCGACGCGAAGCTCTAGTTCCCTTGTTCTCCTTGGGGCTCGACTGGACGGACTATCCCGAGGAACCGGCACCGGTGGACGGCACAGTTCTACATGCCTTAGAGCGCCTTATCCCCATCGCCGCGGAACAAGCGGGCCTCTCCTTCGCCACCACGCATCTGCGCGGCGTCAATCGCTAACCCCGAAAGCCCAGCCCCATGAGTAAACATCTAATCCTTGGTGGAAGCGGCTTTATCGGGCGTCACGTCGCCCTCGGCTTGGCCCTGCGCGATGAGACAGTGACCATCGCGGATATCGCTCCGCCTCCTGCGGAATTGGCCGATATGTCCGTCGCCTACACACCCGTGGAACCAGGATGCGTCGACTGGGACGCTTTGATCGGCGATCACCCGGTGATTCACCACTACGCTTGGTCCACGATCCCCCAAACGGCCAATGACAACCCACTCGCTGATCTGGATGGCAATCTTCGGACCACCGTTGAACTTCTGGAAGCCCTCCGTCGCCGCGGTGGCGGACAGGTGGTTTTTTCCAGCTCCGGCGGAACTGTCTATGGTCGCCTGAAGCAGGTTCCAGCCGAAGAGAATTTCCCCCTGGCGCCGATCACAGCCTATGGCGTCTCCAAGGCCTCGGTCGAAATGTATCTGGGATTCTACCGCGACAACCACGGCCTCGATTGCCGGGTCGCGCGCATATCCAATCCCTTTGGCGCTGGACAGGATGCCCGACGCAAACAACAAGGCGCGGTTAGCACATTCCTTTTCAAGGCTTTAGATGGCGAGGAAATCACCATCTGGGGAGACGGGTCCGTCGTCCGCGACTACATCCACGTGGCGGATCTGACCGAAGGCTTGATAAGCTTAACCAAAGCCCCCCTCGAAAAAGCGAAAGAGCTTCCCATTTTAAATCTGGGCAGCGGAACTGGAATATCCCTTACCGAAATCATCGAAACCCTGCGCGCGCCTCTCGGCCTAGACCCTCAGGTCCGCTACCTTCCCGGCCGCCTTTTCGATGTACCAGCCAGTGTTCTCGACATTAGCCGGGCCCAATCACTTCTAGGTTGGTCTCCGCGCCTGTCCTTCGAGGAGGGCTGTGCCCGCATGCTGAGTGATCTGCGCGCGAACCGATCCGTTTTCTCGACCCTCTCTTTTGATTAATCCGCGGAGGCGTCGCGCTTGCCCCCAACCCTGGACGTGAGACCCATGCCCAACAGTCCTCTCGTATCGGTCATCATGCCGGTCTACAACCATGAACGCTATGTGGTTGCGGCCATGGAGTCCGTTTTCGCTCAGACCCATCGACCGATCGAGTTCATCATCATTGATGATGGTTCCAAAGACGCGAGTGCAGCGACCGTTCGAGAACGCTTGGATAGGACTCCCCTTCCAGAGGGAATAACCGTCCATTTCGAATCCCGCCCCAACAAAGGGGCCCACGTCACCATCAACGAGGGTCTGGCCCAGGCCACCGGGGATTACCTGAGTATCCTCAACTCCGATGACGCCTACCTACCAAACCGCTTGGAGCGGTGCTTGAGCGAGGCACAGGCGCAGGAAGCCAGGATGGCTTTCAGCTACGTGGAACCGATTGGAGACGATGGAACCCCCTTGGGCGTGGAACACCCCTGGCGCCATTGGTACGCCGATGTCATCCTGCAGGAACTGGACGCTTCCCCGTCCATTTCTTCCCTTCTCCTCCAGTACAACATCGGTATCTCCACGGGGAATTTCCTGTTCCACCGAAGCCTTTTGGAAGACGTCGGAGTCTTCGAGGACTTCCGGTATGCCCACGACGTGGACTTCCTGCTGCGCGTTTGTCTGGTAGAAGAACCAATTATCGTCCGTGAAGCGCTCTACCTTTATCGCTTTCATGGAGCGAATACGATCTCCGAAAACGACCGTAAGATCGGCTTGGAATACGAAGAGATCGTCTATCGCTATCTGACCCGGACACTCATCGAGCCGCCGCGGAATCCCTTCGCTCCAAGCCTAGACCGCTGGCCCCATGTCTTCTCCTCGACACCCATTCTCCCCCACCTCGCCAAGGCCTTGGACCGGTTGGTCAAGGAACCGACCGACACCACGCAGCCCGCGGAAACGTCAAACAAGACAGCCAACGATTTTCCCTCTCCGGATGGTCGCCGGGTCACGCTTGTCAGCCACGAACTCAGCTACAGCGGAGCCCCGGTTCTTCTCCGCGATGTGGCCAAAGCCCTGCGCCGGGAAGGGGTGACGTGTGATGTTCTCAGTCTCCAGGGAGGGCCACTCGTCAAGGAATTCGCCGACATTGGGTGCAAGGTCGCGACTGAGGGGCCGTTCACCCTTTTTCTGGGCCGTGTAGGACGTTTCTCAAGGCGTATGAGCCATGATGGACGCATTCCGACGCTTCTCCGCCGGGTCCTCGCAAGGGGCGCCTGGTTGTTCGAAGGCGTGGCCAACCGTCTGCGACGCTGGCGCCTCGCTGCCCGGAGGACACGGGGTCCTATCTTGATCAACTCCTTCGCGTCCTGGCCAATCGCCTTGGACCTCCTCGAGAAGCGCCGCGACGATCCAGCCTTCTGGTACATTCACGAAACTTATGACCCTCGGATTTTTATCCGCACCCCCCGCCTCTATAGTCGCTTCCAGTCCCTCGTGGACAGTGGAACGGTCACTCTCCTTTTTGGCTCGGACGCCACACGCTCGGTTTGGGCCAAGACTGGTTTCGATGGACATGTGCGCTATTGGAGTGGCATGCCCCGCGCTCTGATGGCCTCCGACGCTCCTGTCAAGAAGCCCAAACGGGTGGTTCTGTCCGTACAAAGCACGGGCACCCGCAAGGGAACCTGGGGATTGCTCGAGGCCTTCGCCTTGGGCCGCCGAGAGGGATGGATTCCCTCCGATGTGGAGCTCCGGATCGTGGGATGCCACCCGCCCTCCTGGAACACCTTTAGCCGGGACCTCTTACGCCGCGCACATGAGGACGACCTGCGGGGCGCCGTGCGCCTCGTGGGCACCGTGGAACCGCACCTTCTGGAAGCCCACTACCGGGAAGCGGAGGTTTATGTTCAGACCTCCATCATGGAATGTCTGCCGCTCGCTCTCCTGAACGCCATGGCCCATGGCCTTCCCATCGTTTCAACCGATGCCGACGGCTGCCGGGAAGCGATCATTGATGGGCGCACGGGCCGTTTGGTGCCCCCCCGCCAGGTCCGCCAACTGGCGCGTGCCATCGGCGACCTTCTGGAAGATCCGGACACCGCTCGCACCCTGGGGAAAGCGGCCCAGACCGCGTTCCAGGAGACCTTCGCCCTGGAAGCGACCGTCCAGCCGTTGTTGGAAACCTTGTTTCCAACAAGCAATTCCCGCAAATAAATGACGAAGAGTGGCATCCCTCAAGCGACAAAGTCAGGACGTTCCGATCCCGGTTAAGCGCTTGGAAGTCATGATATGATGGAGGTTTGTTTGATCGTGGCTCTTATTCAGCGCGCGCAATCGCCGACACTTCTCGCCTGATCATCTCTTCGAAAGCTCTTACCGCCCCAATATCCTTATAGAGGCAGTCTCGGCGCTCAAGCACACGCTCCCGCAGAGCGGTGCGCAGCTCCACGTTGGCCCCCATGCGCACGGCAATGCGAACATAATCAGCCTCGTCGACGGCAATCAGATCATCAATCTCCATCAATTTAAGCATCGCCATTGTGTGGCGGCTTCTCATAAACCGTCCCGGCAGGGTGACGGGTGGTAGACCTTGGGCCAGAGCCTCCAGTGTCGTGTTGCCACCGGACCAGCCAATTGAATCAAGGAAGACGTCCGAGACACTGCAAAGCCGAAGGAAATCTTGCCAATCCTGCCATGGGAGAAAAACTAAATGCTTGTCGGGGTCCAAGCTGTCCGCCCTGAAAGCCGCCTCAATCCGCTGGCGAAATGCTTGGTTCACTTTCGTAAACTGGCGATGCTCAATAAACACGAAGCGGGAATCAGGTACTTCTGCGGCGATGGCAGGGAACAGGTAATCGTGCTGAGGCAGATATTTCTGCTGCGCCTGGCAACAGAGATAGACTATTGCCTCGTCAGGCAAGCCGAATGCCGCGCGGTTGCCGGAGGTTACGGGGGTCGGATGATAATAGATGCCAAGCCTAGGCAACCGGACCAGCCTCTCCGAATAAAAAGCCTCACCACCCTCTGGCTCCATGGCATCCGAGGTCAGGAACACGTCGATGGTCGGCAGGCCAGTTGTCACCGGATGCCCCCATGAAACCATCTGCAACGGCGCCAGCCGAAAAGCCGCAAGCACGAAGCTGCTCTTGCCCATGCCAAGATCGGGAAAGACCAAACAATCCAGTTCATCTTTTCTGATTATACGCGCCGCGTCCTCGATCGATGCAGCTCGAAGGTCTCGAAAGATGGACTGTTGAGCCATGACCTCTGAGGAGGCATCGCGTGTCCCGCCAACCATGTAACTGTGAATCTCGACACCCGAGGTGTCCGCCTGAAGCGCCCAATGGCCAAAAAGAAGCATGATTGTGTGAGAATAGAAATGCTCCGACACCAGACCTATCTTGAGACGTCGGCCTTCTACCGGAGCCGGCGGGGGACAGGGGGACGCAAGATCCGGAAACCTCTTCGCCACTGCAGCGTGAACAAACTTTCCCCAGGCTTCCTGCAGCGGCCTGTCATCCTCGCTTTGATAGGCCAGCTCGAAGTTGGTCATCAACAGGACCCCGGCAAGAGCTGCTTCTGCCTGCTCCGGAGTTTCCAGAGGCGCCCCGGTCAGGCTATGCAGAGCTGCTGAGAAGCGATGGCGCCAAAGCGAAACCTCCGTCTCGTCCTGGTAGACCCTCGGCAGTAGTCGGCCGCCGACCCAACGGGCTCGAAGCTCCGATGGGTTCGCGATCAAGGCTGAATGATATGCCTCAAAGGCGGCGCGGACATCGCCTGTATCCTCCAGCGCCTTTGCGACCGCGGAGCGAACCTGACCCGCCGCTGGCTCCACTTCCAGGACTTCCTGTAAAATCTCTATCGCTTCAGCGGGTCTTTGAAGCGCCAACAGGGAAAGGCCCAACAGATAGCGCGGCAGCGTAGCCTCACGCGGGGTGGCTGCGGTCAGCTTCCGCATCAGGACCTCGGCCTCGGCCGGCCGATTTTGATTCAGCGCTTGCTGAGCCATGGCGATGGCTTGATCACTGGTTACTGTCTGTTCGGTCACTGACTGCCTGCCACTTAGAAAGTTTTCGTCATTACACCACTTAAAATAGTTTTCATCCGGGTAATTTTGATCGAGACGCCAGAAAGTCCGAAATCGATTTTTCCATGGCAGTAGTCAGGGCAATTGACTAGATAAAACCCAGTCTTGGGGTATAAGCCTCTTGACCTTAGCGCTTGCGAATAGGATTGCTTCCAATGTCTTTGATTGCCTTGACCAGAACCGCTCACGAAAACAAGGGCTGGGCGCGTTACTCATCATATGAATTTGCTGCGCAGCAGACGCTTGCTGTTCTGGTTTCGTCCGAACTGCCGAAAGCGATCATGCATCTGCCTGTGGCGTTCACGCGGGTCGAGGATCAGTTTCGGCCCGCCGCCGTCCTGAGTTTCGAGGAGAACCGCAATCTCTTCGTCACCAAAGAAGGGAAATGGATCGGCGGGTATATACCGGCTGCGTTCCGTGCCTATCCATTTGCCCTCGCCAACACCGAAAACGACGAGAAAATCCTGTGCTTTGATGAGAGTAGCGGGCTTCTTGTTGATGGCGCTGAAGGTGAGGCCTTTTTCGATAGCGAGGGCAATCCATCCGCTTCCATCAAACAGGTCCTGGATTTCCTGCAGCAGGTTGAAGCCGACAGGCAACGAACAGACACCATGTGCGCAAGCCTCGAAAAACACGATCTGATCGAACCATGGCCAATCAATCTCAAAACCGAGACTGGCGAGAATAAAGTCGAGGGTCTGTTTCGCATCAATGAAAACCGCCTGAACGAGCTTCCTGACGAAGCCTTTCTCGACGTTCGCCGTTCCGGTGCCCTGTCCATGGCATACATGCAGTTGATTTCAATGACCCATCTGCCGCTCATCGGGAAGCTTTACGAGGCTCACGCCGTCAACGAAGCCAAGCTCAAGAATCTCGGGAATGAGATTTTCCAGATGCCACAGAGTGACGAGTTGAATTTTAACTTTTAGCAGCCATCCGCCTCATATCTTGAAACAAGCACTCTGGAATTCAAACCCGCTGACGGCGTGTCCTTGGAACGGGTGACAATGTCCCGATCAGAGTAAGCCACGACAGGGAACAAAATTTATGCCGACAGAGCAGACATCCGTCACATTTCCGTCCGCATCTAAATTGGACCTGGGAATCAATCTGACCGAAGATCGATTGGTCATGGTGGCGCATACAGCGGCAGACGGCGTTAGAGCCATGCTTCTAACCCGGCGTATGCTTGTTGTTTTGATGGACCATTACGGCAACCTCCTCAAGCAAACGAGCCCGGCCGCCAAAGCGCAGCAGGAGCACCAGGATGAAATTCTACAGATGGAGCATATTGGCGCGCTGTTCTCCAACAATACTGCAAGCGAATCCGCCCCCACAGGGCAACAACAGCCCGCCCCAATCGCATTTTCTTTAGAGGCCGCTTATCTCGTGACCGAAGTCACCCTACAGATGAATGAGAACCATCTCGTCATCGGGTTTTCAGGTCTGCGGCTGCACGCGTCCAGCGGCGATGACGCTACAGTAACGCCCGTGGCCGCATTCAATCTTGATAGGACAAACGCGCATAAAGTCCTGGCCCTGTTGAACGACAAGGCGAGAGAAGCCGGATGGGGGCTGGACACTCTATATCCCTGGCTGAACAATTCCGAACTCGTCGCCTCGGAACAGCGGCCTGTCAACTAAATTGGTCAACCGTCCTGACTGGCTGGCCCGTCAGGCGATCCCGAGAGATTTCAGAACCGGCAGCCTCTTGCGCTCGAACAGATCGTGCTGAGCCCGCAGCTCGGCCAGATTTTCCTCCTCACCTTCCAGGGCCTTCCCGTCCTTCAGGATGCTTTCGCCTTGCGCGCTCAGGACACGCCAGACATAACCGGGCGCATCCTTTTCCTTGAGCTCGGTGGCACGGAGGAACAATTGCTCGAACCGGTTGACTTGAACCCCAGCTCCGGTCACGGGCGAGGCCAGATGATTGACATCGGTCGAGGCCTCCGCGCGCCGGCACAGCTCGCTGTTCAGAAGTTTCGTGGTTTTTCGGGCGCTCTGGATCGCCGGTTTGTCCTGCGCCGGAGCAACCGCTCCAGAGCCCGCCAGGACCTGAAGGGCCTGAGTAATCTGGTTAAAATCCACCCCCTCGCACAGAGCGTGGAGCTGAGCGATCGTTTTGGGAGATTGACCGTCCGAGGCGAGCGCGTCGAATACCGGTTTGTAGACTGCCTCCTGGAGAGCGGCCTCGCCGAGAGAGCCGGTGACTTTTTCCGGGCGATCCTCGGGCCCAAGCAACAGCGCAAACGCCTTTGCTTGAAGCCGCCGCATGCGTTCGAGCGGCGGCAAGCGGCGCGCGCCCTTGATGAAGATATCGCGGCGGAATTGCTGGTTGACGAAATAGTCCCGCACGGTTTCCCGCAGCATCGGATCCGGGATTTCGCCGAGTATCTTCTGCGCGTCGGCGCTCAGATTGATCGCATCGACCTGGTCGAGCAAATCCGCGGACGTTGCGAAGGAGAGTTTCGCGGCTTCCAGCAGCGTCGCCGTCTGGCTGAACGGCATGGGGTGCCAATCCGCATTAAAATACTCATGGGCGAGATAATTGCGGTTCTGGTCTTTAATCTTCCCCAGCCTTTCGACGACAGCTGGGTTTGCCTTGAAGTAGGCTGCTCCCGCATCGACGACCTGTTGTGCGAAATCGAGCGAGTTGTTGATCCGATCGGCGATCGCTCCCTGCCCCGAACGTTCGGCATGCTGCGTCAGGAGATGGCGGAGCGGCATGGCAGGCGACCAGCCGGGGGTGACATTGTAGCTGATGTAAAACAACCCGCCCGGCTTGAGCTGGCGCTTTGCGATATCTGCTATATTTGCACGATTTTCGTCGGATACCCACGACCAGATACCATGCAGGGCGATGATGTCGAACGCGGGAAGATCGGCGCGCGCCGCCAGTTCTGCGAACGAATTGTCGAGGGCCGTCAGCTCCCCCCCGCTGGCCGCCGCCATACTTTGCGCATTTGCCGCGTGCGACGGATTGAAATCGGTCGCCCAGAATTTCCCCGCCGTCGCCGCCGCATGAATGTTGACCGACAGGCCCTGACCAAACCCCAATTCTAGGTAATTGACCGAGCCAGGCGTAGACTGAAAAACATCATAACCAGCAGTTAAGGCGGAAAGCTGAAGGCGGACGGGCGACAGTTCGGGATAGTAGCCGTGTGTATAGTCGATGCCAGAAACATATCCCTCAGTCCACATATCTGCCTCTCATCATAATGTCGGAAAACAAATACAACCTTACTTTAACGGTTGGGTGAGATAACGGAAGCCTGATTCTATGAGTGGTACTAGTTAGGATTAGATCTAGAGCTCGGAAGCAACGTCACCGGTTCCTTCCAATGCATTCTTCAGCGCCTGCGCATAGTTTGCCCGCGCCGTCTGGGCGATAGCAATCTGCATCTGACGGCGTTGAATTTCCTGGTCAGTCACCTGGACATTTTGCAGCTGCTCCCGTGCTTCCTGTGACATCTCGCTCAACGTGTAATCCTTGCCGTCGATCGTGATTTTCTGCTCGTCGCTCATAGTTGTTCCTTTAGTTTGCTTGTGGCGCACGCGATCTTCCAGTGACGGATGGTTAGATGCGAACCGAAAAATCTGTTCAACAAAGTAACGGCCAGCCCCGAAGGGCTGGCCGCAATTCGTCGCGTAATCGAAAGATGTCTGATTAAGCAACCAGTTCAAAGTTCGCAGTAGAGAACAGGCTAGCCAACGCCGTCGTATCGGCAACACCTGTAAACGTCATAACTGCTGCGGTTGCAGTCAAGTTCCCGTCCGCAGCGAGGTCTGCATCAAAGTACATGACTGCGTTGTTAGTCCCGGTATCGTGGAAGATAACAAAACCGTCAGTAGCAGAGGTCATGCGTGCTGCCACAGCATCTTCTGCCGCGCCAACGTCCGCATAGCTAGCACCGGTAAGGACCATTACATCATAAGCCGTAGCAGCTACAGCTACACCGGCTGCTCCTTCATAGAAAGTACCAGCCGCAATAGCCGTATTAGCGGCATCGGCTGTGGCCGTTCCATTCAAGGAGTAGTCCGACTTATCAAGCGTGATCCGGTCAGTTGTGCTGAAGTTGGCCACGACATCGTTGTCCTGAGCGGCGACGTTTGCACCGAGCTTCAGTTCGTCGGTACCTGTACCTAGGACGATGTTGTCAACGCCGTCGCCACCAGTGATGGTGTCGCCGTTGTTACTGCCAACGATATAGTCCGCCAGCGTCGAACCAATCACTTGCTCAAAGTTAGAGACCGTGTCCCGAACCATCGTGGTCGTGCTGTTGGCGGCAGTAGTAGCGAGGTAACCTGCACTTCCAGCAGCCAATGCGCTACCTGCAACGCCAGCGCCGCCACCGATCACGACGGTACCGCCCATTGCCGTAGAGATTGTAGCCGCCGAAACTTCGGAAGCGGACAGGTTAATCGCCATACCCGAGATGTTGGTAAGGCTATGCGAAGTCGCTGCTGTTACGTCGGCATATGTCAAGACGTCGGCCGTGCCCGCACCACCGTCAAGCGTATCAGCCCCTGAGCCACCCTGGATGGTGTCGTTACCTGCACCGCCACTGATTGTATCAAGGTTAAGGGCGGCCGCAGAACCAGTCAGCGTGTCATCACCCGCACCACCAGTAATAGTCACTGAAGCATCTGCGGTGCTGTTCACTGATGTATAGGTAACTGCGAGATTAGCTGCGGTATCAGTTGTCTTAGCTGTACCTGCAACCGCTGCGGTGCTGTTTCCAACAATACCGGACGCGTCGAACGTTGTAATCTTTGCGTTGCCAGTATTGGTCAACTCAAGACCGTTGTTACCACTTACCGTAAGAGATGTCGCTCCGGTTGCCACCAGCGTAACCTTATGAATGACGGCGGCACTTCCCTTAGACGAGCTGTCGTATGTTGCCCGGTCACCGGCGTTAATAGTCACGCTTTCGGTGTTAGCGATCGTCATTGTCCGCGTGGTTCCCCAAGCGGTTTGATCGTAAATACCGACAGTCAAGCTATCTGACGCCCCGACGAGAGCTCCATCGACCGCAAATGTCATGTTAGCAACATCATCAAGGAGGTTAACAGTGCTACCACTATTAAGGTTCGTGAGGGAGCCGCCATTGAATCCGGCGTTAGCAATCACTGTCGTGGCGTCTTGCAAACCATCCATATCCAACGCGCCGGTCACTGCGTCTTCGAGAACTAGGGTCTCGAAGCTCGTGAACTTTGAGTTGAACGTGTTGCTCGCATCCGCCGCATCTGCTTCAGCGAAAGTCATGCTGATGCTGTCATTGCCGTCTCCACCTGCAACAGAACCACCTGTGCCGACAGCGCCTCCATAAACGACCGTATCGTCACCAGCCCCCATATTGATGGTCTTGGTTGTAGCGCCAAGCGAAACCGCATCAGCACCCGAACCACCGGTAAATGTGACGCCGGTTCCGAGCACCGTGCCGTCCATATCGAGGCCGCCGGTATTCGTGACAGTCACTGTCTCCAGCGCCGTCATGTTGTGCGCGGTCAAAGTAACCTTTGCATCGCCGGAGGCGTTCAACGTTTTCACGCCATTGGCCGTAAACGTCGCAGCGGAAGATGCTGTGGTGTTGCCCGACAGGTTCAAGGTTGTGACATGGGTATCGATCGTGGTGGTACCACCACCCGTGAAGCCCGTGAGGTTAACCGCAAGCGTTGTATTTGTAGCGGTCGTGAGAGCACCCAAAGTGCCGGCATTTACCGCTCCTGCGATACCGCCCTGAAGGTTCAAGGTCGTAAGCGCACCGGAGTCAATAGCCGCTGAAGCAGCACTGTTAATGGTTACGGTCGCAATTGTACCGGCGTCGGTGGTCGATGCTCTATTGACGTCGTTTACAGTAACCGCACCACCAACAATTCCGATTCGGCCATCGGCGTCCGTATCGGCGCCCTGGGTAAGACCCTGTGCAGCGTCCTGAGTAACCGAGACTGTCGTCGTATTCGCATTGCCGGTGATAGTTACTGCACCAAGTGTAATCGTATCGTTAGTAGCGAGCTTCAACGCTGCAGTGCTTTGAGCAGCGGTAATCCCTGCCGACTGTGTGGTCGAAATAGTTGTTCCACCGGTTACAGCGACGGTACCAGTCGTGAAGTCATCAGCACTTGCACCGCCAGCATTCGAGTAAGTGCCCGTCGTCGACACCGTAACAGTCCCAGCAGCAGCAGTGGTCGCTCCCACCGCAATATCCGAAGACCCCGTCACACCCGTGTTGGTCACGGAAACGTCTAAACCGCCATTGACGGTAAGATTGTTCGCAGCAGCTGACGACTGAACCACCGTCATGTTTTGCGTGGAGCCACCCGTAATAGTCTGAGCCGCGCCTGAGTTAGTCGTCTTAACCGCAGTCAGGCTAGACTGACCAGACGTATTAAGTGTAATCGCGGCACCGCCGGTGACGTTCATGTTTTCGACTGAAGTGAGCGTTAGCCCCGTCGGCAACGTCGTGATTGCATCGGTTTCGATGAAGTTGATAGTATCGTTACCGGCGCCACCATCGATCGAATCGCCTGCGGTTAACGTCGCCGCTGCCGCCGCCCCCTCACCAGCACTAAATGTGTCGTCACCAGACGTACCAGTCAGAGAATCCGTACCAGTAGTGAGCGTGAAAGTGCTTCCGGGGTTAGCAGACGCCGTGATTCCCGATCCGCTGCGGGTTTCAGAAGCACCAAACGCGATGTAGTGCTCAAGAGCAGACTTGATTGTGCCAGCCTCCACAGCAGCCTTCACGTCGGCGTTCGCATCCAGATAAGCCGATGCGGTGAAGCCAGCATACGAGGAGGACGGCGCGCGGTTTTCGGTCTCACCGAAGGCCTGGTAGTGTGCGAACACACTCGCAAACGCACCGCTGGAAACCGCGGCAAGAACATCGGAGTTCTGTGCAGCGTAGTAGGCAGCATTGAAGGTTGCGTTCGGGTTGCGCAGCTCGTCCTTAGCGCCGTGAAGCGTGTAGTGATTCAGCCCGGACGAAAAAGCGCCCTGGGAAATGGCAAGGACCACATCCGCGTTATTCGCGAGATAATAGCTCTCGTCGAAATTCTGAGCAGTTGACATGGGGATAACTCCACTTTTTTTGGTTTTGACGTCACACCAGACGGCAGGGTGCTACCCCCCCCC
>NZ_JACZFS010000031.1 GCF_014904795.1 Nisaea nitritireducens
CAGTAATTACTATACCGGGTGGAGCGGTGCAAGAGCGTAAATTCCGGAATAGGAAAATATTTAGGCTTTTCCGGCCGTTGCCAATTTCTCTTCAAGCGACTCGATATGATCCGCATGCGCCCGCATGAAGCCGGACGCGGCTTTTGCGCCCATTGTTTCGATCAGGAGAGCGGCATAGGCATTCGCGACCGCGCTGATGACTTCCATATCGGGCGCTTCGGTCATGGCTTCCGCGACCGCTTTTCGAAATGCCGGTTCCATGATGTCCGCTGTGATCCGGCTGACCCGCTCCTTGTCCTCGGGTGGCAAGGTGCCGGGATTGGACGAATTTTCAGAATCGCTCATTTTATCTTCCTTGAATGATTTCAGGGCACAGATTGCCCTGGGATTGTTTCAGGACACAGACTGCCCGTGCCTCATTCCTCGTTCAGGCCGCGCGCATAAGCGTCGATCAGGGGTTTCATCAGGTATTCCAGCGCCGTGCGTTCGCCCGCCTGGATCAGGACCTCGGCGGGCATCCCCGCCGACAGTTTGACGGCCCCCAGCTTCCGGAGCTCGTCCTCCGGAATTTCCACACGGGCGCGAAAATACTGTTCCCCGGTTTCCCTGACGGTCAGCGCATCACCGGATATTGTTTTCACAATACCGAAAATGGTGGGTGTGTTACGCAGATTGAGGGCGGTAAGCCGGACTTCCGCGTCTTGACCGATGCTCACACTGTCGACATCCGTCGGCGATACCCTTGCGTCGACGACAAGACTTTTGTCCTGGGGCGCGATTTCCATCAATGCCTGGCCGGGATTTACCACGCCGCCGATTGTATGGACCTGCAGGTTCTGGATGATTCCGGACTGGGGCGCGCGGATTTCGATCCGCTTGTAGATATCGTTGGCGACAACGACTCGCTCTTTCAAGTCCGCGATTTCAGCCTGCACCTCGTGCAATTCGGCGACAACCTGTTCCCGGAAGCGCTGTTTCATATTGATGATCTGGCTTTTCGATTCGCCGGCCCCGCTCTGGGCGCGGGCGATGTCGGCATCGTCGCTGCCAACCGCCCCCTTGAGCTGCACCAGGGCACGCTCCATCGCAAGGACCTGTGAGCGCGGATAGAATCCCTTTTTGTAAAGGTCGCGCAGACCAACGATTTCGTCTTCGAAGATGGCGATCTGATCGAGTCGCGATTGCCGCTGGATATTCAGCCCGGAAATCTGCGCGTTATACTGCTCGATCCGTTGCTCCAGGATTGTGATGTTGCCGTTGAAACTCTCCCGGCGCGCGTCAAGCTGATCCTGCTCGTCCGCCACCATTTCCGTGATCGCCGGGACGGCGGATACGCGCTGCTGAATTTCCCCGCTCACCGTTATGGAGTCGTCGCCCCTCAGTTCGGCCTCCAGCCGGGCCGCACGGATCAGGGCCTGATCAAGCTGGTACCGGTATCGGGAAACGGTGGCGCCGGCCTGTATCGGGTTCAAGCGAACAAGCAGCTGATCTTTTGTGACGTGCTCGCCTTCTTCGACATAGACCTCGGCAACAATCCCGCCTTCCAGATGCTGAACGACCTTAAGCTCGCCCTTTACCGAGAGGACCGCCGGCGCCAGAACGGCACGCGCCAAGGGCGCGACGGCAGACCATACGCCGATCCCGCCAAAAATGGCCAGGACGACAATCATACCGAACATAACCACCCCGGAAATGCTCGAGGATGGTCGCTGCATGGAGGGCTTTATGGCTAGGAATTCCGGGGCGGCTCGGGGCGTCGCTTCCTGAATGGACATCACGATATTCCTCTGGTCTTCAGCAACTGTGTCTAGAGCAGCTGGGTCTGGCGGTAATCACGAGCGGGTCCCGTCAGCGGTGGCCAATGCCTTGACTTGCGTTGGCGCGCTCAGCTCATTCATGATCCGGTCTCTTGGCCCGTATTTCACCAGCACGCCGTCCTTCAAGACGGCGATCTGGTCCACGTTGGCCAGCAGTGAGGGGCGATGGCTGATCACGACAACTGTGCAGCCGGCTGCCTTGGCCTGCTGCAAGGCAGCTGACAAAGCCTGCTCGCCGTCCGTATCCAGGTTTGCGTTCGGCTCGTCGAGGATGAGAATGCGCGGCTCGCCATAGAGCGCGCGCGCCAGGGCGACGCGCTGGCGCTGGCCGCCGGAAAGCGCCTGTCCGCCGGCCCCGATGCTCGTATCGTAGCCATCGGGCAACTCGAGAATCATGGTGTGAACGCCCGCCTTCTGGGCAGCCATGACCACGTCGCTCGGCTCAAAGTCCTGGAAGCGCGCAATATTCTCGGCGACCGTGCCATCGAACAATTCGACATCTTGCGGCATATATCCAAGGTGCGGGCCGAGAATTTCCGGATCCCACTGGGCCAGCTCGGCCCCGTCATACCGGATTGATCCAGCCACGACGGGCCAGACCCCGACGAGCGCACGGGCCAGGGAGGATTTTCCGGAGCCGCTGGGCCCGACAAGCCCGACCGAAGTTCCCGGAGCCAGATCCAGTGTCAGCCCCTTTACGACGGGGACACGCCCGCCTGGAGGCACCACCGTGATACCCTGGACGCTGATATGGCCTTTGGGGGCAGGCAGCTCCATCGGAGCCGCCGTTTCAGGCATAGCTTCGAACATTCCGTTCAGGCGTTGGTAGGCGCTTCGGCTGTTCGAGAAATTCTTCCACTGGCCAACGGCCATTTCAACCGGTGCCAGAGCACGCCCCATGATAATTGACGCGGCTATCATCACACCGGGAGATATTTCGTTCTCGATAGCGAGGAAGGCACCGGTCCCAAGGATGGCGACCTGAAGCCCCATGCGGATAAACCGTGAGGCCGCCATGATGCCGCCGGCTCGGTCACTCGCGCGCGACTGATGTGTCAGCGTGTCACCGTGACTGCGCGCCCAGCGGTCCTTGATTGCCGAGATCATCCCCATTGCATGCACAACTTCGGAATTTCTCAGGCTGGCCGTCGCTGTATTCGTCGCCTGTATGCTGACAGCGCCGCCCTTCGACAAAAGATCCTTGGTCATCAACTCGTTGGCCAGGGCCAGGGCAAAAATTATGATCGCCCCCCCAAGGGAGATGAAACCCAGCACCGGATGCAGCAGAAAACCGGCGGCGATGAAAATCGGAACCCAGGGCGCGTCACAAAGCGCAATGATGGCCCCACCGGAAATGAACTCCCGAACCATATCCATATCGCGCAGAGACTGGCCGGACCCCATAGCGGGGTTTCGCACCGAACCGCGGAAAACGGTTCTGAACAGCCGGTCATTCAGGATTTCATCGAATTTCAGACCCGTCCGGACCAGAATGCGTGAGCGAACACCTTCCAGAAGGCCGTAAATCGCAAGCAGCCCCAACGCCAACACCGTCAGCACCAGCAGCGTTACCTCACTGCGGCTCACCAAAACACGATCGTAGATCTGCAGCATGTGCAACGGCGCAACAAACATCAGTAGATTGATGAAAAAGCTGAATAATATCGTAACGCCCAGATTTGCCTTGCAGGCTCCTACAGCCTCTTGAAGGGCGGTCGTGCTCATTTTTTTCATAATCTACAGGAACCGTGATTAGCGTTACGTCATGCCATTTCAGAGACAGCCCGGGCGGAAAACCGGGGCGATAATATACTCCGCCCCTCCATAAGCCCTCGACACTCGATAAGCAATGACTCTATCGCACCGCGGACGGCCATTCTGGGGTCAAGACCAGCCATCAAATCAGCTCTGCAGCCGCAGACCCGCTGAGCACATCAACGAACGTCAACGTTCCCACGCCCCCGAAGGAGATCATCAGATCGTCCCCATTGACGATCTCACTCTGCGAGGCCGAAATCTGATCCGGCGTCAGGAAGAACCACAACAGATCCTTACCGAGCTCAAACCCACTGACAGTGAAGTCTCCGCCGTCATAGAACAGAACGTCAATGGCACTGGAGAGAGACACCCCCTCTCTTCCCAGATAATGCCCTACAATCGGATCAGCCGGGGGTTCCTGGACGACAATCTTCTCTTCCCGATATGAAGGAGGCGAAGCGGCCTCTTTCTCGACATCGCCCGGCACCGCTGTTTCTGATGCGTCGCCATCGTCCATTGAGATTTCCGTCGCGCTGCGAAGGATCGTCCCAACGACAACGTCCCCCGACAACACACCTACCGTGAACAGTTCGCCTCGGCTGTCCATGGAGATCCCGATGTTGCCCAGGCCAAGGCTGCCAGAATCCTCTTTCCACAGCGATACCACCTCGAAAGCTTCACGGGCTATCGCCGAGAGCGACGTAAGATCGCCACCCTCGGGATGAACGGTCTCGACGGCATCTGCGCTCGGCTCTTTGTCAAACCCCTCTTGCGGGATGTCTTGAAGCCTGTCTTCCGCAGCTTCCCCTCTGAGGACAATGAAGTCGGCAAGCTTCTCTTGAAGAGTAGCTGTTTTCTCCACCGCTACCGGGCCCTCATCGGCGTGTTGCATAAAAGCAGGCCAATGATTTGTGGCCAGAACCGTGTTCTCTTGGTGAGCGTTTTCCGCTCCGCTCTCGCCTGCCGTATCGGCGACAATGGCTCCAGCAGGTTTGTTTCTGATAAAGGACTCCGCCGGGGCATCATCGCCGTGGAACGTGTTTTCATCGGCGACAAAGACTGGATCGAGATTCGGCACCAGCTCATGCCCATCCACCGTCACTGCAGACCGATCATCCCACACATTATTCAGATTAAGGCTTTCCACCTCTTGGGACATGAGGCTGTAAGCCATCATCACCGCGCCAAGCAGTGCCGCCTGATTATATCCAGTGGTATCTTCACCAACAGCTTCCATTCGCGCCCCAAGGATCTCTACCTGGGGGGCATCCTCAACACTTTTATCTGAGGCGCCGAAAGGAGACGCGTCCCCGTCAGAGGGGGTTACGGCTTTGGCTAGAACATCTTCGAGAGTTTGCGCCCGCGCTTCGTCAATCGCCATCACAAAAGCGGCTGCGACAAACGCCGTAAGCACGACACTTGGATGCAAGAAAAGCTTTCCGCCCTCCTCCGAGCGAGGCACCATAAGCGGATGGCGTTCCAGCATCTGATTGATGACACTACGTACGTCGCGCCCTCGATAGATGTCTTGGGTCAGAGAGCTAACCGAAACGAAAAAACCGTCGATCCGCGCGAAATGCGCAACCACGTCATCGGTCTCGGGACGCACAAAGACGAGCCAAGGATCACCTTCGTCGGTTTCACCCTGGTCGATTTCAACACGGAGACCAGCACGCGCCATGATATCCGCGATCCGGTAGAACTCCGCGGTCTCTTGAGTAGACCATCCTTGAGGCTGCCGTTCACGGCCAGAGCCCCAATGAAATTGGACAATCGACATACCGACTCCCCTAATGCCCGCCGTCGAAGAAACGAAGATCTATAGAGTTTCTTCTTCCGAAGCTGGAAAAATCAATCGGTACATGTATGGATCGTAATATTGCATGAGGGTTTTCGCTAAATTACGAGGCTCAAGCTCCAAGGCTTCAGCCCAGTCTTCCAATCGCTCGGCCGGGACGCGCCCCCGACCACCCTCAATCTGAGAGATGAAAGTATAGTATTCCATATTGACCCGTCGCGCCAACTCGCGCTGAGACAAGCCCAGATCTTCACGGCGCGCCCGAAGCCAAAGCCCTGCTTCTTTGCGCAATTCCCCCGTAGCAGCGGAGCCTCGCGTCTTTGCCGACAATTGAATGGACATCTCAGCCCTTTCTGGCCAGGTCGACCGTAGATTAATGGGTTAACAACTTACTGTACATCGCGGGCAATGTCCAGCCTTTCCCGTCGCGAAAAAAGCGGAGCTACGTCATCGACTGGCAAGGCAATAGCCTTCAGCGCGCGCTGGGACATTATTTGATCATGGCAACGCGATCGGCGTGCGCCGACAGCAGGTACTCGCTTACACTTCTTCTGGGCTTTGCGTGAAAGAGACGATCCGGTTTCGACCGGCTCTTTTTGCCTCGTAGAGAGCGAGATCGGCGTTTTTCAGAAGCTTGTCGGCGTCAGGAGAGGCGTCGCTCAGCTCAGCGAGGCCGAAGCTGCATGTTACGTTGAACGCGACGGCGTCGGCCTCGAATGCAATCTCTGAAATACCGATGCGCACTCTGTCGAGAAAAGCCACCGCTGCATCCTCCGGAGTCTCCGGCAGGATCCAGCAGAATTCCTCTCCGCCGATCCGCGCGACGATATCCGATGTCCGCAGAGTGCTCTTGAGAAACTCGGAGATCCGTTGCAGCACCAGGTCGCCAACTCCGTGGCCGTGCGCGTCGTTGACCGCTTTAAAGTGGTCGATGTCCATAATCACTATCGCCAGCGCGTTGCCGTAGCGGCGGGCCCTACCGATCTCGTGGTCCAGACAGACTTCAAGATGGCGCCGATTGTAGAGCCCCGTCAGCGGGTCTCTTGTCGCCAGCTCGGTCAGTTTCCGGTTGGCTTCGCCGAGGTCGTGCGTTCGTTCGTCGATTTTGCTTTGCAGCGTTTCGTTGAACTCCTTGAGAGTGACAATCATGACCGAAAAATGTTCGGTCAGTTCCCTGACCTCGCGCCACCCGCCGCCCTCTGGCGGTTTCGCAAGTTCGCCCCTCGTGACTTTCGCAGTGTGAGCCCGTAATTTTTCGATCGGCTTGGCGATAAAGAATGACAGTCCTACACCGGCAAAGATCGCCAGCACGATGATGGAGAGCTCGGCGATGTAGATCAGTTTCGTGTTCCGGTTTACCAGAGCTGCGACTTCCTCTTCGTTGATCTTGGCGACGAGCCCCCAATCGAGTTCGGAGAGGTAGCGCGTTGACGCCAGGACGGGCCTTTCCAGATAGTCCGGAGCGAAGCTCATGACGATCTCGTTGCCCAGCATGGCCTGCGTGATCGGGACGTCGAGCCGGTCCATCGCAACACGCCGCCGGAATGCTGCCTTCTGGTCGTATTTGAGAGGAACAGCGAACAAGGCGTCGCCGCTCTCGTGGCGCACGGCGAACAGCCATTCACCGGTCTCGCCAAGTCCGGTGCGTTGCTGGACCAGTTCGGTAATAAAGGTGGTCTTGAATGCGAGGCGGATATAGCCCGAGACTTTGTGGTCGAACACCAGCGGGGCGACGCTGGTGGCAACAACGTCTTCGCCGTCCTGTGTCAGGTAGATGCTCTCCTTGAAGACCTGATCGGGTTCGAGCCGCCAAGGTGCCGGTTCGGACGATGTCGAGGCGACAAGATTGCTTTGCCGATCATAGACGGAGATTTCTTTCAGAAGGGTCAGCCCTTGTCTCGCATCGAGGATGATGCGGGCGATGTCTTCTGCATAAGCCGCGTCGTGCGTGCGATTCCACTCCGCCATATCGCGCCGAAGCTGTGTTCGGCTGGCGACCAGCGACGTGGTGTCCCGGATCCTGTCGACAGCCCCCAGAAGGCGCTGTTTGGCGATAAGGGACAGGGCCGAGAGATTCTCGGAGAACAGTTGACGCGTATACTGGCCGAATTGACCATTCAGATATTGCAGGCCGAGGAACATGGGGACTGCCGACACGACGACGAACGCAATAATCAAGAGATGCTTGAGACGCATCGTTGTCGATCTCCTAATCGAGGCGCTTTATTGCGGCCAGCGCCCTTCCCCAACACAGACAGAGCGTTTTTGATCGAAAGTGGTGAAAATTTCGCTAATGGCTTCAGCTGACGGAGAGCAACAGAGTGTCCCCATTCGCGAACAATCACCCCCTCCCAATCTGTTATCTTCAACCCATCTCTCATGAAGCGTAGCAGTTCCGCCGCGCTCTGAGCTTTGGAGATCCGCCATGTCGATCCGCGCCGTGAAATCCGAGTCCCATGCCCAGCCGACGATGGAAGGGGCGGGCGTGCATCTGCACCGGGTGTTCGGGTTCGGGGATACGTCCGAGACCGACCCGTTCCTGATGATGGACGATTTCCGCAACGACGATCCGGCGAAATACGCCGCCGGGTTCCCCTGGCATCCGCATCGCGGTATCGAGACCATCACCTACGTGCTAGCGGGCGAGGTCGAGCACGGGGACTCCCTCGGCAATCACGGGGTGCTCGGCGCGGGCTCGGTACAATGGATGACGGCGGGCTCCGGCATCATGCATCAGGAGATGCCGCGCGGAAACGCCAGCGGCCAGATGCATGGCTTCCAGCTCTGGGCCAACCTGCCCTCGGCGCACAAGATGACCACGCCGCGCTACCAGGACATTTCCGGGGGCGACATTCCGGAGATCACGGACGATGACGGCACGAAGGTGAAGATCATCACCGGCAATTTCTGGGGCAAGCGCGGCCCTGTCGACGGCATCGCGGCCGATCCGCTCTATCTCGATATCTCCGTGCCGCCAAACACGACTCGGCGGCTCCCGGTGGACACCAGAGCGAATGCCTTCGCCTATATCTTCGCCGGCGCCGGACGGTTCCGGGACGCGTCCAACCCGGTGGGTGTGCTGGTGGAGAAGGAATTCGCCGGTGAGGAGCTGACGGCCCGCGACATGTCCGGCAACCGCACGCTGGTGAAATTCGACAGCGGCGACGAAATCAGCGTCACCACCGGCCCCGAAGGTATCCGCTTCCTGCTCGTCGCCGGAAAGCCGATCAAAGAGCCGGTCGCCTGGCACGGCCCGATCGTGATGAACACGAAAGAGGAACTGCGGCAGGCAATCCACGACCTCAATAACGGCACCTTCATCCGCGAAGGCGCGACAGGGATCTGAGGGCGTTCTCCTGCCCCCTCGTCGGTATCCCGACACAGGTCAGGATCCACCGTTCATAGAGCGGAGACCGTCATCATGGATCCCGATTTTCATCGGGATGACGGTTTTGGGCGGTAGGAGCGGGACTCACTCCTTATGCTTCGCCTGCTGGTCAAAGAAGGATGCGGTCGAGGGTAGTTGCGGCAGGGTGATCTCGTAAGGGATCGCCCGCACCCGGCCGGTCCGGACGCCGCGCACCACGGTGCCTTCGAACTTGTTCGGCATGGGGCTGGGGGAGACCGGCACGGAATCTTCCGCCGAATAGACCGAGATGAACAGCGTGCGCGGGTTTGCCGAGCGATTCGGGGCGGAGCCGTGCAGCAGGCGGGTGTGCATCAGGCAGACCGAGCCTGCGGGTCCGATACTGCGGACGGCCTTTCTCTGGCACTCCTCCGCGATGGCGTCATCGATGGCGCCGGTGAACACACCGTCATGCCAGAGGCCGTGGATCTCTCCCTTGTGAGAGCCGGGGAGCACTTCCAGCGGGCCGTTCTCTTCCGTTACCTCGTCCACCATGAGCAGCGCCGTGATCACGTCGTCATTGGTGTGCGGGGTGAAGGGGAAATCCTGGTGCCATTTTACCTGGGTGGCGCCGCCGGGCAGCTTGGAATTGATCTTCGAGTGATGGAATTTCAGATTCGGGCCGATCAGGTCGGCGACGCAATCGGTCATGTGGCTGGAGGCCATCGCCTCGTAATAGGCCTCGGACACCTCGACCGGCGCATTGACCCGGCGCAGGCCCGGTTTCTCTGACGTGTGGCCCGGCTCCACGTCGAAACGCGGCTTGTTGTTGATGGTCTCGCCATAGGGGGCGGCATGGCCCCGGCTTTCCTCGACCCAGCCGCTGAAAGTATCGCGCAACCGCCCGAGCAGGTCCGGCGAGACCGCGTTTTCGATGGTGAGATAGCCGTCGCGCCAGAAGGCATCCCTTTGCGCGTCGCTGAGACCGGCCATCGCATTTTCTCCCGTGCTTGCGTGTGAACCTGCTTCAGGCTACGGACAGATCCCATGACGGTGCAAGCATTCCTCGACCAGGCATTTCTGGACAAAGTCTCCAACAAGAGCGCGCGGATAGGCGTGATCGGGCTCGGCTATGTCGGCCTGCCCCTGGCGCTGGCCTGCCTGAAGGCCGGGTTCCGGGTGATCGGCTACGATATCGACGGTGCCAAGATAGCGGCGCTGACGGCGGAGCGGTCCTATCTGCCGCATATCCCGGTGGACGGGCTTGGCGCGCAGATTGCGGCGGGGGATTTTCTGGCGACGGCAGAGATCGCTGACCTCGGCGATGCGGATGCGGTGCTGATCTGTGTGCCGACGCCGCTGACCCCTGAGCGCGATCCGGACCTGCGCTATGTCCGCGATACCGCCGCCGCGCTGGCGCCGGTGCTGAAACCGGGCGCGCTGGTGGTGCTGGAATCGACGACCTATCCCGGCACCACCGACGAGGTGCTGCGGCCAATTCTGGAAGCCACCGGGCGCCGGGTTGGTGAGGACCTGTTCCTCGCCTTCGCGCCGGAGCGGGAAGATCCCGGCAACGCGCATTATTCCATCGGCCGTATTCCGAAAGTGGTCGGCGGTGTCGACGAGGCTTCCGGAACGCTCGCCGTGGCGCTCTACAGCGCCGTGCTGGAAAAGGTCGTGCCGGTCTCGAGCGCCGCGACGGCGGAGGCGGTGAAGATCACCGAGAATGTATTCCGGGCGGTGAATATCGCGCTGGTGAACGAGTTGAAGGTAATTTACGGCGCCATGGATATCGATGTCTGGGAAGTCATCGAGGCGGCCTCGACCAAGCCCTTCGGCTACATGCCGTTCTATCCGGGCCCGGGCCTCGGCGGGCACTGCATTCCGATCGACCCGTTCTATCTTGCCTGGAAGGCCCGCAGCGTTGGCCAGTCGACCCGCTTTATCGAGCTTGCGGGCGAGATCAACCGGGCGATGCCGGATTATGTCATCGACCGGCTGCGCGAGGCGGTGGACCGGCAGTCGGGCAAGGGCCTGAACGGCGCCGACATCCTACTGATCGGCATGGCCTACAAGAAGAACGTGGCGGACCAGCGCGAAAGCCCGGCCCTGACCATTCTGGAGAAGCTCCGGGCGGCGGGAGCGCAGGTAGGCTTCCACGATCCATGGATTCCGGAAATCCTGCCATCACGGGAGTTCGGCATGCTTGCGGGGGGCAAGAGCGAGGCTCTGACGGCTGAGCGCCTTGCTGCGGTGGATGCCGTGCTGATCGTCACCGATCACGACGATGTGGATTACGGGCTGCTGGCGGAGCATGCCAGGCTGGTTGTGGACACGCGCAACGCGATGAGGGCACGCGGTCTGACCGGCGACTATATCGTTTCGGCCTGACGGGTATGCCTTGCCAAATCGATATAATTGCATGGTTTCGCACCACAAGCTGCGCGGCACGCTCTAGTAATACGAGATCGGTTTCGAGCCACCACTCGTCCATCTTGTGATATGCGGCGAGTTATGTTGAAGATGATGTTGAAATTCAACGGAGATCAAAATCAATGGTGAAAAACAGCGCGCCTGGGATCGCGGTGGTCACCGGTGGCGGCGGTTTCATTGGTAGCCACATGGTCGACCTCCTGCTGGCTCAAGGCTTCCGGGTGCATGTGGTCGATAATTTCTCCGGCGGGCACCGCTCGAATTTGAAGCATCATGCGGACAATCCGGAGCTCAAGATATTCGAGGCCGACATCCGGGACATCGGGTCCATCAAACCGGCCTTTGAGGGTGCGCGGTTCGTATATCACTTCGCTGGCATAGGGGACGTCGTGCCATCGATCGAGCAACCGATTGAGTATATGGCGACAAACGTGCAGGGCACGGTTCATGTCCTCGAATGCGCGCGGGCGGCAAATGTCGAGAAGTTCGTTTATGCAGCCTCGTCATCCTGCTACGGGCTCGCGGACACGCCGACAATCGAATCTCACCCGGCACGGCCTGAATATCCATACGCTTTGAGCAAGTACCAGGGTGAGCAGGCGGTGATGCACTGGCATCAGGTTTACGGACTGCCGGCCAATTCGGTCAGGATCTTCAACGCCTACGGGACGAGGGTCCGAACCACGGGAGCCTATGGCGCGGTTTTCGGGGTCTTTCTTCGGCAAAAACTCGCGGGGAAGCCCTTTACCGTTGTCGGTGACGGCACGCAACGGCGGGATTTCATATACGCATCCGATCTGGCGCGGGCATTTCATGCGGCGGCTCTGACAGAGGCAAGTGGCGAGATCTACAATGCCGGCGGAGGCAACCCACAATCGATTAACCGGCTTGTCGAGCTGATCGGCGGCGAGGTGGTTTACGTCCCAAAACGTCCTGGAGAGCCGGACGTTACATGGGCCGACAACTCCAAGATTCAGGAGGAGCTTGGGTGGACACCGCAAGTGTCCTTCGAAGATGGTGTGGCCCGCATGCTCGCCGATATCGAACACTGGAAAGACGCCCCGCTCTGGGATCCGAGTTCGATCGCGGATGCGACAAAGTCATGGTTCGCCTATCTGGGTGATGGCGCCAAAGCCTAGGCAATGTCCGTATTCAGGTAAGCGTAGAAACCAATGCCTTCGAAACGAAAGCCATCAAGGTTCATAACGGCAGTTTTCTCATCACTATCGGCCGTAAAGAAATGCCCGCCTGTAACGGTATTAAAAAATCTATAGATGGGTTCCGTTGACGCCGTGTCTTCGTCAAAAGCACGAAACCCAACCCCCTCAAAACCGAACTCCTCCATCAACATAACTTGTGATTTTTCTTCTTCATTTGCCGTAAAGAAATGACTTCCAAGAGTTTTGTTGAAAAATCGATAAATAGGAACAGACAGCTCAACGTCCGTCGCGGCCTGGGACAGGGCCTCAAACCCAACCCCTTCCGACTGGAAAACAGAAGCCGCCACAACACTGTCTTTTTCTGTTACTTCCGCAGTAAAGAAATGCCCGCCAACTGAGTCATTCAGAAATCGATAGACATCTATTTTTTCAATATTTGACGCTCCATAAATTGCTTCAGCCGCAGCGATATCATCAGCTTGAAGGCCGGATACGTCGCTATTGTAAAATTCATTCATCAACGCGTCGGTAATGGACGTGTGACCGATGCCTATCGCATGGCCAATTTCATGGGTGGTTACATACACGAAGTCGGTTTGTGAGGACGGTGAATTGCCCCCTGTGGACCAGTTTTCATCTCGGTCAAGCCTGATGACAACCCGATCAAGTGGGCCGCTTGAAGGAACGATCGCAGCGCCAAGCGTACCGCCTTCCCCATCGATATTCGCCCAACCTATTCGAATGTCTACATCGGATGAATCGGAAACCAATTTAAACTGAACATTCGCTACATCTTCCCATGCAGAAAAAGCTGATGTGACATCGGTTTGAAAGGCTTCTTCGGTAATGAAGGAATCAAAATCAGCAAACTGATTGCCAAAATTGGATTCTGCAAAACTATAGGTAACTGTCCCGCCTGTGGTTTGGGCAACCTGGCTGCCGCCCCATTTCTGACCATAAATTCTGAACGATTCGGTAAAGAAATTCACAATGTTGGATCCATTTGTGAAAGGCGGCGATGTCGTGTCATCCAAGGATGATCCAGAAAGAGTAAATAGCGAGAAAACATTATTTTATTCAAGAACTCTCAGGTGCTTGTTCGTTTTTCTTGTTCTCCTCTCCTGAATCATTCGCACACTCGAACCAAACGTCGCCCGCTTGAAGGTTCCCAATCTCGCGAGCAATGATTTCACAATTATGGGCTTTCGCACGCTGGAGAGCAGATCAATCATCATCGATTTTGTGTGACTGCAGATGAAAAACAAGCCTAGGTCACATATCCCTATCCTGGATTCCCGCCATCTAGGGTCCTGTAACCCGCTTCATCTGAGCACATTCTATGATGATGGTGCACCTAGACCAGACGGGTTTCGAGCGGTCGATGCACAAAGAAGCGGGCAGACCACTGGTGACGCCTTTCCTCGTTTTCATAAAATCGCCACACGGCGCGGTTTGACCGGCGCCCCCGCCGACATGCTATGGGAGAGGGGTCGAGCAGAATTAAGATCGCCCGGAGCCGCACCATGGAACTGAAATTCGATTCCCGCACGGATATTCTCGAGGTCTTCCCGACCCGGTTGTTCATGTTTGCCATCGACGGCTGCGCGCCGCTCAATGACGCCCTGAAAGCCGCCGTCCTGACCCGTGAGGTATCAGGCGAGACGAATGCCGGTGGCGTCGTCGGCGGCTGGCGCTCCAGCGGGGATCTGTTTGAGTGGCCGGACAAGGGCGTCGACACCATCCGGCAGACCGCTCTCGGCGCCGTCCAGGCCGTGGTGCCGCAGATCGCTGGCAGGGACTGCACATTCGATGTCCGGCTCTCCGGTTCGGCAACGGTTCTGCGTTACGGCGCTTACGAGAAAAGTCATCTGAAACCGGGGCATCATCTGACGATGATTTATACGGTCGAAGCGGGCGATGCGCCCAATGCCGACGCGCCGGAGAGCGGCACCATCGAGATCGACGATCCGCGCGGCGCCGCCTGTCTTGCAGGACTGCCGATAGACCCTGTTGGTAGCCCCATGCTGGTGGCAGCCAAGAATGGCCAGCTCACGGTCTTCCCGAGTTGGCTCACCTTCCGCACAAACCCGTATTACGGGGATGGCGAGCGGATCACGCTGACACTCGCGGCGGAAATCCTGAACCTGAAGCGATCCTGATTTTCAGACGGAAATATTGACCAGAGAGCCGCGCTGCAGATCTTCGGCGAGGGCAACCCGCTCAGCTCCCTCTGCCTCGGACAAAGCACGGCGGCGCTGGTCGGCACGATCGGAGGCGGCGGAAGCAGCGCTCTGCGCATCGCTCAAATCGGCCTCGCGCCGGGCGACGGCATCCTCTGCGGAACGCAGCGCGGACTGGGCTTGCGTCACGGCGGCACTTTGCTGACCGGATGAGCCGAGAACCGCGGTTGCGGCAACCGCCGCACTGTTTTCCGCCGCAACAGGTGCGCCGGATTCCGTGGGCGAGCTTATCTGCCCCGTTCCATTGCGGTTCAGGGTACTGAGTTGAGGCGCTATCGAAGCCGTCGCAGTGATGGCCATTTCTGGATGTCCGGTTCCGGCCCGCCGGGGCGGGGCTTCCCTTCGATATAGGCATGAATGTAGCCGATTTCAGCCTCTCCGTCGACGCGCTCCCTTGACACTGCCCCCACACCGTCCGACAAGGGTTTTGCTGACGGTTCCCGCCCTTTCATTCGGAGGGGGGGATCAAAAGGGAACGCGGTCGGTTCGGCGTGTCTGCCGGATCAAGCCGCGGCTGCCCCCGCAACTGTAGCCGGCGAGCGGTCTGTCCCGAAGCCACTGGACGCAGGATTTCCTGCATCCGGGAAGGCGGACAGAACGTTATGACCCGGCGAGCCAGGAGACCTGCCGTCAGCATCGTCGCCCGCCTTGATCCGGGGTGTGATCAGGGCACGGTCTTCCGTTCGGTGACGAGAGCGCAACGCACCGGTCCAAGGCATAATGCCGTGGAAGGCCCAGGAGACAGACATGACAGAGAAGATCCCCGCCACCGTTATCACCGGCTTTCTTGGCGCCGGCAAAACCAGCCTGATCCGGCATTTGGTCGAGCATAACGGCGCCCGCCGCTTCGCCTTCATCATCAACGAATTCGGCGATCTCGGCGTCGACCGGGAGCTGCTGACCGGCTGCGGCATCGAAGGCTGCAGTGACGATGACGTAGTGGAACTTGCCAACGGTTGCATCTGCTGCACCGTAGCGGACGATTTCCTGCCCGCCATCGAAGCCATCCTGGCCCGTCCGGAGCGCCCCGATCACATCATCATTGAGACCTCCGGCCTCGCCCTGCCAAAGCCGCTGGTGAAAGCCTTCGCCTGGCCGGAGGTGCGTACCCGCATCACCGTCGACGGTGTGGTCACCGTGATCGACGCAGCCGCCGTTTCCGAAGGCCGTTTCGCCGACGACCACGACGCGGTGCAGGACCAGCGCACGGCGGACGAGTCCCTCGACCATGAAAGCCCGCTGGAAGAGCTGTTCGAGGAACAACTTCAATGCGCCGACATGGTCGTCCTGAACAAGACCGACCTGCTGGACGAGGCGGGCCTCGCGAAAGTGCACGAAATCGTTGCGCCCTACCTCAGGAGCGCGGTGAAGACCGTCACCAGCGCCCATGGCCAACTCGGCGCGGATGTACTGCTCGGCCTTGGCGCGGCAGCGGAAGACGATCTCGACAGCCGCCCCTCGCACCATGACGACGGACACGAGCACGACCACGAGGATTTCGACAGTTTCGTGCTGCCGCTCGGCGTGGTCGATGACGCGGAAGCTCTTGAGGAACGCATCATCGCCGCCGTCGAGAGCCACGACATTCTGCGCGTAAAAGGCTTTCTCGATATTCCGGGCAAGCCGATGCGGCAGGTTATCCAGGGCGTCGGCCCGCGCATCCAGCGCTATTTCGACCGCGACTGGCAGGCCGGTGAAACACGCGCTTCAAGGCTCGTGGTAATCGGTCATCACGGGCTCGACCGGGACGCCATCGCCAGCGCCATCTCCGGATAATTCCACCGAACCGCACAAGGCGGAGGCTCCATGCATCTCCTCGCGGCAACTCCCGGCTCGGTCACGGACGGCAGCGAAGCTGTCGATCTCGGCCAGACGCCGGGCGACATCCTGTTCCTGAGCGCGGCGGACACCGAACTCGCCTGCCTCGCGCAAGGCTATGCTCAGGTCACGGCGGACCACGATGGACCGTTCCCCAGCCTGCGGCTGGCGAACCTGATGCAGCTCGGGCACAATCTCTCCGTTGACCTCTATGTCGAAGAGATGGCCGTCCACGCCAAGATGATCGTGGTCCGGGTGATCGGCGGCACCGGGTACTGGCCCTATGGCGTCGAGCAGCTCGCAGCGATCTGCCGGAAGAAAAAGATCCCGCTCGCCTTCCTGCCCGGTGACGATCAGCCGGACCCGGAGCTGACCGGGTATGGCAGCCTCGATACCGCTGCAACACAGCGGCTCTGGCGCTACATGATCGAGGGCGGGATCGGCAATGCCGCCGAGGTCATCCGTTTCGCCGCCAGCCTGATCGGAACGGAAACCGAGTGGCGTGAGCCGGCACCTCTGCCAAAGGCGGGATATTACCTGCCCGGCATGGCTCATCCGTCTCTGGAAGAGGTACTGGCCGCGTCTGAACCCGGCGCGCATCCGGCGCCTATCGTCTTTTATCGGGCACTCGTACAGGCCGGCAACACGGCTCCGGTGGATGCATTGATCGAGGCGATGCGGTCTGAGGGTCTGGCCCCGGTACCAATCTTTGCCTCCAGCCTGAAGGACCCGGTCTCCGCCGGTCTTGTGCGTGGTGCCATCGAACAGGCACCGCCGGGCGTGATCCTGAACGCCACCGGATTTGCGGTCTCCAAACCGGGCGCACCAGGGACCGAAACCCCATTCGATGGTGGCGATTGCACGGTGCTGCAGGTGATCTTTTCCGGCGGCAACCGGGAGAATTGGGAAACCTCGACCAACGGCCTTTCCGCCCGCGATATCGCCATGAACGTGGCCCTGCCGGAGGTCGACGGCCGGGTGCTGGCCCGCGCCGTCTCCTTCAAGGCGGAAGCCCGCCGGGATGAAGCGACTGAATGCTCCCTCGTCACCTATGAGCCAGTGCCGGATCGTATCACCTTCACGGCGAAGCTCGCGGCGGCGTGGGCCCGCCTGCGCGCTACCGATGCGAAAAAGCGCAAGCTGGCGATCGTGCTGGCCAATTACCCGAACAAGGACGGGCGGCTCGGCAACGGCGTCGGGCTGGACACCCCGGCCGGGACCGTCACCGTGCTGCGGGCGCTGGCCGAGGCCGGGTACGGCGTGCGCGATATCCCGATCAACGGCGATGCCCTGATCGGCCGGCTCTCCGTCGGGCCGACAAACGATCTCTCCGACCGGGCCTCCCGCAAGGGCGGCGCGCTGCTGTCACTTGCCGATTACAAGCTGGCCTACGCAAGGCTCCCGGAGACTGTCCGCACCGAGATCGAGGAACGCTGGGGGCCACCCGAAAGCGATCCTTTCGTCTCCGGCGATGCCTTCCGGCTTTCGGTCCTCTCCCTCGGCAACGTGCTCGTCGGCATCCAGCCCGCGCGTGGGTACAATATCGACCCGACGGCGAGCTATCACGACCCGGACCTGGTCCCGCCACACGGATATCTCGCCTTCTATATCTGGCTGCGCGAGCAGTTCGGCGCCCATGGCGTCGTCCATATGGGCAAGCACGGCAACATGGAATGGCTGCCGGGCAAATCGCTGGCCCTGTCCGAGAGCTGCTATCCCGAGGCCGTGTTCGGTGCGATGCCGCATCTCTATCCCTTCATCGTCAACGATCCGGGCGAGGGAACGCAGGCGAAACGCCGCTCCGCCGCCGTCATCATCGACCATCTGACACCGCCGCTGACCCGGGCCGAGAGCTACGGCCCGCTGAAGGAACTGGAAGCGCTGGTAGACGAATATTATCAGGCCGCCGGGGTCGATCCGCGCCGCCTGAAACTCCTGTCGGAGCAGATCCTGGAGAAGATGGCCTCCATCGGTCTCGACAAGGATCTCGGCCTCTCCGACCGGGACGGCGAGGCGGAGAAACTGAACCGGCTGGACGGTTATCTGTGCGAGTTGAAGGAACTGCAGATCCGGGACGGGCTGCACATCTTCGGTGCCGCACCGGAAGGCCGCCTGCTGGACGATCTGCTGACCGCGCTGGTCCGCGTGCCGCGTGGCCAGGGCGAGGGCGGAGACGCTTCCCTGCAACGGGCGCTGGCACGTGACCTCGGGCTTGAGCTGGATGGTGAGCCTTTCGACCCTCTGGCCGCCGATATGGGCGCGCCCTGGGAAGGAGCACGCCCGGACGCGCTTGCCGCTGTTGATGACCAGTTCTGGCGAACCCATGGTGACACCGTGGAGCGGCTGGAACTGCTGGCGCACGATCTCATCGCCGGGCGCCGGGAAGCCGCGCCCGAATGGGAGCGCACCGGCGCCGTGCTGGAAGCGGTCGACACTCATCTCCGCCCGACCGTCACAAGTTGCGGCGATACGGAACGCGCGGGCCTGCTGACCGGCCTCGCCGGGCGCTTCGTTGCTCCCGGCTCCTCCGGCGCGCCGACACGCGGACGGCCGGATGTGCTGCCGACGGGCCGGAATTTCTATTCCGTCGATACCCGCGCGGTGCCAACCCCGGCCGCCTGGCAACTCGGCTGGAAATCGGCCTCCCTGCTGCTCGAACGCTACCGGCAGGAGAACGGCGCCTGGCCCGAGCGGCTGGCGATCTCCGCCTGGGGCACCGCCAACATGCGGACCGGCGGCGACGATATCGCCCAGGCCCTCGCCCTGATGGGTGTGAAGCCGGAATGGGACGTCGCCAGTGGCCGCGTCACCGGTTTCGAGATCCTGCCCACCTCCGTGCTCGACCGGCCACGTATCGATGTCACCTTCCGGGTCTCCGGCTTCTTCCGCGACGCTTTCCCGTTCCAGATCGACCTCTTGGACAGCGCCGCCCGTGCGGTCGCAAAGCTGGACGAACCGGCAGCACAGAACCCGCTCGCGGCACGCTACAAGGCCGACGCGGACGCCTTCGTGAACGCAGGCGCCAGTCGGGAGGCGGCGGAGAAGCAGGCGGGTTATCGCGTTTTCGGCTCAAAGCCCGGAGCCTATGGCGCCGGCCTGCAGGCAATGATCGACGAGCAGCTCTGGGAAAACGAGGAAGACCTCGCAAACGCCTATGTTGCCTGGGGCGGCTATGCCTATGGGCAGGGCGCCGAGGGCGAGGCCGCGCACGCGCTTTTCGAGTCGCGTCTGAAAGATGTGGAGCTGGTGCTGCACAATCAGGACAACCGCGAGCACGACCTGCTCGACAGTGACGATTACTACCAGTTCGAGGGCGGCATCACCGCCGCCATCCGGCATCTTTCGGGTGCCCAACCGACGGTCTATCACAACGACCATTCCCGGCCCGAACAACCTCGTATCCGCTCACTCGAGGAAGAGGTCGCGCGTGTCGTCCGCGCCCGTGTGGTCAATCCGAAATGGATCGCGGGCGTGATGCGGCACGGCTACAAGGGCGCCTTCGAAATGGCCGCCACCGTCGATTACATGTTCGCCTTCGCCGCCACCGCGCGCTGCGTCGGTGATCATCATTTCGATGCCGTGTTCGACGCCTATCTCGGCGATGACGAGGTCCGCACCTTCCTGGAGCGGCACAATCCGGCCGCGCTGAAGGAGATGGCGGCGAAGCTCAGGGAAGCACTGGATCGCGGGTTATGGCGTCCGCGCCGGAACGCGGCGCATGAGGAATTGACGGCATTGGCTGGTTGACCCACGTGGGTTGCCGGGTGCCATGATGGACGGCAAGAGGGAGCGAGAACATGAGCGACGAAAATATCGAGGCAGGCAGCGAGCCGGAAGCTGGAATAGATCCGGAAAAGGCCGCACGTCACGCCGAGAAGATGGCGAAGAAAAAGGCCGCCCGGAACAAGATCATGGCCACCAAGACCGAAACCGGCGGCCTGCTGATCGTCCATACCGGCAAAGGCAAAGGCAAGAGCACAGCCGCCTTCGGCATGGTCTGCCGGGCCCTCGGCCATGGCATGAATGTCGGCGTCGTGCAGTTCGTCAAAGGCAAGTGGGAGACCGGTGAGCGCAAGGTGCTGGAAGCCTTCGCCGATCAGATTTCCATCCGCACCATGGGGGAAGGCTTCACCTGGGACACCCAGGACCTGAATCGCGACATTGCCGCCGCCCGTGCCGCCTGGGAGCAGGCGAAGGAACTGATGGCGGACCCGGACATCGACATGGTGCTGATGGATGAGCTGAACATCGTCCTGCGCTACGATTACCTGCCGCTTGAGGAAGTCGTCGAAACCCTGAAGAACAAGCGCCCGGACCTGCATGTCATCGTCACCGGCCGGAACGCCAAGGAAGAGTTGATCGAGGCGGCCCATCTGGTCACCGAGATGACCCAGATCAAGCACCCCTTCCGCCAGGGCTTCAAGGCGCAGGCCGGGATCGAGTTCTAGGAAGGCCGATTCTTTTCGATCCACTGGGAAGACAAAGAAAGTGTGTCATCGTCATTCGTGTGTTGAAATATTTCAACCTCGGGATCGTAGAAAAATCGACTAAAAATTTTATTATCCGAATTTAGTATTTCAAGTGCAGCACCGCGCAATCGCCACGTGGCCTCATTTTGGTTTGCACCAACTCCTATTTTTCCGTTTGGCTCAAAGCTTATTTCTTTTTCTCCCGCCGCACTAATAGGGTTGAAATGAAGAATCCACTTTTCGCTTATAAGTAAATTATTTAACGATTCATGCTCCCAGATTTGAAGACTTTTATTTCTTTGGATATATTGAATAATATATCGCGCAGTAATTATAGCCGTCACTGGAGCGGCGGCACCAATTACAATGGCCGTAAAATCGCTCGATAGAATTTGTCGCGCAACGTCATAGAAATACGAATCAAACTCAAGCAAAAAACCTCTCAGAAAATCAAACACATACAAAATGACTTTCACAAAATATATAAAAAATGCAACACACGATACTGAAACAGAAAGATAAAAATCGTACCTATACTGATTTGAATTCCTTACAAAATACCCTTGCGCAGCCCAATATATAATTGTCTGTAGAAAAAAATACGCTGTTATTGCACATAAAATTTCATCAATAAATTTCCAATCCTCAAGAACTATTGGAAAAATAGTAACCTTTCCATCCGAGCTAGATTTTATCCCAATAATTATACTTATAATTAAAAGAGATGAACTTAAAACAACATTCCTTTTTGCTCGAAAATATGACGGCGTCGGCTCAATACTTTCTACCCCCTCTTCTTCTCTCTCTTCCAAAATTTGCCACCAAAACTAAAATTTTTAGAAAATTGTTGAGTTATAGTTGTATCAAAACATCAACAAGAGAACAAGTTACCGCCGAGTCGATAAGCCACTAGCAAACTGTAAACATTAGACATTTCGATAAACATGCAAATCGGGTGATTACGCGACGATTTTTAACATTAGGGTCGGCCTGTGCAGGCTACAGCACTTGGCGCTGAGCCGTGAGACCAGCTTCACATCCTTGTTGATAGTGGTGAAGCAAAGCCGCTTGCCAGAGCCAACATTGCCGAAGGCGATCCCACCGAGATGACCCAGATCAAGCCCCCCTTCCGCCAGAGATTCACGGCGCAGGCCGGGATCGAGTTCTAGGAAGGCAGCAGAGGCAGTCGTGCCCGCAGGGTCGATACGATCCGATTGATCTTCGGATCGCGGGCGTAGCTCTCCCACGCACCGTCGACGAAATTAACATAGCGCGTCGTGCAGAGCTCCCGGAATGCATCGAACCGCGCTCCGTCCTCCGGTGAGAAGAAGATATGCCGGCGTTGCGGCTGCTGGACCACGATCTCGATCCGGACGTCGCCATAGAAGGATTTGCAGATCTCCTGCACATGCGTCTGCAAATCCGGCAGGCTCCGCCCATCCGGCATATGCTCCACCGTGACGCAGTGCCCGCCCTCGCGCGGATAGCTGAAAATCCGCGTGACCGGGCTGCCGGTGCTGTAGACCTGCATATAGTGGGGATCGGCCGGAAGCCCGGGGCCGGAGATGCTGCCCGCACTTACAGTGATATCGATAAAGGGGTCGTCAAGACGCCCCAATCCGGCGGCGGCGATCACCGGGGTCGGGTTAGCTGCCCAGACGATCAGATCCGGCCGCAGGGTCTCGCCCCGCAGCTTCAAAATTGCGGCGTCATCTTCGAACCGCGGCACGACCGGCTGGCCTGTGCGAATAACGACGCCTGCCTCGGTCAGAATGCTTTCGAACACATCAAAGAATGCATTGTAGCCATCGATTGGCAGACTGCCGATAGGCCTTCCCTCGCCCCGGACAGTCCGCGGCAAGCCAAGCAGATCGTCTGCAACGGGCGAGCTGGCCTTGAGAACATCGATCTTTTTGTCGTCGCCGCGCAGGTAAAGACGGCTCACCTGAACGTAATAGGAATTCCCCGCATCGATCGCTTCCGGGGCGGCTCCGAGATGTCTGAGCCATCCAAGCACGGCCTCTCCGATCGCCGGTGGATAGCAGCGCATCCGGTCCGCCAGACTGGAGCATGCTCGGTAGGTCTCAAGATCTGCAAGACCATCCGGCGGAGCATCGAAAACCGGCGATTCGAAATCCTCATGCGAGACGGGACCGAAACCGAGATCGGTGTAGGAGCCCTGATAATGTGCGAACCTGTAGAGACTGCCTTGCAAAGCGTCCGGCAAAGCCTTGTGCCACGCCTGTTCCGTGCGCAGATACTGGCAGCCGTTGAAATACCAGCGCCCGTCACTCTCAAGGTCACGCAAAATACCGCCAAGCAGCGGTTTGGCCTCATAAAGCGTGACCTGGAAACCGAGACGGGTCAGCTCGAGAGCGGTCGCACATCCGGTGATTCCGCCGCCGACGACGATGGCCGTTCTGGCGCTTTGCCCCGTATCGTCACACATCGTCACTATACAGCCGGCTCCGCAGGCATCACCGGTGCGGTTTTGATATCAGGTGTCGAGAAAACTGGGCTCGGAGACAATTGGGCGATCCTCTTCACGCGCCAGCGGTCCCTTGCCGGGACCAGCCATCCCCGCAAGTCTATAGGAAGAGAGCACACAAGGGGCAACCCCGTGTCTTTACCGTTCGAGGCACTTACGCCGGCACGTAGACATCCTGCGTGCCGGGCAGACCGCGCAGACTGAAATCGCCAAGTTTGCGGACAGGAACCGGCAGGCAGTCGGCAAAGGTCTTCGACATCAGGATCGGCTCGTGCAGGGTGCGGCACTTGGCGCCGAGCCGGGCGGCAAGGTTCACGTCCTTGCCGATCACCGTGAAATCCAGTCTCTCGCCGGAGCCAACATTGCCGAAGGCTACCTTGCCATGATGCAGGGCAACGCCCGCCTTGACCTCGACATCCTCACCCCATTGCGATGTGTCGAGCGCATCGAGGCAGGCCTGCCCTTCTATCGCGGCCTCAAGAGCGCCACCGCGGCAGAGCTGGCATTCCCCGACCCCCGACGCATCCTGGAAGATCGCCAAAATCCCGTCGCCAGTGAATTTCAGTACCTCGCCGCCATGTTTCAGGATCGGCGGGATGATGCAGTCGTAATAGGCATCCAGCAGCTCCACCGTCTGCTTGTCCCCGAGCCGGTCGGACAACAGCGTGAAGTCCCGCATGTCCGCAACGAGGATCGCCGCCTCCATCTTGTTGACCACGCCGCGCCGGACCTCTCCGGCGAGAATGCGGCCGCCGGGCTCGCGGCCGACATACATGGCAAGCACATCGTCCATGCTGCGATAGACGGACATCAGTTCCAGCACGATTTTCGCCGTCGGCATGATCTGCTGAAGCAAGGCGATGTCCCGCTCGGAAAAACCTTTCGGCTCGCGGCTGGCGAAAGTCAGGGCATTCCGCATGCCGTTGGCGAAGATGATCGGCACGCAGAGATAATCCGTGTAACCCAGCGCCTTGAGATCGGCGAGGATCGGAAACTCGGCCGCGCTGTCATCGTCGATGAACCGATGCAGCCAGCTCCCGGTCTCGTGCACCAGACGAAGCGGGCTTTCCTGATAGATCTGCGCGTTGCCCGGAGCATAGTGCCAGGGCTTGACCTCAGCTCCCTGCCCCATGCGCCACTCGCAATGCACGCCTTCCTTGACCGCATGCAGCACCATCAGGATCGCCGTGCCGCGTTCCACTGGCACACCGGCCAGCGCCAGACGATGGCAGAACTCGTCCCAGAGCCGGCCAAGATCGCGGCCCTCGCGGGAGACCTGCAGCAACCAGTCCGAAATTTCGCGCGCGGTCAGCATATCCTCGGCGCTGAGGATCGACGGCGGAGCCGCCGGGCGGTCGGTGATTGTTTTCATGCGCGGGTAAATGGGGCGGAAGTGGCTCCGCGGCAAGGCACTTTTGCGTCAGCCTTGTTTAAAGCCGGCTCTATAATCGGACGCTACATCCCAACCCGAAGGATCGATTGTAATCCCTCCCGGTAGGTGGGGTATGCCAGCTCAACGCCGAGTTCGGATTTGATCCGCGTGGTATCGAGCCTCTTGCACTCGGAATAGAACGACCGCGCCATCGGAGACAGCTCCGCGCTATCGAACGGGATCGGCTCCGGCGGATCCATCCCCAGAAGCGTCGCCGCATAGCGGATGACATCCCCGCTGGGGCAGGCTTCATCATCCGCCACATTGTAAATCCGGCCATGGTTCGGCTGCTGCATCGAGGCCATCAATATGGTTCCGATATCGTCGACATGTATGCGGTTGAAGACCTGTCCCGGCTTGTCGATGATCCGCGCCTTGCCGCTGCGCATCTGGTCTATAGCACTCCGGCCGGGCCCGTAGATCCCGGAGAGCCGGAACACCTGAATGGAGACGTCTGTCTTCTCGAACGCAGAGACCCATGCACGCTCCGCCGCAAGGCGTCTTTCTCCGCGCCCGGAGCCGGGATTAGGGTCGTCATCCTCATGCACAAAAGCGCCGCCACGGTCACCATAGACAGCAGGCGTAGAGAGATAGCCAACCCAACGAAGCGACGGTGCATGCGAAATCCAGTCAGGCTGCCAAACTAAAGCAGGATCTCCTTCTGCCCCCGGAGGAATGGAAGCGACGACATGCGTCACATCCGCAAAAGCCGTCTTGTCGAGCGTATCCCCCGCACTGCCGTTAAAGACCCAGGCTTCAATACCGTCTTGCCTTAGGGTATCGGCACCCTGCCCGGACCGGGTGGTTCCCGAAACGCGCCATCCCTGTTTCAGAAGTCGTAGCGCCAGACGGCGGCAGGTATAGCCAAGGCCGAAACAGAACAGGTGTCCCGGGGCAAGATCGGATGGAGTAGGCATGTCGGAAAATTCCTTGGCTCACGTCCAGCAGGCACCCTCACCCGAGTGGCGAGAGTGCGGTTTATCTTGATCAGGATAACGTACTGACCCAAATTATGATTCTAAACAATCAGCTCAATTCCGTACCGGTGTCTGAAGTCTCAGCCTTCATGCCTCTCGCTATCGAGTCCGCCACGACAACGGACATTATTCCGGGACCACAATAGTGACCACACCCGTTATCCTGACCGGTGCCGGATCGTTTCTGGGCGAATATGTGCTCAAGGCCCTTGATGCGGAAGGGATAGACACTTTCGCCCTTTCCCGATGGGCGACAGCCACATGCAGACGGTACGGACTATCCGCGAGGATTAAACCAGTCGAGATCGATCTGTCCGCGCCCGGACAGGAGTGGTCCCCGCCGTCGAACAGCGCGCACACAATCATTCACCTTGCTTTCGACCGCATGACGTCGGGAGACGGCGCGCACGGCGCTGAAATCAACAGCCGGATCACGCAAAACGTCCTTGCCATTTGCCGCGCCTCGAACGTCTTTTCGATCGTGAATGCCTCAAGTACCTCAGTGTATGGAAAACCGGATGGTGGACTGATTTCCGCAGAGACGGCGCCAGTATCTCCATCAGAATATGGAGCAGCCAAGCTGCTGGCGGAGCAGCTCCTCGCCGACGCGCCGCAAGTCGCTTCTGTTATTTCAGTCAGGCTTCCTGCAGTTCTGGGACGCCGTGCCCACCCGGAAAACTGGCTTGTCCGCGTGGCGCAGCGCCTGATACAGAATGAAGATCTGACCTACTCCTCGCCGGACTTCAGATTCAACAACGCCGTCCTGGCATCAGACGTAGCGCAGTTCTTCGTCGAACTTGCCGCGATGGACAGTTTGCCAGCAGACGTTAGAGCACCAATCGGATCCACCCCCGGTCCGGACCTCACAGAAATGCTGCATCAGATGCGGAGCGATCTCAGTTCAAGGTCCAGGCTGAAAATTTCGCCCTGCGACCAACCGCCGTTCGGAATTGACAATTCCGCCGCTACACAATTGGGCTACCGGCCCCGCAGTATAATAGAAACAATCAGGCAATTTACGCGGGACTTCGCTCAAGACGCTTAGAATGCGCCCCTCTGCCGAGATCGATTAATGTGCTCCGGGCGTCATCACCGTGTTATTGAAAACGGCATCAGCAGGCCATTCGGGCGTCATTAAAAGATCCCTTCAAATTAATGTGGCATCAGACATGCTTGAACTCAGTCAGGAACAGATCGCCGAGTACAAGAGATCCGGGATTTTTTCTTTTCGGATGCATGAGGCAAGCAGTCGCTTGCTTTCAGATATTCGCACACGGGTAAATCGCTGTTTTCCTGAACCGGCGAAATACTACACGTCGATGGACGATGAGACCTACCGGTCGATCGTTGCCGAAGCGCAAGATGAAATAAACGCTCTCTCTTTTACGACTGAATTTTGTCGCCTTGAAAAACAGAGGATCGAAAATATTCTTCAAAATAGCGATTTTTCAGTCACCAGAATTTCATATCTTCGAGCGACGCGCCCAAATAAAAAAAGCATTCAGGAAAATGTTGGATTTCACAGAGAATCATTCTGGAATGAAAACATGAAATATGGGGTCAACATTTGGATTCCATTACTAAATGTAACACCTTCCAATAGTTTACAGTACGTCCCTGAAAGCCAGAACATTCCGGACGCGAATATAGAAACTATAAATGAAGGCGAAAAGAGCAACACGGTTGCAAAACATTCGTCAGGCCACAAAATCGGACTGCTTTATGATGTAAAAACCATCACGGGAGGCGTTGATTTTTCGAACATCAAGCGAATCTCTCTGCCCGAAGATCACTATGTGATCTTTGATACCAATCTGATTCACGGCGCAGCAAGCAACGAGAGCACAGACATCCGCTTCAGTCTCGACTTTCGCGTGCTGCCGTACGGCAAGATCGACGAGGATCTTGGTAACTTCGCGTCCCAAGGTAAAATGTGGACCCGGCTCGGATAGCTTCCCGGTATGACAAAGCAAGATAGGCTGCTCATTCTTTGAACCGGATACGATGAAGAGCCCTAGGTTCGCGGTGCGCGCGCTTTCTCGACAATGAAATTGCCCATCACCAGCGCATCCAGGCCGGTCGAGGCAAAGGTAGAAATCGCTTCCAGCGGCGTCTCGACAATCGGCTGCCCCTTGATGTTAAAGCTTGTGTTCATCACGGACGGGACGCCTGTTTCATTCGCAAAAGTCTTGATGACGGCATGGAACCTCGGATTGCTCTCGGCAGAGACTGTTTGCACACGCGCCGTCCCGTTCAGATGGGTGACGCCTCCCAGAACGGCTTTCTTCTCTTCCAGAACCGGGAATGCCTTTGTCATGTATGGCGAAGGCTTGGACATCTCGAAAAGAGTGGATGCCTCTTCCTCAAGCGTCGCCGGAGCGAACGGGCGGAATTCCTCACGGAACTTCACACGGGCATTGACCTCATCCTTCATCTCCACGCTGCGCGGATCCGCCAGGATAGAACGATTTCCCAGCGCCCGCGGGCCGAACTCGGAGCGCCCCTGGAACCAGCCGACAATCTTTCCTTCGGCGAGCCAGCGCGCCACCTCTTCTTCCGGCGCATCGCTCTCACGGAATGCCGTGCCGGTCAGATCAAGAGCAGCCTTGATCGTATCGTCCGCAGCAGAGGAAGACGGGCCGAGATAAACGTCCGAAAGAGGCTGCGGACGATCACCGGCGGCAAAAGCGCCATGGTAAGCGCATCCAAGCGCCAGACCACGGTCGGATGAAGCGGGCTGAACAAAGAGATCACTGAGAGACAGCAACTGGTCGAGTTTCAGATTTGCCGAGCAATTCAGACCGACGCCGCCAGCCAAAGCCAGCCGGGACCGGCCGGTTTTTTTCTGTATCATCTCGACGACCGAAATCGCGCAGGCTTCAAGCGCCTGTTGCGTGGCAAAGGCGACATCCATCAAGCGCTCGTCGATCGGGTCACCAAGACGCCGCGGCTCACCCAGAAAGTCGACGAGCTTCTGGCTGTAATAGGGCTCCAGACGAGATTTCGGCGCGGGATCGCTGCGGATAAAGTCAGGATCGATCAGATAGCCGTCCGCAGTCGGCTTGGCGAAAACCGTCAGGTCGTATTTCTCTTTGCCGTAGGCCGCCAACCCCATGACCTTGAACTCGTCCTCGCCCGGCATGAATCCGAGATAGGACGTCATCGTTGCGTAGAACATGCCGAGAGAATTCGAATTCGGGAACGAGCCCAGCATCTCGATGCCCTTCTCGGAATCCGCAATTCCGTATGCGCCGCTGAGACGGTCGCCATAGGCGTCGTAGGACAGCACGAAGGTGTCGTCGGCCGGTGCGTGGTAGTAGGCGGAAGCGAGATGCGCCATCTGGTGATTGATCATCTCCACCGGAGGGCAATGGCCGAAATAATAAGTGATATAATCGCGAATGCGCCCGGGCATATCGTCATAGGTTTCGCCCGGATGAACGATCCCATCGATGTCCTGCATCGTGAGCCCGGCATGCTTGAGGCACGCGGAGATGGCGCGGATCGGTATCTGGCCGTATGCCCCCTTCATGCGAAGAATGCGCTCTTCCTCAATGGCGGCCACGACCTTGCCGTCGCAAATCAGCGCAGCGCCGGCATCATGCTGATTGAGCGTGACGCCTCCATGTATCCCCAGGATATTCACTTAGCGCTGCTTCCGCTTCGAACGTTTGACATGCCGGATTCTGCATTCAGGAACACAGAAACACCACTCTGATCTTGTCGTCGATGCCTGAGCCGATCTCCGAGACTTATTATAGAGGGCTTGCGGCTTGAAACTTGCATTGCCTTTCCGGGTCTGGGAAAACGCATGCGGTCTCGCTTTCCCACTTTGGATACGAAACGGCTGCTTGGAGATAGGTTTGCCGCATATTCAGCGTTTCCTTGAACTGGCGGGCGAGGTTTGCCGATCGCTTGATCCGGCAGCGATTGAGGACATGGCACTGACGCTGAAGCGCGTTCGTGACGGCGGCGGACGCCTGTTCATTCTTGGCGTCGGCGGCAGCGCCGGAAATGCAAGTCATGCGGTGAACGATTTCCGCAAACTCTGCGGCATCGAAGCCTACGCCCCGACCGATAATGTTTCCGAACTCACCGCCCGCACCAACGACGAAGGATGGGAAACCGTTTTTCGCGAGTGGCTCAAGACCAGCCGGGCACGGGCCGAGGATGCGCTGCTGATATTCTCCGTCGGTGGCGGCGATGCGGAACGAGGCGTTTCGATGAATCTGGTGCATGCGATCGATCTGGCACGCCAGCGCGGCATGGCGATCTGTTCAATTGTCGGGCGCGATGAGGGCCACGCGGCACAGCACAGCACCCACGCAATCATTGTTCCGCAGGTTGACCCGAACCTGGTCACTCCGATTTCAGAGGCGTTTCAGTCTGTGATTTGGCACGCCCTTGTAAGTCACCCGGAATTGCAAATCGCCGAGACCACATGGTGATGTCAGAGCGCAAATCCTTCCTCGCCCCGGTTTCCGTTTCCGGCCTTTCCGTCGCGGTCTATGCAGACGGGGCCGACCTTGCGACCATCGCGGCGCGCGCCAAGGATCCTTTGATCAAAGGTTTCACGACGAATCCAACCCTCATGCGCAAGAGTGGTATCCAGAACTATGAGCGCTTCGCCAAGGACGCCCTCGCTCTGGTCGATGGCCGGCCGATCAGCTTTGAGGTATTCGCTGACGATTTCGCGACAATGGAGAAACAGGCCCGACGGATTGCATCCTGGGGAAGCAATGTTTCGGTCAAGATCCCGGTTACCAACACCAAAGGCGAGTCCGCAGCGTCGCTGATCCGTTTGCTGTCCGCCGAGGGAATTTCGGTAAATGTAACAGCCATCATGACTGCGGCGCAGGTCCAGGCTGTCAGTGCGGCTTTACATGCCGACACACCCGCCATCGTCTCCGTCTTCGCCGGACGTATCGCCGATACCGGCTGCGACCCGGTGCCCGTCATGCAGCACTGCAAGAGCATTCTCGGTGACAAACCGGCGGCGAAACTGCTCTGGGCAAGCCCGCGCGAAGTACTCAACCTGTTCCAAGCCGATACAGCCGGCTGTGACATCATCACGGTTACGGATGATCTACTGACGAAGCTGGTTAATATCGGCAAGGATCTGGATGCATTCTCACTTGAGACGGTGAAGATGTTCTTCGATGACGCAACGTCGGCTGGATACAGTATTGTCACCGACTAGAATTTTAATCGGTCTGAAGCAGACAAATTCAGGGGAGTGAACCCGTTGGCAAATCGATTCAAGAAGGTCCTGGTTACGGGTGGGGCCGGATATGTGGGAAGCCTGCTGATCCCCCAACTGCTGGATCAGGGCTACGAAGTCGTCTCCTACGACATTCAATTCTTCGGTGATGACTTTCTGCCGAAGAACGATCCCAAGCTGACCTCCGTCAAAGGCGACATCCGCGACACGGCGGCTTTGTCAGCAGCCCTCAAGGGCTGCGATGCGGTGATCAACCTTGCCTGCATCTCCAACGATGCCAGCTTCGAGCTCAATGAATCGCTGAGCGAGACCATCAATTTCGATGCCTTCGAGCCGATGGTGATCGCCGCCAAGGCGGCTGGCGTGAAGCGTTTCGTCTATGCCTCCTCCAGTTCCGTCTATGGCGTCTCCGACCAGCCTGACGTGAAAGAGGATCACCCCCTGCTACCGCTGACCCTCTACAACAAGTTCAAGGGCATGTGCGAGCCGCTGCTGTTCAAGCACCAGAGCCCGGACTTCGTCTGCGTGACCATCCGCCCGGCCACGGTCTGCGGTTATGGCCCGCGTCAGCGTCTGGACCTCTCGGTCAATATCCTGACCAACCATGCCATCAATAACGGCAAGATCACCGTGTTCGGCGGCGACCAGCTGCGCCCGAACCTGCACATTCAGGACATGTGCAATCTCTACAAGATGCTGCTTGAGGTCGAGGACGAGAAAATCGCCGGCGAGACCTTCAATGCCGGCTACCAGAACCAGTCGATCATGGATATCGCCAGGATCGTCAAGAAGGTGGTCGAGCAGGAAATGCCGGAGCTTGGGGATATCGAGCTCGTTACCACGCCGAGCGACGACAACCGCTCCTATCACATCAATTCCGACAAGATCGCGGACAAGCTCGGCTTCCGCCCGGAACACTCCATCGAGGATGCCGTCCGCGATCTCGTCAAAGCGTTCAAGGCGGACAAGCTGCCCGAGCCGATGACCGATGATTTCTACTACAATGTCAAAAGGCTCAAGGCGATCAACGCGTCCTGATCCTGACCTGCTGATATTCCGGAGCTGCCGCAGGGTAGCTCCGGGTCAGGTGATTCTCGGCAAACAAAGAGCAGCGAGATAATGACGAAGACATATGCAATTCTCGGCGGCGGCGGCAGCTTCGGCATCCATGCCGCGAAATACCTGCTCGACAATGCCGACCCGAAGAAAGTGATCGGCATCGGCCGCAACCCGTTGCGCCCGGAGCCTTTCTCGCTCGATATCGAAAGCCACCCGAAATACGAATACCACGCGCGCCATATCACCTATGAGCTCGACCTTCTGCTCGAGCTGCTGGACGAGAAAAAGCCGGACGTCATCGTCTGCTTCGCCGCGCAAGGCGAAGGCGCGGTCTCCTGGAAACATTCGTGGCGCTTCTTCGAGACCAACTGCGTCGGCCTTTCGCACCTGACCGAGGAACTGGCCAAACGCGACTACCTTGAGCGCTTCATCCAGATCGGCACGTCCGAGCTTTACGGCTCGGTCGAGCATGCGGCCAAGGAGGACGACCCGATCCGTCCGTCCAGCCCCTATTCGGCGTCGAAAGCCGCTTTCGACCTGCATCTGATGGCCGTCTCGAAGCATCTGTCCTTCCCGATGAACATCATCCGGCCCTGCAATGCCTATTGTCCCGGCCAGCTTTTGCACCGGGTCATCCCGCGGACAATCGTGATGGCCAAGAAAGGGGAGAAACTTCCCCTGCATGGCGGCGGCAAGGCCGAGAAATCCTACATCCATGCCCGCGATCTCGGTCGCGCCATCCATCTGGTTGCAGAAAAGGCGCCGCTCGGCACCGTCTATAATGCGGGTTCCGCCGAGCCGACATCAATCCGCCGCGTCGTCGAGCTCTGTGCCGATGCGCTTGGCAAACCGTTCGAGGAGATCTGCGAGGTTGCCGGTGAGCGTCTCGGACAGGATTCCCGCTACTGGCTCGACAGCAGCGCCATCAAGCGCGATGTCGGCTGGGAAGCGGAGATTGGCTGGGAACAGGGCCTCGCCGAAATGGTCGCGTGGGCCGACACCTACTGGGACCAGATCAAGGACTGGCCGACCGGCTACACGCTGCGAGGATGAGCATGACGCCGAAAGCTGCAATCGGCGGAAACACCCGTCCGGAGATTGATGTCCGGCGGGAGCTCTATCGCTCCATGCTGCGAACGCGCCGTGTCGAAGAAGCCATCGTCGACCGCTATACCGAGCAGGAAATGCGTTGCCCGGTGCATATCTGTATCGGGCAGGAAGCGCCGCCAACCGGCATCTCCGCGCATCTGCAAAAGCAGGATCACGTCTATAGCGCCCATCGCAGCCACGGCCATTACCTGGCCAAAGGCGGCGACATGCCGGCGATGATCGCGGAGATCTACGGCAAGTCCGACGGCTGCGCGGTCGGCAAAGGCGGCAGCCAGCATCTGATCGACCTCGATGCCGGCTTTATCTGCTCCGCGCCGATCCTCGCCAGCACGATTTCGGTCGGTGTGGGGGATGCCTGGGCCGCGCGGCGGCGCGGTGAGGACCGCGTCATCGTGATCTATTTCGGCGACGGCTCCACCGAGGAAGGCGCCTTTCACGAAGCCCTGAACTTCGCCGGTGTGAACAAGCTGCCGATCGTCTTCGTCTGCGAGAACAATCTCTATTCCGTACACACGTCGCTGGAGACCCGCCAGCCGGAGAACCAGACCGTGCGCCGCCTTGGGCCTCCCAATGGAATGGAGAGCTTCGATGGTGACGGGAACGACGTGGAAGCGGTCTGGCGGCTTGCGGACTATGCCGTGAACAAGGCCCGGAACGGAGGCGGCCCGACGCTGCTTGAATTCCACACCTATCGCTGGATGGAACATTGCGGCCCGCTCGATGATACCCATCTCGGCTACCGTAGCGCCGAGGAGCTGGAAAGCTGGAAGGCCCGCTGCCCGGTCGACACGTATCGCGACCGGTTGATCCAGGATGGCTCTGTCGATCAGGCCTGGCTGGAGAGCGAGGAAGAGACGCTTCACAAAGAGATCGAAGCCGCCTTCACTGCCGCCCAGAACAGCCCCTTCCCAGAGGCGGAAGAACTCTTCCGCCACGTATATCCGGAATGACGGGCGCCGCGCGATGACCAGGGAAATCAAATATTTCGAAGCCCTGCGCGAAGCCCAGGCGCAATGCCTGGAAAGCGACCGGGATGTTGTCGTCATGGGGCTGGGCGTGCCCGGCCCGACCGGAGTCTTCGGCACCACCAAGAATCTGATCGACGATTACGGCCCGGACCGAGTGCTCGACATGCCCTCCTCCGAAAACGCCATGACCGGCATGCTTCTGGGCGCCAGCAGCAACGGCATGCGGCCGATCATGGTGCATATGCGGGTCGATTTCGCGGTGCTCTCCATGGAGCCGCTCGTCAATCAGGCAGCCAAATGGCACTACATGTATGGCGGCAAGATGCGGGCGCCGCTGACGGTGCGGATGATCATCGGCCAGGGCTGGGGCCAGGGCCCTCAGCACTCGCAGGCCCTGCAGGCCTGGTTCGCGCATATTCCCGGCCTGAAAGTCATCATGCCGACGACGGCGCATGACGCGAAAGGCATGCTGATCTCGGCCGTGCGTGACGACGCGCCGGTCATTTCGATAGAGCATCGCTGGCTCTACGGTGTCAGCGGCGCCGTACCGGAAGAAATGTACGAGACCCCGATCGGCAAGGCCCGCATCATGCGGCCGGGCAAGGACGTCACCATCGTGGCCGCATCCTATGCCAGCCTGCTTGCCCTGCGGGCCGCGGAAATGCTGGCCGATGCCGGGATCGATGCCGAGGTTCTGGACCTGCGCACCATCACGCCGCTGGACCGGGAAAGCATTGTCGCGAGTGTCCGCAAAACCGGTCGGCTGGTTGTTGCCGACACAGGTACGGCCGAATTTGGCATCAGCGCAGAGATCGTCTGCGCCGCTGTCGAGGGCGCATCAGAGAGCCTGAAATCCGCACCGCGCCGGGTCGGCCTGCCCTCCGTGCCGACGCCGACATCACCGGCCCTGAGCGAGCATTTCTACCCACGTGCCATCCATATCGCGGAAGCGGCGGCGGCAACCCTCGGAGCTAAACTCCAGTTCACGGAACCTGAGACCGGCAAATGGCACGACGTGCCGGACCCGAGCTTCACCGGACCTTACTGACATTCACGAGATAATCGTCCAGGCCCAATCGCCCTGGTAGCCGGCTTTCTTGAAAAGCGCGAGCCAGCCATCCGGGTAGTCATGGAACTCGGCCGTCAACACCCAGTCCTCGAACACGGCTTTCTGCTCTGGCGTGTGGTAGGAATCCACACGGACAAAGGCTTTCCCCTTGCCGACCCGGCCGATCTCGCGGAGCGCCCGGATCACACCGTCCCGCTTCTGGTTGTGAATCACGTCCAGCGCCAGCACAAGATCGAAGCTCCCGTCAGGGAATGGCAAAGCCTCGCAATTCCCCAGATGCAGCCGCCCGACCACCTCCGGCGGGCAATGCTTCAGGGCATATTCCGAGATATCGAGGCCGTAAACCTCAAGTCCGGGACAGGCATCGAGCAGATCCTTGACCAGAAAACCCTTGGCGCAGCCGATATCGAGTACCCGCATGCCCGGCTTCAATCCGTAATGCGCGACGATATCCCGGGCGACCGGCTGCCACCGTCCGTCATATCGGTATCCGCCATACCCGCACTCTCGCGGCCCGTCGAAATAATGCTCTCCAAACTGCTTGGAGAGCCGAATCACTTCTGGGTCTTTGCCGACAGTGCGTTGCTGCAGGTTCCGCTTGGTCTTCGGCAATGCGCGCAGGAGATCGATCTCAGGCATCGCGCATCCCGCTCGTCAGCGTCTTTTTCAGACCGTCTTCAAGCGGCGTGAATCGGAAGTCCGGAAAAGCACGGGCCACATTGGCCGGATCGAATGCCCGGTAGCCATTATGCGGCATGGCGCCCTGCCGCGGCTGACCGATCACCGCGCTCTTTGAGCCTGACAGCCGGACCACGGTTTCTGCGATCTCCCTGAACGCGTGAACGTCGCCGGTCGCGGCATTGATCACACTGGTGCTGCGGCGAAGCACCATCCGCCGGATCAGGTCTGCAACGTCATCGACAAGGACATGATCCCGCCGCTCCTCGCCCTCTCCGAAAAGCCTGATTTCCTCATTAGCTGTCGCAAGCCGCATGAAGCGGTTCGGGCCATAGCCATTATGCGGATCGGACGCCCCGTAAATCAGGGTCGGCCGGATGATGCCGAGCGGCACATCGAGTTCCGCCGCAAGCGCAACCTCCCGGGCCAGATGCATGGCCCCATGCAGGCTGGCGGGCTCGGCGGCGGCACTTTCTGACATCGGGTAGAGCACATCGCGATAGACCGCGTCGGAGCTGACATTGATCAGGTGCGCTGGCACCTTCGCGCGGAGCGCCTCGATGACGTTGGCAACAATCGTCATGTTGTCGCGCAACATGGCGGTATTCCGCACCGGAGCCATCGCGGAAACGAAGACAACCGTATCGCCCGGCTCAAGCAATCCGGCCAGTTTATTCGCTGCATCAGTGGCAAGAAGATCGACATCGGACCGGCCTATGGAAGCGACCGCAACGCCCTCCTTCTCCAGCGCCCCGACCACCGCTCCACCGACGAAACCAGCCCCGCCGATAACCGCAACACGTCCCGGAAGTACATCGGTCTCGTTCAGATGTTTCAGCATGTCAGTCAGTCCCCAATGATCGGCCGAGTACGAAATGTGCGAAACCGGCCTCGCGCATTGCTGCGCTGTCGAGCAGACCGTATGGATCGACCACAGCACGCCCCCGCATCACCTCCGCAAGGCGGCTGACATCCAGCTCCCGGAGTTCCGGCCACGGCGTCGTCAGGAACAGCACATCGGCATCCCGGCAAGCCTCCAGAGCATTTTCGCAATGGTTCAGATCGGGGAGCACACCAGCTTTCACCACCGGGTCATACACGACGATCCCGGCATCGCCGCCGAGATTTTCGAGCAGCACCAAGGACGGTGCATTCTTCAGGGAGTGGGTGTTTTCCTTGTAGGCGAGCCCCAGAACCGCGAGCCGTGGATTGTCGCCCAGCATCGGCCGGATAAGATCCCGGTACGTTCTGTATGGCCAGTCCTTGCGCCACTTGCTGTTCGATACCCAGGCCTCGACCACGCCAGCATCTGTCTGCTTGGCTTCGGCAAAGCGTATAACGGTCGCGAGATCCCGCTCCAGATTGCCGCCGGATAGGCCGAGGCCCGGCGTGAGATAGGAGTATTGGCCGATCCGCCGGTCGAGCTTCAGTGCCGGGACAATCTCGGACCAGTCCGCACCGATCCGCTCGCACAACTCCGCCAGCGTGTTCGCCGTCGAGACCGAGGCGACAAGGCAGCAGTTGATCGAGATCTTCGCCAGCTCCGCACTCTCGTAGCGCATCGGCAGGATCGGGCACTCAAATGCGCCGAGCAGTGCCGTATAGGCTTCCGGCAGCGGCACAGCCGCATCGGCACAGCCGACGATATACCGCTCGGGATACCGTGCCCGCTCGATGGCCCGGCCGAAGACCAGTGTCTCGACCTGGTAGAACAGACGATCCTTCGGGAAATCCAGCGCGCGTGTGAAACCCGGCGGCACCTGGCACAGAATGACCAGTAAGGCATCGGGCCCAAGCGCGGGGATGATCTGGTCCAATAGTGCCTGTACCCGGCTCAGATCGGATTGCCCCCCGTCATCCGTCGGCACATCGACCGAGATATAGACAATATCGGCCCGACCGAGATCCGCAGTCTGAGCGGTGAAGGTCAGCCGCTCCCTATTCGCGGACAGCATCTCCGGCAGATCAGGTTCCACCACAGGAAGTTCTTCCCGATCGAGCCGAGTTACCTCTTCCTCAGTTTCAGCGAACCCGATTACCTCAAAGCCAAGATCAGCCACGGCGACAGCCGAGTTCAGGCCCAGATGAGTCATCCCGGCAAATCCGATCACGGGCTTTCTCACACCATTCGGCATTTACTCACGCAACTCCCTGAATTGTCGCGGACAGGCGCCCCAGCGCACGATAGAGCCAGCGGTCATTTTCGAGATTGGATACTCCTTCGCCCGAGCAAAGCGCTTTGAAGTGGGCATATTCGGCTTCCCAGGTCGGATCGTCCTGAACCAGCGTCACGGCCTCTTCCGGTGGCCTGCCACTTGGCAGCACGCGGCGGCGATGCACGAATCGGGATGGCCCCCATTTGCAGAGCGATTCGATATGGGCCGTGCCGTGTTCGGCAAATACATCGCAGGTAAAGTGGTTCCGCCAGGACAGCAGGGACATCTCAAGCTCGATCCGGGGGCCGGCCCCGTCCGAGGCGACGACCACATGATCCGGCGCCGCATTCTCGAAACAATCGGCCGAGACGATCCGAAAATCGTCGACGATATCGCCGAACCAGAACCGCACCGTGTCGAGCAGGTGGCTACCCAGATCGGGCAACACGCCCGCGCCCGTGTCCCGCCAGGCAGAGTCGCGCACAAGCCGTGCCGTGCCGTTTCCGTAAAACATCCGGCAGCGATAAATTTGACCCAGAGTGCCGGACGAGATCAGCTCGCGCATACGGACAAAATGCGGCTCGAAACGATGATTATAGGCAGTGTAGCAAACCGCACCTGAAGAAGCGGCCAGCCCTCCAAGTACATCCATCTCGGCTTCATCGGAAAACCAGAGCGGCTTTTCCACCAGCACATGCTTGCCGTTACCGAGCAAGTATTTCAGCAACTCGAACTTGGGCTCGTCCGGCGTGCAGACCAGCGCTGCATCGTAATTGTCCAGCGGGACGCTTTCGAGGGTCCGGAACCCGGCTTCGTCATGAAAAGGATCCACGGTCCCGACGCAATCGGCTCCCGCAACACGGCGTCTCTTATGGCCCTGAACACCGAGGCCAACGACAAGGGCACGCATGGACAAAACTCCGTCCTAACTCTCGAATCTGGCGCGTCGCTCGACGGCGGATATTTTCTTCAACACATCCGCAGGGGTGACCGGAATGTTGCCGTCCTGCTCGCACTCTATGGCTGCCGCAAATGACCCTAGGATCGTTGCGATCGGCGCGCTACCCCGCGTCATCATGGCAAGGGTCGCATAGGCGAGCAGAGCATCGCCCGCCCCGACAGCGTCTTCCACCCGATCAGCGAAACTGTCGACGACAAAGAAGGAATCGAGCGCTTCATGATCCGCGTTCCGGCAAGTCAGAACGCCTCGATCCCCCAGCTTCAGAATCAATGTTTGGCATTCCGCCTCATCGTAAATCCGGGAGGCAAGCGGGCGAATACCCGAATCCTGATCCGCGATACTGAACCGTGCTTCCCGTTCGTTCGGGGTGATCAGATCGAAGCCCTTGAACTCGGTGATATTACCCCAGCGGCTTGCGACCTGGCTGTCAGCAACCTTGAACAGGCCGGGCTGTATCGCCTCGGTCAAAGACGGGATGGTGCGGCGGTTGAAAATGCCGTGACGGAAATCGCCGAACACGACCGCGCCTTCTTTCGTCGCCCTGATCTGCTTGATCAGCCGGACGCGGATGTCATCGGAGATGCTGGAATTGTCGAGCGTGTCGATTTTCAGCAGCCGGTATCCACCGGCCACGATGGCGTTCTTGTTGGTTGTCGGTCGCGTCGGGTCGATGATCGGCTTCAGTCTGATCCCTGCAGCTTCCAGATCCGCGATGACAAAATCCTTGTATTCGTCATCCCCAAGAACAGTGGAGAAAGTCACCTCGGCACCGGCAGCAGCCAGATGCTTCGCAACGATCGCCGCACCGCCGATATAATCGCGCCTGCCCTGGTACGACACGCTGATCGTCGGCGTCTTGGTCTGGCCGCCGATCAGCGATGTTTCCGTATAACTGTCGACGATCGTATCGCCGATCACATGGACCTTTTGCCCGGCCATCGAGCTTAGAGTGGAAGAGAGATCTTCAAACCCGAAATCTTCCTGGCCCATCAGGGTCAGAAGCTTTTCCATCGGGATCTGCGGTGCTTCGAGGTCGATCAGTCTGGACGACGAATAGACGATATCTCCAGGCGTGAAGATCACCTCGCCACCGTAGGATTGAACGGTGTCCAGCTCTTCCTGCGTCTTTGGCGGCAGACCTTGCGCCGTATATTCATAACCCTTGGCGAAAAAATCCGGCTGGATTGCGAGCAAATTGTCGAGCGGTTTGGCGTTCTGGTCGATCACGACATAGTCGACCATTTCAAACGCCGCGAGATTAAGTGCTCGAAGCTGTTCCGGTACGTGCGGGCGATAAACGCCCTTCGCGATATGCCGGTCAGCGGTCAGGCTCGCGATCAGAATCTTGGCTTTGCTCTTTGCAAACCCCAGGTGACGCAGATGCCCCGGATGCACCACATCGAACACCCCGTGGCACATGATCACCTTCTTACGGCGCGGGAAGCTGCCGACAATCTCGGCAATCTCGGCAGCTGTCTTGATCTTGTGCTTGTAGCGGTCGGTGAATTCGGCACTCATTAAAAAGCTTTCCTGATCATCCGAGCCGCCCCGCCTCCGGGAAAGAAGCTCTTGTAATCGCCCACGATACCCTCATCGGGATCAGGGGGCAAAGCGATGACATCACGGAAGCAGAGGTCGCAGTGGCGACGCAATTGGTCCGATCCGGACTTGCCCCGGTCCGCCCTACCCTCTATCCAGAACACTTCGGCTCGGGACACTGACGTGACGGGCGCCCCGGAGCGTCCGGGGCCGGATAGATCCAGCAAGGATATCCGCGGCGGCTCGTGGCCGGGATGGCAGTATTCCCGCGCCCCCGTGCACGCGGCGGTGGGGGATGAGATGAGCATTTCAGATAAAAAAATCACCGGAAAACTGGGCGTGATGGTCTGCGGGCATGGCAGCCGCGATCAGGCCGCCGTGGACGAGTTCGCGAAACTCGCCGTCCGGATCAAGGAACAGATGCCGGACATGCCGGTGGATTACGGCTATCTGGAATTCGCCACGCCGATCATCCGCACCGGGCTTGATGCTTTGAAAGAACAGGGTGTGACGGACGTACTGGCGGTGCCGGGCATGCTGTTCGCCGCTGGTCACGCCAAGAACGATATCCCGTCCGTGCTGAATACCTATCAGGCCCAGTCGGACGGCATGAATATCCATTACGGCCGCGAGCTCGGCATCGATGTGAAGATGATCAGAGCCGCCTCGGCCCGCGTCGAGGAAGCCCTGCAAGCGGCAGGCGATAACATCTCAAGGCACGAGACCATGCTGGTCGTGGTCGGCCGTGGCGCGTCGGATCCCGACGCCAATTCGAACGTGTCCAAGGTGATGCGGCTGCTCTGGGAAGGCATGGGCTTCGGCTGGGGTGAGACAGCTTACTCCGGCGTCACCTTCCCGCTGGTCGAACCGGCCCTCGAGCATGCCGCCAAGCTCGGCTACAAGCGTATCGTTGTGTTCCCCTATTTTCTCTTCACCGGCATTCTGATCACCCGGATCTACGATTACGTCGACAAGGTCGCGGCCCGGCATCCCGAGATCGAGTTCGTCAAGGCCCCGTATCTGAACGACCACCCGCTGGTGATCGAGACCTTCCTCGACCGAGTCCGGGAGATCACTGACGGTACCGGCAACATGAACTGCCAGATGTGCAAATACCGCCAGCAGGTGCTCGGCTTCGAGGACGAGGTCGGCCTGCCGCAGGAAAGCCATCACCACCATGTCGAGGGCATCAACGACAGCGATGGCCATAGCCACGATCATGATCATGGACATGGTCATCACCACCATGATCACGATCACAAGCACGGACAATCCCATGACCACGGGCACGATCACAGCCATGGACATGATCACGGACACGGGCATGACCATCATCATCACCCCTATCCCCATGCGGACCATCCGCTTGGCCCGCGCACGCTGACCGATTCCTGATCCGGCCAGCCGTCATGACCGCGCCAACTTTCGAATATGAGAAAGATCCCGCCGCCATCTACCGGCGATCCTTCGAGATTGTCCGGACGGAGACCGATCTTTCCCGGTTCGACGCCGACGAGGCCGAGGTCGCGGTGCGCCTTGTGCATGCCTGCGGTATGCCGGAGATCGCGCCCGATCTGGTTTTCTCGACCGGTGCGGTCGCGGCTGGGCGGACGGCACTTGCCTCGGGAGCGCCGATCATCTGCGACGCGGCCATGGTCGCTCATGGCGTGACACCGAAATTGCTGCCGGCCGGGAACGAGGTGATCAGCCTGATCCGCGATCCGCGCCTGTCCGATCTGACGAAGGCCGAAGGAACGACACTCTCCGCCGCCCAGGTAACACTCTGGCAGGAGCACCTTGACGGTGCGGTGGTCTCCATCGGCAATGCACCGACGGCGCTGTTCCGGCTGATGGAGAGCATTCTTGCGGGAGGCCCGCGCCCGGCCGTCATTCTCGGCTTTCCGGTCGGCTTTGTCGGCGCAGCGGAATCGAAACAGGCACTGGCGGCAACCGCCGGTCTGCCGCCCTTCCTCACCCTGCCGGACAGACGCGGCGGCAGTGCCATGGCGGCGGCGGCGGTGAATGCACTGGCGATCCTCGCCGGGAAGGGCCTCGCCCGATGATGTCTGAGACCCCCTGGCTACGTGTGATCGGCATCGGCGAAGACGGGCTGGACGGCCTCACCCCCACCGCGCACGCACTGGTCGACAGTGCCGAGGTGCTGATCGGCGGCGCCCGGCATCTCGCAATGGTGCCCGACGACAGACGCGAACGGCATGAATGGCCCTCCCCGCTCAGCAAACTGGTCGAAGCGATCCTCACCATGCGCGGCCGCCCGGTCGCGGTGCTGGCGACCGGCGACCCGATGCAATTCGGCATCGGCGCCACCCTCGCCAAGCATCTCCCGGCCAGTGAAATGGCGATCCATCCGGGACCGTCCGCGTTCTCCCTCGTCGCCGCGCGCCTTGCCTGGCCGCTCTCCGAAGTGCGCACGCTGACCCTGCATGGGCGCCCGCTTGCCCTGCTCGCCGCAGCCCTGCAGCCGGGCCTGAAACTGATGCTGCTGAGCGACAGCCGGGAAACACCGGGGCAGGTTGCGGCCTATCTCAACGGTGCCGGGTTCGGCGCCAGCACCATGAGTGTGTTCGAGCATATGGGCGGTGATGCGGAACGTCGGCTCGACGGCACGGCGGCCGATTGGCCGCACCCGCCCGGTGCAGACTTCAACACCATTGCCGTGGCGCTCTGCCATCCGGACAGACCGGCCGCGCTGGGCTCCACACCGGGCCTCGATGACGATCTCTACGAAAACGACGGTCAGCTCACCAAGCGCGAGGTCCGCGCAGCGACACTCTCCGCCCTGAGGCCAGGACCGGGCCAGTTGCTCTGGGATGTCGGCGCGGGCTCCGGCTCCGTTGCCATCGAATGGATGCGCATGGACCCGCTGGCGAAAGCCGTCGCCATCGAGAGCAATCCGGAACGTATTGAAACCATCCGGCTCAATGCAGACGCCCTCGGGGTGCCGTTTCTCAGGATCGTGGAAGGCCGCGCGCCGGAGGCACTGGCAGGGCTTAAAGCGCCGGATGCGATCTTCATCGGCGGCGGGATCACTGGCGAGAATGTGCTGGATAGCTGCTGGTCCGCACTGAAGCCGGGCGGAAAACTGGTCGCGAATGTGGTGACTCTGGAAGGCGAAGCCGTGCTCTTCGCGGCGCAAGCGCGCCTCGGCGGGCAGCTTTCCCGTATCGCTGTCTCCCGGGCGGAGCCAGTCGGCCCCTATCAGGGCTGGCGGCCATTGATGAGTGTCACCCAATGGGCCGTCACCAAGCCTACAACGGATAAGGCGGAATAGCGGCATGACCGGTTTGCTCACAGGCATCGGCGTCGGGCCAGGCGACCCGGACCTGATCACGCTGAAGGCGCTGAAACGGCTGCAGGCGGCGGATCTGATCTGCTATCCGGCGCCGGAGGATGGCGACAGTCTGGCGCGCGAGATCGCCGCGCCGCACATCCCGGAAGGCCACGCGGAATACGCCATCCGCATGCCGATGGTGACCTCCCGGTTCCCGGCGGCGCAGGTCTATGACACAGCCAGCCTGCACATAGGCGCAGCGCTCGACGCGGGCCAGAATGTCGTCGTGCTGTGCGAGGGCGATCCGTTCTTCTACGGCTCCTTCATGTATCTCTACGAGCGGCTGGCGCCGAAACACCGGGCCGAGGTGGTGCCTGGCATCTCCTCCCTAATGGCCTCCGCCGCCGTGCTCGGCGCCCCGCTGGTCTCCCGCAATGACGTGCTGACGGTTTTGCCCGCCCCACTGCCGGACGATATCCTGCGCGCCCGTCTGGAGAACACGGACGGCGCCGTGATCATGAAAGTCGGCCGGCATCTTGAGCGCGTCCGGACCCTGCTGGCAGATCTCGGCCTGCTCGACGATGCCCGCTATATCGAACATGCGACAATGGACAGCCAGCGCTGCCTGCCGCTTGCCGAGGTGGATGCCACTGCCGCCCCCTATTTCTCCATGATCCTCCTGCATAAACGCGGTGAGGCCTTCCTCGAGGGAAGCCGCCTATGACAATCGTCGTTCTGTCCCCCTCCGGCCGCGAGGTCGGTGAAAAGCTCGCCAAGGCGCTGGAGATGGAGCTGCATGCCCGCAGCGCGCCCGCCGACCGGGTTTTCACCGAAGTCGCGGAGCACTTGCGCGATCTGTTCACCATCGGCTCGCCTATTCTGTTCGTCGGGGCCGCCGGAGCATTGATCCGCATCCTGGCGCCGCTGCTGGCCGACAAGGAAGCGGAACCGCCAGTGCTGGCCATCGCCGAGGACGGCTCCGCTGTCGTGCCATTGCTGGGCGGACACCATGGCGCCAACGATCTGGCGCGCACAGCGGCAGCCGCACTCGGTATCGCCCCATCGATCACCACAGCGAGCGACCTCAGTCTGGGCGTCGCGCTCGACAATCCACCCGCCGGATGGCACCTCGCCCCCGGCGCCGATTACAAGAGTGTCGCCGCAGCCCTGCTCGCCGGAGAGAGCGCCGCCATCGATCCGGCGCTGGACTGGCTGGCTGACGCGGACATTAAGCGGAACGATACCGCCGATTACCGGATCACTGCCTCCATCGAAATCGCCGATGCCGCACAAAAGAGCCTGACCTATCACCCGGAGCGCCTCGCCCTCGGCGTCGGCTGCGAGCGGGATGCGGAGCCGGACGAGCTGATCCGTCTGGTCGAAGAGACGTTGGCCGAAAACAATCTCGCACCCGAGGCGGTTGCAAGCGTCTATTCCATCGACGTCAAGATGGACGAGGCGGCGGTGCATGCTCTTGGCACCCATCTTGGCCGCCCTGTTCGGTTCTTTGACGCAGCCCGATTGGAAGAAGAAACACCGCGCCTCGCCACACCGTCGGACGTGGTGTTCCGGGAAGTTGGCTGTCATGGCGTCAGCGAAGGTGCGGCCCTTACCGCCGCCGGGCCGGACGCGGCGCTGATCGTACCGAAGCGGAAATCGAAACGGGCCACCTGCGCCATCGCCGAAGCACCCGCGCTGATCGACACGGCCTCCACCGGCATCGCGCGCGGGCAACTCGCCCTGGTCGGGATCGGCCCCGGTGCGGATTTCTGGCGCACCCCGGAAGCAGATGCGGCCATCCGCGATGCCGAAGTGATCGTAGGCTACGGCCTCTATATCGACCTGCTCGGCCCGCTCGCGGCAGGCAAGGAGCGGCATGATTTTGCCCTCGGTGAGGAAGAGAAACGTGCCGCCTATGCGCTCGATCTCGCAGCGAAAGGCAAGTCGGTCGTGCTGGTGTCTTCCGGCGATATCGGCATCTACGCCATGGCGACGCTGGTTTATGAGCTGCTGGATAAGGCCGGACGGAAGGACTGGGAGCGGCTGCATGTCTGGGTCACGCCCGGCATCTCCGCCCTGCAGGCCTGCGCCGCCCGGATCGGCGCGCCGCTCGGCCATGATTTCTGCACCATCTCCCTTTCCGACCTGCTGACCCCGTGGGAAGCAATCCAGCAGAGGGTGAAGGCGGCTGCCGAAGGGGATTTCGTGATCTCTTTCTACAACCCGGTCTCGATGCGCCGCCGGACCCAACTTGCCTATGCCCGCGAGGTGCTCTTGCAGCACCGGCCGCCGGAGACTCCGGTCATCCTTGGCCGTTCGCTCGGCCGCGAGGAAGAGAAGATCACCGTGACGACCCTCAAGGATCTCTCGGTCGATCAGGTCGACATGCTGACGCTGGTCATGGTCGGGTCCAGCGAGACCCGGTATGACGGCAAACACGTCTATACCCCGCGCGGCTATGCCGGTAAGGCCGGCACCTCTATCCGCGCGGACAAAAACTCAGAGGCTGCACAATGACCGTCTATTTCATCGGCGCTGGACCCGGCGATCCGGACCTGCTGACCATCAAGGGCCGAGATCTGATCGCCCGCTGCCCGGTCTGCCTCTATGCCGGATCGCTTGTCCCCGAAGCCGTCGTCGCGCATGCGCCGGAAGGTGCCAAGGTGATCGACACGGCATCGATGACTCTGGACGAGATCCTGAGCGATATCGAGGCTGCCCATGCGGCGGGCCACGATGTCGCCCGGGTGCATTCCGGCGATCCGTCGCTCTATGGCGCCATCGCGGAACAGATCCGCCGCCTGCGCGCCCTGAATATCCCGTTCGAAATCATCCCCGGTGTGCCCGCCTATACGGCGGCGGCGGCCGCGCTGGAAACCGAGCTGACCCTGCCGGAAATCAGCCAGACGCTGATCCTGACCCGGACGACCATGCAATCCAGCGCCATGCCGGAAGGCGAGGAGCTGGAAGAGCTCGGCCGCTCGAAAGCCACCCTCGCCATCCATCTCTCGATCCGCAATCTGCGCCATATAGAACGCGCGCTGACACCGCATTACGGTGCGGACTGCCCGGTCGCCGTGATCTACCGTGCCAGCTGGCCGGACCAGCAGATCATCCGCGGCACTCTGTCGGATATCCGCGGCAAGGTCCGCGCGGCCAAGATCACCCGCACCGCGCTGATCATGGTCGGCCGCGTCTTGAGTGAGGAGAATTTCCGGGACAGTGCGCTCTATGACGCAGAGCACACGCATATTTTGCGGCCGGAGGTTAAGGCCTAGACCGCGAGACGACGGCGCGGGGACGGGGACCAGAAGGACATGGAGCAGGGCGACGATACGCGGCCGGACCAGATCGCTTTTGGCATCGCGTGCATTCTCGTCTCGGTGCTGTTTATGGCCTTCGCCGATGCGGTGGTGAAGCTGGTCAGTGCCGAGCTCACTCTGTGGCAGGTTTTTGCCGCACGCGCACTCATGGCGCTTCCTATTCTGGTGCCCCTGATGCTTGTGAGGAAAGCCGGATTCCGGCCGCGTACGCCGCGCTGGACCTGGCTGCGCAGCGCCTTGCTGGTGCTCACCTGGATCGCGTTTTACGCCTCGCTCCCGGAACTCAAACTCTCCGTCGCCGCCGTCGCCGTCTACACAAACCCGATCATCACCGCCCTGCTCTCCGCCGCATTGATCGGCGAAAGAGTCTCCCCGCGCCGCTGGGGCGGTGTCCTGCTTGGTTTTCTCGGTGTCGTCGCCATTCTCCGGCCGGGCACTGATGCCTTTTCCTGGTACGCGCTCCTGCCCCTGCTGGCCGCCCTGCTCTATTCCCTCTCGATGATTCTGACACGGAGCAAGTGCCGCGATGAAACACCTCTGACACTCTCCTTCACTCTCAACAGCGCGTTCCTCATCACCGGGCTGATCCTCACGATACTGCTCGCCCTCGCGAACATCGACGAAGGGACACAAGGAAGCGCGCCGTTCCTGCTTGGCGACTGGGGAGCCATGGGAGTCCGGGAATGGGGTGTAATGGCGCTTCTCGGCGCGCTCATGGCGCTCTATTCCGCCGGTACAGCCAAGGCCTACCAGATCGCACCGCCATCGATCATCGCGACGTTTGACTATGCCTATCTGGTCTCCGCAGCGCTCTGGGGCTTCGTCTTCTTTGCCGAGGAACCGGACCTTCTAACGGTGTGCGGCATGGTGCTGATCACAGCGGCAGGCCTGCTCGTCGCGGCACCGGGACGGAGTAAAGCCCCAGGCGTCATCCCGGCCAGAGAGCCGGGACCTAGGTGATCGTAGGGCTATACGCTCCATCCCTGGGTCCCTGCGTGCGCAGGGATGACGATTAAAGAATTCTCTCCACCCAGGTGAGCGCGCTTTCCACGTAGCCGACAATCTCCCCCTCCGGCAGGGGCGGGCGCGCAACCATCACCACCGGCATGCGGAGCGACCGGGCGGCGAGGATCTTGCCGTATGTGGCCGTGCCACCGCTGTTCTTTGAGACGATGACATCGATCGCGTTATCCTTCAGGAACGCCATCTCGTGCTCTTCCCTGAACGGTCCGCGCGCCAGCACAACCCGGGCCCCGGGAGGCAGTTCCGCTGCGTCCGGTTGCTCGACCGAGCGGGCGACGTGGGTGCAGTTCATCAGAGAGTGAAACGGCTTCAACTCCTGCCGCCCCACCGTCAGGAAGACCGTCAGCGGATGGGTTTGCGACAGCGCATCCAGATGCCTTGCCGCTTCCTCGTAGTCCTGTGCGTGATGCCAATTATCACCGGATGCCTGCTCCCAGGCTGGGCGTACCAGATGCAAGGAGGGCGTTCCGGTCTCAGACGCCGCTTTCGCGGCATTGGCCGAGATCTGGGCTGCATAGGGATGGGTTGCATCGACCAGCGCTGTGATGCCTTCTTCCCGGAGATAGGCTGCCAGTCCCTCCGTACCGCCAAAGCCGCCGGTGCGAATTACGCAATCCGGCAGTTTCGGGTTGCGGGTCCGCCCCGCCAGCGACAGCACGATTTCAAGGTCCGGATGCGCCACTCGGAGTGCGGTGACGAATGCATTGGCGAGATCCGTTCCGCCGAGCACCAGAATGCGCGCCATTTCTCAGGCCTCTCCCGCCGCACCGATCAGGTTGCCCTTGCGGTCGAACACCTCGACGATGATTTCCACTTCCGTGCCCGCGACCATTGCTGCCGCTTCAGCGCGAGCCAGCTCCCCAATCCGGTCGCCCAGCGGCAACCCGACCTCCAGCGCCATATTCAGAACCTCGAGCGCGGTGTTGCCGCCCTTTGCCCGTGCAACCAAAGCCGCATCACCACCCACCGCTGCAAGCTGTTCCGCCAGCCAGTCCATATCCACCTGGCTGCGGCCGGAATGCAGGTCCATATGGCCCTGCGCCAGTTTCGCCAGCTTGGCGAAACCGCCGCCGATCAGCACTTTCGGCAGCGGATGGCGGCGCAAGTATTTCAGCATGCCGCCGACGAAGTCGCCCATGTCCAGCAAGGCGGTTTCGTCCAGCCCGTGCCGCCTGACCACCGCCGCCTCCGAGGTCGAGCCGGTGCAGGCCGCGACCAGCGGGAATCCGCCGGCGCGAGCGACGTCGATGCCGCGATGAATGGAATGTATCCAGGCAGAGCAGGAGAACGGGATCACCACGCCGGTGGTACCGAGAATCGACAACCCGCCGACAATGCCGAGGCGCGGATTCCAGGTCTTTTTCGCCAGCGCTTCGCCACCCGGCACGGAAATCTCGATTTCCACATCTCCGCTGCCGCCGTGGGCACGGGCAACCTCCGCCACGACGCCGCGCATCAGCTCGCGCGGCACCGGGTTGATCGCGGGCTCGCCCGGCGGGATCGGCAGCCCCTCGCGGGTCACCATGCCGACGCCCTCGCCCGCCTTGAACACCACACCGCTGCCGGGGGCGCCAATCCGCACCGTGGAGAGGATGGTCGCGAGGTGCGTCACGTCCGGATCGTCGCCTGCATCCTTGACGATGGCGGCACTGGCCACTTCATCGCCCAGCGCTTCGCGGGCCAATGCAAAGTTCGGCTGCTCCCCTTTCGGCAAGGTGATGGAAACTGGATCAGGGAACTCACCCGTCAAGAGCGCCGTGTAGGCGGCCTTGGTCGCCGCCGTCGCGCATGCGCCCGTGGTCCAGCCTCGTCTCAGCGGTCCGTCCGGTTTTCTTGCCATGAAATCTCTTAACCGGTCCGGCGCCGCGCATCCATGTCGAATTCACGCGGCTTCTGGACGCAGAGGCAGTAGATCATCGTCTCGCCCGCCGGTATTTTCAGAATGAAACATCATCGTCCGCCGCGCTGGAAAACACCCCGGCGCGGGAGTAGGGTCTGAGCCATGACAAACGTGACAGATTTCGCCGCTGATTTCGCGCCGGGCAGCGTGTGGCTGGTTGGTGCCGGGCCGGGCCATGCCGGGCTTCTGACCCTGCAGGCTCATGCCGCCATGCAGGCCGCCGACGTGATCGTCTATGACGCGCTGGTCAGCGACGATATCCTGGCCCTCGCCCCCGCCGACACGCCGCGCGAATATGCCGGCAAGCGCGGTGGCAAGCCGTCGCCGAAACAGGCCGACATCACCCTCCGGCTGATCCAGCTCGCCAAGCAGGACCTGCGTGTGCTGCGTCTCAAGGGCGGCGATCCGTTTGTGTTCGGGCGCGGCGGCGAGGAGGCCCTGTCTCTCGTCCAGGCCGGTATCCCGTTCCGCATCTGCCCGGGTATCACGGCCGGGATCGGCGGGCTTGCCTTCGCCGGCATTCCGCTGACCCACCGGGACACCAATCACGCCATCACCATGATCACCGGGCACGACGCCACCGGCAATGTCACCGGGGTCGACTGGGATGCGGTCGCCAAGGGCAGCCCGGCGCTGATTCTCTACATGGCGATCAAGCATCTGGGCGCGATTGCGGACAAGCTGATGGCCGCCGGGCGCAGTGCGGACGAGCCGGTCGCACTTGTCACCAATGCCTCCATGCCGGACATGCAGGTGCTGGAAACCACGCTTGGCCGCGCGGCGGAAGATATCCGACTGCATGACGTGAAACCGCCCGCCATTGTCGCCATCGGCGAGATTGTGCGGCTGCGCTCCGGGCTCGACTGGCTCGGTGCCGCCGCCGGCAAGAGGCTCCAGGCTGACCCGCTTGGTCTCGGCAAGAGCGACACGAAGCAGACCGGATAAGCATGTGTCAAAGGGCCTGATCATCGCCGCACCGGCCTCTGGCAGCGGCAAGACCACGGTCACGCTCGGCCTGCTCCGGGCGCTCCGGCGCAAAGGCATTGATGTTGCCAGCGCGAAGGTTGGCCCGGACTATATCGATCCCGCCTTCCATGCCGCCGCCTCGGGCCGCGCTTGCTTCAATCTCGACAGCTGGGCGATGCGGCCGGAAACACTAGCCGCAGCACTTGATCCCGCTCCGGCGCTCACAGTCGTGGAAGGCGTCATGGGCCTGTTCGACGGTGCCCATCTCGGCAGTGATACAGCCCCTCTGGCCGATGGCTCTACGGCCAGCCTCGCGCGCCTCACCGGCTGGCCGGTGCTGCTGGTTGTCGATGCAGGAAAGCAGGCCCAATCGATCGCCGCGCTGACAGACGGTTTCGCCCGGTTCGACCCGGATGTCCGTCTGGCGGGCGTGATCCTGAACAAGGTCGGCAGCGACCGGCACGAAGCGATGCTGCGTCAGGCGCTCACCGCCGCAGGACATGCCGTGCTCGGCGTCGTTCGCTCAGACAAACTGATCGCCCGGCCAAGCCGCCATCTCGGCCTGGTTCAGGCGGGAGAGCACCCCGATCTTGAGGCCTTCCTCGATGCCGCAGCTGACCGGATGCCCGACGGCATTGATCTCGACGCGATCATGGCAGCTGCAACGATCAGCACGGCAACCGGCTCTGCTCCCGTGCCCCCCGCATTGCCGCCGCTCGGCCAGCGAGTCGCCGTTGCGCGGGATGCCGCCTTCGCCTTCTCATATCCGCATGTGCTCGACGGCTGGCGCCACGCCGGTGCGGAGCTATCCTTCTTCTCTCCTCTGGCCGACGAAGCACCTGCCGGCAATGCGGATGCGGTCTATCTGCCGGGCGGCTATCCGGAGCTGCATGCCAGGCGGCTTGCCGGGGCTGCACGCTTCCTCGACGGGCTGAGAGCAGCGGCCACGGGGGGAGCAAAAATCTACGGCGAATGCGGCGGCTACATGACCCTCGGGACTGTCTTGACCGATGCGGACGGCATCTCTCATCGGATGGCCGGATTGCTACCGCACGAGACCAGCTTCGCAGAGCCGAAGCGCCATCTCGGCTACCGAATCGCTTCGATGCTCGCCGACACGCCCCTTGGCACGGCCGGAAGTCTTTGGCGCGGACATGAATTCCATTATGCCGCCACGGTTGGAGCAACGGGCAACACGCCGCTTTTCCGAATTACCGATGCATCGGGATCGGATCTCGGCGAGATCGGTGCGCGAATCGGAACCGTCTTCGGCTCCTTCATGCATCTGATCGACTACGCGAATGCATGACAGGGGCGCCCACGGCTGTAGCCGGTGGGCGTCTCACGCAAAGACTGGTTTCTTGAAAGTCAGGCCGGCGGCTTGCCGCTGATGATTTTCGTCTTGGCCTTGGGCTTGTATTTCGGCGCCGTTTTCGCTTCCGCTTTCTTCAGCGGAACGCCGAACAGTTCGAGATGGTGGTCCACCAACTCGAAGCCCAGTTCCCGGGCAATGTATTCCTTCAGGGCTTCAAGTTCCTCGTTATAGAACTCGATCACATTGCCGGTCGTCACATCGATCATGTGATGGTGATGATCTTCCTCACCATTGATTTCCTCGTAGCGCGCCCGGCCATCGCCGAAATCACGCTTGGTGACGATATTCGCTTCCTCGAACAGCTTCATGGTCCGGTAAACGGTCGCGATCGAGATCGAACGGTCGATCTCGCGCACCCGTTCATGCAGGGATTCCACGTCGGGATGGTCCTCTGCCTCGGACAAGACGCGCGCGATCACCCGGCGCGGCTCCGTCATCTTCAGACCTTTTTCGAGGCACAGGGCCGCGACCCTGGATTCCATACTGGCTTCAGCCATTCCCTGACAACGCTCCGTATCCTGTCGGGACCACAGTCTGCTGGGGAGATTATACCAGCGCTACGGCCATGACAAACCAGCTTTCCGCAGGCCCTTCAGAGCCTCGCGATCCGGGTCCGTTCACGATCTCTCCAGAAACCGGTTTTACCCCCGAATCCAAAAAAATTGAATTTCAATAATATTGTACTAAAATACTTCTCCAAGTTCAGGAGGCAGACTGTGGCGCATGAAAGCACACAATTGCTGGTGAACCGAGACAGCATCAGCAGACTATATAATGTCTGGTCGACGTTACCGGATGGAAAGCCGCGCAACTTACTGGATCCGCTGCAATTCGGTCCCCGCCTGCTTCCCCATCTCGCCTTGCTGAAGGCAATACCGGACGATTATCGCTACGAGCTTGTCGGTGAACGTATCGGTGAATTGTCCCGCAGCCTGAAACCCGGCAGTACTGCCGGAGGGCAACATAAACCCGCAGCCTGCCGCTCCAATATGTTTCGCCTGATGCGCTCCGTTGCGGAATCCCGGAAACCGGCAGCACAAACAGCAGCTTTTGAAGGCAACAGCGGTATTCCAAGACGCTGCTTCAGCATGGTGCTTCCATTGTCGATGGATGGCATGGCGGTAAACGACCTGCTTCTCGGCCTGTGGCCCGTCCCCAGTCCCGCCGGGAGCAGCCTCAGCATCCTGATCGAGCCGGTCCTATCGGTTTCAGAGCTTGTCGAGGAACTGGATCTTCCCCACTCGGCCTAGCGCTTACGCTGCTTGAATGAACTCCAGGCGCACGGAATCTCTTGCCCGCTGCTAGGCAATTACGGCCGTTTTCAGGGAACGGGCATGCGTCGCAAGTTCAGCTTCCATCTCACCACCGCGCGATAAGTGCTTGGAGTCATGATGAGTCCTTCGGCAGGCACTGAAATTGCTCATACAATGGCATGGCAATTTCCCTTTCAGAGGTTGGCGCCACCGAACCCGGTCCCGTCGGCTCGCACATCGACACTGCCGAAATGGACAGCCTGTACCGGCTGCCCCTCGGTCTGCTTCCGCTCAAGACCATGGCTCTGAGGCGCCATTCCCTGATCAAGAACGCGCAACTTCACGCAGTGGTCGAGCTGTTCAAGGACACTGGCTCCGGTAGCGGACAGATCCAGCCAGATCACCTGCCCAACCATTTCAATTCCCAAGCCCCAGAACTGATGAGCGACGTTGCGATCCTGAAGCGCCTCGCCGCCATCGGTAGCTATGACGTCTATACCTTGCGCGTGGCGCTGCGGGAGTTGGATATAGGGTTCGAGAATTTTGACGCACTCCGACTTTCTCCGGAGAAATATCGTGAGCTGACCCAGTTCATGAAGCATTACACGAGGCCGATCGTCCGACGGCTTTTCGCGAAAGACGGCGCCGCGCTCGGCAACTATGGAAACCTGGTCGAATACCTGCGCAATCCAGACCGGGATACCGTCCTCGCCGAGTTGGAAAAACTGGCCGCCGACCTTGAAACCGATGTTTCCGCGATCCCGCGCTTTCTCGAGAATTACGGCGACACATTCCTCGGATTTTCCTATTTCCGCAGCTGTCTGACCGAGTCGGAGAATCGCATCAAGCTTTTCCGCCCCTGGGTTCAGGAGTTCCTCAACTCACCGGTCGCACAGGGAAACCCCTCGCTCCAGAGCAGGACAACGCACGCCATGCAGGCGCTGTACGGAATCGTCGCGTCGGTTAAACAGCGGTTCGACCATTTCGATCAGAGTTCCAGCCACTTTTGGGAAGACCCGACAGCCGAGTCCTTCCACACGCTGCGGGCGCAGATCGTGGAGCAGCATGGCGCCACCGGCAGCGTTCTGTGCGGGCTTGTCGTCAAGCTGAACCTCTGGGAAGAACGGTTCACCTCACGCGGCGGTAATTTCCAGCGGCGGCTTGAATTTCTTGAATCGGAAATCTTCCCCGGACTGAGCGCCCTCGCCGCTACAGAAAAACGCACGGCGAACCGGTATCAGAACTAAGGGACGTACTGTCCATACAGACGCCAGAACGCCCCCTGGTTGCGCAAAAATTAATCATTTCACAATTTAGGTGAATCTCTATCGAGATCGGGTCAAATCCGACCCAGTGAAGATTTATCGATACTTATCAAACAATACCGCCAGAAAACCGATACCAGGTCCAAATCTGGCAACAATGTTGCAGCGCACAAATCCTGCCAAATCCATCCAAAATCGGACCGTTGGGGGAAACCATGCTGCAATCACTGCACAATTCGCATTCCGGCCGGCCTGCCGCTTCGGCTTTTGCCGGCCTGCCCAGCACGCTTTCGATCGGCAACTGCATCAGTCTGTTCAGCGAGGTTGCCGACAGCACGACAGAGGCTGAAAGCCTGCAGCAATGCCTCGCCCCCGCCCTTGAAGCAATCTGCGCGTTCATGAACTGGCAATCCGGTCATGCATATCTTCGCACGCCAGAGGCCGGCACGATGGAGAGCGCCCGAATCTGGTATTGGGCCTCCCGCATTTCCAGCCGTGCACGATCCGAGTTCATCGAGGCAAGCGAAGCGACGGTGTTCTCCTCTGGGCAGGGCATGATCGGGCAGGTGATGGAGAGCGGATCCTGGACCCGGATACCGGATGTGCAGGTCCACCCGGGCTTCGTCAGGGCGAAGGCCGCTCAATCGCTCGGGCTCAAAGGCGCCTTTGCCTTCCCGGTCATCTCAGAGAATGACGTCGTCGCCGTGCTCGAGTTCTTCAGCGAGGAGCCAGCCGAACTCGATGCGGAGCTCGCGGGCCTGATGGCTTTTATCGGGGATCAACTCGCCCGCGTCTGTGAAAGGGAGAAGGCCACCAGGGCGCTCGATGCAATCGCCGCCGACTTCGAAACCGCCGTCCGCGGCGCTGTGGCAAGCGTTATGGACGCTGCCGGACACATGCGTGACCTCTCGGACCAGGTGACGGAGGAAGCGGACAATGCCGTCACACAACAAGAATTGCTGACCGACGAAACCATGACGATGTCGGAGATGCTGACGGGCATGGAGGAAGCATCGGAGCGCCTGGACAGTTCCGTTTCAGTGATCCAGACACATGCTACCGATACCGCGCGCGCTGCGACCGAAAGCCATCAGGTGCTGAAGACCGGTCATTCCGCAGTGAGCGCATTCTCCAGCTCGATCCTGAACATCAAGAGCATCGCGGAGTCGATCGACCGGATCTCGGGTCAAACCCATCTTCTGGCCCTGAATGCCGCCATCGAAGCAGCCCATGCGGGCGAAACCGGTCTGGGGTTCGCGGTCGTTGCCCGGGAAGTGAAGTCTCTCGCCGCGTCCGTCTCCAACCTGTCGCGGCAAATTGGCGACGAGGTGGTGTCCTTCGCTGAAGCAACAGACGTCAGCAGCGACGCCTTCGAAAGCGCGACCGACGCAATGGACCACCTGCTGAATTCGGCCGAAAATATCCGCGCCGCGATCGACCAGCACAATCAGGAGACCCGGAATATATCGTCAATAAGCCAGCAGACGACGGCACGCTCGGAAGCAATGCGGGACAGGCTGTCTGAGGTCGGCGTGGCCGGACGGGCCGCGGCAGACGCGGCGGCAAGAGTGCGCAGCCTCGCCGAGAATGTTGCCGTCGAAGGATCCGGCCTTGGTAGCGCCCTTGACCGGTTCGAGGCAAACCTGGCGCGAATCCGCTGAGCCCGGCCGCTGCGCGCCGGAGCGAAAGCGCCGCCATGGCAAGCATGTCGGCGTGTGCCGATTTTCCCCTTGCACCGACAGCCATGACGGCTTAAGTAGCCGTTCCCGCGCGAAATATGCCGCAGTAGCTCAGGTGGTAGAGCACGTCATTCGTAATGATGGGGTCGGGGGTTCGAGTCCCTCCTGCGGCACCACTTCTCCAAAGAAATGAAGCGCTCCGTTAAATTCGGATCAGGATCCCGGAACGAGGATCTTCGGCTGCGTCGGAACATTCATGTCCTTCGGCATGACCGATGCCCCACCTGACGGGATCGGCATTATCATCGCGTATTCACCCGCAGCCCGGATCTGGTCGCGGACCTCCGCCAACCAGCTCTGGTTCCGCCCGGCCCCGACCATCAGACGAACGAACAGCCCGGCGACAGTATCGACCTCGACAAAAAGCGGGGCTTCGGAAGCGAGCAATCCCGGGAATTCCGTGCGCAGCAATTCCCATCCCGCCAGCGCGGCCCCATGGCTCCGGTAGGAGGACAGATGCAGCCCGCTACCGCCAGTTTTTTCCGGCCAGTTCAGCTCACTGGTATGTAACTCAAGCCGTTCGAATCGGGCATTTGCCCGCGCATCAGCCACCTCTTGGTCCGCATTCAGTTTGCTGACCGCCCTGAGGGCGGCATCGACATCCGCCCGGATCTCGGAAAGTGCTTCCGGGTCCACTGACGCTGCCTGCGCCGGCGCTTGGGATGTGGCCGCACCGACAGACGCACCGGCAGACGCACCGGCGCCAAGTTCGATCCGCTTCTCGACCTTGCGGGCGACGATATTGAGATCGGTCTTCAAGCGCCCGAGTGTCTCTTCCACCTCTGACAGACGCGTGTCACCAGTGTCGGCGGCAGCCACCGTTTCGGAAATCCGCTCGTCGATATACTGACGGCGGCGAGGCCCGCGATCCGCCTCGACCCGGTCGAGTTCATCCCGCACATAGGCGCGGACGCGCAACTCCTCCGTGCCACTGCCAAAAAGGTCGCCGAGACCGCATCCACCGAGCACAAGCAACAGAGACACGGCGCAAATATGGGTAAATTTCATCGGGTTCCTCAACGGACCTACAATATCTTGTGGAATCATAACAGAGACACGGCGCTCTGAGAATCCCATGTCTGACAGTCATTTTTTTCCGATGTGTCGCACGTCTTTTCACGCGACCGGCATCCGCCAAGGATCCGGCGGCATTGCCGACAGAGGCAATCCGTCCCTAAGCTGTCCTCAGTGAAACTTAGGATTTCGCCCTATGCCCAGATACACGCCCGGCCCGTGGAGAATGAACACAAGCGGAGAGCTCTGGTCCTACGCCCGCGGCAATGCCCCGGCGCAGATCGGCTCCATGAGCTGGTCCTGCGATGCGCTGGAGCGCCAGGGGAATGCCCAGATGGTCGCCGCGTCGGCGGATCTTTGCGAGTGCCTCGACGAAGTAATGCTGTTGATCTCCCAGCCGGAGGTCGCAGATGCCATTCTCGATTGCGACAGATTGAAGACACGGGCGCAGTTGATTCTGGAAACTGCTCGTACAGTGCTCGCCGAGGCAACCGGACGCGACCTGCCGGAATGGCCCGGGCGCGACGAAACAGACACGCGCCTCGAAGGCTGATCTTCATGGATCTGAGGGCATTCGTCAGAACCATCGCCGATAGCGATGTTGTTGACTGGACACCGATCCTGCGCCCGACCTTCCGTCACCGCTTCGTGCTCCGGAACAATGCAAAGGGCGAGGAAATCGGACTGGCGGCGGATCAACACAGCCTGCATCTGACCTACCTGAAGGATATCCGGATCACCATGGCCTACGGCATGGTCGAGAATGCGAACTATCAGGTGCCGTCGCCCAACCGCTTCGCCAGCGAGAATGCCCGGACCCACCTGCTCGACTGTTTCTGGGAGGGCCGCCTCGCTTTTCGCGATACCATCGTGAATATCGGCCGTAACCGCTGCCTGCTGCCGTTACCCGCAGAATGGACGGAAACCGGCATGGAAATTCCCGTCCTGCGCTACGGGCTGGCAAGACTGATCCACGACCTGGCAGGGCCGCCGACCATCTTCGATGAGTATTTCAGCATGTCAGGAATGCAGAGGGTCAACCGCCGCTGGCCTTGAGAGGCAGGGCCGACAGCTCGGTAACCGAGCCTAGAACAGCTTTTGGAAACTCCCGCCCGCATAATGCAGCAGGTAGATCGTACCAAGCCCGCCACCGAGGATCAGAACCAGCAACAGCGTGACCTTGATGGCCATCGCATAATCGCCTTTCGTGTTCTTCCCTTTCGATCCCCGTGCAGTCGAAGGCCGCGCCGGTGCCGCGGCAGCGGCGGCCGGCTGTTCCGGTGCCGGCGGCGTCTTGTCACGGCTCACCTTCGAGCTGGTGTCGAACACCACGATTTCCTTGCCGTTCCCGGTCGCCTCGTCGAAGGTGTCCTTGATCACCTTGACGGCCTGGAACTGCTTCTCGCCGTGCAGTGACTTCGCGACATCAATGGCAGTGTCGCGATCCGGATAGGTCGAATCGACCGCCCAGTTTCCGCTTTTGAGCGTGTGCACCTCATAGAGGGTCTGAACCGCCATCGCCAACAAGTCCCAAACTCAAAAAAACAACCTAACCGGAAATCCGGTACAGCGTGTTTATATATAAATTAATCTTGATGACCCGTTAACGGTCTTTGGAAAAAACCCGCAAAATTAAAAAGGCCGCGCCGGAAAACCCGGCGCGGCCTCTTCAATTGGAACCCGGCAGACTATTCGCGATTACCGAACAGCTGCAGAAGGAACAGGAACATGTTGATGAAATCGAGATAGAGCTTCAGGGCGCCCATGATCGACTTCTTCGTCGACACTTCGTGCCCGTCGGACTCCATGTACATGTTCTTGATGTTCTGGGTGTCGTAGGCGGTCAGGCCCGCGAAGACCAGCACGCCGCCGACAGAGATCATGAACTGCATCATGGTCGAGGCCAGGAAGATGTTGACGACACTGGCGATCAGAATGCCGATCAGGCCCATGAACAGGAACGTGCCCATGCCACTGAGGCTTTTCTTCGTCGTGTAGCCATAGAGGCTGAGACCAGAGAAAGCAGCAGCGGTGATGAAGAACACCCGTGCAATACTCTCACCCGTGAAGACGAAGAAGATGCTGGCGAGCGAAAGTCCCATCACACCGGCATAGATGAAGAAGGTCATGCGCGCCGTGGAAGCCGACATCGACTGGATGCGGGCGGCCAGGAAAAACACCATGCCGAGCGGGGCGAGCATGATCACCCATTTCAGCGGTGAAGCGAAAATCAGCTGCGCGAAAGCCGGCGAGCTCATCGCCAGCAGCTTGGTGCCGATGGCGAAGAAACCGGTCAGCGCAAGGCCGATGGTCATGTGATTGTAGACGCCGAGCATGTAAGAGCGCAGGCCGACGTCGATTTGTGCGGCCTCCGCCTCGGCAGCAGTCATGTGTTTGCGATCCAAGTTCATGTCTCACTCCCAATGAGCCGAAGGTCAAAAAACAGTTCAGGAAAGAAGTAATGAGACACGTCAATATTTTCAACTGAATCCGGAGCAAAAGTCGCAAGACTTGCGGATCCGGTTGGAATGGCCCAAATGGACTGACTGAATTACGACATGTTGAAAGAAAATTCGCAGATGGTCGATCTCGGAGAGCTCAAACCCCTTTTTCGCGACAACAACGAGGCCGAGTACGAGCTGGACCTGCGCGGTCTCGACATGCCTCATTCCGTCGCCTCGACCGAGCGCATGCTGGAACGCAACAGATTCCGCACATCGCGCTCCGTCCGCATCCTGATCGACGCGCCGGACGGCGAAGGCGGTACCAGCCATTTCCAGCCCATCGGACGTTTGCTGCTCGACGCGCGGAAAGAGGGTATCCTGACCGGAATGTCGACCCTGCCGCCTGAAGACGTTCTTGGCTTCCACATTGTGACGACCGGCAAGCCGGATGCGGAGGAAGGCGAAACAGACGCAGGCGTGAGCGAACCGGAGGGAGAAGACGTTTGAGAAATCTGGCCGACCGCACGACGGATTACTTCGAGACCCTGGCCCGCCTGACCCGCGAGGCCAGCGTGACCGACGGTGCGGGCAGCCAGAAAACACTCAGCGACGGCTTCGCCGATTTCCTTGCACAAGGCCGCGCGGCCCACGATGCCGGCAATAAACTGATCTTCGTCGGCAACGGCGCCAGCGCATCGATGGCCTCCCACTACGCCCTCGACCTCACCAAGAACGGTGGCATCCGCTCTCTTGCCATTACCGATCACGCCATGCTGACAGCGCTGACCAACGATATCGGCGGCGACGCGATCTTCGCCGAGCAGATCGGCTTCTATGCCCAGCCGGGCGATATTCTTGTCGCCATCAGCAGCAGCGGCTCTTCGCCGAACATCACGAAAGCGGTCGAGCGGGCGCGGGACATAGGCTGCGCCGTTATCACTTTCTCCGGCTTTACCGCCGACAATCCGCTGCGGCTGTCGGGCGATCTGAATTTTTATGTCGCCGGGGATGAATACGGCTTCGTCGAAACCGCCCACGCCGCACTGATCCACGCCATCATCGACCTGTCGCTCGGCTGGGGCACGGCGGAAGACCGTAATCCGGGCGCTCTGAAACGCCGCGGTGCGGCAGTATAAGTCCCCCATCGTACTCAGGCGCTGCTGAACAAACCGCCTCGCATCTCCCGCGCAAAGGATAAGCGCCCAATGCAGACAGTCGCCGTGCCGAAAGCCGCTCTCACCTGGTCCCTGCTTCTGCTGCGTCTCGGCGTCGGCATCGTGCTCGGCATGTGGGTGCTGAACAAGTTCGTGAACCCGACCGGCACGTCCGGCGTGCTGCAACATTACTATGGCGGCCCCGAAATTGGGCCCGGCATCTCCTACGCCCTTGGCGCGGCACAAGGCTTCATCGTTCTGGCCTTCGTGATCGGCTCCCGGAAACGCGTGGCCACCGCTTTGGTCTTCCTCATGCATCTCGGCTCCACCCTTGCACCGGTCGCGAATTATCTCGATCCATGGACCGTGCCGAACCTGCTGTTCTTCGCAGCCTGGCCGATGCTGGCGGCCATCGTGGTGCTCTATCTGTTGCGCGACTACGACACGCTGTTCTCGATGGAAGATGGGATGGAAGAGAGGCTGAATGCCTTGCGCCCGGCCGGAGACTGACGTGAGCCAGGACAAGGGCCCACATCTGTCGAAACCGGAGGTCCGGCAGCTTGTTACGACGCTCGATGAGGCGAATGGCGACACCCGGCGCGCGGCGATGGCGCGCCTGTCATGGCGCCCGGCCTGGGCGATCCGTAGCCGCAACGGTGCGCTGAGCGCATTTTTTGATCTGTTTCGCCGACGCAAGGACGCGCGGGATTAAGAGGCGTACCCGGCCCAGCCGGATTTACGCAGATCGCAGGCCGGGCAGTCGTCGCAGCCATAGCCCCACGCGTGCAGCACGGTCCGGTCGCCGCGATAGCAGGTATGGCTCTCCCGCCGGATCAGCTCCACCAGATCCGCGCCTCCAAGCTCCTCCGCCATTTTCCAGGTCGCCGCCTTGTCCAGCCACATCAGCGGCGTGTGCAGCACATAGCGCTTGTCCATGCCGAGGGTGAGCGCGACCTGCAGCGCCTTGATGGTGTCGTCCCGGCAATCCGGATAGCCGGAGTAATCGGTCTCGCACATACCGGCGATAATATGCCGTGTATCCCGGCGATACCCGACCGCCGCCGCCGTCGTCAGGAACAGTAGATTACGGCCCGGAACGAACGTGTTCGGCAACCCGGCCTCATTCATCTCGATCTCTTTGTCCCGGGTCAGCGCCGTATCGCTGATCGCACCGAGCAGCGAAAGATCGATAAAATGATCCTCCCCGAGCTTCGCGCCCCATTCAGGAAACCGCTCCCGCAGCGCCGCGAGGAAGGTCGTCCGCACCTCAAGCTCGACCGCATGGGTCTGCCCGTAATCGAAAGCAATGGTCTCGACATGATCAAACCGGTCCAGCGCCCAGGCAAGACAGGTGGCGGAATCCTGCCCGCCGGAGAAAAGAACCATCGCTGTTTCGGTCATGGGGATACCTGCTTTTGACTTGCCGTTCAGGTTCAAGAGTCGCGGCAGTCAGCGCTACTAAGCCAATCGCTCTTTTGGGGAATCACAGGTCGAAAGCTGAAAAGAGATCAGCGCGACGTTAGTCGAATGATGACGTCTCTAACCCGCACTCGCCGCCGCAATCGCGGCAATCCGGTCTTTCTTCCGCAGCCGCTCGCTCGCGGACTTCAGCTGTCCGCAAGCCGCCAGGATGTCCCGCCCGCGCGGGGTCCGGACCGGTGAGGCGTAGCCAGCCTTCAGGACCACCTGGGCGAACTTCTCGATGGTCTCGTCGTCAGAGCATTCATACTCCACGCCGGGCCACGGATTGAACGGGATCAGGTTGATCTTGGCCGGGATGTCCTCGATCAGTTTCACCAGCGCCCGCGCGTCGTCCAGGCTATCGTTCACGCCCTTCAGCATCACGTATTCGAAGGTGATGCGGCGGGCATTGTTAACGCCTGGATAGGTCCTGCAGGCGTCGAGCAGGTCCTTGATCGGGTATTTCTTGTTGATCGGCACCAGCTTGTTGCGGATCTCGTCGGTCACCGCGTGCAGCGAGACCGCGAGGTTCACGCCGATTTCGGCGCCGCAGCGCTCCATCTCGGGAACAATGCCGGACGTGGACAGGGTGATGCGGCGCTTGGACAGGCCGAGACCCTCGCCGTCCATGGCGATCATCATGGCGCGCTTCACATTGTCGAAATTGTACAACGGCTCACCCATGCCCATCAGCACGATGTTGGTCAGCTTGCGGTCGCTCTGCGCCGTCGGGAAGCCGCCGAGCCGGTCGAGCGCGACCAGAATCTGGGCGACCATCTCGCCGGATGTCAGATTGCGGACAAGGCGCTGGGTGCCGGTATGGCAGAAGGAGCAGGTCAGCGTGCAGCCGACCTGGGAGGAAATGCAGAGCGTGCCCCGGTCGTCGTCCGGGATGAACACGGCCTCGGCCTCGTTCCCGTCGTCGAACTTCAGCAGCCACTTGGCGGTGCCGTCCTCGCTCCACTGCTCGCGGCTGATTTCCGGGCGGCCGATCTTGTAATGCTGGGCCAGCTCTTCGCGCAACGGTTTTGCCAGCGTCGTCATCTCGGCAAAATCTGTCACACCCTTGTGGTAGATCCAGTGCCAGATCTGACCCGCGCGGAATTTCGGCAGGCCGCGCGTCTTCAGCTCTTCTATGAGCTGTTCGCGATCAAGGCCCACCAGATCCTTGGCGGCAAGGTCTGCGGCGAGATCGGTCGTCGCCGGCTGGTCGGAGGCGGCGGAAGTGGATAAAGCATGTGTCGACATGGGCCGTAAAATGAGTGCACAGGCCTGCAAAGGCAAGCCGAATCGGCGGAAAGCAGCCATGCCGGAAGCGCGCATCTCGTGGGTGGGGGAAGAAGCTCTGGGAGACCAGCAATGAGCGCATCGCAGAAGGTTGTCATCGCGGGTGCCGGGATCATCGGCGCCGTGGCCGCGTTCGTGCTGAGCCGGGCCGGTGCGCACGTCACCATTGTCGAGGCGCGGCCGGGACCGGGAGAGGGCGTCTCGGCGGCATCCTTCGGCTGGATCAACGCGATCACCTTCGATCCGGAAGATGATCCGGCACTCTATGGGTTGCGCCGGGATGCGTTCGGCGCCTGGGCAGCACTGGAACAGGCCCTCGGCAAGCCGCTTCCCGCGCACCGGCAGGGCGCCCTGTTCTGGGGGCGCTCCGTCGAGGAGACCATGGAGGCCCGGGATAGGCACCGGGAGGCCGGTAGCAGCTACCAACTCATCGGCCAGGCGGAGATCGCGGCCCTGCTGCCGCAGCTCGCCTCCCCGCCTGAGGCCGCGCTGTTCGCGCCGGAGGAATTCGCACTCGATGTCAGTGCCACCGTCCGGATGCTGCTGAAAGCGGCGGAAGAGAATGGCGTGGTGCTGATAACCGGCGCCCCCGTCACCGGGATCGACAGCGCGGGAGGGCATGTGAGTGCCGTCCGGGCCGGGGATCACCGGCTTGAGGCGGACAGGCTGATTGTCGCGGCGGGAACGGAGAGCGGCCGGATCCTCGCCCCGTTCGTTCCCGATCTCGGAGTGGCGGCCTCGCCCGCCGCGCTGGTCACCGTCACCGGGAATTTCCCGCAGACAACCTGCATCACGGATAGCCCGGAGCTGGAATTCCGCATTCCCGCCCCCGGCCTCTTGATGTCTGCTCACAGCGTTCCCGAGGGAAGCAATCCGGAAGATGCCCTCGCCCGGCGTACCGTCGAGCGGGTGAAGCGTGTCCTGAAAGAGACGGGAGAGGTTGCGGTGCGGTCCGTGCAGGTCGGCCAGCGGCCATTCCCGGAAGGTGGAGTGCCGCTGGTCGGCCCGGTCGCGTCACTCACCGGGGCCTATGCCGCCGTTGCCCATCCGGGCGTCATCCTGGCACCGGCCATCGGCACCACGCTCCACGATCTGATAGCAGGGCGCCGCGCCGGAAGCGGGCTTCAGCCGAAAGCTTTCTAAGCCCGGTGGCCGGTTATTTCCGGCACTTGCCGTCGATCAGCTTCTTGGTCGCGGTGAACCCGCGCAGGGAGTAGGTGTCCGATGTCTTGGTGCCGCGCGAGGAAACGCCGGCCACCACCATCTTGCTGCCCTTGATCATCGCGTTGACGATGGAACTGTCCGTCTTGGCATCCGGCGCCCAGGCCCGGTCCTTGTCGGTGAAGAGGGAGAATTTCCGCCCACCGATCTCGACCTCGACCTCACTGTCCGGCTTGTAGCTATAGCCGGTGACAATGCTGAACTCGCCCTTGCTGTCCGCGTCGGGGTGGTGGGTGACCAGCGCGTAGATGTGGCCACGCTTTGAGTAATTACCCTCAGCCTTGGTCGGCGTGCTGGCCATGTAGCAGACAGTCTTGCCGCCACTCTCGTAGGTGTAGGCGATCCAGTCGCTGTTGCGGCCAATGGTCTGCGGTTCCTGTGCGGAAGCCGTGCTGGTCACGCCGACAGCAACGGCGAGACCGAGCAAAAGCAAGCGGAAGTGCGTCATGGTGATAGAGCCAGCCATTCCGGTTTTCATATCTAGGGTTTTGGATGCCATCCCGGCGGTCAATATACAATGCAAAGAATGTGGCGGGATTGAGAAATCGGCCGGAAATCGAGAAATTTTTCCCGCCGAGTGATCTGCTCCCGAGCTGCAAGCGTATCGTCAGCGTCATGTTAGAGCAAGCCGGCCTGGAAACTTCAGACCATCCGCTTGAGTCCGTGTGCTTTGAAACGGTACAACCGGATCTGGCGCACAAGAATATGGACCGGCTTCCCTTGGACATGACGCATGAAGATCTGATCGAGGCAATTGCCGGGAGCCAGGACAAAGCGGCTTTCCAGCAGCTCTTCGAACATTTTGCGCCGCGCCTGAAATCATACCTCCTGAGGCTTGGTGCGGATGCGGCAATGGCGGAAGATGTCGCTCAGGAAGCGATGGTCATGGTCTGGCGCAAGGCAGCGAGCTTCGACCGCAGGCAGGCCGGCGCCAGCACATGGATTTTCACCATCGCCCGGAACAAGCGGATCGACCGGCTGCGCCGCGAACGCAGGCCGGAACTGGACCCTGACGATCCCGGACTGGTCCCGGCAGCAGAACCGGCGCCCGACCGGTCGCTTCAGGACGGTCAGGCGCGCCAACGCATCGCGGCCGCGATGAAGGCCTTGCCCGACGAGCAGGCCGATCTGGTGCGCCGTGCATTTTTTGATGACGAGTCCCACAGCCGGATTGCTGAGGAAAGCGGTCTGCCGCTGGGAACCGTCAAGTCACGCATCCGTCTGGCCCTGACCCGGCTCAGGCACGAGATGAAGGATTTTGAATAGTCATGGCTGAAGCAAAATCAAACGCCGGCGCCATGCCCGGCGAAGACTTGCTGCTCGACTATGCAAGCGGCGCCTTGCCGGAGCCGGTATCGGTGCTGGTGGCGACCATGCTCGCCCTGCGCCCGGACCTGCGCCAGAGGGTGTCCGAGATGGAGGCTGTCGGCGGCTATCTGCTGGAAGAGATCGAGCCGGCCGACTTGTCGAACGATGCCTTTGACGCCGTACTGGCCCGGATCGAAGCCCCCGGCATGCCGGATGAAGCTTCTGCGAATAACGATAATGCAACACCGTCCGACGCCGCGACCGTCGCGGCCGTGCCGGAGCCTCTGCGCTCCTATCTCGGCAGCCCGCTCTCCAAACTGGCCTGGCGCAAACGCGGGCCGGGCATCGAGGAAGTCCGCCTGCCGGTCGCGGATAAACGTTTCGAGATGTCGGTTCTGCGCCTCGGTCCAGGCCGCAGCGTGCCGACGCACAGTCACGAAGGCAGCGAGCTGACGCTGGTTCTCGACGGGGCTTTCAGCGACGCCGCCGGCCGGTACGCACGCGGCGATCTCGCAGTGAATGGCGAGGAAGACCAGCATGCACCGATGGCCGATCCAGAGGATGGTTGCCTCTGCCTGGCAATCACCGGCGGCCCGCTGCGCTTCAGCAATCCATTGATCCAGCTCTACGACAGGATGACCCGGGGTTAGCTCTCGCTCTCCGCTGCCTTTGCAGCCGCAGCTTGCCGTTTCCGGTTCTTCCGAACCCAGAGCGGCGGACCAAAGCTCGGGACTTTTTCCGGCTGCGGTTCGGTAGGCCCGCCTGGGGAAACTGGACGGCGGGCGAAGTTGCCGGTGGATTGCAACCGGTCATACATGACCAGCGCGCCTGCCAGCCCGACATTGAGCGAGAACTTGGTCGGGATCTTCACGATGTGATCGCAGCGCGCCACCATCTCCTCGGACAGGCCGCCGCGCTCCGGGCCGAGCACATAGGCCGCAATTTTCGGGTGATGAAAACTCGGCAGTTCGACCGCGTCGTCGGTGATCTCGATGCCGACCAGGGCGCATCCCTTCGGCAGCAGCATGTTGCCGACCGTATCGAATTCATAGAACGGCAGGCTGCCGGCAGTTCCGGACGTGTCCGTCTGCTTGAGTTCATGCACTGAAAGCGCCGCCTGGACGCTGAAGACAAAACTGGCGCCGAAAGCGTGCGCCGTTCTGTAGATCGCGCCGACATTGCGGGATTTGCTGATCCCCTCGACGCCCATTCCGAAATATCCTCGCATGGCGTCTCTGTTGCACAAACCCGTGCGCCAAGGCAAGTTGCCTTGAACGTCAAGTCACCGGCCACAAGAGCCGGGAAAAGCATGCCAGACCAGGAGACGCCTCATGAGCCCGGACAGCCTCGCCGCTGACGACCGTATCGTGCGCACCCATATCTCGGAAGTCGATGCGGCTCCGCTGCTCATCGAAATCACCCGTGGCGACATGGTGGAATCCGTGCATCGCGGGATCGTTTCCGTCGTCGATGCCAACGGCAAGGAAGTGCTGTCCCTCGGCGATGTAGAGCGTCCGACCTATCCGCGCTCCGCCATAAAGCCCTTGCAGACCCTGCCGGTGATCGAAAGCGGCGCCGCCGACGCCTTCAATCTGAGCGAGGCGGAAATCGCGCTGTGCTGTGCGTCACATCGCGGCGAGCCGATCCACGCGGACAAGGTGATCCCCTGGCTCGCCCGTCTCGGACTCGGTGTCGATGATCTGGAATGCGGACCGCAACTGCCCTTCCACGAAGCATCCGCGCACGCCCTGATCAAGGCCGGCACCGAGCCGACCCGGGCGCATAACAATTGCTCCGGCAAACATTCCGGCATGCTCACCACAGCCGTTCATCTGGGCGAGCCGGTCAAGGGCTACACGGAAGCGGATCATCCGGTGCAGACACGGCTTATCGAACTGATCGGTGAGATGGGCGAGATGGACCTCTCGCGCACGGCGCGTGGTGTCGACGGTTGCGGCATCCCGGTCTTCGGTGCGCCGCTGCGTGGCGTCGCCTATGCCATGGCCCGCCTCGCCGCGCCGGACGCACTCGGCGCCGACAGGGCAGCCGCCTGCCGCCGGATCGTCAAAGCCTGCGCCAACAATCCGCTGATGCTCTCCGGCACCGGTGCGTTCAATTCCGTGGTGCTGGCCGAAACCGGCGAGAGCTGTCTGCTGAAGGGCGGGGCCGAGGGTTACTACACGGCTGCGCTGCCGGAAAAGGGATTTGGCGTTGCGATCAAGATCGACGATGGCGCGGGCAGGGCATCCGAGGCAGCCGTCCTCGCGGTGCTCATCAAGCTTGGTGTGATCGATGACGCACAGAAAGCCCGCATCGAAGCCTCTTGCTCGCCGGAAGTCCGGAACTGGGCCGGCCGTCTCGTCGGCTTCATCCGTCCGACACCCGCTTTCTGACTTTAAGAAAACCTGCTGTGGCAATATCTACAGCCCGCATCGGAAGACGCGATCTTGCTCTCGAGTAGCGTCACTTTCGAGGTCGTTTAAGGCCCTGCCAGCCGGTTTTCATGCATTTTTTCTTTGCGGGCCGCCCTCTCGCACGTTAGGAGATGCCGCGCGCTAAATTCCGAAAAGATTGATCAGTCATGCACCGCTATCGCAGCCATACCTGTCACGATCTCCGTATCGACCATGTCGGTGAAACAGTCCGCCTTTCCGGTTGGATCCACCGCCGCCGCGATCACGGTCAGCTGGTCTTCATCGACCTGCGCGACCATTACGGCCTGACCCAGTGCGTCGTCGACATCGAGGACGAGACCTTCAAGACGGTCGAGAAGCTGCGTGTCGAGAGCGTGGTGACAATCACCGGCCGCGTGGTCAAGCGCACCGACGAGACGATCAACGACAGACTACCGACCGGCCATATCGAACTTCGTATCGACGAGATCGAGGTGCAGTCCATCGCCGACGTGCTGCCGCTGCAGGTCAACGCGGACGAGGATGCCGGCGAGGACACCCGCCTGCGCTACCGCTTCCTGGACCTGCGCCGCGAGCGCATCCACAACAACATCATGCTGCGCAGCAAGGTGATCTCTTCGATCCGCCGCCGCATGACCGACCAGAATTTCATGGAGTTCCAGACTCCGATCCTGACCGCCTCCTCACCGGAAGGCGCGCGCGACTTCCTGGTGCCGTCACGTCAGCATCCGGGCAAGTTCTACGCCCTGCCGCAGGCGCCTCAGCAGTTCAAGCAGCTGATCATGGTTTCCGGCTTCGACCGGTATTTCCAGATCGCTCCCTGCTTCCGTGACGAGGACAGCCGCGCCGATCGCTCCCCGGGTGAGTTCTACCAGCTCGATGTCGAGATGAGCTTCGTCGAGCAGGAAGATGTCTTCCAGGCCATCGAGCCGGTCATGGCGGGCGTGTTCGAGGAATTCTCCGACTGGAAGGTGCCGGGTCCGTTCCCGCGCATCCCCTACAAGGAGTCGATGCTCAAATACGGTAACGACAAGCCGGACCTGCGCATTCCGTTCGAGATCTCCGACGTGACCGAGATCTTCCGCGACAGCGATTTCGCCGTCTTCGCCAAGGTTATTGCCGGCGGCGGCGTGGTCCGCGCGGTGCCGGGTCCGAAATGCGGCAGCCGGGCGATCTGCGACCGGATGAATTCATGGGCTCAGGGCGAAGGCGCTCCGGGCATGGGCTACATCATCTTCGGTGACGGCGAGGCACGCGGCCCGATCGCGAACCGCCTGACGCCGGAAAAGATCGCGGAACTGAAAGCACAGACCGGCATGGGCGATGGCGATGCCATCTTCTTCTCCGCCGGCAAGGAAAGCGACGCCGCCAAACTGGCCGGTACCGCCCGCGTGAAACTCGGCAACGATCTCGACATCGTCGAGAAGGACACTTTCCGGCTCTGCTGGATCGTCGACTACCCGATGTTCGAGCTGGACGAGGCGACCGGCAAGATCGACTTCTCGCACAACCCGTTCTCCATGCCGCAAGGCGGGCTTGAGGCACTGGAAACCCAGGAGCCGCTGGACATCCTCGCCTACCAGTACGACATCGTCTGCAATGGTATCGAGCTCAGCTCCGGCGCGATCCGGAACCATCTGCCGGAAGTCATGTACAAGGCCTTCGGCATCGCCGGGTACGAGCCGGAAGTTCTGGAAGACAAGTTCCGCGGCATGCTGAACGCGTTCAAGTACGGCGCCCCACCTCACGGTGGTATCGCGCCGGGTATCGACCGCATCGTCATGATGCTGGCGGACGAGCCGAACATTCGCGAGGTCATCCTGTTCCCGCTGAACCAGCGGGCCGAGGATCTGATGATGGGCGCGCCGAGCGAAGCGGAGCCGCAGCATCTGAAGGAACTCAGCGTCCGTCTCGCCCTGCCGCCGAAGCCGGCAGCACCGGCCGCCGAGTAATTAATACACATGCTTGGTGCCGCCGAGGCGTTCAAACGCGCACTGGCGGCACTCGCCGACGGAAAACTGACGAAGCAGCAGAACTGTCTCGTCTGGTCTCCGGGCAGGCCGAAAATCATGCGCCCTGCCTAAACCATCCCCGGCAGATTTTGATAAATCTCGAGTGTCTCTGATCGTCGATGCGGTCAGGTCAGGTGCGCCGTCGCGCTAGTCGATCCGCAGATCGACTGACTGAACTGTGTGATTCTTGCCGGGCCCCGATGGACGCTCAACCTGGACCAGCCCACGATACGTCCCTTTCGGCCAGTCACTGCGAGACTTCTTTCCAATATATTTGAAGGTCCTGAGCTGCGGTTTTTCCTGGACCCATTCCGTCTCCGTCAGAACACCGCCATCCGGCGCCGTAAAGCGCATCGACACCCGATCGCCCTTCCGCAATCCGTAGAGGTCTGTCCAGAGAACCAGAAGCGGGGCATTCGCGGAAATATCCGGATCGGTGAACTTGCCTTCCACCACGCCAAGCGTGTCCGGCACTTCACCGGCAATCCCGCTTGCCTGAATCAACGGCGCGGAATAGCGGAACTTGCGCAGCACCGTTTCCTTCCAGAGCGGTGCCTTGCCAATGCCGCACGCACCTTCGTCCGCATCAAGCCCAACGAAGGGGTCGACGACCTTGCCGTCTTTCTCAAACTGAACATGGAGATGCAGAAATTCGGTCGAGCCGGAAAGCCCCACAAACCCGAGCCGATCGCCGCTGACGACCGTATCGCCTGCCTTCACGGCAACGCTTCCGCGCTTCAGGTGGCAATACTGACTGACCCAGCCGCCGCCATGATCGATCCGGATCCCGTTACCGCAATCCCGTCCCTTCAGGGATTCCTTGCCGGCAATCCGGATATTCACATCCGGCATTTCGTCCCGCACGCCGACCACCTTCCCGGTCGCTGCCGCGAGAACGGGCACCTCGTCCCGGTTCAGCCGGCGCGGATCCGAGATCGCGAAATCGATGCCCTTGTGCCCGTCGACGGTCATCGCACCGCACTGGTAGTCGCGGCGGCCCTTGGTCGGGTCAAGGTCGACATATTTCAGCGGCCAGCAATCGACACCGGGATCGCAGGCAATCGGCATGGAAAGCGGTAATGGTGACGGCTCAAGCGCGCCAAGATCCAGCGGCGCCTGCTCCGAAACGTGAGCCGTCGAGGTCTCGGACGCCATCGCCTGCGTGGGCCGCCCTTGATCTTCGGGAGACAATAACGCGGTCATGAACCAGACGAACGCGCCACCAACGAGCATCACAAACGCTATGTACACTGCGATCAGTCGTCCCAAAACCAGCTCCGTTCGGCGTATCTAGCCCTTCACCAACGACCGCAGATAAACTCCGTAGCCGCTTTTCGCCAGCGGTTCGGCCAGCTTCAGAAGTGTCTCGTCGTCGATGTAACCCATATGGTGGGCGATTTCCTCGACACACGCAATTTTCAGCCCCTGACGTTCTTCCACGGTGCGGACGAACTCGGACGCCTGCAGCAGCGAGTCGTGGGTGCCGGTATCGAGCCACGCATAACCACGCCCCATCCGCTCCACATGCAAATCCCCGCGCTCCAGATAGACCTTGTTGACGTCGGTGATCTCAAGCTCGCCGCGCGGCGACGGCTTGATCGACTTGGCGATATCGATCACGTCCCGGTCATAGAAATAGAGCCCGGTCACCGCCCAGTTGGATTTCGGGTGTTCCGGTTTCTCTACGATCTCGTTTGCCTTGCCTGCCTCATCAAAGGAGACAACGCCGTAGCGTTCCGGGTCCCGGACGTAATAGCCGAACACCGTGGCGCCGCTCTCGCGGTCAGCCGATCGCTGCAGCATCTCCGTCAGGCCGTGGCCGTAATAGATGTTGTCGCCAAGGATCAGGGCCGACGTGTCGTCACCGATGAAGCTCTCACCGATGATGAAGGCCTGCGCCAAGCCGTCCGGCGAGGGCTGCACCCGGTATTCCAGCGAAATGCCCCACTGGCTGCCGTCGCCGAGCAGGCGCTGGAAGCCTTCCTGATCCTCAGGCGTAGTGATGATCAGGATATCCTTGATCCCCGCCAGCATCAGCGTGCTGAGCGGGTAATAGATCATCGGCTTGTCGTACACAGGCAGGATCTGCTTGCTGACGCTGACGGTCAGCGGGTAGAGCCGTGTGCCGGACCCGCCGGCGAGGATGATCCCTTTCATCCCTCTCCCTTTCTCTCGTTTATTCAGGCCTCGGCCAGAAGCACCTCGAGCACATCGTCGAGGCCATCCTGCCAGGGTCTGCGCGGCACAGTGAAGGCCGCGAGAATTTTGCCCGCGTCGAGCACGGAATTGACCGGACGCTTCGCCGGTGTCGGATATTCGCTTGCCGGAATAGCCTCAACCTCGGGGCGTCGTCCCCAGACAGGTTCCGCTCGGGCAAAGATCGCCTCGGCAAAGCCATGCCAGCTTGTCCGGCCATCGGCGGTGTAATGATAAGTGCCCCAAGCGTCCCGGTTACCGTCCGCGATCCGGGTGGCGATGGTCAGGATCGCGTCAGCGATGTCGCCTGCCGCCGTCGGCGCGCCAAACTGATCGGCAACAACGCGAAGCTGATCGCGGTCCTTGCCGACCCGCAGCATCGTCTTCACAAAATTGGCGCCATGGGCAGCGTAGACCCAGGAGGTGCGCATGATCACATGTTCACCGAGCACGGCCCGCACCGCCTGCTCTCCCGCTTCCTTTGAGGCGCCATAGACGCCGAGCGGCGCCACCGGATCGCTTTCCAGATAGGCGCCCTCCTTGCTGCCGTCGAAGACATAGTCGGTCGAGATATGGATCAGCGGAATACCGGCGGCTTTCGCGGCGGCGGCGAGATTGGCCGGACCGTCGCGATTGATGGCATAAGCCGCGTCCCGGTCTTCTTCCGCCTTGTCGACGGCCGTGTAGGCCGCCGCGTTGACGATCAGGGACGGTTTGATCTGCGCCACAGCCGCCTGAACGGCGGCCGCATCTGAAATGTCGAGGTCCGCCCGCACCAGGCCTTTCACGTCATGACCATGCTTCGCCGCACGCGCCAACAGCTCCGTGCCGACCTGCCCGCCAGCGCCGGTGACGAGGATCATGACCACTACTCCTTGGAGCCGGTGCCGAGACGCTCGCCGGCATATTTGCCGTCGAGGATCGGCTGCCACCAGTCCTTGCGGTCGAGATACCATTCGACGGTCTTGCGCATCCCGCTCTCAAAGCTCTCTGACGGCTCCCAACCAAGCTCAGCCTTGATCTTCGAGGCGTCGATGGCATAGCGGAAATCGTGGCCCGGACGATCGGTCACATGCGTGATCTGCTCGGCATAGCCCTTGCCGTCCTGGCGCGGCACGAACTCGTCCAGCAGGGCGCAGATGCCGGTCACCACATCGATGTTGCGGCGCTCCTCATTGCCGCCGATATTATAGCTCTCGCCTGGCACGCCTTTCGAGCAGACGGTCCAGAGCGCGCGGGCATGATCGTCGACAAACAACCAGTCGCGCACATTCTCGCCTTTGCCATAGACCGGCAGCGGCTCGCCCGCGAGCCCCTTGATGATCATCAGCGGGATCAGCTTTTCCGGGAAATGGTAAGGCCCGTAATTGTTCGAGCAATTGGAGAGCACGGTCGGCAGGCCGTAGGTCTCCATCCAGGCCCGGACCAGATGATCCGAGGATGCCTTGCTGGCGGAGTAGGGCGAGCGCGGGTCGTAGGCGGTTTCCTCGGTGAACAGCCCCTCGTCGCCGAGCGAGCCGAAGACTTCATCCGTGGAAATGTGATGGAAGCGGAAGCGCGTCTTCACGTCTTCCGGGGCGGCCGCCCAGTAATTCCGGGCTGCCTCCAGCATGGTGTAGGTGCCAACAATGTTGGTTTCGATGAAGGCCGCCGGGCCATCGATCGAGCGGTCGACATGGCTTTCCGCCGCCAGATGCATCACCGCGTCCGGCTTGTACTTGGAGAATATCCGCGCCAGCGCCGGGGCGTCGCAGATATCCGCCTGCTCGAAGCGATACCGATCCGACCCGCTGACCTCGTTAAGCGATGCCAGGTTCGCCGCATAGGTCAGCTTGTCGAGATTGATCACCGTGACGTCCGTGTCGGCGATCAGATGGCGGATGACGGCGGAGCCGATGAAGCCGGCACCCCCGGTAACGATGACGGTTTTGACGTCGCTCATGCTCGGGATTTCCTCAGGCTTCGTAGGTGAAGGGGCTGTCGAAGGCGGCAAAGGGCGTATAGCCCTCGTCCTTGGCGGAGAGGATCGGCCCACCGTCCAGCGGCCAGTCGATCCCGATATCCGGATCGTTCCAGGTCAAACCGCCCTCGCATTCCGGTGCGTATTTGCCGGTCACCTTGTACAGCACCTCGGTATTTTCCTCGACGGTGCAGAACCCATGGGCAAAGCCGACCGGTACCAGGATCTGGTTCCATTCATCGGCACTGATTGTCCGGCCGACCCATTTGCCATAGGTTGGCGAGCCTTTGCGTATATCGACGGCGACATCGTAGATCGCGCCCCGTATCACCCGCAGAAGCTTATCCTGACCATGCGGCGGGGTTTGGAAATGCAGCCCCCGCAGAGTGCCTTTCGGCGCAGAGAAAGAGTGGTTGTCTTGGACGAATGTATAATCGAGACCGGCGGCTTCGAAAGCGCCCTGATTATAAGTCTCGGAGAAAAAGCCACGATGGTCGCCGAACTTTTTCGGCGTGATGATCTTGACGTCCGAGATCTCTAGCGGCTCGACCTGCAAGGCCCTGTCTCCCCCTGGATACACGCGGCCTCAAAAGGCCTGCGCGGCTATAGCATGCGGTGCGCGAAGGCGGCAAGCCGCGCGCCCCGGAAAGCCGCTCAGGCTCTTGTCCCCGGAGCTTGTAACATGGGCTGAAAAGATGGCACATCAGAGCCATGGAAACTCCGCGCCCAGAAACGACGTCCCCCGGCTGTGCCGTCATCATCGTCAGCTACCATACCGGCCCCTGCCTTATGGACTGCATCCAGGCGGCTCTCGGTGAAGCGTCGGCGCGCGAAGTGGTGGTGGTGGATAACGGCAATCCGCCGGAAGTCGTAACCACGCTCGAAAAGATGGCCGCATCCGAGCCGCGCCTGACCTTGCTGACCGGTCACGGCAATGTCGGCTTCGGCCGGGCCTGCAACCTCGGCGCGCGGGCGACGACAAGCCCCTTTCTTCTGCTGCTGAATCCGGACAGCGTCCTGCAGCCCGGCAGCCTCGACGGCGCCATGGCGCTGCTCGGCACACGGCCAGACATCACGCTCTACACGATCCGGATCGAAAACCCGGACGGCAGTGAGCAGCGCGGCTGCCGGCGAAACCTGATGACCCCGTGGACCTGTCTGGTCGAGGCCTTCGGCCTGCACCTGCTCGGCTTCAGGCGGATCAACCTCAACCACACACCGCCGCCGGCCGCACTGACGGAGGTCGAGTGTATCTCCGGCTCCTTCATGCTGTTTCCCCGCTCCTTCTTCGAGAAGATCGGCGGCATGGATGAGGATTATTTCCTGCATATGGAAGATGTCGATACCTGCCAGCGCGTCCGCAAGGCGGGCGGCAGCATCTGGTTCGATCCGGCCTTCTCCGCAGTCCATGTTCAGGGCACCAGCGAGACGACAAAGCTTTATATAGAACGCCAGAAGACCAAGGGCGGCATGCTCTATTTCGCCAAGCATTTCGGCGGCTGGGCGAACCCGCTCGTGGCCTTGGTCAATCTCGCACTCTGGCTCCGGTTCGGCCTGATCGCCCTGCGGCTCGGCCTGAAGCGCTGATGGAAGAACTCGGCGTATATGGTGGGCTTTTCCTCCTATCCTTTCTGGCGGCAACTTTCCTTCCGGCGCAATCCGAGTTTGGCCTCGTCGGGCTGATCCTGACGGAATCCTATTCGGTTCCTCTGCTTATCGCCGTTGCGTCGGTCGGCAACACTCTTGGCTCGGTCGTAAACTGGCTGCTTGGTCGCTTCATTGACCGCTTCATCAGCCGAAAATGGTTCCCGGCGTCACCGGCACAGATGGAGCGCGCCTGCGGCTGGTACCGGAAATACGGTCAGTGGAGTCTGCTGCTGAGCTGGGCACCTTTTATCGGGGATCCTCTGACCCTCGCGGCCGGAGTATTGCGTGAGCCGTTCGGGCGGTTTCTGCTACTCGTCGCCATCGCGAAAACCGGGCGCTATATCGTCGTCGCAGTTCTGACGATCTAACAATTTCCAACACAGACCGTCCGCCCCAGCTGCGCTGAAATTGGCGTAAATCTTTTGACTTCTTCAATTTTTAAAAATTAAAAAACTCGTTAATAAAGCATGAATCATTTTAATTAAAATTTGCAGTGATTATCGCATCGAATTTTACATACGGTTGACGCTGACAGAAAGTTGGAGCCCGGTCATGATGCATGCCTTCCCTGTCGCACGCCCTTCCAGCATTTCTTCCATCGCATCCAGCACCCTGTTCTTCGTCGATCAAGAAGTCCCGAATCCTGAAAAAATTCTGTCTGGTCTCAATCGCGGAACAATCGTCAAACGACTGCCCAGAACCGGCGACGCCCTGGATGCCATAGCCTCATTCGCGGAGATACGGACGGCTCCGGTAGAGCGCATTGTCATTCTGTCACATGGCAGTGCGGGAAGCCTCAGACTGTCCGGACAGGAAATCGATAGTACGGCGCTGAGAGACGCGGGAGGAGCGCTGTCCCGCATCCGTGACGCACTCGCGCCGGACGCGGAGATTGTCCTGATGTCCTGTGCCACGGGAGCCAGCACCTCGGGTCGCACTTTCCTGAGAGTACTGGGCATCATGACAGGAGCGACGGTCAAAGCGGCGGACGCGGATATTGGCAAGACTGCCGATTGGGAAGCTCTGCCGTCAGCAGCCATCCTCGTCGGCAAAACCGCCCTGGCATCCTATCCGCATCGCCTCGGGGGCCGCACCACCTCGGGGCCTTTGTAGAAGGCAACCAGTCACCCCCACGAACGAGACCCTGACCGGAGTCTCGAAAACTCAACTCGACATCATAGCGACTGCCGGATGAGATCTCGCATAGGCAGGACCAAGGTCTCAGGCTGCCGGTCGTGTGCTCCGTCCAAGCACGGCGTGCATGACCCCGCGGCCTATTCCGCCAAGCTTCTCCAGCTTGTCGTCCTCAAGCAGGATGATCTTAGCGAGGTCAATGGCGATGGACGCCGCCTCAAAGGCGAAAAAGGCGGGCAAGCGCAAGCCGTATGCCCGCCAGACGCGCATCCGGTTGCGGTAGATATGATACCGGCGGAAACCGGAATGGCTGTTGAAACGAAAGTCGCGCCCCAATAGCCGCTTGTGCTCAAACTCGCCTAGCCGGTGTTCCAGCCCGGCATCCCCGACCGCGACCAGTCCCCAGTCGAACCGCCGCATGCGGAAGGCGAATTCGAAGTCGATGTAATCGACGAAGAAATCCTCGCGCATCAGGCCGATCTCGCGGAACACTTCCGCCTTCACTAAACTGCCCGAGGCAATGACAAAGGCAACATTGTCGAGCACATCGCCCGGCCCGAACCGGACCCGCCGTAAATCGAAAGCGTGCGTGGAGACATAGGCGCGGGCTTTCAGGGTACCTTCCGCATCGTGCAGACGTGGTGCGACAAGGCCGATCCGCTCCGGTGCAGGATGACTGTCATGGGCGGCCAGCAGGGCCTCGACCATGCCAGCGTCCGGAACGCTGTCATCATCGAGCAGCAGAACCCAGTCCGCGCCCTCTTCCAGCGCCAGCCGGATGCCTTGATTCTGGGCTGCCGCGAGGCCGACATTCTCGTCATTCAGAACTAGCTGGACCTTGTCACCACCGGCTTCGACAACTTCCTTCAGCTTTGCCCTAACCCCATCGCCGGAATCATTATCGACGACAATGATGCGTCCAACTTGCGGGGCCAGCGCTTCCAGCCCCCGGAACAGCCGTTCATCGGATTGATAGGAGACAATAACGGCGGCAACGCTAGTCTGCGGCATGTTCCACCCCGGTTGGCGGAACTGGTCCCGCTCTGTTTTCGCGCCGGATCGGCCGACGGTCGCCTGCCTTGGCAAAGAGTTTTGCAGGATTCCAGCTCAGCGCAGAGAGAAACATGCAAATTCCCACCTTCCGGTCGGCCTGAATCTTGGCTCGCTGTTTCATGATGGCAGGGAGAACGGCAAGAGCATCGCGGATCGCCCGCACCCGGACGGCACTGTCGCCACGCACCGGGCCAAGCAGGACAATAAGCCCTAGTTGCGCCAACAGTAATGGTAGAAACAGATGGAACAAAGGTGCCGGCATCGTGCGCAGGAACGTCCAGATCCGGTTTCGCGTGACGTGATAGCGGGAAAACTCAGAATTCTGCCCGGCAATGGCCGATGCAACATGACGGACCCTAGCTCCGGCAAGCTGAATGCAGCGCTCGCCGGCAAGCCGCAAACGCAGCCCAAGCTCGACATCCTCGTAATAACAGAAATAGGTCTCGGCAAAACCGCCGACCTGCTCAAATACATCTTTGCGATAAAACGCAGCGGCGGCACAGGGCCCCATCACCTCGGCATCCTCCGATATCAGCGATGCGGGCTTCAGCCGGTCGCCCCGCCAGGCAAGACCGAGCGGGCTGTAATGATCCCCGGCACCGTCGAGCAAGTCCGGGTCGCTGTCGAGAAGCTGGGTCGAGCCGAAGACTGAGGTGCCATCATAGCGGACAACGGCATCCGCAAAGGCCTGGAGCCAGTCAGGATCGGCAAAGGCGTCCGGGTTCAGCAGGGCAAGCCAGGTGCCGCGCGCCTGCCGGGCAAGCAGATTGTTGCCGGCTGCAAAGCCGATGTTTTCCGGGCTGCGCACCAGTTCGGCTGGAACATTAAGGGTACTGAGATCGATGCCGTCGCCGTCCGGAGACCCGTTATCGAGCACCAGAACCTCGAAATCACGGAATGACTGTGCTTCCAGCGCCGCCAGACAGCGGGGCAGGTACGCGCCTGAATTAAAGGCGACAACAAGAACTGAGATCAGTGGCACTTTGGCTACCATGCGAGTCTGCAAGTGGCTGATTTTTCATGACCATAGAATGGCCCTGTCTCCGCATTCGAGCACAGAGACAAAATCCGCGCAAACAAAAGGGGCTCGTCACAGACGAGCCCCGTAGGGAGAGTCCCGGAAGGATCACTTCGCCAGGTTAGGGGGATGCGTGAAAACGCTCCTGGACGTGATTGCTGCCGCTGGGGGAAACGGCGCTTCCTTGCATCCCAATGTAGCGTCCAGCGGTAAAGAAAGCCTTAAGCGGGTGCCAGAAAAATAGCGGCAGACCTAAACCAGCAGCTTGCGGATGAATTGCGGTAACCCGAACGCGCCGGCATGGGCTTCCGGCGTGTAATAGCGGCAAGCGATATCCGCAGCTTCGAACCGCTCCGCGATGGCGGAAACCGGAAGCTGACGCAAGGATTTGTCGTCACTGGCCCAGCCGAAAGCCATCAGCCCGCCCTGATAGGTCGGTACCGCCGCCGTATAGAACCAGACATCAGCAAAATGTGGGCTGAGACGGTTGAAGCTGTTCGTCACCTCTCCGCCCTGCACGAAAGGCACACCGTTCTGGGTGACCAGGATTCCGCCTTCCGTCAGGCACCGCTTGCAGGCCTTGTAGAAGCTTTCCCGGAACAGCACTTCGCCCGGCCCGATAGGATCGGTCGAATCGACGATGATGACATCCCAGCGCTCGTCGGTCTCTTCGACAAACTTCGCCCCGTCTGCGAATTGCAGATCGAGCCGCGGATTGTCGAACGCTCCGTCGCTGAGAGACGGCAGGTGCTCGATGCACATATCGACCACACTGCGATCCAGCTCGACCATGGTCACCCGCTCGACCGATGTGTGGCGCAGCGCTTCCCGCGCCATGCCGCCATCGCCGCCACCGATGATGAGTACCCGTTTCGCCCGGCCATGGGCCAGGATCGGAACGTGTGTCAGCATCTCGTGATAGACGAACTCGTCGCCCTCGGTGGTCTGGACGATGCCGTCGAGCGCCATCACCCGGCCGAACGCACGGTTCTCGAAAATAATCAGGTCCTGATGCTCCGTCCGTTCCCGGAAGAGCACCTTGTCGATCACCAGACGTTGTCCATAGCCGCTGTGGAGGGTTTCGCAGAACCACTCGCTCATACGGTCAGGCCCCGTTTCAGGTCGTTGAGCTGGATTGAGTCCGGGCGGAAGGCCCGGCGCAGCACCGCAATCGCCTGGTGAGGCTCTGCGTCTCCGCACATGAACACGTCGAGCGCGGCATAGCCCCGCTCCGGCCAAGTGTGGATGCTGATATGAGACTCTGCAAGCACCGCAACGCCCGACACGCCGCCATTCGGCGTGAAGTGATGCAGATGAATATGCAGCAGGGTAGCACCGGAAACCTCGACGGCTTCGCGCAGGGTTTCCTCGACATGGTCGAGTTCATCCAGCCGCGAGGCGCCAACCAGATCGATGATCAGGTGCGTGCCGGCAAAGACCAGCCCGTCCTTCTGTACGAAATGATCGAGAGATGCATCCGAATGCGTCGGTGCCAGTTGAACGACCGTGCCATCGATATTGGCCGTGCCGGTGGTGTCGGAATTGGTTCTGCTCGGTTGAGTATCCGAGTCCATCCCCAAATCAGCGAAGGCGACGTTTTTATCCATCAACCCCTCCTATCCAGTAGATGTCCCAGTTACCCCGTCGCATCCCGCTTGCCGCAACACCGTTGGGCGGAATGGTCTGGCGTTCCTTTCGCTCCGCACAATGCGGATATAAGCGCGGCGTTCTGAGGCTTTTCGCCCCCCGTAGCAAGTTAATTCTGACCCGCCGCTCGAAAAAGTTCGACCGGAAGCGCTCCACATCATCGCGATGCCCTACCGGTCGTGTCTTTCTAGACGAAAAATGCGCAATAAGTGCGCCTATGTCAAGTAGGGAGCCCGACAAATTTTTCAGCGCGGCCGCAGGGCGATACAATCGATCTCGACAAGCGCCTTCCGGGCTAGTCCGGTGACTCCAATACAGGTCCTCGTCGGCCGCGTTTCGGCTCCGAAATACTCCGCATAGACCGCGTTCATCGCATCGTAGTCACGCTCGAATTCCGTCAGGAACACGCGGGCGGAGACAACGTGGCTAAAATCGAGCCCGAGCCCCTCAAGTACCAGCCGCAGATTTTCCATGGTCCGGCGGGTCTGCGCCTCGACGCCATCCGGCAGCGGTCGCGCATCATCGTCGGGATCGGTCGCAAGCTGGCCCGTGATCAGGCACCAGTCATCAACCTCGACGGCATGGCTGTATGGCGCAACCGGAGAGGGCGCCTGATTGAACAAATGAAATACCGGTCCCGCCATGATGCGTCTCCTCAATCACTCCGCGCTGGTCGCCGTACCGGCCCTGCGCCGGTTTTTGCGCCGCGGTCGTGGCGCGACCGCACCGCGCCGGTCATGCAGCTCGGCAATAATCTGAAGTCTGCGCTCCCCGTCGAAACGGGGCCAGCCCGAAATCTCCTCGATCGTCCGCCAGCAGCCTAGGCAGTGGCCGCTTGCGCGGTCGATCTGGCAAACGGCAACGCAGGGTGAAGGAATGTCAGACATGTCGAAAACCTACCGGCCGCAGTTTCAGAACACCGAAACATTGCAGATAAGAAAACGGCGTGGATCAAAAATCCACGCCGTCTGCGTCGGTTTATGGTCCGGAAGCGGCGTTAAGCAGCTTCGGTCACATTGCTTTCGAAAGCATTGATCAGAGCTGCGAAGCTCTGGATCATCTCAGCGATACCTTCGGTGCCGCTGGCGGTGACCAGGTTGCCCTCGGTCACGGAAGCGACCTCTTCCCAGCTGGCACCGGCGGCTTCGAGAGCCTCACGGGTGTCGGCGGAGGAGGTAACGGTCCGACCCTTGGCATCCTCGATGGTGATCATCAGGGACGTGGCATCGCCGATCAGGGCAACCGGCATACCGGCGCGCATGAAGGCCTTCAGCACGCGCTGGGCATGCGGGTCTTCAGCCAGCTTCTCGACGCCACGGACACCGCCCGGAACAACGAGGCCGGCATAATCGACGGCCAGCGTATCGGCCAAGTCCGCGTCAACCGGGAAGAAATGGCCCCAGGAACCGTCGTACCAGCCATTGACGAGGCCGGTGGCGCGGGAAACGGCTTTGACCGTCGCGCCTGCGGCAAGCAACTGCTTTTGGGGCTCGACGAATTCGACTTCATCGAAACCGTTGGCGACCATGATTGCGATATTTTTTCCGGTGAGCGGCTTGTCCTGCATTTAGTTCTCCTTTTTATAGCGTCTCGTCGGGTGCGGCGGGGCCGGAACGGTCCTGGATCAAGACACTCCCGGAATGCACCGAAAAATCGGACTCCGGAAGGCACGTCTCATCAAAACGCCGAATGTGGGCTGGATCCCTCAACACCCGGTCAAGGCCGGGAGCGGGATCAAAACAATTGAAACCGACGAGCAATAGCTCGCGGCGTGGGAGATAGCGAAAATCGAGACTAAATTCAAGTCAAGAGATATGCATGGCTGCGTTGCGCAGATATTTCCGGGCCGAGGTACACCGGTAAATCCCCCATCTGCCCGAACATCCGATCATCTCCAGATCGGATTTAACGACCACCGTCCCCATACAATCAGGGATCAAATGGCCGCTGGAGCGGGTGAAGGGAATCGAACCCTCGTATTCAGCTTGGGAAGCTGATGTTCTACCATTGAACTACACCCGCGACGCCCCCAAAGATGCGCAAGCTGCGCCGAGCTTACAAGTGAAATCGTTTGTCCCGATATAGCTCACCAGCGTCACCACCGATTCCAGTAGACGTCAGGGGCAAACACGATCCTGACCTTGAGCGACGGCGGTACCATCACGCTCGTCGGCGCCTCGACCGGTCCGGTCTCGGACGGGCTTTTCCTCTACAGTTGAGCCCCTGCAGCGCGGGCAATTTCCGCCCGCCTGATGCTTTACAGTCCCATACAGTCACGACATGGTGAGAGATTGTGCGGCCGCTGGCGCTTGCCCGACTGTTGGCGGTAGCGCACCTTGCGCTCTATGTAGACTCTTCGGAAATTCGCTCCACATATAGCGTTGGGACCGGGGATACCGGTAGCGGGGGACGGCGAAGGCGCGGGTGAGGAGTGAAAAGGTGTACAGCGAGACCACGGGCGCGATCAGGGTATTTGTTCAGCCTCACTATCTTCCGGATCATTCGGACCCGGAGGAACATCGTTTTGTCTGGGCCTACAAGGTCACGATCGAGAATCTCGGGGATGAGGAAGTCCGCCTGCGTGCACGACATTGGGAAATTACGGATGCCCTCGGACGCCAACAGAAAGTCGACGGACCGGGCGTCGTCGGTGAACAGCCAGTGATCCGGCCGGGCGAAAGTTTCGAATATACCAGTGGCACTCCGCTCGGGACGCCTTCGGGCTTCATGAGCGGCCACTACGACATGACCGGCCCGGACGGGCAGAATTTCACTGTTTCGGTGCCCAGTTTCTCGCTGGATCTGCCGGAAGCGGCCGGACGGCCAAACTGAGCGGGTGCGCAAACCGGGCATCCATTGGGAACACTGAGGGCGTAACCCCATCACAATTCATGCGCCCTTGACCGAGAAGGAAGTAAAATGTCGCCTTATGACAACGCACTGCGCGCAGAGGCCGCGGCGGGCAACGATGTCGACGTCAAGGTCGTCGGGCCGCGCCCCTCACGCGAAGACGCGGAAGCGGCGGTTCGCACCCTGATCGAATGGGCCGGGGACGACCCGGACCGGGAAGGGTTGCTGGAGACGCCGGCACGCGTGGTGCGCTCTTACGAAGAACTGTTCAAGGGGTATCACAGCGATCCCCGGGGCTATCTCGAGCGCATATTCGAGGAGACCGAGGATTATCACGAGATGGTCCTGCTGAAGAATATCCGTATGGAATCCCATTGCGAGCACCACATGCTGCCGGTCATCGGCCGGGTCTCTATCGCCTACATGCCGAATAACCGCGTGGTTGGCGTCAGCAAGCTGGCGAGGGTCGTTGAGACCTTCGCAAAGAGGCTGCAGATCCAGGAAAAAATGACCGCACAGATCGCCCATTCGATCCAGGATGTGCTTCAGCCAAAGGGCGTTGCCGTCATGGTAGAGGCTGAACATCAGTGCATGACCACCCGCGGTGTCTGCAAGCCGGGCGCCAGCATGGTCACCAAGACTCTGACCGGCTGCTTCAAGGAGGATGCGGAACTTCGCAAGGAGTTCTTCGACCTGGTTGCGAAAGCCAACTGACCTCCCGCTAGCCGGGACCGGAATATCGGGGGCGCAGCCGTAAAGCCGCGCCCCTTTTCCGTTTCGGTACTGGACATCGGGCTCCAGCCAGTCCAATGATCCCCGCTCTGTGCAAATGGATTTGGAGCGCGGACTTGGTCGCCATTGGTCCGGTCCTTCACATCGTCGGTCTTCTCATGTCGATCATGGCCGTGGCCATGTTGCTGCCGGCCGGTGTGGATCTCGTCGTTGGCAACTCCGACTGGGAAGTTTTCACCGGCGCGTCCGCTTTGTCCCTCTTCATCGGCGTCTCGCTGATGCTGAGCACGACGAGCCCGTCGGCCACCAATCTGAGTCTGCGCCAGGCCTTCCTTCTGACCACGCTTAGCTGGCTGACGATTGCGACCGTCGCCGCACTGCCCTTTGCCTTCTCCCAGCTCGACATGACTGTCGCCGACGCTTTCTTCGAGAGCATGTCAGGGGTAACCACCACCGGGGCGACCGTAATCGTCGGGCTCGAACATGCTCCGCCGGGAATTCTCTTGTGGCGCGCCCTGCTGCAATGGCTCGGCGGCATCGGTATCATCGTCATGGCCCTGGCGGTTCTGCCAATGCTGAGCGTCGGTGGCATGCAGCTGTTTCAGACTGAGGCGTTCGATACGCCGGACAAAGTGGTCCCGCGGGCAGCCCAGCTGGCCGGCGGGATCAGCGGCATCTATCTGGCCTTCACCGCGATATGCGCGTCCGCGCTCTGGGCAGCCGGCCTGCCGGGGTTCGACGCCATCACCCATGCCATGGCAACGATCGCGACAGGAGGTTATTCGACCCGGGACGATTCCATCGGGCACTATGACAGTGCCCTCGTGGACTGGATCGTCTTTGTTGGCATGATCGCCGGCAGCCTGCCGTTCGTCTACTACCTGCGGATGATGCGCGGATCGCTCCGTCCGCTGTTCCAGGACAGCCAGGTGAAGTGGTTTTTCGCCATCGTCGCGATCGTGGTCTGCTCCATATCCCTGTGGAACTGGCATGTGCTCGACTTTGCACCGATGCAGGCGCTTCGGTACGCTGCCTTCAACATGGTCTCGGTGATGACCGGAACCGGGTTCACCACGACCGACTACGGAAACTGGGGAGGCTTCCCGGTCACCGTCGTCATGTGCCTCATGTTTGTCGGCGGATGCGCCGGATCGACGACCTGCGGCATCAAGATTTTCCGAATCCAGGTACTCTACGCCACCGCACAGGTCCAGATCGAGCGACTGCTGCGCCCGCATGGCGTCTTCATTCCCTACTACAACCGCAAACCGATCCCGGAGACGGTCTCCGAATCGGTGATGGGATTTTTCTTCCTCTATATGCTGTGTTTTGCGGCAATCGCGGCCTTGCTTGCCTTCATAGGCCTCGACTTCATCACCGCCGTATCCGGCGCCGCGACCGCTATCAGCAATGTCGGGCCCGGCCTCGGCCCGATCATCGGCCCCTCCGGAAATTTCGACTCCCTGCCAGCCAGTGCAAAATGGCTCTTGTCATTCGGCATGCTGCTCGGCAGGTTGGAGCTGTTCACCGTTCTGGTGATGCTCTCTCCCTCCTTCTGGCGCCGCTAGGCGCTGCCCGGAAAGGTATCGCGACATGAGCGAGATGCTCGCCCAATCCATTTCCATGCTCGACCGCCTGGTCGCGTTCGACACCACGTCCCGGCTGTCCAACCTCGAGCTGATCGACTTCGCGCGAGACTATCTGGAAAGCCACGGCATTCCGACGCGCACGACCTTCAACGAGGACAAGACCAAGGCCAATCTCTGGGCCACCATCGGCCCGGAAGACAAGGGCGGCGTTGTTCTCTCCGGTCATGTCGACGTGGTTCCGGTCGACGGCCAGGACTGGAGCGCCGAGCCGTTCAAGATGTGGGAAGCCGACAAGAAGCTGTTCGGACGCGGCACCGCCGATATGAAGGGCTTCTGCGCCATCGCGCTGGCCATGGCGCCGGAGATGAAAAAGCGCGGCCTGAAGACGCCGATCCATCTCGCATTCTCCTACGATGAAGAGGTCGGCTGCATCGGCGTGCGCGGCCTGATCAAGGACATGACAGAGAACCTGCCGCTGCCGATCGCCGTTGTGGTCGGCGAGCCGACCGGCATGAAGATCATCGGCGGCAACAAGGGCAGCCGGAGCCTGATGGTGACGGTGCGCGGCGTACCCGGCCATTCCAGCGAGCCGCATCGCGGTGCCAATTCCATCATGTTCGCGGCCCGGATCATCAATCTGCTGGAACAAATCCAGACCGAGTTGCGTGAAAACGCGCATGAGGACAGCCCGTTCGATCCTCCCTACACCACCATCGATCTTGGTGTCATCGAAGGCGGCACCGCGCACAATATCATCCCCGAGTTCACCAAGTTCCGCTGGGGTATGCGGCTGCATCCGGGTGATGACGGCGAAGCCATCGAGCAACGGGTCCGCGACTATATCGAGAGCGAGTTGAACCCCGCCCTGAAGGCCGTCTCTCCCGAAGCTGGCGTGACCATGGAACTGGTCAATGACGTGCCGCCGCTTGTGCCAGACACGGAATCCGCCGCCGAAGACCTGATCCGCCACCTGACCGGCCTCAACCAATCCGGTGCGGTATCCTTTGGAACCGAGGCCGGCTTCTTCCAGAAAGCCGGCGTTCCAGGCGTGATCTTCGGCCCCGGCTATATCCAGCAGGCGCACCAGCCGGACGAATTCATCGAACTCTCCCAGATCGAGGAATGCGTTGAATTCATGACCAAGCTGACGGACTGGGCCGCTAAAAACGGCTGAGCCGCCGCATTACGCAGTCACCACCTTGACCCTATTGCGAACCGGTGAGACGGTTCGCAATAGATGTAAAAAACGTCCGGCGCTGAAACCGGACGATGGTCAAGGGGGAGACCGGCGTAATGGCCGCAGACAATTCGAACAGGGACAATTCGAACAAGAACGACCCGGATAAAGGCAAACGGCGCTCATCCGACTGGTATGGCAAAACCGACAAGGATGGTTGGGCGCACCGGTCCTGGATGAAGAACCGGGGCATTCCCGCCGATATGTTCGACGGACGCCCCGTGATCGGCATCTGCAACACCTGGTCCGAGTTCAATCCCTGCAACGCCCATTTCCGCGATATCGCGGAGCGGGTGAAGCGCGGGGTCTACGAAGCCGGCGGCATGCCGGTCGAGTTTCCGGTCTTCTCCACCTCCGAAAGCCAGCTCCGGCCGACGGCCATGCTGTACCGCAACCTCGCCTCGATGGATGTCGAGGAAGCCATTCGCGGCCTGCCCATGGATGGCGTCGTGCTGCTTGTCGGCTGCGACAAGACCACGCCGTCCCTGATGATGGGGGCTGCGAGCTGCGATCTTCCGACCATCACCGTCTCCGGCGGCCCGATGCTGAACGGCCACTATCGGGGCGAGCTGGTTGGTAGCGGTACCCATGTCTGGAAATTCTCCGAGATGGTCCGCGCCGGAGAGATGACGCTGCAGGATTTCATGAATGCGGAGCAGGACAATGCCCGCTCCGCCGGTCACTGCATGACCATGGGTACCGCCTCCACCATGGCCTCCATGGTGGAATCCCTCGGCGCCGGCCTGCCGCACAATGCGGCCATCCCGGCTGTCGATTCCAGGCGCAACGTGCTGTCCCAAATGGCCGGGCGCCGCATCGTCGACATGGTGCGCCAGGACATCAAGATGTCGGACGTGCTGAAGCGCGAGAATTTCGAGAATGCCATCATGGTCAATGGCGCGATCGGCGGCTCCACGAATGCCGTGGTCCATCTGCTCGCCCTTGCCGGACGAATGGGCATCGACATCACACTGGACGACTGGGACCGGCTCGGCCGGGACGTGCCCTGCCTGCTCAACCTGATGCCCTCCGGTGACTTCCTGATGGAGGATTTCTTCTATGCCGGCGGGCTGCCCGCGATCATCCGGGAACTGGAAGGCTTCATCCACAAGGATGCGCAGACAGTCAACGGACGGACGCTCTGGGAAAACAACAAGGACGCGGAGTGCTGGAACCGGGAAGTCATCTTCCCGCTGGACAAGCCGTTCAAGCCGAATGGCGGCATCGCCGTCCTGCGCGGCAATCTTGCTCCCGACGGTGCCATCATCAAGCCGTCCGCCGCCTCGCCGGAGCTGATGAAGCATCGCGGCCGGGCCGTGGTGTTCGAGACCATCGAGGACTACAAGGAAAAGATCGACGATCCGGATCTCGATATCGACGAGACCTGCATCATGGTGCTGAAAAACTGCGGCCCGAAGGGATATCCGGGCATGGCGGAAGTCGGGAACATGGGCCTGCCGCCGAAAGTCCTGAAGAAGGGCATCAAGGACATGATCCGGATTTCCGATGCCCGGATGAGCGGCACCGCTTATGGCACCGTCATCCTGCATTCGGCGCCGGAAGCCGCCGCGGGTGGGCCACTGGCCTTCGTTCAGAACGGTGACATGATCGAGGTCGATGTCGACGCGCGGCGCATGCACCTAGACGTCTCGGACGAGGAGATGGAGCGCCGGCGAGCTGCCTGGCCCGGGTTCAAATCACCCTATGACAGAGGGTACTCAAAACTCTACGTTGAGCATGTAGAACAAGCCGATAAGGGGGCTGACCTGGATTTTCTCGTCGGCCGCAGCGGCACGCCGATCATGCGAGAATCCCATTAGCAAAAAATTCTGATTTCGGTGCTCGTATCCAGGCTGCATTTTAATACAGATGTATGCCAGTATAGTGGAACAATTGTTTTGCAACGCGCCGATGTGCATTGCACCGAAATCAGAGACGCGAAGAATTTCGCGCCACGGCTGCGTTACCACAAGTTGACGAAAAGCAGCGCACCATGGGCATGCGAGAGACACCTTTGACTGATGATCGACGCACTCCGGACGGTGCGAATACAGAAGCGATGCAAAGTGGCGGTAAGGAAGCGATCACTGATATCGCGCACGAGATGCGGAATGCATTGAGCGCGCTTCGTGCCTATACGCATCTTCTGAAGTCCGAGAAACACGGGCCACATAGTCACCCGAGCTATAAACGCTACTCGGTAATTGCTCACGATGCCGCCGATGCGCTTGTCCGGATCTGCGACCGGCTCCTGGACAGGGATGAGGCGCCTGCCGCGAGCATGTCGGCAGACCCTCATGCCCTCTGCCAGCTGGCCGTTGAAAGATATGCGGCGCTAGCGGAAGAAAAAAATGTCTCTCTCTATGTTCAGTTCGACCGTAGTTTTCCGGCACTTCCAATCCCGCAAGTTGTCCTGGAAGACGTGCTTGGCAACCTGATAACGAATGCGATCAAGTTTACACCGCCCGGCGGAACGGTCGCGGTAATCGGCAAGATCGACCCGAAAACAGGAGCCGTCATCATGGTGGTTCGAGATACCGGGGCCGGAATGTCGGCAGACAAGCTTTCCGAAGTTCTCCAGTTCCTGCCGGTCAAGCCAATGGAAGGCTCGGAAGGCGAACTTGGAACCGGCCGGGGGCTATCGATCATCAAAAGACAGCTTGCTCCCCACAATGTGGATATTCAAATCCGGAGCAATCCAAACTTCGGAACTTCGGTCTCGCTTATATTCAATACCCCTTAACAACAGCTCCTATTGAGTCGTCCAGGAGCCCTCACCGGGTCATGGCATGGCAGCCAACGCCTTGGCGAAGAAGTCCGGGCCGCCGAAATTACCGGACTTGAGCGCCAGCGCGATGGGCGCGTCTCCCAGCGAGACTGTTGCCGGGACCCCGGGATCAATCTGCGCACCGATCCTGAGCCCTGTTACGCCGAGTGCGGACACGACAGCGCCAGACGTCTCACCGCCCGCGACCACGAGGCGCCGGACCCCCGACGCAACCAGTCCTGTTGCAATCGCAGCCATTGCCTCTTCGACCAGCGCTCCCGCCTCCGCGCGGCCCAGACGGTCCTGTATGGCACGCACAGTCTCCGCCGGCTGGCTGGCATAAACCAGCACCGGGCCCGCCGAAACCTTCTCACGCGCCCAGTCGAGCACTTCCTCGACCACATTTTCACCATCCGCCAAACGCAGCGGGTCAATGCCAACGGATGGATAATCCGCCTTGAACCGGTCGATCTGCCCGAGCGTTGCGACGGAACAGCTCCCGGCGAGTACCGCGGCGTGCCCTGGAACAGTCGGAATTACGTCCGCACCGGCTGTTTCCTTCAGTAAGCCCTGCCGCCGGTAGTTCTCTGGAAGCCCAAGGGCGATACCGGAGCCACCGGTGATCAGTGCAAGATCAGTCAAAGCGCAATCTATTGAAAACAAATGACGATCAAGAACGGCATCAACAATGGCGATACCGCCTCCGGCTGATTTCAATGCCTCGATTTCCGCTGAAATTGCCTCCGGACCGGCCTCGACGGTAGCGAATTGGATCAGCTTAACTGGTTTTTTAGTTTGTCGTTGCAGGACCGACACGAGATTGCTGTCCGTCATCGGTGTCAGGGGATGATTCCGCATCGGACTGTCGGACAGAAGCTGATCGCCGACGAACAGATGCCCCTTGAAAATCGTCCGCCCCGTCTCGGGGAAAGCCGGACAGGCAATCGTGAAGTCCGTCTCCAGATCGGCCATCAGCGCATCCGTCACCGGCCCGATATTACCCTCGTCGGTCGAATCGAATGTAGAGCAGTATTTGAAAAAGAACTGGCGGCACCCCGCACTTTGCAGCCATTTCAGCGCGGCGCGCGACTGGGAGACGGCCTCCTGCACCGGATTGGTTCGGGATTTCAGAGCGACGACGATGGCATCGGCTTCGGGAACAGCCGTGTTCTCATCGGGGACGCCGATCAACTGCACGGTCCGCATGCCGCCGCGCACAAGCATGTTCGCAAGGTCCGTGGCTCCGGTGAAATCGTCCGCGATACAGCCAAGAATTGGCGCCATAACCGCATGTCTCCCTTGGAAAATCAGTTTCTGGATTGGGCAGCGCAGTCTGCTGTAGGCTGCGTCTCCAATCAAGCGCGGGTCCGTGCAACAACCGGCAATTTCAAGGACCGGCAACCAAGGGGGGTGTTCATGCCAAGACTGGCAGCCAATCTATCCATGATGTTTCAGGAGCACGCGTTCCTCGACCGGTTTCAGGCCGCGGCCGATGCCGGCTTCAAGGGCGTCGAGTTCCTGTTTCCATATGATTTTCCGGCCGAAACAATCCGGGCGCGCCTCAAGGATGCCGGCCTCGAACAGGCTCTGTTCAACCTTCCGCCGGGCGACTGGGAAGCGGGAGACCGCGGTTTCGCTGCAATCCCGGGACGGGAAGACCGTTTCGGCGAGGCGCTGGAGCGGGCACTGGATTATGCCGATGCGCTCGACTGCCCGCGCTTGCATGTGATGAGCGGCATGGTTCCCGACGGCGTCTCCCGCGAAGCTTGCACGGAAACCCTGACAGCCAATCTGCGCAAGGCCGCGCCAATCGCGGCCGCACGCGGAAAGACCCTGATCATCGAGCCGATCAACAACATCGATATGCCGGGCTATTTCCTGAACTATCAGGCCCAGGCCAAATCGATCCTGGGAGCCGTCGGCGCCGACAATGTCCGGCTGCAGTTCGATCTCTATCACTGCCAGATCATGGAAGGGAATCTCGCGGTCCACTTGCAGGATTATCTCGATCTGATCGAGCATATTCAGATCGCGGGCGTCCCGGGCCGGCACGAGCCCGACATCGGCGAGATCAACTATCGTTACCTGTTCGATCTGATGGACGAGCTTGGCTATGACGGCTGGGTCGGCTGCGAATATCGGCCGGAAGCCGGAACGGTCGATGGTCTTGCATGGAAGAAGGAGTGGTCCCTATGAAAATCACCATAACCGGGGCTACAGGCTTCATCGGCCAGAAACTGGCCCGCCGCCTGCTTGATTCCAACGCGATTGTCGCCGCCGACGGCAGCCGGCAAAGCATCACCGAGCTAACCCTTCTGGACACAGTCCCCGCGCCTGCCGCGCTGACGGACGATAGCCGGGTGCGCAGTCTCTCAGGCGACATCACGGACAGCGCCCTGCTGGCCGAGGCCATCCCGGGCGACACCGACAGCGTCTTCCATCTTGCCGCCATCGTCAGCGCCGGGGCAGAAGAGGATTTCGAACTCGGCATGGCCGTCAATCTGGACGCTACGCGCAACATTCTGGAAATCCTCCGGCATGCCGACGGCACGCCGAAGATGGTCTTCGCCAGTTCCTGCGCCGCTTTCGGTGGAGACCTGCCCAATATCGTCGAAGACATGACGGCAACAACGCCGCAGACCTCCTACGGCACCCAGAAAGCCATCGGCGAATTGCTGGTCTCGGATTATAGCCGGCGCGGTTTCGTGGATGGCCGTTCCCTGCGCTTCCCGACCGTCGTGGTTCGCCCGGGCAAACCGAACAAGGCCGCCTCCACCTTCGCCAGCTCGATCTTCCGCGAGCCGCTGCAAGGCGAGCGCGCTATCTGTCCGGTCGCCGGAGACGCCAAGATGTGGCTCGCCTCCCCGCGCAGCATCGTCGAGAACACGGTCCACGCTCACAATCTGGCGGGCGATGCCTGGGGCGCATCGCGCACGGTCTCGCTCCCAGGCTTTTCGCTCACCGTCGCAGAGATGGCGAAAGCGCTGGAACATGTCGCCGGACCGGCCGTCGCCTCCCGCATCGACTGGGAGCCCGATCCCTTCATCGAGAAAATCGTGCGTGGCTGGCCGCCGGCCTTCAATACCAAGAAAGCTGCAGCACTCGGCTTTACGCAGGATGAAGGCATGGAAGCGGTTATCCGGGCCTTCATCGAGGATGAGCTGGGCGGCAAGATCGCCGCGTAAACCGGGTTATTCCCTGCGCAGCACCTTGTCGACGATCAGGGAATAGAACCACTGATCGCGGAAGGAAGCCTTCAATGCATCGGGATCATATTCCGTCTCGACCCAGTCGCGGAATGTGATCCCGGTTTCGTCATGACGGTCGGCGAATGTCTCGAATACGAAATCGACAACGCCGGTCTTGCCCTGCCTCACATGTCCGAAGCGCAGGGAAAGCTGGTCCATCGCTTCCCGCATCGGCACGTCATGCTTCAGATGCAGATATATCGTGCTCATCAGCCCGGTGCGATCCGCGCCGGACTTGCAATGCATCAGTGTCGGACCCTCAAGCTGATCCCAGACATTGATGGCGTCGATCATGGTTTCCCGCTTCAGTGGGCTACGAGACCGGATCGGCAGGCTGATCAGTTTCAACCCGAGCCGCTCGCAGGTCTCCCGTTCCAGCCGGTAGCGGTAATTGTCCTGCTCCGACCCACGTAGATTGAGAACGGTCCGGAACCCGGCCTTGGTCAACCGTTCCAGATGCCACGGAGACGGCTGCGCTGAACGCCAGAGATCGCCCCGCACCAGATGCTTGTTCAGATAGATGGAGCGGAAGACACCGTGATCCTGCGCCATCAGGTGCCACCAGGCACGCCGACGCTCCAGGCCTTCAAGGCGCGGAAGAGCGGAGCTCTCGGGCAAAGAAGCGTCGGTCATCAGAAATCACTCACGGCGATCGCGGTCAGGGACATGGACTAGTCCTTCTCCCCGCGCTCACCAATCATCAGGGTGAAGGGAAGCCGGCCGCGCTCGAACACCATCTGCCCCATCGCGGTTACGCATTTATGCTCTTCGTTCTTGAAAGAGGCGTTAATCTCGAAATCCACCATCTCGTCAGGAAAAACCTTCTCGTCGACGTATTCCGCGAAGGCACGAATGATCTTGATCGGTGTCTTCGACCAGATTTCATCGTCATCGACCGTGAAAACGTAGTCTTCCTGCGTGTGACGCGTCGCACTCATCATCGTCGCGACCAATGTCTTGGACATAATTGAACTCTCCTAAATCCGAGGCCCTTTTACACGCGTTTGCTGGCGATTTTATGACTCTATCCCGTAATCCACGGCAATTTCGTCTCATCGTCCGCAATAAACAAGGTACCGCCTATGGTTTCCGGCAATGAGAGCCGGAGATAGCCGTCCAGCGCCTCCGGAGCGAAACCGCGCTCCCGCAGGAAGGCTTCGGTCTTCCCGAGGTCTTCGGAGAGCAGCCCATAGCCGACGATCAAAGGGCCGTCCTCGGGCAACTCGCCATCCGGGACGAGATCGGCAAGACCGTCTTCATCGACGATCACCACACCGCCTCGTTCAAGCGGGATTCGCCAGACATGCTCGCTCACCGGTTTCGGGCCGCCCCGGTTGAGGAACCAGCAGTAACGAGCGGCAACCTTGTCGAGGGTCTCAACCCCGACCACCACATCGCGCAGCGCGACGATGCCATTGCCGTGGTGTAGCCACCGATCCTGCCAGACGATCTCCTCGGTATGGTGGGCGACATATTGCACCCGGCCCTCCGGCATGTCCTGCGGCCGTACTCTGCAAACAGTAAAGCTGGCTTCATCCTCGCCGCCGCTGGCCAGACTGACGGGACGCTTAAGGTGCACCAGGGGCTCGGGATGAAAACCCGTCAGGGTCAGCCGGCCCTGTGCGCTTTCCGGATCGGCGCAGGAGAAGGCGATCAGATGCAGGCCTATATAGCGCTCCATCTGTTCGGCCGCCCGCGCGCCGAGCGGCGTGGACGCATCCGAGACCGTGATGATCTCGATATAGCCCTCGGGCAGCATGATGCAGCGATTGGCCGTGCCGGACGGTACCGGTTCGGTCGCCTCGTCAAGATTGTGGCGGTGCTCCGTAAAGGGCGTCTGCACGAATCCGAGCCGGTTGAACTCGCGATGCGCCTCCGCCATATCCGGCACGAAGTGCGCCACATGATCGAGGAAGATCTCCTCTCCGACTGGCAATTGCCGCGGCTGTTCCATATTCCGTTCTTTCCCGGCTTGCTTTCCGAATCTGCCGCGTCACTATGCGGAGAAATCAAAGCACTGAAAAGTAACGGTTGATGCGCATTCTGTTCGGGTGGGAATTCGGGGCCGGTTTAGGCCACATCAACAGGATCAAACCGATCGCCCGTGCGCTTCGGGAACGGGGCGCGGAGATTTTTCTCGCCCTGCAGGAAACGGAACGCGCGGATGCCTTCTGGGACCCCGGAACCGGTAAGCTGCCAGACGGCTATCATCTGCTGCCAATCCCGCGCTGGAACATGCCGTCCGATCCAAAAGCACGGACGGTGCCGACCCATTCCTTCGCCGACGTTTTGAATCTCATCGGCTATGGCAACGAAAGTGGCTTCGCAGCCCGGCTCGAAGCCTGGAACGGACTCTTCTCTGCCGTGCAGCCCGATCTGGTGGTCGGCGATTTCAGTCCGACCATGAATATCGCGGCGCGCGGCCGGATCCCGTCCCTGACCATCGGGAACGGCTACACCATGCCGCCCGGTGGCCGGCCGATGCCGCCGATCCGGCCCTGGCAAGATGCGCTGGAGGACTTCTCAAAAGAGCATGAAGCGAATCTGCTCGCCATTATCAACAAGGTGCTTCGGTTACGCGGCGAAGAACAGCTCCCCTATCTGAGCGATGCCTTTCATGGCGACCGGTCCTTTCCGCTCACCCTGTCAATCGTCGACCCCTATGCCGCCCATCGCGAAGAAGCGACTGTCCCACCTTTCAACATGCCGACGGACATCACTCCGTTACCGAAGGACCAACGACCGGCGGACAGTGTGTTTTTCTACATGCCGCACTCCCATCCGCTGCTGAAGCTGGCGGTCGATGCCCTGAAGCAAAGCGATCTGCTGGTACTGGCCTATATCAGCGGCATCAGCTCCGATGCCGCGCACAAGAACTCCACCGACCGGTTCCGAATCAGCCCGACGCCCCTGCCTTTCAACGAGGTCATGCCGAAGGCGCGGCTTCTGGTACATCACGGGGGGCTTTCAACGGCAGTTGCCGGAACCATGGCCGGCACCCCGCAAGCGATCCTGCCCTGGAACCTGGAGCATCTGGTGACCGCTAAGCGGATCGAAACCCTCGGCGCGACGCGTGTACTGAACAATCCTGCAAAAGAACTCCCCGGCAAGGCCCTGACACAATTCTTCGTCCGCGCCGCCCGGGACGATGCCCTCCTGGAAAAAGCCATCATGGCTGCCGGGTCCGTGGAGCTCGGCAATCCGGATGAGGGTCTTCAGGCCATCGTTTCGGCCTGCTTCGAATTGATCGGAAAAAATCCAGGCTAATCGCCCGTGAGGTGAATTCTTTTAATTGCAACTCATTCTCATAATCACTAACCTGTCCTGACCATTCGATGGGAGGGATAGATCGTGCAGCACCTGCTGACAGGACAAACCGGATTTCAGGCTCGGACAGGGAGTGGCCCACTCCCTTCGACACTGGTCACACCTGCGCTGGACGAGTTCGAAGCCCTGATCCTCTGGGGCATGCGGCAATGGATGCGCGCCCACAAGGAGCGTCGCTGCGCAACCGGCTCGGTTCTGGAAGCGTTCGAGTTTTCGGGGCTGGTTTCCGCTCTCGTACCGCTGAACCGGATGATGACCATGCTGGTCCTCGGCAGCCGGCGCCGCCTTGCTATCGCCACCACACCGGCCGCCCCACTGAGCATTGATGAGCAGGTACTGCTGCGGATGCTCAATGCTGCACGTCAGCGGCAGACCGACCTGGTGGAGTCCCGTTTGGGCATGTGGATGGAGCAGGTCAGCATTCAGGCAACCGCGCAGGCCGCACTGCTTCTGGCGCAGACCGTGTTTGCATCCGGCGCGACAGCGGTATCAGATGCATAAGCCCGCTCAGAAATGCCGGAGCCTAAACGCAAAGGACACCCTGCCTACCGGCAGGATGTCCTAATCCGCAGCAAATCCATTCAGGAGATTTGCGTCAGTCCGTTTCGTTCGCTTCAGACTGCAGCAGCAGATAGTTCTGCATGCCCATCTTCTCGATCATGCCGAGCTGGGTCTCAATGTAATCGACGTGACCTTCTTCATCTTCGAGGATCTCGGCAAAGAGATCGCGGGTCACATAGTCGCCGACCGACTCGCAATGCTTGATGCCGGCCTTGTAGTTGGCGATCCCGTCCAGCTCGAGCTTCATGTCGCCTTCGAAGATCTCCTTGACGTCCTCGCCGATCAGCAGCTTGTCGAGATACTGCAGATTAGGCACGCCTTCGAGGAACAGAATGCGGGCCATGAGCGTTTCCGCATGCTTCATCTCGTCGATGGACTCATCGTACTCGTGCTTGCCGAGTTTCGAAAAACCCCAGTCCTGCAACATCTTGGCGTGCAGAAAATACTGGCTGATGGCGGTCAACTCGCCCTTCAGACCATTGTTTAGAAATTCGAGAACCTTGCTGTCGCCCTTCATAGGCCTTGCTCCAGATTGAATGTCCCGGAGCGGAAGATAGCACTGTTTAGAATAATTCCAAGTACGTTCGCCAAATCAATATTGCGAACTATACTCAATATAACAAAGAGTTAGCGTTTAATTCCGGTTCTACGCAGCATCCGTAGAAGACATTTCAATCTCGCCGGTCCGCGCCGAGAGCTGTTCACGAATGGTATTCATGCAGGTTCCACACTGCGGACGGCAGCCCACATTCTGATAAACCTGACCGACTGTGCGCGCACCGGCCTCAATGGCCTTGTCGACACAGCGATTCGTAAATCCATTGCACAGACACACATACATGGCGCGCTACCCGCAATTAAGAGTCATTCGCATATGATGCTTCTTGCGACTGATTGTCAATACGAAATAAAGGACCAAAATTGGTCTGTATTAGAATTTGATGAGAAACGCGCGGAAACCTTATGATTTCAGTCGGGATCAAATAGGTCGGGCGGCCCCGAAGGACCGCCCTAGCTCGAGCCGAGAGGGAGGGAGCGAAGTCGAAAGGCTCGAGTGTTCTGTTGCCTTCATCGTTCCGTAAAACAATTCTGGCTTGGTACTTTTTTTACCCGTTAAACCTGAACATTTCGTAAACAGGACAAACAAAATCACCTGCGGTATTAGCCTGTATCGGTTAGTCGGGATGCGTGGCGAAAATGACGGCAAAAGCGCTGATGTTTCAGGGGACCGGATCGGATGTCGGGAAATCCGTTCTGGTCGCTGGTCTGTGCCGGCTGGCGGCCCGGAAAGGCCTCAGAGTCCGGCCGTTCAAGCCGCAAAACATGTCCAACAATGCTGCGGTCACGGTCGATGGCGGCGAAATCGGCCGGGCGCAAGCGCTTCAGGCGCGCGCCTGCGGTCTCGAGCCGCATACGGACATGAACCCGGTATTGCTGAAACCCGAAACCGATCTCGGCTCCCAGGTGGTCGTGCATGGCAAGGCGCGCGGCCATGCGAAGGCCCGCGACTATCAGGCCATGAAACCGGAACTGCTGGGAGCGGTCCGTGAAAGCTTCACCCGTCTGAAGGAAGACGCCGACCTGATCCTCGTCGAAGGCGCCGGTAGCCCGGCTGAAGTCAACCTGCGGGCTGGAGACATCGCCAATATGGGCTTTGCCGAAGCCACGGGCTGCCCGGTGGTGCTGATCGGCGATATCGACCGCGGCGGCGTCATCGCCTCCCTGGTCGGCACCCATGCGGTGATCCCGGAGGCAGACCGGACGCGCATTGCCGCGTACATGATCAACAAGTTTCGCGGCGACGTCTCGCTGTTTGACGAAGGGTTACGCATCGTCACCGAGCGGACCGGATGGCCTTCGCTCGGGGTCGTGCCGTATTTTCCCGAGGCCCGGAAACTCCCGGCCGAAGATGCCGTCGCTCTTGAAAGCGCGGTCCACGAAGCAGCGGGACCGATCAGGATCGCGGTTCCGCGGCTTTCCCGTATCGCCAATTTCGACGATCTCGACCCGTTACGGCTGGAGCCTGACGTTACGGTCGATATCGTGGAGCCCGGGCGCGCCCTGCCCGGCGATGCCGCACTGATCCTGATTCCTGGCTCGAAATCGACCATCGGCGACCTTGCCGACCTGCGGGCGCAGGGATGGGACGTGGATATTGCGGCCCATGTCCGGCGCGGCGGCCGCGTGCTCGGGATCTGCGGCGGCTACCAGATGCTCGGCCGCAAGGTGCATGACCCCGATGGGCTGGAAGGCCCCGTCGGATCGGCGGACGGGCTCGGGCTGCTGGATGTCGAAACCGTACTGTCGCCCGAAAAGGCCCTGACCCGCATCACCGGCACCGCCGCCACGGGCAAGCCGGTTTCCGGTTACGAGATCCATATCGGCCGGACCGACGGCCCCGACAGAGATCGCCCTTTCGCGACCATCGATGACGGCAGCGGCCCGCACCGGGACGGTGCCTGCTCCCGCTCGAGGCAGATCGCGGGAAGCTATTTGCACGGCATGTTCTCCGGCGACGAATTTCGCCGGGCCTTTCTCGCCGAACTCGGTGCCACGCACTTTTCAGACACCAGTTTCGAAATGGAAATCGACGGTGTACTGGACCGGCTGGCCGATCATCTGGACGCCCACCTGGATATTGAAACCCTGTTCGGTCTTGCCCGCTGAGCGCGGTCGTCTATGGTGCGGCCGGAAACGCTCATTCTCGGAGGCATACATGGCCAATCGCCTTTGCGCCCTGCTGGTGCTGCTGACGGCAGTTCTGCTGACCGGCCCGGCCCGCGCTGCGGATCTTGAAAACACGCTTTATCTCGACCTTCAATATGGACGCGTCGAAATCGAGCTGCGCCCCGACATCGCGCCGAACCACGTGGCGCGGGTCAAGGAGTTGGCGCGGCAGAAATTTTACGACGGCATCATCTTTCACCGGGTGATCGACGGCTTCATGGCGCAGACGGGCGATCCGACCGGCACCGGCATGGGCGGTTCCGGCCAGAAGCTGAAGGCTGAATTCAGCAATGCGCCTTTCGTGCGCGGCACCGTTGGCGCGGCACGGTCGAGCAATCCGAACAGCGCGGACAGCCAGTGGTTCATCTGCTTTACTGACTGCCAGTTCCTAAACGGAAAATACACCGTTTGGGGCGTAGTCTCCAAAGGCATGGAATTCGTGGACATGATCAAGCGTGGCGAGCCGCCGCGCACGCCGGATCATATCGTGAAATTGCAGGTGGCTGCGGACGCTCAGTAAGTCCACAGCTCACCTCTTCCCAGAAACTCAGAAAAGGATCGAAACCTTGAGCGATCAGGAAAACACCCTCTTCATCGATCTCGACAATGGCCGCGTGGTCATCGAGCTCAAGCCCGACCTCGCCCCGAAGCATGTGGCGCGGGTCAAGGAACTGGCCCGGGAAGGCTTTTATGACGGCATCGTCTTCCACCGGGTGATCGATGGCTTCATGGCGCAGACCGGCGACCCGACCGGTTCCGGCATGGGCGGATCCGGCCAGAAGCTGGACGCCGAATTCTCCGATGCACCGTTCCAGCGCGGTACGGTCGGTGCGGCACGCTCGCAGAGCCCGAACAGCGCCGACAGCCAGTTCTTCATCTGCTTCAAGGACGCCCGCTTCCTCGATGGTCAATACACCGTCTGGGGCGAAGTCACCGAAGGCATGGAATTCGTCGACATGATCAAGAAGGGCGAACCGCCGGTCGACCCTGACAAAATGGTCAAGGTCCAGGTCGCGGCAGACGCCGAATAACCTGAACAAACATCTATCCAACCCAGGACCGGCTTTACGTCAGGTCCTGGGTTCGCCTCAGAAGAACAGCGCGTCTTCGAGCGGATTGCGGCCCTCGCGGTCCTCGATTTCCAGAACCCAAATATCGGGATCGATGCGGCGTTCTTTCTCCAGCACCGCATCCGCTTCGGCTTCCGGCACCGGCTCCTCGCCCGTCCGCGAACGCCATTTCAGGCTGCCGTCCAGCTCCCGGGCCAGCGCCAGGATGGTGAAACCCGGCCCAAGCCGGTTGATCTTCAGATACACCGTACCCGCATCGTCATCGCCGGAACGCGCCACGGTCGCCGTCAGGCCGAGCGCCATGCACTGGCGCAACCCGGCCTGAACCAACATTTTTGACTTGAGACGCGGTCCAATCATCAGCTAATCCCCGGCGGCCGTTGAAATCTGCGGGCTTTCCGCAATTTTACTGATCGGTAAAAGCAGCAGGACTCCGGCGGGTTTCTTTTTTAGACTACCGCACGGATTGAAATCCGCGAACAGGCCCTGAGCGGCCTTAATAAACAGGGGTGGCACATAATGAAACAGTGGGTATTCGCGGCAATCGCCGCAATCGGTATCGGCGCCGCTGCCGATGCCGCCGAGTTCAAGCCGGCCGTCGTGTTCGACATGGGCGGCAAATTCGACAAGAGCTTCAATGAAGGTGTCTACGAGGGTGCCGAGCGCTTCGCCAAGGAATCCGGTATCAAATATCTCGAATTCGAGGTGACCAACGAGACCCAGCGCGAGCAGGCGATCCGCCGCATGGCGCGCAAGGGCGCCAACCCGATCCTCGGTGTCGGCTTCGCCCAGGGTCCGGCCATCGAGAAGATCGCCAAGGAATATCCGGACACCAGCTTCGCCATCATCGACAGCGTCGTCGATGTGCCGAACGTTCAGTCAATCGTGTTCAACGAGCATGAAGGCTCGTTCCTGGTCGGCGTGCTGGCGGCGAAAGCCTCCGAGACCGGCAAGCTCGGCTTTGTCGGCGGCATGGACATTCCGCTGATCCGCCGCTTTGCCTGCGGTTATGTCGGTGGCGCCCAGTGGGCGAACAAGGATGTCGAGGTTCTGCAGAACATGACCGGCAGCACGCCGGCCGCCTGGAACGATCCGACCAAAGGCGCAGAGCTTGCCCGCAGCCAGTTCGACCGCGGCGCGGACGTTGTCTTCGCGGCAGCCGGCTCCACCGGCCTTGGCGTGCTGCAGGCTGCAGAAGATGCGGGCAAGAAAGCCATCGGCGTCGACAGCAACCAGAACTACCTGCATCCGGGCACCATGCTGACCTCCATGCTGAAGCGCGTGGACATCGCCGCCTACAATGTCTTCAAGAGCGCCAAGGCGGGCGAACTGAAGCCGGGCATCAATGTCCTCGGTCTCGGCGAGAACGGTGTCGGCTGGGCGCTGGACGAGCATAACAAGGACATGATCACCGACGAGATGAAAGCTGCGGTCGCAAAGGCCGAAGCGGGCATCAAGTCCGGCGAGATCAAGGTGCATGACTACATGGCCGACAATACCTGCCCGTACTAAAGGCCGCGCATCAGAAAACATGACCTCCGATCATCAACAGTCCATGGCGGGCGGCGGCGAGCCGCCCGCCATCGAGTTGAAGGGCATCAGTAAGAGTTTCGGACCGGTTCAGGCGAACCGGAACGTAACGCTGCGCGTCATGCCGGGCACAATCCACGGCATCGTCGGCGAGAACGGGGCGGGGAAATCGACCCTGATGTCGATCCTGTACGGCTTCTATCATGCCGATGCAGGGGAAATTCTGGTCGACGGCACACCGGTAACCATCGCATCCAGCCGGGCCGCCATCGATCTCGGCATCGGCATGGTGCATCAGCACTTCATGCTGGTCGACACCATGAGTGTGCTCGACAATGTCATGCTCGGCTCCGAAGGCGGCGCGCTGCTCGACAAGGGTGAGCGGGCGGCACGGGCTGAGCTGGCGCGGCTGTCCCGGGATTACGGGCTGACGGTCGACCCGGACGCGCTTGTCGGCGACCTTTCGGTCGGCCAGCAGCAGCGGGTCGAAATCCTCAAGGCACTCATCCGCGGCTGCCGCATCCTGGTACTGGACGAGCCGACCGGTGTACTGACGCCGCAGGAAGCGGACCGGCTGTTCGAGATCCTGGATGCCCTCCGGGAGCGCGGCGTCACCATTATCCTGATCACCCACAAACTGCGTGAAATCCTAGCCGCCACCGACAGCGTGTCGGTCATGCGGCTCGGCGAGATGGTCGCGCACCGGAAGACACCGGAGACCAGCGCCGAGGAGCTCGCCGAACTGATGGTCGGCCGCAAGGTTCTACTGCGTGTGGACAAGCCGGAGCCGAAAATCGGCGAGACCATCCTGCAGGCCGACAATGTCACCGTCACAGATGCGCAGGACGTTGACCGCGTCAAAGCGGTGAGCTTCACGGTCCACGCGGGCGAGATCGTCGGCATCGCCGGCGTTGCCGGGAACGGGCAGAGCGAGTTGCTGCAGGCGCTGGCCGGTATCCAGCGACTCTCAGGTGGCTCTTTTTCGATAAACGGCACCCGCACGGTGTCCGCCGCGACACCCTACAATCCGCATGAGGCACGCGGTCTCGGCATCGCCCATGTGCCGGAAGACCGGCACCATATGGGGCTGGTCACCGCTTTCCCGGCGCATGAAAACCACATTCTCGGCCACCAGGACTGGGATCAGTACAACAACGGTCTGCTGCTGGACCGGGAAGCGGCCATCGCCGACTGTGCGGCGGAGATGGAGCGCTATGACGTGCGTCCACCGAACCCGCACCTCCCGGCAGCCAGTTTCTCCGGAGGGAACCAGCAAAAACTCGTGCTGGCCCGGGAGCTGGAAACCGAGCCGAAGCTGCTGCTGGTCGGCCAGCCGACGCGCGGTGTCGATATCGGCGCCATCGAGTTCATCCACAACACCCTGGTCGCCATGCGCGACCAAGGCGCCGCGGTCTTGCTGGTATCCGTGGAGCTGGAGGAGATCATGTCTCTCTCCGACCGCATCCTCGTCATGTCCGACGGCCGTATCGTCGGCGAGATGATGGCCGCCGATGCGGACCCGCAACGGATCGGCCTGATGATGGCGAACATTTCAGAAGACGATGCCCCTCAGGGCAGTCCCGAGGGTGACAAAGCCGCATGAGCCAGCCGATCAAGCTCCCGAAATGGGTCGATGTCGGGGTTATTCCGGCACTGAACATCCTCGCCGCGCTCGCGGTCTCCGCTCTTGTCATCCTGGCGCTCGGCGAAAACCCGATCGAAGCGCTGGACGTCATGCTTTACGGGGCTTTCGGCTATGACGAGGCCATCGGCTACACGCTTTATTACACGACCAATTTCATCTTCACCGGCCTTGCCGTCGCGGTCGCCTTCCATGCCGGGCTGTTCAATATCGGCGGCGAAGGGCAGGCCTATATCGGCGGGCTTGGCGTCGGGCTTGTCATCCTGGCACTGGACGGGCTGCTGCCTTGGTACGCGCTGCTGCCGCTGGCCATGATCGGGGCCGCCTTGTTCGGCGGGATCTGGGCGGCGGTGCCGGGCTGGCTGCAGGCCTATCGCGGCAGCCACATCGTCATCACCACCATCATGTTCAACTTCATCGCCTCGGCGCTGATGGTCTACCTGTTGGTCAATGTGATGATCAAGCCGGGGCAGATGTCCCCCGAAAGCCGGGAATTCGCCGAAAGCGCCTGGCTGCCGATGGCGCACCAGATGTTCGCCGTCATCGGGATAGACGTCTCCCGCTCGCCGCTGAACCTCTCCTTTGTCCTTGCCCTGATCGCCTCCGTCCTCGTCGCCATCTTCATCTGGCGCACCCGATGGGGCTATGCCATCCGCACGGTCGGCCGGAACGAGACGGCGGCGATCTATGCCGGGATCGATCCGAAGAAGACGATCTTCTGGACCATGGCACTTTCCGGAATGCTGGCCGGCATGGTCGGCATCAACGAGATCATGGGCGTGCAGCACAAGCTGCTGCTGAACTTCACCGCCGGATACGGCTTCACCGGCATCGCCGTCGCCCTGATGGGACGTAATCATCCGATCGGCATCGTGCTGGCCAGCCTGTTGTTCGGTACCCTCTATCAGGGTGGCGCGGAGCTCGACTTCGAGTTCGAGCAGATCACCCGCGACATGGTAATCGTCATCCAGGGTTTCATCATCCTGTTCTCCGGCGCGCTCGCCTACATGTTCAATCCGCTGGTCGCGCGGCTGATCGGCCGGCTCATGCCGGCGCGGGGCTAGGGGGCGATCATGGCGGACACCTATCTCCTGATCCTGCTCACCCTCGACGCCACGCTGCGCGTCGCCACGCCGCTGATCCTGGCCGCCATGGCCGGTCTGTTCTCGGAACGCTCGGGCGTGATCGATATCGGACTTGAGGGCAAGATGCTGGCGGCTGCCTTTGCCGCCGCCGCGACCGCTGCCGTCACCGGCTCGGCATGGGCCGGGCTCGGCATGGGAATTTCCGTCTCCATCGGTCTGGCGCTGCTGCACGGCTTTGCCTGCATCACCCACAGGGGCGATCAGGTGATCAGCGGCGTTGCCATCAATGTCGTGGCCGCCGGGCTGACAATCGTGCTCGGCATCGCCTGGTTCCATCAGGGCGGCCGGACGCCGACCCTCGATGCCTCCGCGCGCTTTACTGAACATGCCCTGCCTTTCGCGGATGCCGCACGCAGCATTCCGGTGATCGGGCCGCTCTATGCGGAGGTGATCAGCGGGCACAACATCCTCGTCTATCTCGCCCTTGCCGTCGTGCCGCTGACCTGGTGGGTGGTTTACCGCACCCGGTTCGGATTGCGGCTGCGGGCTGTCGGCGAAAACCCGGCGGCGGTCGATACTGCCGGGATCAGCGTCACCGGCCTGCGCTACAGCGCACTGGTGATCGCAGGGACCCTCTGCGGCATTGCCGGGACCTACCTCTCCACCGCCCATTCCGCCGCCTTCGTGCGCGACATGACGGCAGGCAAGGGATACATGGCGCTGGCGGCGATGATCTTCGGCAAGTGGAAGCCGGTGCCGACCCTGTTCGCCTGCCTGCTGTTCGGCTTTCTCGACGCCATGGCTGTCCGCCTGCAGGGCGTCGAGCTGCCGGTAATCGGCATCTTCCCGGTTCAGCTGCTGCAGGCCCTGCCCTACATTCTGACCGTCGTCCTGCTGGCCGGCTTCATCGGCAAGGCCATCGCCCCAAAAGCCAGCGGCACCCCCTATGTGAAGGAGCGGACGTGACCCCTTACAGCATAGCGGCCAAGGCTATCCGCGCAGCTCTGCCGGGCCGAAGCGCCCGGATCGCACTGGTCCTCGGCAGCGGGCTCGGCCCCGTCGCCGATGCGGTGGAAAACCCGGCCTCGGTTTCTTTCGACGACATCCCCGGCTTTCCGAAACCTGCTGTCGAAGGCCACCACGGCCGCCTGATCCATGGCACGCTTTCGGGCCGCGAAGTCTTCGTCCTGCAGGGCCGGGCACATGCCTATGAAGGCCATCCGCTGTCCGACGTCGTTCTGCCGGTGCGGGCGCTGGCCCTGCTCGGTGTCGAGACGCTGGTACTGACCAACGCCGCCGGAAGCCTTCGGGAAGACATGGCGCAAGGCGGCCTGATGATGCTGACGGACCATATCAACTGGTCCGGCGCCAATCCGCTGATCGGCCCGAACGATCCGGCACTCGGACCGCGCTTCTTCGACATGACACAGGCCTATGACATCGGCCTGCGGGACGCGCTCCGGCGCAGCGCCGAGGCGGAGGATGTGGCGCTGCATGAAGGCACCTACCTCTGGGCGCTCGGCCCGAACTTCGAAACCCCGGCGGAAATCCGCGCCTTCCGCCTCCTCGGCGCCGATGCCGTCGGCATGTCGACGGTGCCGGAAGTGCTGGCCGCCCGGCATGCGGGCCTCAGGGTTGCCGCAATTTCCGGTATAACCAATTTCGGCGCGGGCATGGTTGCGAACGAAATTCTCGACCACGAACACACACTGGCCCAAGGCGCGACGATCGCGGAGTCCATGACCCGCCTGCTGCTGGAATTTCTGAAGGACCCAATTCATGACTGAAGCCGGCCGCGCATTGTCCATGCTCGATTTGACGAGTCTTGCAGACGATGACACTCCGGCCTCGGTCGGTGCCATGCTGAAACGCGCCGTGACGCCCGCCGGGCCGGTCGCCGCTGTCTGCATCTGGCCGGCATTCGTGGCGCAGGCAAAGAGCGCACTTGCCGGAACGACTGTCCGCATTGCCACGGTCTCGAACTTCCCGCATGGCCGCCCGGATATCGCGGGCGCTATCGCGGTTACGAAACAGGCCGTTGCGGATGGCGCGGATGAGGTGGACGTGGTCTGGCCTTATGACAGCTGGCTGAACGGCAATACCGCCATCGCCGGGGATCTTGTCAGCGCGTGCAAGCAAGCCTGCGGACCCGACGCACACCTCAAGGTCATTCTGGAAACAGGCCGGTTGCAGACCGCCGACGCCATCGCCGGCTCCAGCCGGGACGCGATTGCGGCCGGTGCGGATTTCATCAAGACCTCCACCGGCAAGACACCCGTCTCCGCCACTCTGGAAGCTGCCCATATCATGCTGGAAGCCATCCGGGAGAGCGGCAAGCCGGTCGGCCTGAAACCCTCCGGCGGCATTCGCACAACGGAGCAGGCCATTGCCTATCTGCGGCTCGCCGACAAGATCATGGGACCGGGCTGGGCGACACCGGAGACGTTCCGTTTCGGTGCCAGCAGTCTGCTCGACGCTCTGTTGAAGACACTTGGGCACAAAGAGTGAGAGACTACCGCCATGCTGACCCAGGAAATCATCCGCAAGAAACGTGACCGCGCCGCTCTCTCGGAGGCCGAGATCGCGACCTTTGTCGAACGGATTACCAGCGACGAAGCGAGCCCGGAACAGATTGCCGCCTTCGGCATGGCCGTCTTCCTGAATGGCATGGAAACCGAAGAGACCGTCGCCCTGACCCTGGCGATGCGGGACAGCGGCAATGTGATGGACTGGGATGCGGAAACGCTCGGCGGCCCGGTCCTGGACAAGCATTCGACCGGCGGGGTCGGCGACAAGGTCAGCCTGATGCTGGCCCCGATGGTCGCTGCCACCGGCGGCTTCGTGCCGATGATATCCGGACGCGGGCTCGGCCATACCGGCGGCACGCTGGACAAACTGGACTCAATCCGTGGCTACGAGACAGCGCCGTCAGTCTCCCGTTTCCGCAAGGCGGTCGAGCAGGCAGGCTGCGCCATCATCGGACAGACTGAAGATCTCGCCCCGGCGGACAGGCGCTTTTATGCCGTGCGGGATGTGACGGCGACGGTGGAATCCATTCCCCTGATCACAGCCTCGATCCTCTCCAAGAAACTCGCCGCCGGGCTGCAGGGCCTCGCCATGGATGTGAAGACCGGCTCCGGTGCCTTCATGGAAACGCTCGACGGCTCCCGCGCCCTTGCCCGCTCCATCGTCGATGTAGCGAACGGCGCCGGACTGCCGACCACCGCAATCATCACGGACATGAATCAGGTGCTCGGCCACAGCGCCGGTAATGCCGTGGAAGTGCGCGAGACCATCGATTACCTCACCGGCGAACGGCGCGACGACCGTCTGCATGAGGTTGTAATCGCGCTCGGCGCGGAAATGCTGGTCACCGGCGGACTCGCACCGGATCGGGAGAGCGCCCGGGAAAAATTGCTGCGTACCCTCGCCTCCGGCGCGGCCGCCGAACGGTTCGAGCGCATGGTCTCCTGTCTTGGCGGGCCGACCCATCTGTTGCGCGACACCAAAGCTCTTGCCAAGGCTGCGCATGTTGTTTCTGTCCATGCCGACCGCACCGGAACGGTGACGGCAATCGACACTCGTCGGATCGGCCTCGCCGTGGTCGAGCTTGGCGGTGGACGGCAGCGGGCAGAGGACCGCATCGACCGCTCCGTCGGACTGACCGAAATCGCCGGGCTCGGCGATACCGTCGACGGCGAGCAGCCGCTGGCGGTCGTTCATGCGAAGGACGAGGAGGACGCCGCCCGCGCGGCCGAAACACTGAAGCAAGCTTTCAGCATCGGCAATGGTACGCCGGATGAGGCCTCCCCCATTATCGAGATTGTCACCTGATGGCCCGGGCATTCCTCATCGTTCTCGATTCCGTCGGCATCGGCGGCGCCCCCGATGCCGAGGCGTTCGGGGATACCGGCTCGAATACAGTCGGCCATATCGCGGAAGCCTGCGCTGACGGACGCGGAGAAAACGAGCAGCGCTCCGGTCCTCTTTGCCTTCCCAATCTCTGCCGGATCGGACTCGGAAGTGCGCTCGAAGCCAGTACGGGAAAGCCCGCGCCCGGCCTTACAGCGGCCTCGCCGGAGGCAAGCTGGGGATATGCCTCGGAGATCAGTAACGGCAAGGACACACCGAGCGGGCACTGGGAGCTGACCGGTGTGCCGGTCAGCTTTGACTGGGGATATTTCCCGGAAACTGAACCCTGCTTCCCGCGCGACCTGATGGAGCGGCTGATGAAGGCCGCCGATCTGCCCGGCTGGCTCGGCGACCGGCATGCCAGCGGCACTGTCATCATCGAGGAGCTTGGCGAGGAGCACATCCGCACCGGCAAGCCGATCTTCTACACCTCCGCCGACAGCGTGATGCAGATCGCCGCGCATGAAGAGCATTTTGGGCTCGACCGTCTACTGCGTCTCTGCGAGACGGCGCGCACGCTTGTCGACCCGCTGAAAATCGGCCGGGTGATCGCCCGCCCCTTTGTCGGAGAAGACAGCGCCAGTTTCCGGCGCACGGCCAACCGGCGGGACTATTCCGTACTGCCGCCTGCTCCGACACTGCTGAAACGCCAAACGGATCGTGGCGGCTCTGTCATCTCCATCGGCAAGATCGGCGACATCTTCGCCCATGACGGCACCGGCCGGGAGGTGAAGGCACCGGATAATGATGCGATGTTCGACCTGCTCCTAAAGGAGACACGCGCTGCCGGGTCCGATAGCCTTATCGTCGTCAATTTCGTCGATTTCGATGTGCATTTCGGCCACCGCCGCAATCCGGCTGGATATGCCGCAGCGCTCGAAGCCTTCGACAGCCGCCTGCCGGAATTCGAAGCCCTGCTTGGCCCCGGCGATCTGGCCGTCATCACTGCCGACCACGGTTGCGATCCGACCTGGCGCGGCACAGACCATACACGCGAGAATGTCCCTGTGCTGGCCCTCGGCGGTGCCAGACCCGATGTCGCCTTCGGGCATCTCTCCAGCTTCGCCGATGTCGGCCAGACATTGGCACGACATCTCGGGATAAACGATATGCCGCACGGCCAGTCTTTCGGCCAGGCGGCGTAGGGGACCAGCGATGAAAATGTTACGGGACCTGATCCTTATCGCCATGATCGCCGCCGGCGGCATTGGCGGCTCCCAGATCCCGCAACTCGTCCAGGAATATGAACAGCGCCTCGGCGGCGCGCGGGACGAGGCCATGGCCGCGCACAAGAAGGACGTTGAGGATGCAGGCGCCTTCGGCCTGTCCCTCAAGGAATTCGCGGACCGGTACCGGGCGTCAGAGGATGAAGCGATCCGGTCCGGGGCCGACAACATGCTGCGCCGGCGCGACCGGGCCGAGGCGCTCGACGAGGCGCTCGTCGAGCTCGCCAAAGCGCCCTACATGATGCGCCCCTGGATCGCTTTCCAGCATCTCGATCCCGTGGTCGGCCCCGCCACATGGGAGGCCTTCAAGCCGACACTGACAATCGATCCGAGATTTGCCATCGTCGGCGTTCTGGTTGCCTGGATTTTGCACGCCCTGTTGGCCCTGATCTGGCGTCTGGTCCTCAGACGGCCATACCGGGAACGGCGCCGCTTCGACCGCCGCCGTGCCTGATCCGCTTGAAATTCTTGTCACGCGGATTTCCGCCTGCCGCACCTGCGCCGACCATTTGCCCCTCGGCCCACGCCCCGTCGTGGTGCCGCGTCCCGGCGCCCGCATCCTGATTGTCGGACAGGCTCCAGGCACCCGGGTGCACGAGAGCGGTATTCCCTGGAACGACCGCTCAGGTGACCGGCTGCGGGAATGGATGGGTCTGGATCGGGAGACTTTCTACACCTCCGAGCGGATCGCCATCATGCCGATGGGCTTCTGCTATCCCGGCGTGCTGCCCAACGGCGGGGACGCGCCGCCAAGACCGGAATGCGCCCCGCAATGGCACGCGGAACTGCTCGGCCACATGCCGCGGATCGATCTGGTGATCCTGGCCGGCATGTATGCCCAGAAACATTATCTCGGGAAGGCGCGAAAAAAGACCCTGACGGAAACCGTCCAGAGTTGGCGCGACTATGCACCACTCTATCTGCCGATGCCGCACCCGAGTTGGCGCAGCGGCAATATCCTCAAGAAGAATCCCTGGATCGAGGGCGAGATCTTGCCGCACCTCCAGGCGGAAGTGGCGCGGCTCATCCGGTAGGCGGCATGCCTAGAGGCTGGAGCGTTTCAGCTTCGGCTTTTTCAGGCCGAGCTTGGTCTCACGATAGAGGATGAACAGACCTGCGCAGCAAATGATGCTGGCGCCCGCGATCACCTGGTTCGACGGGATATTGCCGAACACCAGATAGCCGAGGGTCGCGGCCCAGAGCATGGCCGTGTAGTCGAACGGAGCGATCACGGAAGTCGGCGCCTGACGGAAGGCTTCCGTCATGAACATCTGCGCGACACCGCCGATCAGACCCACGCCGATCAGCAGGGCGAGATCGACAAAGGTCGGCGTCACCCATTCGAACGGCATGATGGCGCCGCCAACGATCACGCCCGCGAGGGTGAAGTAGAACACCGTCGCCGCGCTCCGGTCGATGCTGCCGAGCTTGCGCATGACCACCATGATGGAGCCATAGGCGAAAGCCGCGGCCAGCGCGAGCAGAGCATAAAGGCTGACCTCGCTGCCATCCGGTGCGGCGGCCAGCGCTACACCGGCGAAACCGGTCAGCACGGCGGCGAGCCGCTTGATGCCGACTTTCTCACCCAGAAACGGGATGGCCAGCAACGTGCCGAACAGCGGTGCGGAGAAGCTGATTGTGACGTAGGTCGCGAAATCCATCTGGGAGAGCGCGTAGAAGCCTGCGAACATGGAGACGACACCGACGGACGCCCGGATGAACTGCAGGTCGGGCCGCTTGGTCAGCAGCGCGCGCCAGCCGCCCTGAGCCGGCAGATAGAGGAACAACGGCAGCAGTGCCGGCAAGCTCCGGAAGAAGATGATCTGCGACGTCGGATAGGAGTCGCCAAGACCCTTGACCAGAATACCCATGATCGCGAACAGGAAGACGGCGGTGAGCTGGCAGGCAATGCCGCGTCCATATCCTGCAGAAGCGGCGACAACGGGAAGAGCGGCAGGCATCAGATAGACTTCCGGACGCGGGAACAATTTGTTCACGCTACGCCCGCAACCACCGATTGAGGCATGCAAAAAACGACTATCTGACGGCTAAGGAATCGATAACGTCCTAATAAATATATAATTTTTGTCGCATGTGAAACACCCAGTCGGATTCAGAGCATTTTCAGGCGAGGCGAAATAGCGGCCGCAACCTGACCCCGATCACGTTCCCCGCCATCGCCACGAAGATCCAGACCCAACCATGCAGGCTGGTCGAGGATATACCTGCGAAGAACGCTCCGATATTGCAGCCATAGGCCAGCCGGGCACCGTAGCCGAGCATCAGCCCGCCAATGACAGCCGCGAGGAACGGGCGCCAGCCGATGCGCAGGTTCGGCGCGATCTTGCCAGCAAGGGATGCCGCCATCCCGGCGCCGAGAATGATCGCGATATTCATCAGCGACGTTGCTTCCATCAACAGATCCGCACGCAGCGCGCCCTGCCGCCAGGCCGGTGTCCAGAAACTGCTGCTTGCCGGGTCCCAGCCAAGCGCCATTGCGGCCTTGGCACCCCACAGCGTGAAGCCCCAGGTCACTCCCCAGGGGAAACCCTTTGCCAGCAAGGTGGCAAAGCCGAGCAGCGCCAGCATGATCGCGCCAAGCAGCAACGGCCATGGACCATGAACGAGTGTCCGCCAGCTCAACGCCTTATCGCCACCCCAGAGCGGCTGCCTGATCCGCGCACCCCAGAGCCAGAGAGCGCCGAGAATAGCGCCAAGCATCGCAAGCTGGATTGCGATGCCGCCCACATAGCCGAACTCCCGGCCGAGAGAGACCGCACCCAGACTGGGCAGCGTGCGCCAGAACGGCAGGTCAAGCGAGCCCCAGAACGATCCGGCACAGAAAAAGACCAGCACCACGATCATCCGGACATTGCCGCCACCGGCGGTAAAGAGTGTGCCCGACGCACAGCCGCCTGCGAGCTGCATGCCGAGACCGAAGATGAAAGCGCCGGTAACGAGGGAGACATTGAGCGGCGCGATCGCCGGGCCCGCCTTCAGACCGAAGGCACCGCCCGCGCTCAGCACCGGCGCGAACAGGATCATGGCGATGGCCAGCATGACCGCCTGGGCGACGATACCGCTCAGATCACGCTCCACCAGCAACTTGCGATACGCGCCGGTAAAACCGAACGCGGCGTGATACAGCGCAACGCCGAGCCCGCAGCCGATCGCCAGCATGGAAAAGCGGCGCCAGTCCGCATATTGCAAATGCAGGACGGCAATGGCCACAGCCGCGCAAGCGAATATCAAAAAGAGCGGGCGTTGCGTAACCGGGAGAGACGGAACGGCAATGGTCATGATTGCATCAGCTCAACTGTTGGTTTTCGCAGCGAAAATAATGGCCTCCACATCCGCGTCCAGTTCCGCTCCAAGCACATCAAGGGCCGGTACTTCATAGGCGCCGAAAACATGGGACGGCAGGCGGTACGTCACCTCTGCCGTGCCGTCGCCGGCCTCCGTTACATAGACGCGGATCGGCGCCTCAATCCCCGCCGCTTCCGAGGCGGCGAGCATACGCACTGCGTAGGCCGGTTTAAAGAAGAAGAACACCCGGTTGCCAGGGACCGTCACTCCCTGGGATTTTGCAGCACATGTCGCGCAGGCAATCCCGACGATGTTAAATCCCCTGGCCTTGATCGCGCCGGACAATGCTTTGATGAACGGGATAAAGGGTTTTCCCGTGGCAATGGTTTCCGTGCCGGAGTAAGGCGCCTGCACCGCCGCATGGGCCGGTGCTAAGGCCAACCCGAGCGTGACGCAAAGTGCGAGCAGAACTAGACGCAACCGAACCATGTCTCTTCTCCCTGACCGTTATCTTTGGCCGGGGTGACACAGATTGATACTCTCGGGAAATGAACACCCCGTGACGGTCGCGCCGCCGTCGCTCTATTGCAACAACCGCGGTGCCGGAATATCCGCCAGCGCACTGACCTCCGACGCAACCGGTCCCGACTGGTGGTGGATCAGCACCCAGTCGGCGCTCTCGAAGGCGAAAATGTTCGTCGCGGTCAGGGTCTCGTTGCCGTGCCGCTCGAAGCACACGACAAGGGCCAGATCTTCGCTCAGGAAATGAGCCTTCGGCTCCAGGCATTGCAGCGAGGAGCGGACCGGGCTGGACAGGATACGCACCCAGCTCTCGATCACGGCCTCCCGGCCGAAAAGCGGCGTGCCGCCCGGATGGATACAACTCACATGCATTTCCGAGGCCCACAGGCTTTCCATCGCCGCCAGATCACGGGTGGTGAAGGCCGTGTAGAAAGCCTCGTTCCGCATCAATATCTCTGCCTGCCGGGCCCGGCTCATGGTCTGTCGCCTTGATGTTACACGCCTCGGGAGCGGACCTCAGTAGGTCGCGCGCCCGCCCGAACAATCGAATACGCCACCGGTGCTGAAGCTGCAATCCTCGGAGCTCAACCAGGCCACGAGATTTGCGATTTCCTCGACCTGACCGAACCGCTTCATCGGAATTTTCGAGAGCATGAAATCGATATGCTCCTCGGTCATCTGGTCGAAGATATCGGTCTTCACCGCCGCCGGGGTAACGCAGTTCACGGTGACACCGGTTTCCGCCAGCTCCTTGCCGAGAGACTTGGTCAGGCCGATCACGCCAGCCTTGGCCGCGCTGTAGGCAGGCGCGTTGGGATTGCCTTCCTTGCCGGCCACAGAGGCGATATTGACGATGCGCCCGTAATCGTTGCGCAGCATGTAGGGCACCGCTGCCCGGCAGCACAGGAAAGTGCCGTTCAGATCGATATCGATCACCTGGCGCCAGTCGGCGACGCCATATTGCCAGGTCGGCACGTTAGGGCCGGTGATGCCGGCGCTGTTGACCATGATGTCGAGGCGCCCGAACTCCCGCTCGACCTCCGCCGCCGATCGGTCAACGGCGGAATCATTCGTGATGTCCACCACGGAGGTATGGATGTTGCCACCCAGTTCCGCCGCGGTTTCCGCCAGCTTGTCCCCATCCGTGTCCCATAGGCTGACGGACGCTCCGGAGGCGGCAAGACGGGCTGCAACCGCCTTGCCGATACCGCGTGCGCCGCCGGTGACCACGGCGGCACGTTTTGCAAAATCGTAACTCACCATGGCCAAGTTCCCCGTTCGGCTGTCTTAGCTGTCGGCAACGCAGGTCTGGCGCTGTACGCCGAGACCGTCGATACCGAGTTCGACCACATCGCCGGCCTTCAGATATTTCGGGTCCGGCTTGAAACCCATGCCGACGCCTGGCGGGGTGCCGGTCGGGATCACGTCGCCCGGCTCCAGGGTGAAGAACTGGCTGAGATAATGCACCAGGAAGGCCGGGCCATAGACCATGGTGTTGGTGTTGCCATCCTGCCGTGTCTCGCCATTGACCTTTGCCCAGATGCCAAGCGCCTGCGGGTTCGGGATCTCGTCCTTTGTCACCATCCACGGGCCGGTCGGGCCGAACGTGTCGCAACTCTTGCCCTTGGTCCACTGGCCGGAACGCTCCGCCTGGAACTCACGCTCGGAGACGTCGTTCACCACACAGAAACCGGCGACATAATCCAGCGCATCGGCTTCGGAGACATATTTCGCCTTCTTGCCAATGACGATGCCCAGCTCAACCTCGTAATCCAGCTTCTTCGAGCCGCGTGGCACGACAGTGTCGTCGTTCGGACCACAGATCGCGGAGGTCGCCTTCATGAAGATGATTGGCTCCGGCGGCACGTCCATGCCAGACTCGGCGGCGTGATCGCTGTAGTTCAGACCGACGCAGATCATCTTGCCGACCTTGCCAACGCAGGCGCCGAGACGCGGGTCACCGGCAACAACGGGCAGAGACGCGATGTCCGCCGCCTTGATTTTCGCCAGACCCTCGGGGCTGAGCGCCGCGCCGTCGATATCGCCGACAATGCCGGAGAGATCGCGGATCTTCCCGTCGGTATCCAGAATCCCCGGCTTTTCGGCACCCGGCGCGCCATACCGCAACAGCTTCATGAGGGTCGTCCCTTCCCTTAGGTTTCTCATTTGGTGGCGGCGAGGGTTACAATCGGTCAAAGCCAAGTCAAGGGACAGATTAACCCGTGGAGGAAATGCGAATGACTGAGAACGGGCTTATCGCAATCGACTGGGGAACCACCTGGCTGCGGGCCTACAAAATGTCCGCGAGTGGCGAAGTTCTGGACACCCGCCATCCGCAGGCAGGCATCCGTAATCTGATGCGCGGAGAGCACGAGAGAATCTTCAAAGGAGTAACGGCGGACTGGCTGGGAGACGATCCGGACAACGCTCCGTTTATCGTCCTCAGCGGCATGATCAGCAGCCGGCAAGGTTGGGTGGAGTCTCCATATGCTCCATGTCCGGCCGATCCCCGCAGTCTGGCGTCGCTCGCCGTTCAACACCGGACAGAGACCGGGCACCGTATCTGGTTCGCGCCAGGTCTCTGCACGACGATTGGCGGACGGTATGACGTCATTCGTGGTGAAGAGATGCATATTCTCGGTGCGCTGGATAAAATCGGCCCCGGCAGACACATCGTCTGTTTACCGGGAACCCACAGCAAATGGGCCGTTATCGAGGACGGCGTCATCCTCGACTTCAGAACCTACATGACAGGAGAGCTTTTCGAAGCGACACGCCGGCACACCATCATCGGGAAAATGATGGAGCACGACGCCTGGTTCGATTCAGGTTTTGACTTGGGACTGGAGGCCGCCGACGCGGATCGGGGGCTGCTTGGTGAGCTTTTCTCGATCAGATCGCGCACGCTGCTGGATTCCCTGCCGGTGGAACAAAGCGAATCCTATCTGTCCGGACTTCTCATCGGCACCGAAATCCTCGAAGCCCGCCGGTTTCACGACATCGGGGAAGAGGTCTGCATTATAGGCAACCCTGCTCTCTCCGAACTCTATGTGCGTGCCAATACCCACCATGGTATACGCTCGCTCCAACTCGCGGAGACTATGGCTGCGCAGGGAATGTTCCTGTTAGCGAAGAGTCTTCAGGAACGCATGTGAGTGCGGAGCGACGAAGGGACGGGTATGACACCGAATGTCACCTTTCTCGGCATCGGGCGGATGGGTCTTTGCATGGCCACCAACATCGCCCGCGCCGGATTTCCACTGACGGTCTGGAACCGGACCTCTGGCAAGACCGACTCACTTGTCACCCACCACGCCACGATTGCTGAAAGCGCCGCGGAAGCGGTCACCGGGGCGGATATCGTCTGCACCAGTGTCACCGACGCGAACGCCGTACGGGAGATCCTGTTCGAACATGGCGTAGCCGATGCCATGAAGCCGGGCACGATTTTCTGCGACATGAGTTCCATCGCGCCCCAGGCCGAACAGGAATTCGATACCGCCCTGACCAAGCTCGGCATCCGTCATCTCGATGCGCCGGTTTCCGGCGGCACCCAAGGCGCCGAACTCGGCAGCCTTGCCATTATGGTCGGCGGCGAGAAAGATACCTTTGTCGAGGCGACCCCCGTGCTGGCCTCCATGGGACGCCCTTTCCGGGTCGGTCCCTGCGGCGCCGGACAGCTTACCAAGCTCTGCAACCAGGTGATCGTCGCCATCTCCATCGCCGGACTTTCCGAAGCGATGCTGCTGGCCGAGGCCGGCGGCGCCAATCCCGAGTCGGTACGCGACGCCCTGCGCGGCGGTTTCGCCGAAAGCCGCGTCCTGCAGGAACATGGCAACCGCATCATCGAGCGGAACTGGGGCCCGGGCGCCCAAATCAGCAATACGCTGAAGGACCTGGACACCGTGCTCCGCACCGCCAAGGAATGCGGCCTCGACCTGCCGTTTCTCAATCTCGCCCGCGATCTCTACAGCTCACTCAGCGCCCGCGGGCTTGCCGAGTACGACCAGACAGCCCTGCTGCTTGAGCTGGAGCACCGCAACGCGCCGCACCGGGTCGGCGACAAGCCGGACAGCGGTCCGGGCGCGTAGGCGCTACCAAGCTCACTGAACGACCGTCATCCCTGCGTGCGCAGGGATGACGGGTTAGGGGTGGCGACAGGCGGATATCCTACGGGATCGCCTTCCGGGCCCGAAATTCGTCGAACAGTTCGATGAACATTTCCTGCGACCGCACATAGTCGTTGAAGCCCGCCATGCGGATTTTCAGGGTGTCGGTCATCACATCCCAGTCGGTGCCGAAAACGTAGTCCGCGAAGGGCCACGCCGCGATATCGGCATAGGGCGTGTGCATCAAACCGTCGCGCTCCACGATCCGCTCCCAGAGCGGTGCCTTGTCTGCCATGAACTCGGTGAGCGGAATGGTCTGCACGTCCCCAAGGTCCATCTCGAAAAATTCGGCAAAACGGGGCCAGACATTCTTCCAGCGGAAGAAATCGCCGTTGGTGATGTTGAACACCTCGTTCTGCGCGCTGCCTGCCGTTGCCGCCCAGACCATCGAGCGCGCCAGCAGGGCCGAGTCCGTAACCTGATAGACAGCCTCATAGGCACCCGGCTTGCCGGGGAAGCGCAGCGGCAGGCCGAGCTCCTTCGAGATCGTCGCGTAGACGGCGATGCAGGTGGTGATGTTCATCGGATTGCCGACGGCAAAGCCGCAGACTGTGTGCGGGCGAAGAGCGGACCAGGTCCAGCGCTGTCCTTCCTGGGCCGCGCGCAGCCAGCTTTCCTGAGTGTGGTAGAAATTCGGCAGCATGTGCGGCGGATCTTCTTCCCGCGCCGGGGTCCGGAAGGGCCCGAGATGGCTGCCATAGATCTTGTTACCTTCCATCAACTGGACATGCTCAAGCACGGGAGAGACCGCCGCCACAGGCTCCACCGTGTTGACCAGCATGGCGAGATTTGGAGCGTCATGCTCCGCCCATGTCGGCCGGGCCTGGAAGGCTGTGTAGAAAACATGCGTGACGTCCGTCAGGTGTGCGAGCTTTGCTTCCGCGTCCGCACGGTCAAGCAGATCGACAGAAATGTAGGTCGCCTTGCTTGGAAAATCCGGGGCCCGGCGGCTCAGGCCGACAATGTCCCACCCGCCAGTTTCCTCGAGATGCTGGATCAGCCGGCGCCCGATAACCCCGAGCGCGCCGACCACCAATGCTTTCTTCCTGGCCATGCCTTCCTCCCCAATATTTTTGCGGGCAGTGTGAGAGGCATACCTTCCGGCGTCAACGCGGCAGGACTCCGGAAATAAAGAAACGGGAGAGAACATGCCTCTCCCGCCGAAAAATGATTAATGCTGGCACTATTGCGCGACCATCTCCTGCGGCAGCGGCGTATCCGCGCTGCTGACTGGGAGCACCGGGTATTCGACCCTCGGCTGCTCGCCCGTCAGGCTTTGCAGGAATTTGGTGATCAGATCGATCTCCGGGGCGCTCAGTTTCTCGCCCAACTGGCTTTCGCCCATAACGGCGACAGCCTGACGCAGATCCCAGACAATACCGGAATGGAAATACGGCGCCGTCAGCGCGATGTTACGCAAAGGCCCTGCCCGGAAGACGTAACTGTCATCCGCCGTCTGGGTCACCTGGAAGCGGCCCTGATCGCCCGGCGGCAAAATGTCGGCGCCCGGCTTCTCCATGACACCGAACGGGAAATACCCCTCGCCGCCGATATTCACCCCGGCATGACATCCGGCGCAGCCTTTTTCCATAAAGAGCGCGAGCCCCTTCTTCTCATCCTCCGTCAGCACCTTCTCATTGCCTTCGAGGTACTGATCGAAGCGGGAAGCAGGGGTGATCAGCGTCGCCTCGAACGCCTCAATCGCCTTCGCCATGTTGTCAAACGTCACTGGCGCGTCTTCGCCAGGGAAAGCGCGCGCAAACCGCTCACGATATTCCGGCATGCTTTTCAACGTCGTTTCGACGGCCGCAGGTTTGTTGTTCATCTCGACACCGGCCTGGATCGGCCCCTTGGCCTGCGCCTTCAAATCCTCCGCCCGGCCATCCCAGAACTGGGCAACGTTGAAGACCGCGTTCAGCACCGTCGGCGCATTGCGTGGCCCCTTGGCCCAGCCGTGCCCGATCGAGGTCTCGAGATTATCGTCACCGCCCATGCCGAGATTGTGGCAGGTGTTGCAGCTGATCAGATGGCTTGAGGAAAGCCGCGGTTCGAAGAAGAGCATCTTGCCGAGCTCTACCTTCTCATGCGTAACCGCGTTGTCCCGCACCGCAGGCACCACCGACGGAATCGGCTCGAAGTAACTCCGCGCCTCTTCCAGCAATTCGTCCGCCCGGGCCAAGGACGGCCCCGCAATCAATGCCAATGTGAGCAGGCTGGCGACGGAACGAGCGCGCCATTTTGTCCCAAACATATCGTCTGTCCTTTCCGGTTGTCGTTGGGCCGCCGGATGGCGGTCCCGATAGACGTTTGAAAAGGCTCAGTATTGTTATTGTTTTATGAGCCAGCACATTTTTTAGAATAATTCTAAAAAATACGCATTGATCTGCCTCAATGGCCTGAATTTTCTTCAGGAAATTTTTGAATGCTCGATCATCGCCTGGGCTGCGGCAATACGCGCCACCGGCAGACGGTTCGGTGCGCAGGAGACATAATCAAGCCCGATGGAGTGGCAAAAGCGGACTGTCTTTGCGTCCCCGCCATGTTCTCCGCAAATACCGATCAGCAATTCCGGGTTTTCCGTCCGGCCGCGTTCCGTTGCGATCCGCACCAGCTCGCCCACGCCCTCGATATCGAGGGTAACGAAGGGATCGAGATCGACCACCGAATTGTTCATGTATGTGGTCAGGAAGGCATCGGCGTCATCCCGCGACATACCGAAGACGGTGCGTGTCAGATCGTCGGTACCAAAGCTGAAAAAGTCCGCACTCTTGGCGATCTCGCCCGCACGCAAGGCCGCACGGGGCAGCTCGATCAGGGTGCCAACCCTGTAGGTGATGGTGCAGCCGGTTTCCTGCTCGACCTCGGCGGCCACCCGGTCGACGATGACCCGGACGAAATCGAACTCCCGCTTGCCGACAACCAGCGGTACGGTGATTTCCAGCGTCACCGTATCGCCGAATTCCTTCAGCACATCGCTCGCCGCGACGAACATGGCGCGGACCTGCATGTCGGTGATTTCCGGATAGGAAATCGCCAGCCGGCACCCGCGATGACCGAGCACCGGCACGATCTGGCGCACCGCCGCGACCCGTTTGCGCACCGCCTCGACCGGCAGGCCGAGGGCCTCCGCCGTCTCCTGATACTCCGCGTCGCTTTCCGGCAAGACCTCGTCGAGCGGCGGGTCGAGCAGGCGTACCGCCACCGGGAAGCCGCGCAGCTCGCGAAACAGCTTGGTGAAATCGGCGCGCTGCAGCGGGAACAACCGGTCGAGCGACGGCCGCCGCTCTTTCTCGTTCCGGGCCAGGGTCAGCTCCCGCACGGTCATGATCCGGGACGGTGCGAAGAAGGTATGCTCCGTACTGACCAGCCCGATACCGTCCGCCCCGAAAGCGTGAGCGGCCCGTGCATCCTCCATGGTCTCGACATTGGCGCGGACGTCGAGATGCCGTATCTCGTCAGCCCAGGAGACAAGGGTCTTCAGATCTTCCGGAAGCTGCGGCTCGATTGTCGGAATGCGGCCGAGATAGATACCGCCGCCAGTGCCGTCGAGAGTGATTTCGTCGCCGTCGCGCACGGTCACATCGCCCACGGTGAAGCAGGTACCCGCCGCATCGATCCGGACCGTGCTGGCACCGCAAATACAGGGGCGTCCCATGCCGCGCGCGACCACAGCCGCATGGCTGGTCAGGCCGCCCCGCGCGGTGACGATACCGACCGCCGCATGCATACCGTGAATGTCGTTCGGGCTGGTTTCCTTGCGGACCAGGATCACGTCCTCGCCGTCGCGTGACCGGCGGATGGCGTCGTCCGGGTCGAACACGGCGATGCCACTGGCCGCCCCGGGCGATGCCGGCAGGCCACGGGCAATCGGCTCCGCCCCGGCAGAGGGATCGACGGACGGATAAAGCAAGCTGTCGAGATCGTCCGGATTGACCCGCATGACCGCATCCCGGCGCGAGATCAGCCCCTCCCGTTCCATGTCGACGGCGATCTTCAGCCCAGCCTCGACCGTTCGTTTGGCGGACCGGGTCTGCAGCAGGAACAACTCCCCGTCCTCGGCCGTGAATTCGATGTCCTGCACGTCACCATAGTGACGCTCCAGGCGATCGCAGAGGGTCTGCAGCTTGTCGAACAGGCCGGGCGCATGGGCGGAAAGCGCCTCTGCATCTTCCGCCGCGCCATGCATTGCACTTTCCACAAGCGGCAGCGGCGTACGCAGCCCGGCCACCACATCCTCGCCCTGGGCATTCGGCAGATATTCGCCGTAGGGCTCTTTCACTCCGGTGGAGGGATTGCGGGTGAAGGCAACGCCGGTGACACTCTCCTGGCCAAGATTGCCAAACACCATGGCCTGCACGGTGACGGCGGTACCGGTTTCGTCCGGAATATCGTGCAGGGAGCGGTAGATCACCGCACGCTGGTTGTTCCAGGACCGAATGACCCCGCCGATGGCCCCCCAGAGCTGTTCGAAAGGATCTTCCGGGAAGCGCTCACCGGACTCGTCCTCGACGATCTGCTTGAAGCGTACCGCCATCTCGGCAAAGGCATCGGCGGTAAGGTCGCGATCGAAATCCGCGCCGTGGTCTTCCTTGATCTCGTCGGCGGCCTCCTCGAACAGGAAACCGTCCACGTCGAGCACGACTTCGCCATACATGTTGATGAAGCGGCGGTAGCAATCGTAAGCGAAGCGGCGGTCATCGGATTTCCGGGCCAGCCCCTCGACCACGGCATCGTTGAGGCCGAGATTGAGTACCGTATCCATCATCCCGGGCATCGATGCGGCACCGCCGGAGCGCACGGAGACGAGCAGCGGGTTTTCCGGATCGCCAAACCGGGCGCCCCGTGCTTTTTCCAGCTGCGCGAGCCCTTCCCGGACCGACGCGTCCAGCGTCTCCGGGAAAGTGCCGTCATGGCTGTGATAATAACCGCAGACATCGGTGGTGATGGTGAAACCGGGCGGCACGGGCAGCCCGATCGCACTCATTTCCGCGAGATTGGCGCCCTTGGAGCCAAGCAGACCTTCCATACCGGCGGAGCCTTCTGCCGCTCCCCCGCCGAATGTGTAGATCCACTTCTCCATCGCGCCGCCGTCAGGCCTCTATCTTCGAGAAATCCGCGATCCTGTGCGCAGCCGACCCAACCCGCGCCAACAGCGCAAGGCGGTTCCGGCGCACCGCCGGATCATCGACATTGACCGTCACCTTGTCGAAGAAGGCATCGACCGGTCCGCGCAGCCCTGCGAGAGCCGCCATGGCCGCTTCGAAATCCTCACCGGCAAGCGCCTTGTCGGCTCCATCTTCGGCCACAATCAGGGCTTGTGAAAGCGCCTTCTCCTCGTCCTGCGCAAGCAGAGCTTCGTCGGTGGCGCCGTCATGGGTCGCGCCGTCCTTCTTTTCCTCCGCCCGCACAATGTTGCCCGCCCGGCGAACGCCCGCCAGAAGGTTGGCGCCGTCATCGGTGGAAAGCACGGACTGCAGCGCAGTGACCCGGGCAAGCAGGCGGACCAGATCGTCCTCGCCGCCAAGCGCGAATACTGCGGACACCAGATCGTGCCGCACACCGCCTTCGCGCAAATGGACCTTCAGACGGTCCGCAAAGAAATCGAGAAGACCATCCGGCGCACCAAGCCCCGGATAGAGCCCGGCAGCCTTCGTAAAAGCATCGCCCAGCGGCAGCCGCAGCTTGTTCTCGACGATCAGACGGATGACCCCGAGCGCTGCACGGCGCAGGGCGAACGGATCCTTGGAGCCGGTTGGTTTTTCATCGATGGCAAAGAACCCGGCAAGCGTATCCAGCTTGTCCGCGAGCGCGACAGCGATGCTCTCAGGCGCGGTCGGGCACCGGTCGTTCGGCCCCTGCGGCGCGTAATGATCGGCGATGGCATCGGCCACTTCCGGCGCCTCGCCATCATGCAATGCGTAATAGCGGCCCATGATGCCCTGCAGCTCCGGAAACTCGCCAACCATTTCGGTGACAAGGTCCGCCTTGCAGAGCGTCGCCGCGCGCTTCGCCTTGCCGGCATCGGCACCCGGCACATACGCCGCGAGCCATTCCGCCAGCGCTTCCAGCCGCCCGGCCTTGTCGGCGACAGTGCCAAGCTTCTGGTAGAACAGGATATCGGACAGTTTGCCTGTCCGGCTTTCCAGCTTCACCGCCCGGTCCTGATCCCAGAAGAATTTTGCGTCCGACAGGCGGGCCCGCAGAACCTTCTCGTTCCCGGCCCGGATGGTCGCATCCCGCTCCGGGTCCGCCGCCATGTTGGAGACGGTGATAAAGCGGCTGGCAAGGGTGCCGTCGGCATGCTCGGCGGAGAAATATTTCTGGTGGCTGCGCATGGAAGTCACCAGCGCTTCCGCCGGCACGTCCATGAAGGCATCGTCGATCCGGCCCATGATCGGCACCGGCCATTCGACCAGCCCGCAAACCTCTTCCAGCAGACCCTGATCCGGCTTCACCGTCAAATTCTCGGCCTTGGCGAGCGCGGCCGCGCCTTCCTCGATGATGCGCTTGCGCTCTTCCCGGTCGATAATGACGAAAGCCGCACGCAGCTTCGCCTGATAATCCGCGAAATCGCTGACCGTAATAGCATCGGGCGCGAGGAAACGGTGCCCGCGCGTCTGGTTCGTGAAAGTCAGCGCGCCGCCGCCGAGATCGACAGCACCATCCAGCGTCTCACCGCCGAACACCGCCAGCACACCATGCATCGGGCGCACCCAGCGGAAGGCGTGACGGCCCCAGCGCATGCTTTTCGGCCAGGCCAGTTCCTTCACCGCCTCGGCAAGAATGCCCGGCAGCACGGCACGGGTTTCCGCGCCCTTGGTTTCGACCACGGCATAGAGGAACGTGCCTTTCGGCGTTTCCCGCTTCTCGCACTGGTCCAGCGTCAGGCCGACGGACCCGAGGAAACCCGCGAGGGCTTTCTCCGGCGCATCGGCTTTCGGGCCACGGCGTTCCTCGCTGGTATCCGGCTGCTTGTCCGGCAGACCGTCGATCACGGCGATCAGGCGGCGCGGCGTGACATGCGCGGTGGCGGAGCTGAATTCGAGACCGGCTTTCTTCAGCTTCTGGGTCAGCAGGGACAGCAGGTCGTCCGCCGCCTTCTTCTGCATGCGGGCCGGAATTTCCTCACTGAAGAGTTCGACGAGCAACTCAGACATTGGTCGCCTCCGTGCTCTCGGCCTTACCGGCCTCGACCCACCGCTCGCAACAGCGCTTTGCCAGCGCCCGCACCCGGCCGATATAGGCCTGCCGTTCGGTCACGCTGATCACCCCGCGCGCATCCAGAAGGTTGAAGGTATGGCTGGCCTTCATGCACTGGTCATATGCCGGCAGCGGCAACGGCCGCTCGTCGGAGAGAATGCGTTCGCACTCGGCTTCGGCGTCCTTGAAGTGCTGGAACAGGGCATCCGTTCCGGCGATCTCGAAGTTCCAGGTGGAGAATTCACGCTCGGCCTGCTGGAAGATATCGGCGTAGGTCTTGCCGCCCTCTTCCTTCGGCACGCCGTCCCAGTCGAGCTCGAAGATCGAATCGACGCCCTGGATGTAGGTCGCGATACGCTCCAGCCCGTAGGTCAGCTCCAGCGGAACCGGATCGCAATCGATGCCGCCGACCTGCTGGAAGTAGGTGTACTGGGAGATTTCCATACCGTCGCACCAGATCTCCCAGCCAAGCCCCCAGGCGCCCAGCGTCGGGCTTTCCCAGTCATCCTCGACAAAGCGGATATCGTGCTTCATCGGGTCGAGGCCGATGGCTTTCAGGGAGCCGAGATAAAGCTCCTGGCTGTCCGCCGGAGAAGGTTTGATCAGCGCCTGGAACTGGTAATAGTGCTGCAGCCGGTTCGGGTTCTCGCCATAACGGCCATCCGTCGGACGGCGCGAAGGCTGGACGTAGGCCGCCTTCCAGATATCGTCCGGACCGAGCGAACGCAGGGTCGTCGCCGGGTGGAACGTACCCGCGCCGACTTCCATGTCATAAGGCTGCAGGATCACGCATCCCTTGCTCGCCCAATAGCTCTGCAAGGTGAGAATGAGAGACTGAAAATCCGTCCGCGGCGCGGATTCGGCCGAACTCGACATCGGGTATGGCTCGCTTGCTCGAAAGTTTTGCAGTGCGGCAACGTAATGGAACGGTCATGGCCCGGGCAAGCGGTGATTCCATGGGACAAATCGACGGAACGAATCGGCCTTCGGCCCGGGTTCGCGAACGACACGTCCGTCAGTTTTGTCCGCTGGCTTTCCGAGCTTCTTCAATCCGGGCCTCAAGCCACGGTTTGGCCGCCTCATAGCTGTCGAACTCTCGCCACGGGACGCCCGCTTCTTCATAGAGACCGCCGATCTGCGCGCTGGTGATCAGGCGGTGTGACGAGCGAGAAAGATTAAGTGCCGCCGCGCACATTCCATGCCTGCAGCGCTCGGCAATACTCTCCTTGAGACGCGCGACAGCATCATGGGTCAGGATCACAGCGGGATCGTAATCCGAATAGATGGCGAAGGGAGCGCCGGAAAACTGGCCGATCAGGAGCGCGAGTTCCTTTACGTAATCCTCGATTGTTTCCTGGTTAGCGGCGCCGAGTGCGGAATTCTTGATGATGTTGCCGTCCAGCTCGAGACTGTACTCACCATGTGGCGCGAATAAAGGCACGATAAGCAGTTCTCCAACACTCCACCGGCATGAGAGCCGGCATCAGGACTTCAGCCGGTCAAGCGCCCAGACCATCGCCGCATCATCGTCGGCCGCCTCGTGCCACTGCACCCCGATGGCATCGAGAACCCGCGTTACCTGCGCGCGCACCAGAGTTTTGAACTCGGCCTCGTTATCGAAATAAAAGGCAACACCGGCCCATCCGCGGGCGACCCGGCCGACGGCGCTCGTAATCCAGGCGTCCTCGGCCTCGGGGGTCATCATCATGCCGCCATTGAAGTTGCAGACCATGGCGTAAGGGCTGCCTCTGAAGCCTTCCACAATCTCATTGGTACGCCCGTTGTGGAGGCGCAGCATCTCAAGATTGACGAAGCCGGACGCCGCAACACGGATCACCCGGTCCTGGTCCGGATCCAGCCAGATCTCGTAATTACCGTGCGGGGCATAATCGGGCACGTGCGTTACCCGCTGACTTTTTCGATACGGTAACGGGTATGCGCGTCATCGACGCTTTCCCAGGCCCGTTTCTGCCATTCGGCCTTCGCGTCCTCGTAGGATGTGAAAGGCCCGACCCGGTTCTCGGGAGAGCCATCCACCGTCTCGCTGAAATCCGTCGACTTGTAGGTTCCGCCGACAACCCAGAACTGCTCCGAGCCATCGTCCCAGATCCGGTAGCGGGTGTGGGCGTCGTCCACATGCTCCCAGGCCAGCTTTCCCCAAACGGATTTCGCCGTTTCATAGTCCGGGAAAGGACCGATCTTGGTCTCTGCGTCACCGCCTTTGATATGCGTGAAGGAAGTGTCCGTGTACTCGCCGCCGATTACCCAAAAGGCCATGACAAAACTCCGTGCCATATTTGTGAGTCCGGTATACCGCGACAGGCCAGCGCTATCAATCGCAGTGCACCATACTCCCGACGCGTGCCCGCTGGACTCTCCGACGCTCGCCGCTGGTCGCGGCCCTGCCTCCCGGTTATATCTGACCACGCGTCTGCAGGACGCATCGAACCGACGGAGTGCTTTCATGCCCTTTTCTTCCCTGCGCGACTTCATGGCCCAGCTTGAAAGCAAGGGGCGCCTCGTCCGGGTCAGCGAGCCGGTCTCGCCGGTTCTGGAGATGACGGAGATCCAGACTCGCTTGCTGGCTGAGGGTGGCCCGGCGGTGCTGTTCGAGAATGTCGTCGGACCGGACGGGGAAAAGTACGGCATGCCCGCGCTGGCCAATCTGTTCGGCACGGTGGAACGGGTCGCCTGGGGTATGGACCGGGAGCCGGACCAGCTCCGCGAGGTGGGCGAGACCCTGGCCTTCCTCCGCCAGCCGGAACCGCCAGGCGGATGGCGAGAAGCGCTGGACATGTTGCCGCTGCTGAAAACCGTGATGGCGATGAAGCCGCGCACGGTCGGCTACGGTCCCTGCCAGGATGTGATCATGGAAGGAGACGACATCGATCTCTCCCGCCTGCCGATCCAGAGCTGCTGGCCGGGTGAGCCCGCGCCACTGATCACCTGGCCGCTGGTGGTCACGAAAGGGCCTGGCAAGCGCAAGGAAGACGATTTCAATCTCGGCATCTACCGCATGCAGGTGCTGGGCAAGAACAAGACCCTGATGCGCTGGCTGAAACATCGCGGCGGCGCCCAGCATTATCAGCGCTGGAAGAACGAGAAGCCGGAGCCGCTGCCCGCTGCCGTGGTGATCGGCGCCGACCCGGGCACGATCCTCGCCGCCGTGACGCCGGTGCCGGATACACTCAGCGAGTACCAGTTCGCGGGGCTCCTGCGCGGCAAGAAGGTCGATCTGGTCGATTGCAAGACGGTGCCGCTGAAGGTGCCTGCCGAAGCCGAAATCGTCATCGAAGGCTATGTCTCACTCGAAGAGTATGGCGACGAGGGTCCCTATGGCGACCACACCGGCTACTACAATTCGGTCGAGAAGTTCCCGGTCTTCAACGTCTCCGCCATTACCATGCGGCGCGACCCGATTTACCTGACCACCTTCACCGGCCGCCCACCGGACGAGCCGTCGGTGCTCGGCGAGGGATTGAACGAGGTCTTCATCCCGCTGATCCAGCAGCAATTCCCAGAGATCGTGGATTTCTGGCTGCCGCCGGAAGGCTGCTCCTACCGGATCGCGGTCATCTCCATGAAGAAGGCTTATCCGGGCCATGCCAAGCGGGTGATGATGGGCGCATGGTCCTATCTCAGGCAGTTCATGTACACGAAATGGCTGATCATCGTTGACGACGACATCAACGCCCGCGACTGGAAGGATGTCATGTGGGCAATCTCGACCCGGATGGACCCGGTCCGGGACGTGACGATGATCGAGAACACGCCGATCGACTATCTCGATTTCGCCAGCCCGGAATCCGGTCTCGGCGGCAAGATCGGTCTCGACGCCACCAACAAATGGCCACCCGAGACCAAGCGGGAATGGGGCGAGGAAATCCGGATGGACCAGGACATCATCGATCTGGTCGACCGGAAATGGTCCTCGCTCGGACTGCCGGGCAGCGGCAAACCGATCTGGAAATAGTCCGGCACTCTACTTCGCCGGATAGTCCCGCTCGATCCGCGCATTGTCCCAGGCGTCCAGCGCCGCGTCGACTTCAAGCATGGCGTTTAGGAAGCCGGTGCGGCAGGCGGCGATATCGTCTGTTTGGTGCCCTTCCTCCGCCTGCTCGACCCAGCAGTCGAACTGGGCCTGGGCACGGGCAGAGGCATGCGGCGCCAGAATCCGGGAATCCCGGTCAAAGGCGGAAATCAACCGGTCCCGGGACGATTGCAGTGCCGGACGCTGAGCCTCGCCGAGTTGCCAATCGGCGAGATCCTCCGGCGGCACGGTTTCGCCCCGGGCGGATGCGAGGGTCTTTTCGGCAAAATGCTCGGCATCGATCCAGTCCGCCATATCGTCCGCCTCATAAAGCGCGAAGCGGCGGTATTCGGCGGCAAGGCTGTGCTCGAACCCGTCACGGGCATCTGCCTGGTTGCGGACGGCGGCAACGCCGTCATAGAGCTGGAACATCTGGGCGGCGGCCGGTCCGGCAGCGGCCGGGATCAGCATGGCAGAGACGGCAAAAGCTGTGAGAATCCGTTTCATCGGTTCCTCCTTCTCAACAGTGGGGTGAGCATGGTTTAGCGACCGGCTTTGACGGGAACAGGACGTGTTTCGCCACATTCGAACCGCAATCCCGGACCTCCAAACCGCAGAACTGGGCCGCCCTCGGTTGCGTGCGCCGCCGATCCGCCCTATGTCTCAATCGGTTCTGTGACGGAGACGGAAAAGACATGTCAGATATCGGCGGACTAGACCTGCTGGACAGCCTGATCGCCAAAGCCCGAAAGGCCGGTGCCGAAACGGTGGACGCCATTTATCTTACCGGGCGCTCGCTTTCCGTCTCCCAGCGCCTGGGCAAGCCGGAAGCGGTCGAACGCGCCGAAGGCAACGATATTGGTCTGCGCGTTCTGATCGGAAAACAGCAAGCTTCGGTCTCCGGCTCCGATACAAGGCCCGACGCTCTCGACGAACTTGTCGAACGGGCGGTCGCCATGGCGAAGGTTGCACCGGAAGACCCCTTTGCCGGGATCGCCGATCCGTCCCAGATCGCGGGTGCCAGCCCAGAGATCGAGATGTTCGATCCCTATGAGCCCACCGCCGAAGCCCTGACAGATCTCGCCGCTTCCGCGGAAGAAGCCGGCCTCGCGGTAAAGGGCATCACCAATTCGGAAGGCGGCGATGCCGGCTGGAGCACGACCGAGGTCGCGTTCGCCGCGAGCAACGGGTTTTCCGGCCAGTATCAGCGCTCCAGCTTCTCCGTCTCCGCCGTGATGCTTGCCGGCGAAGGCCAGGGCATGGAGCGGGATTACGATTATACCGCCAAGGTCTTCTTCGCCGATCTCGAGGATGCCGCTGAAATCGGCCGCCGGGCGGGCGAGCGGACGATCCGCCGCCTGAACCCGAAGCGCCCCGCCTCCCAGCGCGTTCCGGTGATCTTCGATCCACGGGTCAGCCGCTCGCTTCTGGGCCATCTTTCCTCCGCTATCAACGGTGTTTCCATCGCGCGGGGCACGAGCTTTCTGAAAGACAAGATGGGCGAGCAGGTCTTCGCCGATAGTATCCGCATCGTCGACGACCCGCTGCGCGACAGGGGCTTCCGCTCCCGACCGTTCGATGCCGAGGGCCTGCCGACCGAAAAGCAGATGATCGTCGAGGATGGCCGTCTCGCCTCCTGGATTCTCGATCTGTCGACGGCCCGGCAGCTTGGCCTTGAGAGCAACGGGCACGCCTCACGCGGCGTCGGCGGACCGCCGAGCCCGTCAGTCACGAACCTTTATCTGGAGCCGGGCGATACAAGCCCCGAGGACCTGATCAAATCGGTTGGCACCGGTCTCTACATCACCGACATGATGGGCTCCAGCGTCAGCACCGTGACCGGCGACTACAGCCGGGGCGCGGGCGGATACTGGATCGAGAACGGCGAGCTGGCATATCCGGTCTCCGAAATCACCGTGGCCGGACACCTCACGGAGATCTTCAAGAATCTGACGCCGGCGAACGATCTGACATTCAAGTACGGCACCGACGCACCGACCCTTCGCGTCGACGGCCTTACCCTTGCCGGATCGAAAGCATAGGCCTTTCGAAATCTTTCACTAATTCGTGACTCGAAAACTCTGGCAATCCTGATTGCGCCTCCCCAGATGAGGCGCAATCGAGAAATTTCCTATGGAGTCCGAAGATGAGCTGCAAACGTGGCTTGTCGCGCCTGTTCCTTGTGCTTGTCGCGGTTGGACTGGCTGCCGCCGTGTCCCGCGACCCAACAGACGCGACCGAAATGAAAATGGTCGATCCGACAATCAGCGCACACCAGGGCCTTGCCATTGGCGGGTATGATCCTGTTGCCTATTTTACCGACTATGCCGCGGTCCATGGAGACAAAGCGCATGCCGTGGATTACGACGGTGTGCGGTTCCTCTTCGCGAACGCCGACAATCGCGCCCAGTTCCTGCAGGATCCGAAGCGCTATCTGCCGCAGTTCGGCGGCTACAGCACGTTCGCCCTCTCCAAGGGCAAGCTGTATGGCGCGGACCCGACGGTCTTCGACATCATCGACGGCCGCCTCTATCTCAGCCGCAACGAGCGGGTGCAGGAACTCTGGCACCGGAACCCTGACGGCTATATACGCCAGGCGGAAGAGAACTGGTCGGAGCTTAGCGACCGCTAAGCACCGGCTCGTCTAAGCACCGGCTCGTCTAAACACCGGCTCTGGGCACCACCAGCTTGAGCGGTTGCGACGGCAGGGAAATACTGGCGGGGAGATTGGTCACGATGTCCCCGTCCGCCTGCACAGGGTCGCCGCTATAGGCTCCCTCCTCGGCCCAGATCGACACCGACCGGGTCTGGACGATCCGGTAGCCGGCCGTCGATGGAAGCCGGCCCATCATCATGTTCGCCGCATAGCGCACCGCGTTCCAGCGCCCGGCCCGTTCGAACAGGCAGACATGCAGGATGTCCGCATCCAGCCTGGCGTCGGGCGCGCAGATGAATGTTCCGCCATAATAATGGGCTTTCGCGACCACGACCGAGGCCGCCTTGTAGGTGTGGCCGTTGATCGCCACCCGGTAATAATGCGGCTTGTAGGATGCCAACTCCGACAGAGTGGTCAGCACATAGGCGCCCTTGCCGAGCCGGGCTTTCACCCGTGTGTTCACATTGGCCACCACATCCGCATCGAGACCGGCCCCGGCCATCAAGGTAAATCGGTGGCCGTTCACATCGCCTGTATGAGCATCGATGACCGGACCGCGCCAGATCGTATCGGCGATCGCCTCGGCCTTCACTTTCAGGCCAATCTCGGCGGCCAGCACGTTCGCCGTGCCGAGCGGCAGGATGGCCAGCGGCAAATCCCCGCCGCTCATCCCGTTCACCACCTCGTTGATGGTTCCGTCCCCGCCAGCGGCAACCACCGCGTCCGGTGCGTTTTCCGCTTTCATCAAACTGTGCTGCCGGGCGTGGCGGGCAAAGGCTTCGGCATCGCCCCGCGCTCCGGTCTCCAGAATCGTGACATCGACGCCATGCGCCTTCAGCCGCTCGATGACGGATGAGAAAAGCGGATAGCGCCGTTGTCCCGCCTTTGGATTGTAGATCACAACCACATGGTTCCGGTCATCTCCGGCATCGGACACCAGCGGATCGCTTGCCTTCACCCGGACCGAATCGCCGGTGATTTGATCCAAGTGAAACTCCCGCTCGCGGATTTTTCGCAGCAAAAAAAGATGACAGTTTTATTAAGCGGCCGCTGCTCTCGATAAATATAAATCGTTTTTTTGTTACGAATTCATGAAGTCATACAAAGTTCATTTTACAAAATATGGGGTGATTCATAATAGAGCGCACAACACACATTGGCCAAAAGCGGTTTTCATTCAAGATCCGGTAAGTTTTCAGAGACGGGATGACGGTAAATGAACAGCCAGAAGGGTATTGACCGTTACCGGGCAATCTGGATTTCCGACATTCATCTTGGGACCAAGGGGTGCCAGGCCGAATACCTTCTCGATTTTCTGAAGCATACGGAATCCGATTATCTCTATCTGGTCGGCGATATCATCGATATCTGGCGCATGAAGCGCTCCTGGTCCTGGAAGCAGAGCCATAACGACGTGCTGCAGAAGCTGCTGCGCAAGGCGCGCAAAGGCACCAAGGTTATGTTCCTTCCGGGCAACCACGACGAAATGTTCCGCGGATTCCTCGGCGAGAACTTCGGGCAGATCGAGGTCCGGGACGAGCATATCCATGTCACCCGGGACGGCCGCCGCTTCCTGATCCTGCACGGCGACCAGTACGACGTGGTGGTGAAGTACAACAAGTGGCTCGCGCTGGTCGGCGACGGTGCCTACAACCTCGCCCTCACGCTCAATACCCATTTCAACCAGATCCGCCGCTTCCTCGGCTATCCCTACTGGTCGCTCTCCGCCTACCTGAAGAACAAGGCGAAGCGCGCGGTCGAGTTCATCGGCAATTTCGAGCATGCACTGGCCGACGAGGCTTCGAAACGGGGCGTCGACGGCATTATCTGCGGCCACATCCACAAGGCCGAGATGAAGCAGATCGGTGACGTCACCTACTGCAACGACGGTGACTGGGTGGAAAGCTGCACGGCGCTTGTCGAGCATGCGGACGGCCGTATGGAAATCCTCAACTGGGCCGAAGTGAGACAACTCACCTTCGCCTGAGGCGGTAAGCCCCATGAAAATCCTTCTCGTTTCCGACGCCTGGTTCCCTCAGGTAAATGGCGTTGTCCGAACCCTGAACACGGTGATCGGCGAGCTTAAGGCAATGGGCCACGAGGTCGACACCATCACGCCGGACCAGTTCACGACGATCCCGTGTCCGACCTACCCTGAAATCCGGCTTGCCTGCTGGCCCTTCTTCCGGGTCCCGGCAATGATCGAGGCGGCCCGCCCGGATGCCATCCATATCGCTACCGAGGGGCCGCTGGGCATGACGGCGCGGCGCTATTGCGTCCGCAACAAGCTGCCGTTCACCACCGCCTACCACACGAGGTTCCCGGAATATGTCGAGCCACGCCTCGGCGTGCCCGTGTCCTGGACTTACAAGGTCATGCGCCATTTTCATGGCAAATCCGCCGGCGTGATGGTCGCCACCAAATCCATCCGCGCCGATCTTGAGGCACGCGGCTTTGACAACATCAAGGACTGGAGCCGGGGCGTCGACACGGAGTTGTTCCGTCCCCAGGCCAAGGACGCCATCGACGCGCCGAGGCCGGTTTTCATGTTCGTCGGCCGGGTGGCAGTGGAAAAGAATCTTCCGGCCTTCCTTGAGCTGGACCTGCCAGGCAGCAAGGTGGTCGTCGGCGACGGCCCTGACATGAACATGCTGAAAAAGCGCTTTCCGGACACCATCTTCGTTGGTGCCAAGAAGGGTGAGGAGCTGGCCCGGCATTACGCGGCGGCCGATGTCTTCGTCTTCCCGAGCCGGACCGATACATTCGGCCTCGTGATGCTGGAAGCCCTCGCGTCGGGTGTGCCGGTCGCAGCTTTCCCGGTTCCCGGCCCGCTGGATGTCATTGCGTCAGAGAAGGTTGGCGTGCTGTCGGAGGACCTTGGCGCGGCGGCCAAGGCGGCACTTGCACTGTCTCCGGAAGACTGCCGGAATTATGCGCTCGGCTACAGCTGGCAGGCCTGCGCGGAGCAGTTCTTCAGCAATCTGGCTCCCTTCGATTCCGACGCCGCTTTCGGCCGTTTCGGAGCACGGTCCGTCAAAGTCGCCTGACGCTTTACGCTAATAAGAACTTGGCCCGGCAACGGTGCCCTAGTATGCATTCCCGTTATCGTGAAAAGCGGCCGATTCGGCCCCAAAGCTCGAACGGAAAGCATGCTGAAACGTCTGTTGCGCACGGATACCGGCCGCGAGGTCGCAAGCCGCCTGTTGGCCACCTTCATCCGGGGCCTCGCGCGCACCATCCGTTGGCAGATCATTAACCCCGAAATCGCGGACACGATCTTCCGGAGCGAAAAGCCGATGATCGGCGCCTTCTGGCATAATCGCATCATGCTGATGACGGAGATCTGGAACAGCGACCGGCCGTTCGCCATGCTGCAATCAAAGCACCCGGACGGTCGCCTGATCGCACGCACCATCGAGCATCTCGGCATCCAGGATATTGTCGGCTCGGCCGGCAAGGGCAAGGGCGGTGCGCAGGCTTTGCGCGGCATGCTGCGGGCATTGCAAAGCGGCACCAGCGTCGGCGTCACGCCCGATGGGCCGCGCGGGCCGCGCATGCGGGCCTCCGGCGGCGTCATCGCACTCGCCCGGATGAGTGGCGCCCCGATCTATCCCGTGACCTGGAACGTCTCCCGCCGCAAGGTATTGCGGAGTTGGGACCGATTCATTCTCGCACTGCCCTTCGCCCGCGGCGTTTATATCTGGGGTGACCCTATCCATGTGCCCCGGGATGCGGACGAAGCCCAGATGGAAGCCCTGCGCCTCGAACTTGAAAAGCGTCTGAACCAGCTTTGCGCCGAAGCAGACGCCGCTCTCGGAACGGACCCGATCGCGCCCGCCGATCCAGCGCCGGAAGCCTCATGATCTTCCGCCTCTATAACGTCGCCATGCGTCTCGCCAGCCCACTACTCGACCGGCTGCTGGAAAAACGCCTCGCGCGCGGCAAGGAAGACCCCGAGCGTATCGGCGAGCGCCGGGGCGAGACCACGCGCCCGCGCCCGGCTGGCCGGGTCTTCTGGGTACACGGTGCCAGTGTTGGCGAATGTCAGACGGCACTGGCACTGATAGACTGCTTGCTGACCCGCGACCCGGAGCTGCAGGTGCTGCTGACCAGCGGAACACGGACCTCCGCCGACCTGATGGCCGGGCGCCTGCCGGAACGGGCAATTCACCAGTTCGTACCGGTCGATCAGCCGCGCTGGATTGCGCGCTTTCTCGATCACTGGGCCCCATCCACCGCCATATTCGTTGAGTCCGATCTCTGGCCGAATCTTGTCCTTGAGACCCGGGCGCGCGATATCCCCCTGATCCTCGCCAACGCCCGCATGTCGGAGAGCTCCTTCGCGCGTTGGCGGCGTCTGGGTTTTCTGACCGGGCGCCTGTTTGAGGATTTCGCCCTGATCCTGGCCAGCAACGAAGCCCAGAAGAGGGGATTCGAAAGCCTGACCCACGCTCCGGTCGCCTGTATCGGGAACCTGAAGCGTGCGGCCGGCCCGCTTGCGGTCGATGAGGTAAAACTGGTGGAACTGAAACACGCCACCGGGACCCGGCCGGTCTTCCTTGCCGCCAGCACCCATGATGGCGAGGAGGCTGCAATACTGACAGCTCACCGCCATGCCGCGGACAGGATTCCCGGCCTGCTGACAGTGATCGCACCGCGCCACCCGAACCGGGGCCCCGCAATCAAGCGTATGGCGGCGGATACAGGCCTCACGGCGGCCCGGCGGTCGACGGGTGCTCTGCCGGATGCGGCAACCGAGATTTATGTCGCGGACACGATGGGCGAGATGGGCACCCTGTTCTCGCTCGCCGATACGGTCTTCGTTGCCGGATCATTCGTGCCCGTGGGCGGACATAACCCGTTGGAACCCGCCCATTTCGGGAAACCGGTCCTGTTCGGCCCGCTGATGGCAAAGAATGCCGATATTGCCGCCGACATGATCGCGGCGGGGGTTGCGGAAGAGGTTGCGGACGGCATTGTACTCGGCGACCGGATTGTCGCGCTGACGAACGACAGCAAGGAGCGCAGCGCCATGACCGGCGCGGCACTGGCCTTTGCCCGCGGCCAGTCAAGAATCGCGGAAGACATGGCCGAACGCGTCTTGGACATTGTCAACCGGCATGGTGTCCCCGGTGCAGGCCGAGGCGGGCCGTCATCGTGAAAGCGCCAGCATTCTGGCAGCGCGCGGGCCTGCTTCCGGCGCTTCTGACACCTGCCTCCTGGCTCTACTGGGCCGGAGCATGTCTTCGCGCCGCGACGACAAGCCCATACCATGCCTCCGTTCCCGTGCTCTGCGTGGGCAACCTCATTGCAGGCGGAGCAGGGAAAACGCCTGTTGCGCTGGCGCTCGGTCGGGCCTTGGTCCGGCGTGGCCTGAAAGTCGCCTTTCTCAGCCGGGGCTATGGCGGGAAAGAGACCGGGCCGCTACAGGTTCTACCGGACAGGCACAGTGCCAGCGATGTCGGCGACGAACCGTTACTGCTGGCCGAAGCGGCGCCGACCTGGATCGCCCGCGACCGGGCGGCAGGCGCCCGGGTGGCAGCGGATGCCGGCGCCGACATCATCCTGCTCGATGACGGCTTCCAGAACCCGGCCCTCGCCAAGACCATGTCCGTGCTGGTGGTGGATGGCGGCTACGGCTTTGGAAACGGTCATGTCATTCCGTCCGGGCCGTTGCGTGAACCGGTATCGCATGGGCTGGCCCGGGCCGATGCCGTCATGCTGCTGGGAGACGACCCCGGCGGTCTGGAAGACGTGCTCAGTGAAACGCTCCCGGTTTTTCGCGGTCATCTGACCCCAACCCGCGCGAGCGCGGGCTTGCGGGGCGAAAAGGCCATCGCTATTGCCGGGATCGGACGTCCAGAGAAGTTTTTCGACACGTTGCGGACGCTCGGTGTCGAGCTGATCGAAACCCGGTCCTTCGGCGATCACGAACCCTATCGAGGGGAAGATCTGATCGACCTGATCGCCAGAGCCGAGCAGGAAGACGCCCTGCTGCTAACCACATCCAAGGATCATGTCCGGTTGCCGGAAGAGCTGCGGCTTTTGATCCGTCGGGTCGATGTGGAACTTGTCTGGGAAGACCCGGCCGGTATCGAGACCTTGCTGGACAGGATCGCCGCACCCGGCGGCTAGTTCTTCGGCGCCTAGTTTTTCGGGGGTAGTGGCGGCACCAGGACGGCCGCATCGACCCGGACATCGAACCAGTTGATCCGCCAATCCAGATGCGGCCCTGTGGCCCGGCCGGTCGCCCCGATAGTGCCGATTTTCGCGCCGCGCTTCACTTCCTCGCCGACTTTCGCTGTCACCGTCTGCATATGCAGGAAGGCCGAGCTGAGCCCGTGCCCGTGATCGATGATCACCGTGCCGCCGGTATAATAGAGATCCTTCTCCGCCAACCGGACGATCCCTCCCGCAGGCGCGACCACAGGCGAGCCCACCGGCCCGGCGACATCGACGCCGAAATGCGGTCGCTTCGGAACACCGTTCAAGACCCGCTGGCTGCCATAGACTCCGGAAATTCTGCCTTTCGCCGGCCAGATAAAGCCTTCGGCGAAGTAGGGACGGTCCGTGTCGATCTCCCGCACCTTCTTGATCCCTGCATTCTCGCGGCGGATGCGGGCCAGGACTTCGGGCTTTGGCTCGACATATTTCTGCGGCAGACCGTCAATCCGCTGGATATTGTAGCTCCGCTTGGCAACCTTCAGGGCCTTGCGCTCTTCCGATCCGTCCGGTGCCGTGGCGACCAGCATTGCATCCGGCTCCGCATCGCGCCCGAAACCGAGCACGAACACCCCCTCGGCACTGACCCGCACGGGGCGGCCGTCGAGGGCCAGTTTAACGCCTGGATCGGTACGCCCCATGATGATCCCGCCCTGGGTGAAGGCGCCATTCATCTCCAGCGTCACGGCATCTGCCGGGCGTGCCAGCAAAGCCAACATGGCAACAAGCAGAAGGCGGATCACAGCAGACTCCCCTGAGCCGGGTCGGGTTTCTTCGGTTTCGGCTTAGGCGCGGGTTTCGGCTCGACCGGACTTTCCGCCACCTTATTCCCACTGCCGGCAACCGAAGCAGATACTCCCCCGATCACCGCATCGCGCGCGCCGTCGCCAAAATGGATGGAAACCCCATCACCTTCCGATAGCGCCTCGGCGCGCGTGACCGGCGCGCCATCCGCATCCCGGACCAGCGCGAAACCGCGCTTCAGGGTCTGCTCGTAGGAATTGCTTTCCAGCAGGCGGCCCGCCGCATCCAGCCGTTTTCCCTGCAGGTCAACAACCCGCGCAAAGGCCTGTTCAAACTGGCTTCCGAGCCGGCCAAGATCACGATCAGCACGCGCCGTCCGCTCGGCGATGGGCTCAAGCCGCAAGCGTCCGGCGACCGCACCGAGCTTGCTGACCGCGACCTCTCCAACCCTGCGAATCGAGGATGCCCAGCGCTGTTCCGCTACCTTGAAGCGGCTTTCCATACGGTTGAGTTCGGCCTGCGGGTCCGGAATCTTCGAGGCGAGATCGCGCATCCGGTCATTCGCCCGGGAAAGCCTGCGTTCCGCCGCCGCACCCGCGGCCTGCCAGCGATAATCGACGGTCTGCGCCTTCGTCTCGATGATCGAGCGTGGATCGCCGAGCCCGCGCGCAAGGCCGGTAAGTCGGGTTTCCGATTCGGCGAATTTACGGCGCAGCCCGTTGAACAGCCGCGCCTCGTCCTGCATCAGCGTCGCCAGCAAATCGGCCCGTACCGGTACTGCCATCTCGGCAGCTGCCGTCGGGGTTGGCGCCCGGCGGTCGGAGGCGAAATCGATCAGAGTGGTGTCTGTCTCATGCCCGACGGCGGAGATCAGCGGGATCTCGCTCGCAGCGGCGGCGCGGACCACAATTTCCTCGTTGAAGGCCCAGAGATCCTCGAGGCTGCCGCCGCCACGAGCGACGATCAGCAAGTCCGGGCGCGGCACGGCACCGTCCGGCGCCATCCGGTTGAAGCCCTCGATCGCGGCCGCGACCTGATCCTTTGCCGTCTCACCCTGCACCAGCACCGGCCAGACCAGCACATGGCTCGGGAACCGGTCGGACAGCCTGTGCAGGATATCCCGGATTACCGCGCCGGTCGGCGAGGTAACCACACCGATAACCTTCGGCAGAAACGGCAGCGGGCGCTTGCGGGCGGCATCGAACAGGCCTTCGGCAGCCAGTTTCTTGCGCCGGTCTTCCAGCAGCTTGAGCAGCGCGCCTTCGCCCGCCAGTTCCATCTGCTCGATCACCATCTGGTACTTGGAGCGGCCGGGGAAGGTGGTGAGCTTGCCGGTGCAAATCACCTCCATGCCTTCTTCCGGCTGGATCGAGAGCCGCTGCGCCGCGCCGCGCCAGCAGATCGCGTCGAGCACCGACTTCTCGTCCTTCAGGGTCAGGTAAAGGTGGCCTGAACCGGCGCGTGTCGGGCGGGAGATCTCACCCCGGACGCGGACATGTTCGAATGCCCCTTCGACGGTCCGTTTGACCTGCTGGGATATCTCGCTGACGGAGAATTCGGGAATATTGCCGAGCGGCGGCGCGCTGTCGTCTTGCATGTGGGGAATTTATGCTACAAGGCCGCCGAGTGAAAGCATGGGAACAGGAAAATGAAGATATTGGTCGTCGGATCGGGTGCGCGGGAACATGCCTTGTGCTGGGCCATTTCGGCCTCTCCCCTCTGCGATCAGCTTTATTGCGCGCCGGGTAATGCCGGGATCGCCACTGTTGCCGAATGCGTCGAGGTGAAAGCCGAGGATGTCGACGGTGTGGTCGCTTTCGCTAAAGAGAACGCCGTCGACTTCGTTGTCGTCGGCCCGGAAGCGCCGCTGGTCGCCGGTCTGGTCGACAAGCTGGACGAGGCCGGCATCAAGGCCTTCGGCCCGAGCGCGGCCGCGGCCCAACTCGAAGGCTCTAAGGCCTTCACCAAGGGGATCTGCGACCGGCACAACATCCCGACCGCCGCCTACGCCCGCTTCACCGATCTGGAAGCCGCGAAGGACTACGTCACGAAAATGGGCGCCCCCATCGTTGTGAAAGCGGACGGGCTTGCCGCCGGCAAGGGCGTGACCGTCGCCCAGACTGTCAATGAAGCGATCTCCGCACTTGAAGACGCCATGTCCGACAAGGCCTTCGGTGCGGCAGGTGAAGAGGTGGTGATCGAGGAATGCCTGATCGGCGAGGAAGCCAGCTTCTTCGCCCTCTGCGATGGCAAGACCGCGTTGCCGCTGGCCACTGCCCAGGACCACAAGGCGGTCGGCGATGGCGATACAGGGCCTAACACGGGCGGTATGGGTGCCTATTCGCCAGCCCCGGTGATGGATGACGCCATGGTCCAGCGGGTGATGGACGAAATCGTCCAGCCGACGGTGGACGGCATGGCGGCCGAGGGCATGCCCTTCAAGGGCGTGCTGTTCGCCGGTTTGATGATCACACAGGACGGCCCCAAGCTTATCGAACACAATGTCCGCTTCGGCGATCCCGAATGCGAAGCGCTGATGATGCGCCTGATGAGCGACATCCTGCCTGCGCTGATCGCCTCTGCGGACGGTCAGCTCGACCAGATCACCCTGCGCTGGCGCCCGGAAAGCGCGCTTTGCGTCGTGCTCGCCTCGAAGGGTTATCCCAATTCCTACGAGAAAGGCACGCTGATTGCCGAACTCGCACCGGACAGCGACACCGTAGCCACCTTCCATGCAGGCACGGCCCGCACGGAAAAGGGCGTGCTGCTTGCCACCGGCGGGCGGGTGCTTGTGGTGACTGCGCTGGGGGAAAGCGTCACCGCCGCCCAGAGCCGCGCTTACGAGACGGTCAAAGCCATCAAATGGTCGAATGGTTTTTACCGGAACGACATCGGCTGGCGTGCCGTTGCCCGGGAATCAAGCAGTCAGAATAAGTAAAATTTTCTAAAAAACAGAATGAATTCTTAAATTTCATTCATTTAACTTTCACACACAAAAGGATTTAAAAACTCTCGGAATGAAATAGAAAGCGCAGTAACATCCGCTTCTTAGGTTCTTAGGGCGAATTTTAGTGCTTGATATGAACTCAGCAGTTGCCGCGCCTGCAACCGACGTGGAGACTTTTGAAACCTTCCCGCCAGTAGAAGACATCATTCGCGGGGTCGGACATGCGTTTCAGCCAATCGTACATCTCGACACCGGCCTGACCCATGGCTTCGAAGCCCTGCTGCGCGGCACGGACACGCTTGGATTCAAAAGCATCGCCCAGCTATTCGACCTGGCAGCCGAAAACGGGGTCGTGGAAGAGCTTGAATCACAATTACTGACCAAAGCTCTCACGGATTTCACAAATCTTTCCTGCGCCGAAGGGCTGCATCTTTTCTTCAATATCGATGCCCGCAGTCTGCCGGAGCTTGGCCGTAACATTCCAAAGACGCTGAATGCCATGGCCGATCTCGGCCTCTCCAGCACGCAGCTTTGCCTGGAAGTCTCCGAGAAATCGGACATCTCGCAGGACAGCGCGGCCACCAAGGCCCTGCGCAGTGCCCGGGACAGGGGTATCCAGATTGCGCTGGACGATTTCGGCGAAGGCTATGCCCGGCTCCGTCTGCTGCATGAAGAACATGCCGAATATGTGAAGTTCGACCGTTACTTCATCAACAATGTCGCCCGAGATCCGAAGAAGAAGCTGTTCGTTTCCAGCCTGATCGACATGTTCGAGGTGCTCGGCATCCAGACCATCGCCGAGGGGGTAGAAACGGACGAGGATCTCTCCAGTTGCCGTGAACTCGGTTTCGACATGGTGCAGGGCTATCTCGTTGCCCGCCCGACGCTGGACCATGAAAGCCTCAGCCGAAGCTACGAAAGCCTGATATCGGCCCGGCGGCGCGACCGGCGCTCCAGGACATCGGACCAGCATCTTCTACGCGAACAGATCGTCGATGTGCCGACCCTCAATATCGAAACACCGATGCAGGACGTTTTCGACGCTTTCCGCACAAATGAAAGCGCCCGCCTGTTTCCGATCCTCGATGCCAATCAGCGACCGCTCGGCATCGTCCGAGACGCCGATCTCAAGGCCTATGCCTTCTCGCCCTATGGCAAGGATCTGATCGTGAACCGCAGCTTCGGCAAGCGCCTCGGCGATTTCGTCCGTCCCTGCCCCGTCGCGGATATTCATACCCAGGCAGAGCGCATTCTGCAGATCTACAGCCACAATGACACGCTGAACGGGGTGATCATCGTCGAGAATGCGCGCTATGCCGGCTTCCTGGACAATTCATCCCTCCTGCGGGTGCTGAACGAGAAGAACCTGATCACCGCGCGTGAGATGAATCCGCTGACAAAGCTGCCCGGCAACACCGCCATCTCGGACTTCATCGCCGATGCGCTGGCAGAGGACGATGAAACCCGGGCGCTGATACATTTCGATTTCGATAATTTCAAGCCGTTCAACGACACCTATGGCTTCCGTCAGGGCGACCGCGCACTGCTGCTCTTCGCGGAAAACATGCGACAGGTCTTCACCGGCCAGGAATTCTTCCTCGGGCATATCGGTGGCGACGATTTCTTCGTCGGCGCCCGCGGCCTGCCGGCGTCCGAGGTCAGTCGCCTGGCCTACGAGGCCCGCAGGCAATTCGCCATGGATGTGGAAAGTTTCTACGACAAGGAAGCCCGCGAGCGCGGCTCTATCGAAGCGCGCGGCCGGGATGGCAATCTGCGATCCTATCCGCTGCTGACCTGCAGCGCCGCCATGCTGGCGATCGATCCCGGCGAACATCAGTCGGATCTGGAAACCGTTCTGACGACATTCGCGGATCTGAAGAAACGGGCAAAGGAGGAAGGCGGCTTCGCCTTCCACCATATTCAGTAGACCGGCTCTATCGAGCGAGCCCCGTGGCCTTTGACGTCAAAGGCTGCTCGGCGGCTTTCCGTAGACTTTCTCGAATGCGACTTTGAGCTCCTCGGTCTCCTCTTCGGTGAGCTCGACCATCTCGTCGACGAAGTCTTTCTGCTCCTTGAGGGAGCGCTCGCACATTGAATGGAAGATATCCATCAGGACGCGAAAAGCGCTGAAGCGCGGATTTCCAACCGGGTCGGAACGGATTTCAAACACCGAGATAATACCGCCCATCTTGCGGACCATATGGTCCAGTTCAGCGGCTCTGCCCTTGTCAATTGCCACGGTGGTTTCCCCTTAAAGCCGTTCAAACATTTTATTAAAGATACAAGCGCGCCATCATACCCTGCACGCATGATGCGGCAATCTCATTCCCCTTTTGCCCGGGAATACACTGCGCCGCAGTCAGACGAGCTCGGCGGTCCAGACCACCACCTGGTTTCGCCCCCCGTTCTTGGCCTCATACAGCGCCCGGTCGGCGCGCTCCATGATGTCCTTCAGACTGCGCCGGGGCACGAGTTGCGCCACGCCGAACGACACGGTGATGGAAAGCGGGTCACCGGTATCGATCGAGATCGGTGTTTCGGAGATCGTATTGCGAACCCGGTCGAGGACCCGGCGCGCATCTTCCGGTCCCGAATCCGGCAGGCAGATCAGGAATTCCTCACCGCCGAACCGATAAATCGAATCGTACGGCCTGAGCGTGTCCTCAATGATCCGTGTCACGCGGGCAAGGACCCGGTCGCCAGCCTGATGCCCATAGGTATCGTTGACCGACTTGAACTTGTCGATATCGGCAATGGCAATGGAACAGGGACGCCCGCTACGGCGCATCCGCTGCTGCTCGCGCATCAGCTCCCGCTCCATTGTGCTGCGGGTATTGGTGCCGGTCAGCGGATCGAGATCGGAAAGCGCCGCCCGGAATGCCCGGGCCATGCGTCCTGCCTGTTCGTTGAAACTGTCGATCTTGTGCAGCAGCGCGTCATATTCCTCGGCCGGGATCTTGTCTTCTTTCCATCCCCGCACCGCGAGGATCGCGGCATGTGCGTAAAGCCCCTGATGCATGTCAACGAGCATGGCAAAAGCGGGCTGAGAGAAGATGTCGTCGTCCCGGTTTGTGGAGTACCAGCGGCCGAAGCGGCTCATCCGGTGCGCATCCTCCGTCACCACTTCCGGATCGGGTCTCAACCGGCAGACCAAAGCCCGGTGAAAGAGCGCGAGCCATTGCCGCGTCTCCTCGACGGCGGCCTCAAGCTCACGCACGATCTCCTCAAGCTGTCGCCGGGACAGTGCGGAGTCCGGCGCCTGCTGTTGCGCGGAATTATCCTGAGCCGAGATCGTCCTGTTCCCTTGTTATGGTCTGCCGACCCCATGCCCCGGTCAGAGCCTATCGGCTCTGCCGCGCGCAACCAAGCTCAATGAGCGATTTCACTGGCCGAACTGACGCTCAGTCAACCAGCTCCGGGCGATTTTCGAACAGGCTCAGCGCTTCCGGGTTGGCCAGCGCCTCGACATTCTTCACCGGACGGCCATGCACCACGTTACGCACGGCCAGCTCGACGATTTTGCCGCTCTTGGTGCGCGGGATATCGGCGACGGCGATGATCTTGGCCGGCACGTGGCGCGGGGACGCGCCCTTGCGCACCGTGTCCTTGATCTTCTTGGTCAGCGCATCATCCAGCGTGACTCCCTCGGCCATACGGATGAACAACACAACGCGGACATCGTCGTCCCAGTCCTGCCCGATAACGAGCCCTTCCAGGACTTCCGGCAGCTTCTCGACCTGACGGTAGATCTCCGCCGTGCCGATGCGCACACCGCCCGGATTGAGCACCGCATCGGAGCGGCCATAGATCACCATGCCGCCGCGCGTTGTCAGTTCCACATAATCGCCGTGGCACCAGATATTGTCGTAGCTCTCGAAATAGGCGCCCCGGTACTTGGAGCCGTCCTCATCGTTCCAGAACATGATCGGCATGCAGGGGAACGGACGGGTGCAGACCAGCTCGCCCTTCTCTCCGACCACCGGCTTGCCGTCATCGTCGAACACATTGACTGCGAGGCCGAGACCGCGCGTCTGGATCTCGCCGCGCCAGACCGGGCCGACCGGATTGCCGAGCACGAAGCAGGAAACAATATCCGTGCCGCCCGAAATCGAGGAGAGCTGGATATCGGACTTGATCGACCGGTAGACATAATCGAAGCCTTCCGGCACCAGCGGCGAGCCGGTCGAGGTCATCGCCCGGACGGTCGAGAGATCGTGCGTGTCCTTCGGCTGCAACCCGCCCTTGTTCAAGGCATCGATATATTTCGCCGAGGTGCCGAACAGGGTCATCTTCTCCGCATCGGCATAGTCGAACAGGATATTGCCGTCCGGATGGAACGGATTGCCGTCATAGAGCAGCAGCGTCGCCTCCGACGCGAGGCCGCTGATCAGCCAGTTCCACATCATCCAGCCGCAAGTGGTGAAATAGAAGACCCGGTCATCCTTCTTCACGTCGCTATGAAGCTGATGCTCCTTCAGGTGCTGGATCAGCGTGCCGCCGATACCATGCACGATACATTTCGGCACGCCCGTGGTGCCGGAGGAAAACATGATATAGAGCGGCTCGTTGAAGCCCATACGGGTGAAAGCAATGTCGCCCGCCTGATAGACGCCGGTGAAATCCCCATAGCTGACCGCGCCCTTGACCTCGCCTATTGGCGGCTCGTCGCGGGTGTAAGGCACGATGACCGTCTTCTTCACCGTCGGCAGCTCGGCCAGAATGCCTGTTACCTTATCCAGCGTGTCGAAGCTCTTGCCGCCGTAATAGTAGCCCTCAACGGCAACGAAGACCGTCGGCTCGATCTGGCCGAACCGGTCCAGTACCCCGCGAATGCCAAAATCGGGAGAGCAGGAGGACCAGACAGCACCGAGGCTGGCCGTCGCCAGCGTGGCGATGATGGTCTCCGGCATGTTCGGCATGAAAGCCGCGACCCGGTCGCCCGGGCCGACACCCTCGGCTTTCAGGGCCTGGGCGAACTTGGAGACCTCGTCATAAAGCTGGGAGAAGCTCATCCGGCGCTTCACCTTGTCCTCGCCCCAGAACACGATGGCGTCGGCATTGTCGCGCCGGCGCAGCAGGTTTTCCGCGAAGTTTACCTTCGCATCGGGGAAGAAAGCGGCGCCCGGCATCTTGTCGCCATCCTTCAGGATGGTGCCGCCTTTCTCGCCGATGATGCCGGTGAAATCCCAGACAGCGTCCCAGAAGCTTTCCAGCTCCGTCACCGACCAGTCGTAGAGACTGTCGTAATCCGTCAGACCGGCACTGCGCTCGCGATTCACGAAATCAATAAAACGGGTGATGTTCGCATCTGCGATCCGCTCGGCACTCGGTTTCCAGAGCGGTGTGATTTCTGTCGTCATGTCTCTCGGCGTCCCCTGCTTGCCAGCGTCCCTGTTCTTCGCGCCATTCCCCGGTTGGCGTCTTATCTGTTGCTTCATCCTATAACGGCGGCTCGTGCCAGCGGCAATGCTGCAATGCGCAATCGGCGCTGGTGATCCCCTCTCCGGGCCGGGCTAGCTTGGGCATCACACACTTTTCGTGGACCGACGCTATGCCAGCAACACAAATACCGGAGGACATCAAAATCAGGACGGCCACCGCAGAGGAGGCCGTTGAGATTGCCAATTTCCACGTGAAGATCTGGCGCGAAACCTACAAAGACATGGCGCCGGAAGAAGCGATACGCGTGCTGAATGAAGATCGCCGCCTGCCAGGCTGGATCGAAACCCTCACCTCGACCGATGTCCGGAAGAACACGCAGATTGCTCTCGCCGATGGAAAGATCGTCGGCCTGGTCAGCTACGGGCCGCCAACATCCAAAATTTTCGGCGACAGGGGGGAGATCAAGCATCTCTATGTCGACGGCAGCCAGCGCGGCCGGGGCCTCGGCGGGCATCTGCTCCGGCAGGCGTTTCAACAGATGGGAGAGCTCGACTTCGAAGGAGTTGGTCTGTCCGTCGTGCGCGATAACATGGCGGCACGCCATTTTTACAAATCCCTCGGAGGCACGGAGCATGCCGAGTTCCGGGATCCCGGGCCGATCTGGAAATCCAGCAATATCCTTATGATATGGCCGGCCGGAGCTGAGACACGCTGACGGAAAATGCGCGACCGGGCATGAACATCCGGAAGCCCCCACACCACCCCGCGTCCATGACCGACAAGGCTGCAATGCGCAATCAGCGCTGGTAGAGAACGCGGCGTGGCGTATCCTGACGCTCTTACGCTGATTATGGACATGGCGCTATCGAGCGCCTGCAGAGTCTCAATGGCATTCGCCGAAACATCGCTGTCTTCCCGCTGGGCCGCCCTGTCGCCCAATACTCAGGGTGCGCTCTGGATTGTCATCTCCTGCGTGCTTTTTTCCATCATGCAGGCGGCAGTGAAGCTGCTCGGCGCTCGGCTCGACACCTTCCAGATCGCCTTTTTCCGCTGCGCCTTCGGGCTCGCCGTGATCCTGCCCTTCATGGTCAAGGCCGGGCCTGCCGTGTTCAGAACCAAACGCCCGCTCGCTCATTTTCTGCGTGGCTGCCTCGGCGCCGGCGCGATGGCCTGCGGCTTCTATTCCGTGACCCACATGCCACTGGCCGACGCGACGGCAATCAGCTTCGCCAAACCGCTTTTCATGATCGTGCTCGCCGTGCTGTTCCTGAACGAACAGGTCCGCTGGCGGCGCTGGTCAGCCACCGCAGTCGGTTTCGTCGGCGTGCTGATCATGGTTCGGCCCGGCTCGTCCGAGATCGGCTTTGCCGCCGGTGTCGCCCTGCTCGGCACGTTCTTCGTCGCTCTGGTCGTGGTCGTCGTGAAGAAACTGGCCGAAACGGAGTCCCCACTCACCATCCTGTTCAGCTTCGGCATCATCTCGACCTCGATCATGACCATCCCGGCCATTCTGGTCTGGCAACAGCCAACCTGGACGGAAATGGCCATGCTGCTCGCAGTCGGCACCCTCGGCTCCGCCGGTCAGGCCTGCGCTGTACGCGGCTTCAAGGTAGGAGAAGCGACGGCGGTCGTACCCTTCGACTATTCCCGGCTGATCTTCGCCGGCTTCATCGGCTACTGGCTGTTCGCCGACGTGCCCGGTATTCACACCCTTGCCGGCGCCGCCCTGATCGTCACCTCGACGCTCTATATCGCCCGCCGCGAGGCGCAACTCGGCAAGACGCCGATGCGCAACAAGACCGATCACCATCCGGTGGTGCTGGTAGAGGAACAGCCCGCAACGGAAAAAAGTACCTAATAGGGTACGACCGCTCCGCCGATCCCGGCGTTGGCAAGCGCGATCAGCGTGAAAATCGTCAGCCATTTCCGCAGTTTCGCGTACCATTCCGGCAAAAAACCGGCGTTACAGGCACGGACGTCGATGAAATAGGCGAACGCAATGCCGAGTGTGATCAGCACCAGACCAAAGAACGGCCCCAGCAGGGTCCCGATCCAGGCGATCAGGGCCGGTACCACGCTCCAGCCGTAGCGAGCCCAGGCCGCCCGGTCCATCTCCTCATCGTCCTCTTCCCGTGCTTCTTCCAGCTCGCCCTGCCACATGGCAGCGCCCCAGTGCACAGCACCGAGGAAGGACAGGATCGCCGCACCGTAAGTGATCAGGCTGTCGATCAGCACATAGCCGTAAAGCGGGTCCGTCAGCCAGATCGGCAGGGAAATCGCGTAGAACGGGACAAGGCCGCCAAGGCCGAGGATCAGGGCGGGACGGGGTACGTCCTGGAATGAAGGCAGCATCGCGGTTGATCCCTTTGTCGCACTGGCCTTTGCCGCGCTGGACGCGCGGGCGGCTTTCGGTTTCACTGCGCCCCGTTATACCGTTCAAGCATCCGGCCGGCAAAGGCCGGACCCGAAAGCACCGGAGGAAACAGGAACATGCAGGTTCAGGGGCAAGCCGCGATCGTCACAGGCGGCGGCAGTGGATTGGGTGCAGGCACCGCGCGCGTACTGGCGGCAGCGGGCGCGAAGGTTGCACTGTTCGACGTCAATGAAGAGGGCGCCAGGAAAATCGCGGCCGAAATCGGCGGCATCGCCGTACCGTGCGACGTTTCCGATGCGGCTTCTGCCGAAGCCGCCATTGCCAAAGCCCGCGACGCCCACGGCCCGGCCCGCATCCTGGTGAATTGCGCTGGTATCGCACCGGCAGAGCGCATCGTCGGCCGCAACGGCCCGATGCCGCTCGAAAATTTCCGCAAGGTGATCGAGGTGAACCTGATCGGCACCTTCAACATGATGCGCCTCGCCGCCGCCGACATGCAGGGCACGGACCCGCTGGAGGACGGAGAGCGCGGCATCGTCATCTCCACCGCCTCCGTCGCCGCCTTCGAAGGCCAGATCGGCCAGAGCGCCTATGCCGCATCAAAGGGCGGCGTGCATGCGCTGACCATCGTCGGCGCCCGCGAATTCGCCAAGGCAGGCATCCGCTTCAACACCATCGCTCCGGGCCTTTTCGGCACTCCGATGCTGCTCGGCATGCCCGAAGACGTGCAGAACAGCCTCGCCGCCACCGTGCCCTACCCGTCCCGCTTCGGCACGCCGGCGGAATACGCCAAGCTGGCGATGGCGATGATCGACAATGTCATGCTGAACGGTGAGACCGTACGGCTGGACGGCGCTATTCGCATGCAGCCGCGGTAATCGCTGAATGGAACGGTCGACGTGGCCTGACCGACAGAAGAGTCGGGCCACTGATGATGGATAACTCCGTGAGTTTTTTTTCAGGCCGGATATCGCGTCACAAAGTCTTGAATTGATGCGATCATCAATCTTACCTGATCAGCACCATACGAAGAATATTCCCCATGCGCTGCTTCATTTCGCAACCCCAACCATGCAGTAACATTTTTCTGATCAAGCTTATTTATCACCCTATTTTTTACCAAATCAGCATTCAGAGCCTCTGCCTTCCGAAATTTACCGTCAACCTCTACTTCAATTGAGTTTTTCGCACTCAATGATCTGATATGCTGCTCTAACACGCTGCCAATTATAACAGCTGCAGCATCTTTGTATCCTTGAGACATTAAATTTTGCGCCATATCCATAAAACTTGCAGAAGTTTCTAAGTGAATACTTTCTTCTATAGAATCTAAATACCCACATTCTATTTCATTTTTTATCGCCAGCAAAATACCAGCAAGATCTGAAATTTTTGTCGACCAGTAATTATCATCTAGAATAATTTTATCCACTTTATCACGATATATAGTCCCGACAGGAGCAATCTTTCTTATTGCATTGGCCAATTCACTATGAATCATTACACCAATTTCAGTTGGAATGTCCCCATCACCCCTTTCAAATCTTGGCTTTATTTCGTTCCATTTTTCAAGAACCGCTAAAATTTGACCTATAACCTGCTCTTTTTCCATAACACCTCCATAGAACCTATGAAAAACACATCATTACTGTAAAATACGAAAATTTTCCCCTTGGTTTACTGGTTTTTTGATAGCAGCTCCTCCACATAGGCCGGGACGATCTCACTTGCCGGACCGTAGCGTTTCTCGGCGAACAACGTGGCGCCTTCTGACGGCTCGAGATTGAGCTCGATCGTGTGGGCGCCGTGCATGCGGGCTTCCTGGACGAAACCCGCTGCCGGATAAACGTTGCCGGAGGTGCCGATGGAGATGAAGAGATCGGCGTCGGAGAGCGCTTCGGTGATCTCTTCCATATAGAGCGGCATCTCGCCGAACCAGACGACATGTGGGCGCAGTGTTCCGGCCTCGTTCGTGGTCGGGTTCCGGCTTTCCAGCGTCAGGTCCTCACGCCAGTCGAAGATCTCGCCGGTGCGCTCACAGCGCGCTTTCAGCATCTCGCCATGCATGTGCAGCAGCTTCGAAGAGCCGGCCCGCTCATGCAGATCGTCGATATTCTGCGTCACCAGCAGCACGTCCCCCTGCCAGTCCCGCTCGAGCCGGGCGAGCGCCGCATGGGCCGCGTTCGGCACTACATCGCTGTCGGTCAGGGAACGGCGGCGGGCGTTGTAGAACTCATGCACCATCACCGGGTTTTTAAGGTAGCCCTCCGGCGTCGCCACATCCTCCAGATTGACCTTCGACCAGATACCGTCCGCGTCCCGGAACGTGTCGAGACCGGATTCCTTGGAGATACCGGCCCCGGTCAGGATGACGATGGAAGCATCGGGGGAAAGATTGAGCTGCATGGGTGGCTCCTAGCGGCGGTCCTGGAAAAATTTGCGAAGCAGATCACCGGCCCGGCTTTCCTCAACCCCGCCGATCACCTCCGGCATGTGATGGCAGGTTGGCTGGCCGTAAATCCGGGGACCATGCTCGACCCCGCCGCCTTTCGGATCGTAGGCGCCGAAGACCAGGCGGCGAATACGGGCGAAGCTGATGGCCGTTGCGCACATCGGGCAGGGCTCCAGCGTCACATGCAGATCGCAGTCGATCAGACGCGGCGCGCCGATTTTCGCTGCCGCTGCACGGATCGCCAGGATCTCTGCATGGGCGCTCGGATCGTTCAGCTCTTCCACCCGGTTACCTGCGGCAGACAGCACTGCGCCGTCCGGGCCGGTGACCACCGCACCCACCGGAACCTCGCCCCGCGCTGCGGCCGCTTCCGCTTCGGCCAGTGCCCGTGCCATAATTGTCTGATGTTCAGTACTCATAGCTCCATACCTAGCGGGAAGCGGTATTGCATCCAAGCCGTTTGCATCCGGACGCATCCGCGCGTAAGACCTGCTTCATGAGTGATTTCAGCGAAATTTTCACCGAAGACCGCGGCCCGGAACGGATCGCCAAGCGGCTTGCCCGCGCCGGGCTCTGCTCACGCCGCGAGGCGGAACAGTGGATTGCCGACGGCAGGGTCGAGCTGGACGGGGAAGTCCTGACAAGTCCCGCCATCACCGTCACCGCGGAGTCGCGGATACGGGTCGACGGCAAGCCTCTGCCGGTGATCGAACCCACCCGCCTCTGGCGCTTCAACAAGCCGCGCGGCGTGGTGACGACGAACAAGGATCCGGAAGGCCGGGAAACCGTGTTCGACCGGCTGCCCGCGGATCTGCCGCGCGTGGTCACGGTCGGCCGCCTCGATTTCGATACCGAGGGCCTGCTGCTGCTGACCAATGACGGCGCGCTGTCCCGGCTGCTGGAACTGCCCTCGACGGCATGGCTGCGGAAATACCGGGTCCGCGTCTATGGCTCCATTACCGAGAAATCGATTGCCCTGCTGAAGTCCGGCCCGACGGTCGACGGCATCAAATACGGAGCGGTCACGGTCGAGCGCGATATCGAGGGCAAGGCGAATACCTGGCTCACCCTCGGCATCCGCGAAGGCAAGAACCGTGAAATCCGCAAGCTGATGGAACATGTCGGCCTCAAGGTGAACCGGCTGATCCGGGTTTCCTACGGCCCGTTCCAGCTCGGCGAGCTGCCGGAGGGTGAGGTTCAGGAAGTCCGCCAAGCCACGCTGAAGGAACAGCTTGGCATCCAGGAAGAGAAGACCGGCACCGCGAAAGCAAAAGAAAAAGCGCCGTTCAAGGGCACGCGCCGCCCCACGCAGAAAGACGGTGCGGGGAAAGACGGAACGGCGAAGCCCTCGGGCGCCGGCAAGTCCAGAGGTGCTCCAAGGCCGGGCGGTGCCGTCAAGGTTAGCGGCGCCGGAAAGCCTGGAGCCTCTAGATCCGGCACCCCCGGGAAGACCGGCGACGACCGAAAGCCCTCGACGCGGGGCGCTGCCGGGAAGCAGAACATAAAACGGGACGCGTCCAAGGCAGGCCCGGCTCGAGGAGACAAAAATGCGGATCGTCGCGGGCAAAAATCGCGGAACCAAACTCGCCGCCCCTGAGAACTGGAATACACGTCCGACCGCCGACCGGACCCGGGAGTCGCTGTTTGGCGTTATTCAGGGCGGCAGGCTGGGTGACGTTCTGACGGACGCGCTTGTCGTGGATGTTTTCGCCGGTACTGGTGCGCTCGGCCTCGAAGCCTTGTCGCGCGGCGCGACGGAAGCGGTTTTCATCGAGAGTGACCGGGAGGCCGTCGCGGCGCTGCGCGAGAATATCGCCCGCCTGAAGGCCGGTGACGCAACCACTGTGATCGAAGGCGACGTTCTCTCCCTGCATCGCAAGGCGCCGCGCCCGGCGGGCCTGATCCTGATGGACCCGCCCTATAATAGCGGTCTTGCCGCCCCGGCCCTCGACCAGCTGCACAAATGCGGCTGGCTCGACGGCAAGACACTGATCGTTGTCGAATGCGAGAAATCGGAGGAACTGGAAGTTCCGGAATGGCTGGAAGTGCTGGATAACCGGCGCTACGGCAAGGCCCAGATCAGCTTCCTGCGCCCGAGCATGTCCGGCGTCGCTGACTGAGGAAACACCGCCAAGGGGAGAACGCACCATGCATCTGGAAGGATCCTGCCATTGCGGCGCCGTCCGCTTCAGCCTGGAAAGCAAGCATCCCACCCCGTTCAATCGTTGCTACTGCTCGATTTGCCGGAAGACGGCGGGCAGCGGTGGCTATGCGATTAATCTGTCCGGCGAGTTCGAAAGCCTGAAGATCGAAGGCGCGGAGAATATCTCGAAATACCACGCCAAAATGGAGGGCGGTGAAAGCCCGGCTGAGCGCAGTTTCTGTAAGAGCTGCGGCTCCGCCCTTTGGCTTTGGGACCCGCGCTGGCCAGAACTGGTACATCCGCAGGCCGGCGCCATCGACACACCGCTCCCCGCGGCACCGGAACTGACGCATCTGATGCTTGGATCAAAGCCGGACTGGGTGCCTCTGGAAAAAGGCGCTAAGGACCAGTGCTTCGATGCCTACCCGGAGGAAAGCATCGAAGCCTGGCACAAGAGGCTTGGGCTGGAACGCTAGGAGCCGCTAGCCTCCCCCCTGTTATCCTCCCAGGAACAGCCGTCCTACTTCCGGGTTCGCCAGCAGTTCCTCGCCAGTGCCCGCCATGGCCGTCTGGCCGGAGACCAGGACATAGCCTATATCGGCGAATTCCAGGCCTTTCTTGGCGTTCTGCTCCACCATCAGGATGGTCTTACCCTCGACCCGCTGCAGGTCATCCAGAATCTCGAACACCATGTCGATGAAGCGCGGCTCAAGACCGATGGACGGCTCGTCCACCAGCAACACCTCCGGCTCCATGACAAGCGCCCGGCTGATCTCCAGCAAGCGGCGCTCGCCACCGGACAGCACCTTGGCCTGATGGTTCCGGCGGGCGGCAAGGCGCGGGTATTTCTCGAAGATCCGCTCCGCCGCTTCCTTGGCTTCCGAGGTCTTCTCCTTCAGGTATCCGCCCATCCAGAGATTTTCCTCCACCGTCATGCCGCCAAAGACGGATTTGTCCTGAAGGATGTAAGCGATGCCCGCATTCTTCAGCTTCTCGTTGGAGGAGAAATTAGTGACGTCCTGGCCGCCGACATTGACGGAGCCGGAGAATATGTTGGTGAAGCCGAAAATCGAGTGCAGCACGGTCGACTTGCCCGCCCCGTTCGGTCCGATCAGGCAGCAAGACTGCCCTTTGCCGACCTTGAGGGAGAAGTCGTGCAGGATCTCCATCTTGCCGTATCCGGCCTTCAGCTTGTCGATGGCAAGATACGGATCGGGCCCGGCCAACGCATCGATGCGGGCCTGGTCCGGGCCGTCGGCAATGGCTTCGACCTGACGGACGACATCCTCAACGGAGATGACTGTCTCGACACCGCCGCGGCCATAGCCGCTGATGCGCGTTTCACTCACCGTCACACTCACGGTTTCTTCCTTGTCGCTCATCAGTGTGCTCCCAGATAGGCTTCGACCACCCGCGGGTCGTTCTGGACCTCGTCCGGCGTCCCGGTGGCGAGCAACTCGCCATGGGCAAGACAGGAGATCCGGTCTGCGAGGTTCATGATCACGCGCATATTGTGCTCGATGACGAAGAGGGTAATACCGAACTGTTCGTTCGCCCGCTTCAGCCGGTCGATCAGGCCGTTGATCAGAGTCGGGTTGATCCCTGCCGTCGGCTCGTCCAGCAACAGAACTTTCGGCCGGTTCATCAGCGCCATGGCGAACTCAAGCAACTTCTGCTGACCGAAGGACAACTCGCCCGCGATCAGGAACCGCTTCTGGTAGAGCCCGACGAATTCCAGAAGTTCCTCTGCAAAAGCCTCGGTTTCCCGGTCATGCATGGAGCCGAACATGGAACCTAGTCCCTCATCCCTGTGCGAGACAGAGATCAGCATGTTCTTCATGCAGTCCATCTTCGAATAGATCCGGGTCTGCTGGAAGGTCCGGAGCAGACCGAGCCGGGCAATGTCCGGCACCCGGAGTTTGGATATCTCCTGCCCCTTGAACTTGATCGAGCCCTCATCGATCGGGTGATAGCCAACAATCGAATTGAACAGGGTGGTCTTGCCCGACCCGTTCGGCCCGATAAGCCCGGTGATGCCGCCCTCGGCGACATCAATGCTGACCTCTTTGTTCGCGACGACGCCGCCAAAACTCTTGGAGACACCGCGCACCTCGATTAGCGATCCGCTCATTTCGCTGCCTCCGCCTGGCCCGTTCGGGTCGTTTTCTCATCCACCGTCACGCCAAACAGAGATGGCCAGCGATCCTGCGCCCAGCCAAGGATACCCTGTTGGAAATAGACGATATTGATGATGATGATGGCGCCGAGAGCAACCCACTGCCAGCCGAGCAGATGGGTCCAGGTCACCTCCTTGACGATGTGGAACAGGATGGCACCGAGTACCGGCCCCCAGACCGTTCCCTTACCGCCGAGCAGTGCCATTGCCACCATGAAGATACCGAAGGTCGCGGTCGGGAAGGCCACCTCCAAAGGCTCGATGAATCCGGACATATTGCCGAAGACGGCGCCGGCCATGCCCATAAAGAAGGCCGGGACCATCCAGGCCGTGACCTTGTAGCGGGTGGTATGGATACCCATCGCCTCGGCCTTGTCCTCGTCATCCCGGATCGCATTGATAGCAAGCCCGAAGCGGGTCTTGTAGATCGCGCGGATTACGACATGTGCGAGGATGGCGAGCACGAACAGCAGCACATAGAATACCTGTGAGCCGCTGGCCGCCTCGCCCGGGAAGACTGGCATGGAAATGCCGCTACCGCCGCCGACATAGGACCAACCGCTGACCAGTTCGGCCACCGCGACCGCAAGGCCCAGCGTGCCAATGGCAAAATAGGGGCCGCGCAGCCCAAGCATGAATGGACCGATTATGAGGGCGAAAACGGTCGCCACGACACCGCCGAAACCTATGCCAAGAAGCAGCCCCGTCCAGTATTGCTCCACCGTGAAATCCACCTTGATGGCGCCAAAGGCCGCGGTGTACTCCGCAACATCGTAGACAATACCGATCTGCACCACCGCAGAGGCATACATGCCGATCCCGAAGAAGGCGATGTTGCCGAGAGAGTTGTAACCCATCTGCCCGCCGGTCATGTCCCAGGTCACCGCCATGAGCACCATGAGCCAGAGAATGGCCATCTGGCTGGTGAAGGCCGGCGCCAGCAACGGCACCAGAATTCCGGCGGCAATTAGCACGCCGTAGAGTGAGAGATCGAGTTTCTGAGCGCTCATCGGACGACCTGCCTTAACCGGTACATTTGGAACAATCGCACCATGAGCACGACGACGAGCAGGCCGACCACGGCCGCGACCGCGAATTCAGCACCGAAGATGAAGCCGGAATAATTCTCCCAGACCCCGAGACCGAACCCGGCGACAATCACGCCCGGCAGATTTCCAAGCCCGGCCGCTGTCACAATGATGAAGGCCCGGATCGAATGCACGAGCCCGTAGAAGGGCTGGATGTTCCAGATCATCGCCACCAGCACCCCGGCTGCGCCGCAGATTGCAGCGTTGAGCGCATAGGTGAAGGCATAGACCTGATCCGTGTTGATACCGAGAACGCGCGCCGCGCGCGGGTCCTGCGACGTTGCCCGGATCGCCTGCCCCATCCGCGAGTTACGCATGAAGAGCACGATGCAGATCGCCAGTACGGCTGCCAGCCCCAACCCGACAAAGCGGATCGCGGGAATGCTGAGCTCTCCGATATCAAACGTGCCGAAACCGGCTTCCGCGATCTTCACTTCCGGACCGAAACGCAGGTTCAGCGCCTGCTGGATCAGCAGGCTGAGCCCGAACGTGGCCAGCAGGGACGTGAACATATCCCGGTCGACAACACGGCGGATGATCGCCGCGTAAACGCCCCAGCCGAGCACAAACAGAACGACGAAAGCGATTGGCAGGGCCAAAATCGGATGTATTCCCCAAAGCGTGCATTGATAGGCAACGTACCCACCGAGAATCACCATGTCGCCCTGCGCCAGGTTCTTCACGTTCATGACGCCCCAGACCAGGGCCAGTCCATAGGCGGCGAGGACGAATATCCCCCCGATCAACAACCCCTGGACCAGAAGGTCCACGGCGAAGATCGGCGCCTGGAATAAAATCGAGATATTGTCGAACATTTAAGGTCGCAACCCTTCCCGCAAACGCGCCCTGAGCCTCAAACGCGGCTTGGCGAGTCAATAGCTTTCAAAGGATAGGAGAACGGCAGAAGAGCGGTGCCCCTCCGCCGTTCCCTGTTCGGTTATGCGATCAGTATTTCGGCTGACGCGGATGGCGAGCTTCCGAAGACGCCCATTTCAGCGGGGCAACCACGTTCAGATTGCCGTCCTGAATTTGACGCAGCACCATCGGCTTGGCGATGTTGTTGCCGGCCGGCGAGAATTTGATACCGCCATAGAAGGTATCCATGTCGGTATCAGCGATCGCATCGCGCAGTGCTTCGGAATCGAAGCTGTTCGCCCGTTCGAACGCATCTTTCCAGACCATCACAGCGGCAGTTGCCTGAGCGGCCTGATAGGGAACGTTCTTGTATCCTTCGAAGGATTTCTTGAAGAGCGCATCATATTCGGCAGCGGTGCCAAACAGATCGTCCTTGTAGCTCAGCGTTTCCGCCCACTGGGTCGGGCAAAGGATACCCTCTGTCGCACCAGCCCCGAACTTGCTGATGACCTTCGCGGCCTCGCAGTGGGTCATGGCAATCATCGGTGTGCTGATCTTCAGCTCCGCGATCTGGCGGGCAGCGGTAGCCGCCCCCTTGGAGTGACCGGAAATCACCAGAAGGTCCGGCTTCAGCGCCTTTACCTTGGTCAGGGTCGAGGTCATGTCGGAAAGGTCGCGCGGCAGTTTGTCGTCGATGACGATCTTCATGCCGAATCTCTTCGCATCATCGACCACACCGGCCCGTACGTCGAGCGAGAACGGATCATTCTCGAACGCCATCGCCACTTTCACGTCGGAAGGCTTCTTGCCGTTCTTCTTGGCAATTTCAGCGGCGAGCTCGATTGAACTCGCGAGGTACTGCTCGGAGGTGGACAGCACGGCGAACAGGTAGCGATAGCCCTGGGTAAAGAGCGAACGCGATGCGCCTTCAGCCTCGACCATCGGGATCTTGTATTTCTCGGTAACCGGCGCGATCGCCTTGGTCAGACCGGAGCTGTACGGGCCAAGCATATATTTGACGCCGTCCTGATTGATCAGACGCTCGGCAAGCTGCGCGCCACGAGCCGGAGTGGACTCGTCATCGTAGTAGACGACCTTCAGCTTGTAGCTTTTGCCGCCGACTTTCACGCCGCCATTATCGTTGATCATCTTCACGCCAAGCTCGTAGCCATTCTGGGCGTGAATACCGTTTGTCGAATATTTGCCGGTCAGCGAAATCGCCGAGCCGAGAATGATGGTATCGCCTTCAACCTTGGCTTCTGCCGGAGCAGCGGCAAGGCCGAGCGATACAGTCAGCGCGGCCGCAACCGTAGCGGCACGCAAATCCATTTTCAGGAAACGCATTTCAAGTTCCTCCCTTGTCCTAGGGAGGATGCAGGCACATGCCCTAACCGCAATTTTTGTTTTTTTAGCGGCGCACTCTCCCTATTAGGTGAAACGTTAGGAAATCCCCCACGGCAACGCCAGCCCTTTTTCCGCCATGCGCGAAGGCCAAGTCACGCCTCACTCAAGATTGAAGCCTTTGCGCTTTAAATATTTGGCCAATTGCTTGCGTTCCGGTTTCGAAACTTGACGCGCTTTGTCCTCTGACCATCCGTATTCTTGCGCCAGCCCGTATTCATCGACCGATCTTTGTTTTTCATCCGGAATTTGAAAACGCGCGCTCCGGCGAGCGTCATACTCCGCAACCTCCTGTTCAAGACGGCTGTCGTCATAGCGATCCGTATGAACGAACACGGAGGGCGGCAACCGTAAGCTGATATGCCCCTCGCCAGCAGGCCAGCCGAGGCAGAACCCGCAAATCGGAAAAACGTGGTCCGGCAACTCCAGCAGCTCAGAGATCACCTCGATATGGTTCCGGACAACACTGATCGGACAGCAGCCGAGCCCGGCCGATTCCGCCGCCCGGATGAAATTCATCAGCACCAGTCCGGCATCGACCGCCGCATTCAGGACGGAATCCAGGTGATCGTTGGCAAAGGGCTTGCCGCGCATCTCCGAGACCTTGCGGATACGCCTGTTATCGGCGAGGAAAACCATGAAGACGGGCGCATCCGCGATCCAGGGCATAGCCGGCATCAGCGCCTCGATCTTCCGGCGCTTCTCCGCATCCCGCACGATCAGCACTCCGGATTGCTGAAGATCCGACTTTGCCGGAGCTGAAAAAGCCGCCGCCAACAGCACCTCAAGGAGATCGTCCGGCACCGGGTCCGGCTTGTATCGACGATGGGAGCGGTGAGAGAGAATATGGGCAAGATCGCCCTCGGCCGGCATGTCCCGGCCTGCATCGACCGGCAGGCCGAACCTGTCTTCAATCAAATCGGCGATTGTTTTCTTCACGTTCCCATCCCTCCTCTTCGGATGGGCCGAGAGTAAGCAGGCCCGGCGCCGGACCGCAACTCCCGCCCCGACAACACCATGCAACTCCCGGTGTCGCACGGGACGGTTCACGAAAACCTCTCCGCGCCTTGACTCATCCGGCTGAATCATGACGAATCGACCGCCCGATCACGGGTTCGCGCCGCTCTGATGGAGGAAAACGGTGTCTGACAAATCGGATTTCGAGAACCGAAATCGCCAGTCCATTTTCAAGCGCCTCGGAATGACGGAACTTGAAAGCCCCGGCCCCCCCGCCGACCCGGCGACGGAAGAAACAGGTACATCTGATGTCAGCGGCAACGGACCTTGTCCGGAACACCCTCTCGGCAACGATCTTTTTTACGTCCTCAGAAACGCGTATCGTCCCTGATCCGGCCAGCCCGGCCATTTGAATACCCTTTAACTCCAAGTTGTTTGCCCTGGAGAGACGATGCGCAATCTTGTGATAGGCGGCGGCACCGTCGTCACGATGGATTCCGGACGGCGGGTTATCGACGGCGGCACGGTGCATGTCCGGGACGGACGGATCGTGGCCATCGCAGGGCCCAACGAAGCGATCAGCACAACCGAAAACGCGGAAATCATTGATGCGACCGGCATGCTGGTGCTGCCGGGCCTGATCGACGCTCATGCTCATGCCGGGCACGCGCTGGTGAAAACTCTCGGCAGCGACGACAGCGCGACCTGGTTCAACGCTTGCCGGCAGATCTATACGCTTGGCTCTGACGAAGATTTCTGGCGAGCGGACGCAGCGCTTTTCGCCCTCGAGCGGATCAAGGCGGGCGTTACCACGGGTGTCTCCATGCTGGGTGGCGGTGACAGTATCAGCAGAACCGATCATCCCGGTGTCGCGGATGCCCATTTCAACGCGATCAAGCAGGCCGGCACCCGCGCCATGCTCGCCGTCGGGGCCAACCGACCGCCCTTCCCGTGGTGTTTCAAGGACTGGGATCACGGCGAGGATGAGCGGGATATCAGCTTCGAGCGGCAACTCGACGTCAGCCGGAAGATTGCAGAGAAATGGCACGGAGCGGAGAGCGAACGGCTTGCGGTCGCGATCACCTATCCCGTATCCCGCCTGGACGAGCCTCTGCCGGAGGGCGTAACAGCCGATCTTGTGACCGAGCACGCACGGCAAGTCCGCGCCCTATCGCGCGAGCTGGGCCTCCGCTTCACCCAGGACGGTCACCGCGAAGGAAGTATTGCCTATGCTCATAACGCGCAGGATCTGCTCGGCGAGGATGCCTTCCTGTCCCACTGCACCAATCTGACCGAGACGGATATCGCTGCCTTGCGCGAGACTGGTGCCAGCGTGGTGCACAATCCGTCTGCCGTGGCCTCGATCAAGGGCCGCTGTCCTGTGCCGGAGCTGATCGATCAGGGCATCACCGTCGCCATCGGCTCGGACGCGCCCGCGCCGGATCGGTCCGGAGACATGATCCGGCACATGCAGCAGGCCATGCATTATCACCGCCGTCATTTCCGTGACGACCAGATCCTGCCGCCCGGCAAGGCGCTGGAGATGGTGACCATCGATGCCGCGAAGGCCATCGGCATGGAGAGCGAGATCGGCTCGCTCGAGCCCGGCAAGAAAGCCGACATCGTGCTGCTTGATCTGCGCAAGCCACATCTGGTGCCCGCCAACATGCCGCTGCACCGGGCGATTTACTTCGCCAACGGTGCCGATATCGACACCACGATCGTCGACGGCAAAGTCCTGATGCGCAGCCGAGCGGTCACCAGTCTCGACGAAGGCAGCGTGCTGGACGCGGCGGACGCCGCCATTGCAAAGGCGCTGGAGCGGACAGGCCTCACCTCCCTGCTGGAGACCCGGTCAGGCTTCTGGGGCCAAAGCCGCTACGACTAACCCCTGGGACTTACCCCTGAGACTAGCTGCCGGGACTGAACCGGACTTTTTCCACGCCCGCCTCTTTCCGTCCTCCAAATTCGGCGCCACACTCCCCGACATAAAAAGGAGTGGTGGAATGCAAGACACCGCCGATAGGGAAGAAATGCTGACGGTGGAGATCTGGCGCGGCCGCGAAGACGGCGCGCTCCAGACCTATCGTGTGCCGCGCCGGGAAAGCCAGACCGTGCTGGATGTCGTCACCTGGGTGCAGCGGAACGAAGAGCCCGCGCTGGCCTATCGTTTCGCCTGCCGGGTCGGGATGTGCGGCTCCTGCGCCATGCAGGTGAACGGCAAGCCCCGCTGGACCTGCCGGACCCATGTCTCCCGCGTTGCCGAGAACGGTCTTCTCAGGATCGAGCCGCTGGCCAATCTGCCGCGGATCAAGGATCTCGCCACCGACATGGCCCCATTCTTCGAGAAGTGGCAGGGCGCCCGCGGCCGGCATGAGCCGACCCGCACCCGTCATGAGCCGATGGCCCCAGTCTCGTCCGAAAGTCCTGCACGGAAAGCCGCGAATGCAGGGATCGAATGCATCAATTGCGCGGTCTGCTACGCCGCCTGCGATGTGGTCGGCTGGGATGAAAACTATCTCGGCCCCGCCGCCCTGAACCGGGCCTGGACGCTCGCGAACGATGAGCGGGACGCGGACAAGGCGGGCCTGCTCCAGGCGGTGTCGCAAAGCGGCGGCTGCCATTCCTGTCATAGCCACGGAAGCTGCGTCGAGCATTGCCCGGTCGGCCTCAACCCGACCGCCGGAATCGCCGGGCTGAAGCGGATGACGCTCGCCGCCCTGATGAAGGGCGAGCTCTGATGCTGGAAGCCCGCCTCTACCTGCTGCAACGCGCCAGCGCGATGCTGCTGGTCCCGCTCCTGCTCGCCCATCTGGTGATGATCCTCTATGCCATCGAAGGCGGGCTGTCGGCCGCCGAGATCCTCGGCCGGACCCGGGGCAATCTTCTATGGGCCGCGTTCTACGGCCTGTTCGTGACGGCGGTGGCGATGCATGCCCCGATCGGGTTGCGCAACATCCTGCGGGAATGGACCGGCTGGCGTGGCCGTTCCCTCGATTTCGCCACGCTTGGTTTCGGCGCCCTGCTGCTCGGCCTCGGCCTGCGTGCCGTGCTGGCGGTGACGGTATGATGCGCGCCTCACGCAACCATCCGGGCTGGTGGGCGGCGCTCGGCCACCGGCTTTCCGGCCTTGCCCTTGCGCTGTTCCTGCCGGTGCATTTCCTCGTGCTCGGGCTGGCATTGGATAGCGATGCCGCGCTCGACAGCGTGATCGCCTGGACAGATCAGCCGCTGGTGAAAGTCGCCGAATGGGGGCTGGTCATGCTGCTGACCCTGCATCTCGGTTTCGGGCTGCGGGTGCTGGCGCTGGAGTTCCTGCCCTGGCGCGATCCCCTGAAAACCCTGATTTCCCTCGGCGCCGGCGCTTCCGTGCTGGCCGGGCTTCTTTTCTGGATCGTCGCGCTATGAGCCAATCTCTCGAAACTCTTCGCACCGATATCCTGATCATCGGCTCCGGCGGCGCCGGGTTGATGGCCGCGCTGCATGCATTGCAGGCGGACCCGGATCTGGACGTCACCATCGCGGTGAAGGGACTGATCGGCAAATGCGGCTGCACCCGGATGGTGCAGGGCGGCTACAATGTGGCGCTGGCACCCGGCGATTCTGTCGAGCGGCATTTCATGGACACCATCGTCGGCGGCAAGTGGCTGCCGCGCCAGGATCTCGCCTGGAAGCTGGTGGACAAGGCGGTCGAGCGGATTCATGAGCTGGAGAACGAACTCGGCTGCTTCTTCGACCGCAATCCGGACGGCTCCCTGCATCAGAAGGCCTTCGCCGGGCAGAGCTTCGACCGGACCGTGCACAAGGGCGACCTGACCGGGATCGAGATCGTCAACCGGCTGATGGAGCAGATCTGGGCGCGCGGTGTGAACAGGCTGGAGGAACACCGCGCCATCGAGCTGATACCGGCGCGGGACGGCAGCGGCATCGCCGGAGTTCTGCTGGTGGACATGCGGACCGGGACCTATCGCTATGTCGAGGCCAAGGCCGTGCTGCTGGCGAGCGGTGGCGGGCCGACCATGTTTCTTTATCACACGCCGTCCGGCGACAAGGCGTGCGACGGCATGGCGATGGCGCTGCGGCGGAACCTGCCGTTGCGGGATATGGAGATGGTGCAGTTTCATCCGACCGGGCTGCTGGCGGGGACGGATACGCGGATGACCGGCACGGTGCTGGAAGAAGGCTTGCGGGGCGCCGGCGGATATCTTCTGAACGGCGCGGGCGAGCGCTTCATGAGCCGGTATCACGAGCACGGAGAGAGGGCGACGCGGGACATTGTCAGCCGGTCGATCTACTCGGAAATGCGGGCCGGAAATACCACACCAAACGGGGGTATTTTTATTGAGATGGCGCATCTCGGTCCGGAGAATGTTGCCAACAAATTCAAGGGGATGGTGGAACGCTGCGCCGATTGCGGCTTCGATCTGGCCGGCGGACGTGTGGAAGTTGTGCCGACCGCCCATTACATGATGGGCGGCGTGGAATTCGAGCTGGATTGCGGCACCGGCCTGCCCGGTCTTTTCGCCGCAGGCGAGGATTGCGGCGGGGTACACGGCGCAAACCGGCTCGGCGGCAACGGCGTTGCCAACTCCACCGTCTTCGGCGGCATCGCCGGGGAGAGCATGGCGGCTTATGTGCGGACCGGAAACGCCGCCTGGCGCGAAGCCGACAAAACCGTGCTCGAAGCCGGCATTTCCCGTGCAGAACACCCCTTCCAGGCGCGCGGCGGCAACCTCTCCGACCTGCGCGAACGTCTCAGCCACTGCATGTGGGACGATGTCGGCATCCTGCGCACCCGCGACGGTCTGCGCTCGGCCCTGACCGCGCTCGGCGATTTCCGGGCGGAGCTGCACGAGACCGGCCTCGCCGACGGCGACCGGGCCTTCAACATGACCTGGCACGACTGGATGAACCTGGAGAGCCAGATCGATGTCAGCGCCGTGATCGCCACCGCCGCGCTCGGCCGCGAGGACAGCCGCGGCGCCCATTTCCGCGAGGATTTCCCGGAGACCGGAGCGCTGGAGGAGACCCGTTTCACCCGCATCACCCAGTCCGATGCCGGGCTGGCGCTGGACATGGTGCCGGTGGATTTCTCCATCGTCACGCCGGGCCAGTCTCTGATCGAGGACGAGGCCGGTGCGCCGCCAACGGCGGCTGAATAGCGCCCGGAACAAAGCGCGGCGTCTCGCCTCATAGGCGAAGCGGACGCACACGGGTAGAGTGAGCATCGGACCGGCTCTGCCTCTGGAGGGCAAGACAGAGTGAAATTTCATCCCGAACGGGACTCGCTGACCCTGGAATTGCACGCCCGCCCGATCCGTCCGGTGCGGGCGCCGCTGCGCATCAGCCATATCGGTTTCGGCACAGGCGAGCATGGCGGCGACCGGGATTTCGAGGATCTCGTCGCGCTCTGCCGCAAGTTCGGCAAGGCCGAGCCCTCCGCCGACATGAAGCATTTCACCGCCGATCTCGGCCCCTTCACCGTGAAGTGGGAGCGCCATACCGAGTTCTCGACCTACACCTTCGTCCGCGAGGAGAGCTTCGAGGCGCCGTTCGAGGAAACCGTTTTCGGATTGCTGCCGGCGGACTGGAAAGAGGCGAAGTTCGGCGAGGTCATGGTCGCGGTGCATCTCGCGGTCGCGGACGGCGTGGACGCACCGCTCGACGGCAACAAGCTGTCCCGCTGGTTCGACGGCAACGAGGTGTTCGCCAATCGCATGGAGAAGGAGCGGGTCGAGATCTACGGCGACCTGCGCACCCATGACGACGGCTTCGACAGGATGTATCTGCGCGCCGGCGACCTCGGCCAGGAGCTGCTCGGCCAGACCGTGCAGCGGGTGCTGGAGCTCAACACCTATTGGCGCCTCTCCCTGCTTTCGCTGCCGATTGCCCGGGAAAGCAGCCCGAAGCTGGAACGGATCGAGCGCGGGTTGGCCAAGATCGCCGCCGAGCTCGCCGACGGCGATCAGGACCGCAGCGACGAAAGCCTGCTCGACCCTCTGGCCGCGCTCTCGGCCGAGCTGGAGACCATCATCGCCAGCTCAAGCTACCGCTACCGTGCCAGCACCGCCTATTTCGAGATCGTCGAGGGAAGGCTGCGCCAGCTCGGCGCGGTCAACCTGAACGGCTACATTCATCTGTTCGACTATCTGATGCGCCGGATCGATCCGGCCCTGCGGACCTGCTGGTCGGTGCAAAGCCGGCAGGAGGCGATCTCCAAACGGGCCTCGCGCCTGTCCAGCCTGCTGCGCACCGGCATCGAGGTGAAGGTGGAGCGGCAGAACCGGGACCTGCTCGACAGCATGAACCGCCGCGCCGCCCAGTCCCTCGCCATCCAGCGCACGGTCGAGGGCCTGTCCGTGGTGGCGATCAGCTATTACGCGGTCAATCTGCTGAAATATCTGCTGGAAGGCATGGTGAAGGCGCACCTGATCACGCTCGATCCGACAATTGTCTCCGCCGCCTTCCTTCCGGTCCTCGTCATCGCGCTCTGGTTCAGCCTGCACCGGCTGACCCGGCGGGCTCTGAAAAAGCCGGACGGGAAGTAGCGCCGCTCAGCGCATGTTTTAGATGTTTGTATTTTTCTCAAGTCTACTGATGAGCACCATGTGAAGACTGTATGAGCAGCGTCGGGAGAGGTGCTATGCCGCGCAGTTCATGCATGGGTTCCGGCTGCGGGCAGCGATGCGCTGTTCGCGCAATAGGGCGCGCCTGGTGGTGAGAATCTGACGCTTGGTACCCCGCTGGGGATGGCGGGAACCGACGCAGAGCGGTCATCCTCTGCCTCGTTAGCGCACGACCCGGAGGGGTCAATCCCTTGATGATCGGCTGCGACAGGTGATTAGCCAGGAGCCGTCAATGCTGACCAGACAGACGTTCGTCTCTCAGAACTTGCAGTATGTCGCTCCGGTAATTGCGCCTGTATACTGTGTTGGCCGGTTGAGAGATTGAGACAATCTAGTTGTGGCTGTGAAATGGCGAAGGTCTGAGAAAATGCCAAATTGTATCGACCACGATTTTCCCTGCCAATTTATTGACTATTCTAGTTTTGATAAAATCGCAAACATGGAACTTAAGCACCCCGTTCTTGCGAGCGAAATTGTCAACAGTAGTTGGTATTGTATGCACATCCCAACGAATGAACACTTCCAAATTGGTGATCTACTGCCATCAAAATTCTTGCGGCCTATGCGCGGAAAGAGTGGACTTTATCATTTGTGGAAAGAATACGAGAACTGTGATGATCACAAGTGCCATACGATGGAGTGTCAATATGTTGGCAAAGGTCCTCCAGATACCAGAGTATCTGCTCACATCAAAAATAAATGGAATAAAGAGGAAATGCTGTATGTAACCTTTAATGAATTCGATAATAGACTTGCAAAATATTATGAGCAACTATTCTTAGATACATATAAATTCGAATTAAACAATAACGAAAACAATGGCGCGGAGGTTTTATACGCTGTTTGGGATGAAGAACGCGTCATAGTGGGAACACATTTGAGCGAAATCAGCAGTTATAGTACGATGCAGGGCCCAGAGGATTGGTGAACATATGCACGCTAGGTGCCCTCGCCAGAGAAGAGACATGACCAGCATTGTTCAGATGATGGCGGGTTTGGGTCAGAGAACGGCAGTTGGGTCGGACTCCGTCCTGCGCCCATTCCCCCGATCAGTCGCATCACCCTGTCCTACCCGACCCAAAGCAGTCATTGGGGCTTTGGTCATGCCGTAGCTGAGGTCGACCTAGAGATGCGGCCCCTTCATTTCTGTGCAGTTTTAACCTCTAGTCAGATTTCGGCGAGGCCAATTGCTCAGCGGAAGATTTCTATTTCGCACCTTGAGCGACGCTGCACAGTCCGACAATGTCTGCGGCAGATAGCCTGTAGTGCTGAAGCTGCTTCGCCACTTCCTTCGCATCCCTATAACCGCCGGAACTGGCCAACGACACGGAATAGGCACGAACAGCACCCCGCAAATTCTTCAGACCTAGGTCGTTCACGATCCGTATGTCTGGATGCGGCGCAGCGGCATGCTCAAAGACCGTCTTGAGGTGAACCATAATTGGCGTCGCAGAGGACGTCTTGTCATACTTCTCGCCGAACCAGATTATCGAGCCGTTCAGCTGATTGGTGTCGCCTTTCGAAATTCTGTCCGCCAAGACTGCCCCACTCTTGCACTCAATCACTAGATAATTAAGCCCGCCAAGTGCCCAAAGATTGTCCGGGCCGCGGCCGACTTCTTCCTCCGGCCGCTGCGACCCGAATCCTAAGAACTTCCCTAAGTCCAACATGGCGGCTTCGAACCGCTTGGTGCCCTCTTCTCCCCAATCCAGGTCGTCGAGAAGACCATTCACCCAGATGACGAGATCGTTGCCTTCGAGAAACCTCTCCATGAAGGCTATAGCTGCTGCGGCCTGGCCGATGGGCGGCGCGCTTAGCTTATTGTAGGTAGCCCCAGCGATCGGCTTGAGCAGACGCGAGTTATGGCCCAAGGCAGCGAGTTGCAACTCCTGCGCCTGCGAGGGGTTCGTGAAGTTGGTGTACTCGGCAAGTTGCTGCTTCAGGTAGCCTTTGACCTGTGCCTCGGTCGTTCCATTCACCGCTTCCTGTGCCTTTGCGATAGCGATGTCGTACCTAGCAATGCGGGCGGCGTCGAATGCCTCCCGAAACTTGACTTGGTTCTCGTCAAGATGGCCTCCGCTGATCGTCGGTGCATTAACAACGGCATTTCGGCCGGCCTGGACCCATTTGTCGTCCTGTTCTAAGCACAGATCCAGAATCGGCTCGAGTTCTTCGAGGGGTTGCCCCCTGACCTGGGTAGCCACCTCCTTTCCAAGAGTGATTTGAGCTCGGGTCGCCGACGAAAACATCTCCTCTGCGTCGGGCTGATGCAGTCTTTGGGTCAACTTCCCGCCGAGCAGCAGTACAACGCAGTGGTCGTCGCTCGATCGCACCCCCCGGCCCATACCTTGCTCAATACGTTGTATCTGGCGGACCAGTTGCCTATTGGTCCCGTCAAGAAGCTGCATCTCAAGGCGTTCGCCTAGAGCATACACTTCTGGAAGACCGTCAATGACGAGCAGTTCGCATGCCTCTCCCGGCAGGTCGATGCCATCGTACTTGTTTATCAGCACCGTCAAGCCCACATGTCCGGCCCTGAGGCGTTCGACTCCTGCGTGGATAGTGTCCCTGTCCAAGATCTGGGCAGCCACTCCTTTCCAGAAATCAACCCGCTGCTTGGAGGGAACAATGACGACCACGTTCACATCGTCTGCTATGCTTGATACCAGTGCCTTGATCTCCTCGACCGTATAGTCGGGATTTATCTCCTGTGGCGCGAGGATCATTCGATCCCCAATATCCCCACCACCCTTCGGTCGTATGGGATCAGCTACTTCCGAAGCGTCGGCCTGAAAATGGCTGACCAGAATAGCGTCGTCAGCAAGAGTTGCCGTCATGTATATGCGCCTCTGTGCCGTGGCGAACGACGGAATCCGATCAATCGGAACAAAGCGTGGAGCGATCTCGAGTCTTCCCCCTCCAAATACGCAGGTACATAGTGGAATGCACTCGCTCAACAGCGGCCAGCTCCATTCAAGCTCCTGGGTCTTCCTCTGGGTGTGCATGAGACTGACGACGTCGTCCTGACGGGACTGCCACGCCCAGTAGGGAATGGACATGACGAGGGTGGGATCCTCAGCCTTGACGTCGAGTAAACCAGCGGGCGACTGAGCCTTCAAATCGTCCTCGAAAAGCGCCAGCAATCCATCGTAGACCGGGCTTCCAGCTTTGGATTTTACACTGAACTGGTCATTCACGACCCCCAGGCAAGCGTGCGCATCGTCGATAACGATGCAGCCTATCGGAATTCTCTTCTCGCCAACCCCAAATACCGAACGACCGTTGATGAGCTTGTAGACGTTGACCACCAAAATGGAACGACCAGCCAGAAAGTCCGGATCCTTCTCGTCGTCGGTCGCGGTAATCCCCAGCGCGTCGGCTTCCGCTAGCACTTGCGTGACCAAATAGTTATCCGGGGTGACGTAGACGGCGGGCTTAATGTTCTCGTTTAGCGAACTCTGAAGGCAGAGCAGGCCGACCACCGTCTTGCCGCCGCCGGTGTTCATCTTGATGGTCAGATCCTTTGCTGGCCTGCGTGCGTACCACGCGTCCAGCACATCCGATTGTTCATCGAGCGGACGCTTGAAGCGACCATCGCGCTTCAGCGTGGTGAATATCTTTCGCGGATCCGTTTGCTTCGTCGCTGTCCCAGCGTTCAGTTTTCCGAAATCCAAGGACATACACCCCTCCCGGCACTCAGTGGTTCAACCGCTTTCCTTTGGCACAAGCTACTTGATGGAAGGGATCATCGATAGTGGCATCGGCATCTGAGACTTGCGAGTTCCCCGCGTCGGCGGTGTTCTTGGCGGGTACCAGTGTTTTCTTTTGTGCCATTATACTCTCCTGGCGCATCGGAGCCGCCCGGCAGCTCCAGAGGAACGACCGCTCCCCACCCGGCAGGGCCTGACGGCCTATTCGGCCGCCAGCACCTGGAGAGTTCACTCCGGGTTTGACACCGCAGACCAGCTCCTCAAGACTTCGGGCGGCGCGCGCTGAAGAAGCCGGACGGGAAATAGCCGCGTCACGCACTTTTACACGGCATCCCCGACGGATTTTCCGTCATGGGCCGTTCTTATTCCGAGACGCCATTTCCGGGATCGGAATTTCCCACGACCACGCACGCCATCTTGCCTCCCCGCCTTCTGCTGCTCCGCATCGCCGCCGGCCTGATCGGCATGTTGATTGTCTTCGCCGCCGGCGAGGCCCTGTCCGCCTCCTGGAAAAATCCGGACAGGCATGATCGCGGCAATTACCCCGACAGCTATTGCCGGACCTATTACAAGAACAAGAATGTGCATCATCGCGGGTCGGGGCATTACGAGATCGTGCGCGGCAAATGCCACTGGGTCACGTCCCGGAAGCAAACGCGCACCGTCTATAAGGTCGTGCCCGTATACCCGGCAACACCCCCGAAAGTGATCCGGGTGCCGACCTATGTGCCCGTGCCTGTCCCCACTCCGGCGCCCGTCACGACAGCCCATTGCCGCGAGTATCAGGACACGATCAGCATCGGCGGTTCTGCGGTTCCGGCATACGGCACCGCCTGCCTTCAGCCCGATGGCGCATGGCAACAGCAGGCAGGCAAGACACCCGCGTCGGGAGATTACTGCCGGGAGTTTCGGCGCAGCGTCGCGGTCGGCAGCAGCAATCAGCAACAGGTCGGCACAGCCTGCCTGCGGCCCGGCGATGTCTGGGAGATCGTCAGCGTTCATTAAGAATCCGCTCAAACCCGCGCCCAGGACCGGAACGCACCGCCGGAACGGCACCCTTTCCGGCCCTGCCCTTCCCCAAGCGCGGGAAAAGGGTCTAGGCTTTCTCCCGACAGGCTGCCCCTCGGGGTGGCCTGACACAGGGAGGAACGCTGGTGATCAGTAAAGAAGCAGCCGAACAGGCTGCCTACGAGATCATGTTCAAGGCCGGGATCGATATTCCGGACGACTATCTCGCAGGCATCAAGGGGATGGCCGCGGCCGAGGACGGGGATCTTTCCGCCTTCGTGCTGGAAGCCATGCTGGAGAATTACGAGGCGGCGTCCGAAGACCGCCGGCCGATGTGCGCCGATACCGGCGTGCCGCGCTATTACGTGAAGGCCGGGAACGAGGCGAAGATCGAGGGCGGTTTCATCGCGCTTGAGCAGGCCCTGCGTTCCGCCACCGCCCGGGCCACGCACGACATTCCGCTGCGGCCGAACCGGGTGCATCCGCTCTGGCGGACGGATCACAACAACAATATCGGCATCAACGCGCCGGAGATCGAATACAGCTTCGAGCCGGACGCGGACTGGGTCGACATCACCACCGTGCACAAGGGCGGGCTGTTCGGCACCGATTACCGGATGCTGTTTCCGGGCGACGGGATCGACGGCATCAAGCGCTTCTTCCTCGACGGCATGATCGCTTTCGGCAAACGCGGCCTGGCCTGCCAGCCCGCGATTGTCGGCGTCGGGCTCGGCGGCTCGAAAGACACCTGCATGGTGCTCGGCAAGCAGGCCGCCTGCCTGCGCACCGTCGGCGACCGCAACCCGGACCCCGAAATCGCCGCGCTGGAGCTGGAACTGCAGGAGCTGGGCAATTCCATCGGCATGGGCGCCATGGGGTTTGTCGGCAAGAGCATGGTGGTCGATTGCCATATCGAGGCTGGCTATACGCACACAGGCGGCATGCCGATGAGCCTGCACGCCTTCTGCCTCTCCTCCCGCCGCGCCACGGTGCGGCTTCATGCGGACGGGCGGGCGGAATTCCGCACCGATCCAAACTGGTTCACCCCCTATATGCGACGGGAGACGGTCTCATGGGAAAAGCCCCAGAGCGCAAGACAGTCCGCCTGAAAACACCCGTCACGGACGAGGCACTGGCCGCACTTGAACTCGGCGACGTGGTCTATCTCGACGGGCTGATCTATACGGCCCGGGAAGGCGTCTACAAAAAGATCCTGGCAGACGGCGCGGCCCCGCCCGCCCCCTTTGCGGAGCTCGGCAACGTCAATTTCCACTGCTCCCCCGCCGCAGCAAAGCAGGAAGACGGCAGCCTGAAAGTCAGCGCCGTCACCGCGACGGCGAGCTTCCGGTTCTCGAAATGGATGAAGGACTGGTTCAAGGCCTCCGGCGCCAAAATGGTGATCGGCAAGGGCGGCATGTCGGAAGAGGATTACAAAAATCTCTTCGTCCCCGCCGGCGCCGTCTACCTGACCACAGTCGGCTACGGCACCGGCGCCCTGCTCGGACGCGGGATCAGACAGGTGAAGGCGGCACACTGGCTCGACGAGCTCGGCATCGCCCAGGCCATGTGGGTGCTGGAAGTGGAAAAATTCGGCCCGCTGCTGGTGGAAAGCGACCATGCCGGGAACTCCCTGTTCGAACGGAACAACCGGGAGATCAATGCAGGGATCGACAAGCTCTATGAGGGGCTGAAGAAGCCTTCATTGCAACGGTTCGGGGAGACGGATGACCGGGAGCAGGAGCTGATTTGAGCTACTGGCACTCAAGCAGTCGAACCTTGATAACACCGGGTCGCAAAGGCGCCGCAACAGAACTCAATTGCCTCTTATATGAATTCTCATAATATATTGAACACTCAAAAGTAGAGGCACTAATTATGGTCGACACCGACTCAATTCAGGATTTATTTATTAGTTTTAAAGCAGCTTTTGACGTCACAAAAGGCTTGGTTGAATTAAACCGAGACGACAAAATTCAACATGCGGTTGCTGAACTGAATTCTGCTCTTATGGATGCTCAAGGGAAAGCAATCGCCGCTTACACCGCTCAAGCTGCGTTTGCAGAGAAGGTTGAGAAGCTGGAAGCAGAGCTGTCGCGGCTGAAAGAGTGGTCTGGCGAGAAGGAGCGTTACGAACTCCAGTCTCGCTCACCAATTTCACCTGGTGCGATTGCGTATCGCATTAGGGAAGAACTACGCGGAAACGAACCAGTTCACTGGCTATGCCCTACGTGCTTTCAAGACAATGTTAAGTCAATCTTGCAAGAGAGCGGTGGGGCTACGCGCACGAAGACTGCCAACTGCCCGCGCTGCAATACTACACTTGAATTTCGAGAATAGACGACTAACGAAATTCATTATCCTGGTGCCCTAAAATTAAAGAGACACCTCCTATCATCTAAAAGATGACAATAAAAAAGTTGTTTTGGAACCCGATGACTAGAGATCGTAGACTAGCTAAATCGGCTGAACGGCATTTCTCGGTAATGTGCTCTGATGCAGGTTTACTCTGCCACTCAGCAACTGAAGACGAGATGGGGTGGGATTTTTTGGTCGAATTTCCGCCCAATCAATACTCTGGACCCGCAGAGAGCATGCCGGCTGGAAGTCAGGCCTATGTTCAAATCAAATCTACTACCCAAGCAGCTTGCCAAACACGGATAAAACTCACCAACGCGAGACAATCCAGCCAGCAAAAAGATCCTTGGTTTGTGGTTCTCTTCCATCAACCAAAAGATCAAGAACTAAAAATATATGCTCTACATTATTGGGATGATTTGATTTACAAGAGTCTCAAGGCTGTACGTCAAGCAGACCTCGAAGGACACAAATTAAATCGGAAATATATAAGTCTTCGTTTCGACAATAAAGACGATCATACATATAATTTACTTTATTGGATGGAAAAAACTATTACCCAACATGGACCACTCTACAACATGAAAAAGAGACAGTATGCTGAAACCCTAGGATACGAGGACGGCTATGGAAATGGTAATATTACTTTTTCCATGAAAGACGAAGATGGATTTATTAAACAATTACTGGGTATTAACAAACCAATAGAAATTGATAAATTCAACTTCACGCCTTCTAGATTTGGGATTTCTGATAAATTTCCTCTCGTCGAATTTAAAGGAGGCACTGCCAGCATTGGCCCAGTATCCCCTACCAAATGCCGAATCGACTTTCGTGGAATAAATTCCCTCCAAACTGTCTCTTTAGATGGTCAGGTTTTTTCAACTGGTCTGGGCGAATTTGACGATCGATTTAAGATAATCCGTGTTTCCGCAATTTTTTTCGAAATTCTATGGAGACTCGATGAAAAATCTGATTTTAGTATTAATTTTGACCCAGATAAATTAATAAAAATCAAAGATTTAGAAGACATTTCAAGCATAATGAGATGGTGTCACGACGGGCCTGTAGATATTCAGCTATGGATTGATGAAAAACGAATTCTCGGAGCGGAAATCAAAATAGATGACTCCGCGCCTGTTGAAACTTGGAATACTCTCAAACATATATGCTATTTTTTCAGAACTTTTTTTAACGCAGATGTAGAAATAAGCGCTCAAAAAATATTTTTTGATATAGATCGACTGATCGAAATTCAAGCCCTTATTGATCAACCATCTTTCAGTATTGATTTGAACCTCAACACCGACGCAGATGCACATACAGACTCGATAATGCAAATAGATGATTGCATATACTCAATTACTGAGCCATTCGGAGACAGAATTTGTTTCTCTGTAATACGACGTCCTGTGACAGAAAAAATAAAAAAAGGACGAAAAGTTAAGGTATTTCTTGGTAATCCAAAAATTCTTCAAGCTTACTCTGTAAAAACAAACAATCCATCAGTTGAGAAACAACTTAACGATGACTTCAATTCTATTAAAGAACGCTTTAAATCAAACATATTTGCGATACACAATATTCGCGGATACACACAAAGCAATACATCTGAATTAAAGGGACACACACCCTAATTGCCAGTCGCAAGCGCATCGCACCAAAGCCCGACCCGTCATCCCGTCGAAGGACGGGATCCATGGATGACGGGCTCCGCTCCACGATCAAAGGACCTCGGCCTGCGTCGGGGTGACGGTGACGGGTGGGGTGGGTCTGGGAACGAAAGAGACACGCGCCCTAATTGCCGGCCGCAAACGCATCGCATTCAAACCCTAAACGTCATCCCCATGAAAATGGGGACCCAGGGATGACGGGCGGAGCTTTACGGTCTCTGGGTCCCTGCATGCGCAGGGATGACGATGGCGGGGGTGAGTCGGGGTGAAGTGCGCCGGGGTGGGTCTGGGAAGTAAAGGGAAACATCCCTTGGTTCCCAAACCAAATGAGGCCATCGAATCAGAGGTCGCGTAGACACTCACGAAGCCTTTTCACAAACGCGACGCAGCTTTCTTTTGTCGGCGTCACCACGCCATTTTCATGCATCAGCGCATGATATTGCTGCTCCGCCAAAGGCACACCCGGCGGGAGAGGGGCTATATGCCAATGCACATGCGCATTGGCTTGCTGACTCCCCAGACTGAGGATGTAAACACGCTCCGGCGCGAGAACCTTCCTGACAGCCTCGCTCAGGCGATAGATGACACGCTGCAGATCGAGATACTCGGCCTCGGAAAAATCTCCCGTGACCTGTTCCAGATGTCTTTTCGGCGCGATAAGGCAATAGCCGAACATGGTCGGAAATTTGCTCAGAAAGGCCACCGCATGGTCAGTCTCGCAGATGATCTCGTGTTCGAATTCGGGATTTCGATCGATCAATTCGCAGATGAAACACGTCCCTGCAGCGCTGGCGCGATGAAGCTCCTTCAGATCTATCGGCGTTCGCCGGGTTTCGATGTCCATCACGACTCAACAAGAACTAAGGGGCCACGACACCTAATTGCCAGCCGCAAGCGTATCGCGTCCGACCTCGGCCGTCATCCCGTCGGAGGACGGGATCCATGGATGACAAACGCCGCTCCATGATCGATGGACCCCGGCCTGCGCCGGGGTGACGGTGGTGGGGTGTGGGTCTGGGCGTTAAAGCGACACGCACCCCAATTGCCGGTCGCAAACGCATCGCGTTCAAACCCTACACGTCATCCCCATGAAAATGGGGACCCAGGGATGACGGGCGGAGCTTTACGGTCTCTGGGTCCCTGCATGCGCAGGGATGACGATGGCGGG
>NZ_JACZFS010000032.1 GCF_014904795.1 Nisaea nitritireducens
ACGACTGCATCAGCCGATTTCGCCGTCCCCTGGACCAGATAGACCAGCCGGCGTTTTCCCGGGCCGCCGCTGCGGTCCTCGCCCACGCGTCCTTCGTAATATGACTGGTTGTGCCCGATGGATGGCAGCCGTTTCGGGCTGTTCGTGAAGATAGTGGCGTTCAGACCGGTGCAGACATTGTTCGTCATGCAGTAGTTGAGGTCGCGGACCGCTTCTCTTACATCGGACGGCAGACGGCTGCTGCAGGCCCTGATTTTCGCCTCGGCTGCCGAGACAGCGGAAAGCGTCATGAAGGCGACAGCCCCCATCAAAACAAACCTCTTCATTCCAGTTCCCTTTTTCCTTGCAAGGACAAGACGGCCTTGACGGTTGCGCTCTCCGGCCGTGCAGACGCCGGATCGTTACAACCTTCAGACGCATTCGTGCTGATGCTGTGAAGTGCTTTTCATGCCCCTTGCCGGGATCAGAAGAGGGCACCCTGAGGGCTCATGGCAGGCAGCTGGACAGGCCGCCGTCCCCCGCCGTCATCCCGTCGAAGGACGGGATCCATGGATGACGGGCTCCGCTCCACGATCAAAGGACCTCGGCCTGCGCCGGAGTGACGCTGGGCGCGTTACCGCTCAGCTCACTCCGACCGGAGCTTCCAGATGCGCAGGCGGAGCTGTTTTTCCGTTTCGATGATGGCGAACAGCGCCACGCCGATGGCGACGATAAGCACGCCATCCAGGAACGGTACGGGGTGTGTGCCGAAGACGCGTTGCAGCGGCGGGAGGTAGGTGATGATGAATTGTGCGGCCGTAACGGTGGCGACGGTGGCCCAGACGACTTTTGTGCCGCGCGCCGCTTCCCATGTCAGCGAGGTTCCGTAGATATTCCGGATGAAGAACAGGTGGAATATCTCCATGACCACCAGTGTGTTCATGGCCATGGTGCGGGCCAGCTCGACGGGATAGCCGCGATCGGTGGCATAGGTGTAGATACCGAAGACACCGCCGAGAAACAGGGCGGAAACGAAGACGATATGCCAGCCCAGCTCGCCGGTCAGCAGCGGTTCGCCCCGGCGGCGGGGCGGGCGCCGCATCGTGCCCTCTTCCGTCGGCTCGAATGCCAGCGCCATGCCCAGCGTGATGGCGGTGATCAGGTTGACCCACAGGATCTGGACGGGCGTGATCGGCAGCGACATGCCGAACAGCAGGGCGACCACGATGGTCATCGCCTCGCCGGCATTGGTCGGCAGGGTCCAGCTGATAACTTTCTTGATGTTGTCATAGACGGTCCGGCCTTCGCGCACGGCCGCCGCGATGGAGGCGAAATTGTCGTCCGCCAGAACCAGCTCGGCCGCCTCCTTCGCCGCCTCGCTGCCTTTCAGCCCCATGGCGATGCCGGCGTCGGCGCGCTTCAGGGCCGGCGCGTCGTTGACGCCGTCTCCGGTCATGGCAACGGTCAGGCCGTGCGCCTGCAGGGCCATGACCAGCCGTAGCTTGTGCTCGGGGCTGGTGCGGGCAAAGATGTCCGTATCGAGGATGCAAGCGCTCAACTCGGCGTCGCCCATCGCATCCAGATCGGCCCCGGTCAGAACCCTGTCGGGATTTTCGAGGCCGATCTGCCGGCCGATCGCGGCGGCCGTGCCGCGATGGTCGCCGGTGATCATCTTCACCCGGATGCCGGCGCTCCGGCAGTGGGCTACCGCCTCGATCGCTTCCGGCCGGGGCGGGTCGATCAGCCCGACAAGACCGACAAGGGTCAGGCCCCCCTCCACGTCCGAAAATTCGAGTACCGTGTGTGCGGGATCGACCGGCCGCACGGCAAAAGCGAGAACCCGCTGGCCCTGGGCCGCGATCGCCTCGGCCCGGGCATGCCAGTATTCCGCGACCAGCGGCTCGGTGCCCCCTGCCGCGGTCCGCTGCGCACTGCACATTGCGAGGATCTGTTCCGGCGCGCCCTTGACCGACACGAACGCATGATTTTCATGGTCGTGATTCAAGATGGCCATGAACCTGTGCCTGGCATCGAACGGGATCGCGTCGGTGCGCGTCCAGGTGACCAGCTCCGTGCGCCAATCGATACCGACCTTGCCGGAAAGCGCCAGCAGCGCGCCTTCCATCGGGTCGCCCTCGACATGCCAGACGCTGTCCCGTTCGTGCAGGGACGCGTCGTTGCACAGCACCGCCGACCGGCCGAGCTCTTCGAGAATACGGTGCTCCCGCACGCTGGCGGCAGCATTGTCCAGCGTAATCGCGCCGCGCGGCTCATAGCCGGTACCATCCAGCGCGAAGGTATGAAGGTTGGTGACGACCGAGGCGACCATCATCTCGTTCCGGGTCAGCGTCCCGGTCTTGTCCGTGCAGATCACCGAGACGGAGCCGAGGGTCTCGATCGCCGGCAGGCGACGGACAATGGCATTGCGCCGCGCCATGGCCTGAACGCCGACGGCGAGGGTAATCGTCAGAACGGCCGGCAGCCCTTCCGGTATGGCCGCCACCGACAGGCCGACGACAGCCATGAACATCTCGGCGAAGTCGGCATGCCCGACGACATAGCCGAAAACCAGCAAGGCCGCCGCGATCAGCAGGATCAGCACGGTCAGCCACTTGGCAAAGGCGTTCATCTGCCGGACCAGCGGCGTGGTCAGCGTTTCGACGGTGGCAAGCATGCCGCTGATCTTGCCGATCTCGGTACCGGCGCCGGTGGCGACCACGATGCCCCGTCCCTGCCCGCTGGTGACCAGCGTCCCGCTATAGGCCATGCAGACCCGGTCCCCCAAGGGGGCTTCGGGTTTGACCGGCCGGATATGTTTTTCCACCGGCACCGACTCGCCGGTCAGGATGGCTTCCTGTATCTGCAAGCTGCTCACACGCAGAAGCCGCAGATCGGCAGGGACCTTGTCGCCTGCCTCAAGCAGCACGATGTCGCCGGGAACGAGGCTATCGCCCTCCACCGCCCGTCGCTCCCCACCGCGCAGCACAGATGCCTTGAGGGCAAGCATCTTGCGGATGGCGTCCATCGCCCGTTCCGCCTTGCCCTCCTGCACGAAGCCGATGACCGCGTTGGCGACAACGACGGCGAGGATCACAAGCGTGTCTATGAGATGGCCGAGGGCCGCCGTGATCGCGGCGGAGCCGAGCAGAACGTAAATCAGGATATTGTGGAAATGCAGGGCGAAGCGGACGAGCACACTGCGTTTGGCGGGATCCGGCAGGCGGTTGGGGCCGTATTCTTCAAGCCGTGCCGCCGCGTCTTCCATCGAAAGACCGCCGGCATGCGTCTTCAAGTCATGCAGCGCCTCTTCGACCGGCGATGCGTACCAGGCGCTTTCTTTCGCGTTCTTTGCCGCTTCCGTCATGACGCGCTCCCCTGCGGATTTCGAGCGATGCCTCAATGGCCGGAGAGCCGGGGCCTCGCTCGAAATCACATGGCTTTGCCGGCGTCGCTTATCCCTGCAGCGCCTTTTCCCAGATCGTCTTGCGCCACGGTGTCACGATCACCGCTTCGAATACGCCGTTCAGGGCGAAGGGATCGTTCCTGGCAAAGTCTTCCGCCACGGCGCGGTCCTCGGTGTCGAGGATCAGCAGGCTGCCGTCCATGGTCTCGTCCGGCCCGCCCGTGGTGGCGCCGCCGGCCATGATCAGGTCCATCTTGGACTTCAGGTACTCGACATGGGCCGGGCGGTGTTCGACGCGCTTGTCGAGGGCGCCGGGCTTGTCCCGGGCGATGATGGCGTAAGGCATGCGATGCTCCCTTGTGCGTGTGTGTTGGCGGCTTTGTGTGTTGGCGGCGGGCGGTTATTCCCCGCCGTTGCCGTTCTTTGCCTGTTCCAGGCGGAACGGGTGGGCCGGATAGGTGCCGAGGGTCTTGACCGCGCCTTTCGGGCAGAAGAACTGCAATTCCTCCAGCGCCAGCTTCAGCGATGTCTCTTCGGGATGGCCCTCGGCATCGACATAGAACTGCGCCGCCGAGAAATGCCCGCCGACGAGATAGGATTCCAGCTTGGTCAGGTTGACGCCGTTGGTGGCGAAGCCGCCGAGCGCCTTGTAGAGCGCGGCGGGCACACTGCGCACCCGGAAGATGATCGTGGTCACGCACGGACCGTTCCCGGCCGGCGGCACGACGCCCTCGCGGGCCATCAGCAGGAAGCGGGTGGTGTTGTGCTCCGCGTCCTCCACGCCCTCGCGCAGGATCTCCAGACCGTAGATCTCGGCCGCCAGCTTCGGGCCGATGGCGGCGATGGTCTTGTCCCCCAGCTCGGCGATGGAGCGGGCGGCACCGGCTGTGTCGGAATGCTGCACCGGACGGGCGCCGAGTTCGGCCATCAGCAGCCTCGACTGGGCCAGCGCGTGGACGTGGGAGCGGATCTCCTTCACGTCCGAGATTTTCGTGCCGGGCACGCCGAGCAGCATGGCGTTGATGCGCTGGTAATGCTCGCCGATGATATAGAGGCCGGATTCCGGCAGCAGGTGATGGATGTCGGCGACACGGCCGGCGACGGAATTCTCCACCGGCACCATGGCGCACAGCGCGTCCCCACCCTTCACCGCGTCCAGCATGTCCTCAAAGCTCGGGCAGGGCAGCGGCTCCAGGTCGGGACGGACGGCCTGACAGGCCATGTGGGAGTTGGCGCCTAGTTCGCCCTGGAAGGCGATTTTCTGCTTTTGCTCGGACACGGGTCGGGAACTTTCGGGTTCAGGATTTTGCAAGAATTCTGCGGGCTTTTTCCAAGTCCGCCGGAGTATCGACACCGAGCGGAACCGTGTCAACGCGGGCCACGTCGATCCGCATGCCCGCTTCCAGCGGCCGCAGCTGCTCCAGCTTCTCGCGCAGCTCCAGCGCCGACGGCGGCAGCTTGACGAAGCGCTCCAGCGCGGCCCGGCGATAGGCATAGAGCCCGATGAAGTGAAACAGCGGGCCCGGGCCATGGGGCACCGTGGCGCGGCTGAAATACAGCGCCCGGCCCCGGCTGCCATCCGCCTCCCAGGCGACGACAGGCTTGGTCACGCTCGGATTGGTGATGTCGTCCTCGTCCACAATCGGCGCCGCCGGGCCGCCGATATCGACTTCGGCCCGGTCCAGCAATGCCAGGGTCGCCCCC
>NZ_JACZFS010000033.1 GCF_014904795.1 Nisaea nitritireducens
GCACGGCGGGATCGAGCACCGGCAGGTCGCCCTGGATATTGACGATGGCGTCGTGTTTTGCGTCGGGGTCGAGCGTGCAGAGCGCCTCCCAGATCCGGTCGGAGCCGGAGGGATGGCCCGGGTCTGTCAGCACCGCCTCCCCGCCATGATCGCGGACGGCATCGGCGATCTCCTTCTCGGCGCAGGCAACGGCGACCCGTCCGAGATCGGCCTCTTCCGCCCGGCGCACCACATGCACGATCATCGGCAGACCGCCGATATCGGCGAGCGGCTTGTTCGGCAGCCGCTCAGACTTCATCCGGGCGGGGATCAGGACAATAGGATTAGAGGGTGTCGCGTTCGCGGCCATGTCAGTCTCGCTCTTCGTCTTTCCGTTCCCGCCGGGCGCCCCATTCTGCCATTTCTTGCGGCGAAATGTCGCGCGGCCAGGGCGCTCTGTCCGCATGCCGGTAAATGTCCGGACTTGCGTCTTAGAGGGCGGAACCTTATAGGAAACTGTTAAAGGACTGTCGCCTGCCGAATTTGGCGAAACGGTCCGGATGTGAGATAGCTGGGCCGCGCGGAGCCTTTCCGGGCACCGATGCGGCGGGAAACAAAGGCGGGACGAGGTTCGGCATGTCATCTTCTCTGGAATTCAACAAGCTGGCCGCGGGCGTTCTGTGTGGCGGATTGCTTCTGATGGGCGTCGGCAAATTCGCAGGCGTGCTGGTGCACCCCGAGCAGCTCGAAACCAATGCCTATACGGTCGAAGTCGCCGAAGGCGCCGCAACGGCCGCCGCGCCGACCGGACCCGCTCCGATCGAGCCGATCCTCGGCCTTCTCGCCAGCGCCGATGTGGCCAGCGGGCAGAAAGTCGCGAAGAAGTGCGCGGCCTGCCACAGCTTCGACAAGGGCGGCCCGAACAAGGTTGGCCCGAACCTCTTCAATGTCGTGATGGCCGCCAAGGGTCATGTTGACGGCTTCGCCTATTCCGATGCGCTCCTGTCCTCCGGCGAGACCGACAACTGGACCTACACGGCGCTGAACCACTTCCTGCTGAAGCCGAAGGATTATGCGCCGGGCACGAAGATGAACTTCGCCGGCATCAAGAAGGCTTCCCAGCGCGCGGACCTCGTTGCCTATCTCCGCTCTCTCGCGGACAGCCCGGCAGCGCTGCCGTCGGCCGAGGAAATCCAGGCTGCGGACGACGCGTTCAAAGCCGCTGGCGGCTGATCGCCAACCGGAATTCAGGATTGAGCCGGGCCCGGATGTGGCCCGGCTTTTTCATTTTGGGAGCAAGACTATGACCCGGCCCTCCACGACTGAGCTTGCCAGCTTCGCCGCCTCGCTCGCCGATGCCGCCCGCGGCGTCATCCGCCGCTATCACAATTTCGGCGTCAACATCGAAGCCAAGGCCGACGAGAGCCCGGTGACAGTGGCCGACCGTGGCGCGGAGCGGGTCATGCGCGCGCTGATCGAGGAACGCTTTCCGGAGCACGGCATCGCCGGCGAGGAATATGGCAAGGTCCGTGAGGATGCCGAATTCGTCTGGTCGCTCGACCCGATCGACGGCACCAAGGCCTTCATCACCGGCAGCCCCCGCTTCGGCACCCTGATCGGCCTGGTCGAAAACGGTGCGCCGGTCCTCGGCGTGATCGACATGCCCGTGCTGGACGAGCGCTGGATCGGCGGCCGGGACTACATGGCCCGCATGAACGGCTCCCCGGTCGAGGTCCGCGCCTGCCCGCAGCTCTCCGACGCCATTCTCGCCGCCACCTCACCCGCCATGTTCGAGGGCACCGAAGAGATCTACGCCAGGCTCTGCGCCGGAACGCGCTATCAGGTCTATGGCGGCGACTGCCACAATTTCGCGACCCTCGCCGGCGGCCATGTCGATCTCTGCGTCGAGGCCGGTCTGCAGGATTACGACTTCCTCGCCGTGGTCCCGGTCATCGAGGCCGCAGGCGGCATCGTCACCGACTGGGAAGGCAACCGCCCCGCCCCGGGCTCCACCAACCGCATCTGCGCCGCCGGCGACAAGCGCGTCCACGAAGCCGCCCTGAAGATCCTGAACGGCTGACACTGGTTTCTTTCCCTCTCTCTCTCTTCATCGTCATCCCGGCCGGAGAGCCGGGACCTGGTTGTCATAGAGCGCAGCCCGCCATCCTCTGGATCCCGGCCTTCGACGGGATGACAACCTTGGAACGTCACCTACCACCGTCACCCCGGCGCAGGCCGGGGTCCACAGATCAAAGAGCGGTGTCCGTCATCCATGGATCCCGTCCTTCGACGGGATGACGATGATGTTGTGCGTCTCCGCTACCGTCGAATGGACGCACCGTATATGGCCTCATATGTAAACGCGCTGAACTCTTAGGCGAATATCCGCAATTAACTATCGCGCGGAAAATTCTCCGCTGTATTCTTCTTTAAATGTCTATCCGCTATTGGTTGTACGCAATTGCACTTGGGGGATGCCTGATCTCTGGGCCGCTACGCGCCCAAGAGAAAGATTCGTCCGCCAGTCCAAGCCCACAGGTAGAAAAACAGCCCCTCGGGAAAGCGGATGACCATCCAGCCTTACCCGATCCGCTTGCTTTACCAGTTCGGATCATTCAGAGCGAGGAAGAGGTCGCGCATGAACGTAAGCGTGAAAGCAGCTCTGATGAGTACAAGGCAGCAGGCCTGGAGGCCCAAGAACGTTCCGCTGAAGCCGCGGAGAAAAGCGCTCAAGCCGCTGATTGGCAGATATACCTCACAGGCGTGCAGGCCATTTTTGCGCTCATCGGAACTGCCGGACTGATCTTCGCTCTGTGTTTGAGCCATAAGGCCAACAAGGCCGCTCTAAGAGCCGCGAAGGCCGCCGAAGAAACTGCCGCCATCACGCAAAACACCGCCAAGAAGCAACTTCAGGCTTACGTCTCCCTCGCCCCCGCTGGGTTCATCTACGACAAATACACTCAGAAGCCGATAATTCGCGTCGAGCAATCCAACACCGGGCAAACCCCAGCCCGGAACGTTCGCGCTTGGGGGATGGTCGACGCACTCGACTATCCGCTTCCCCCTGATTTCGTCTTCCCAGAACCCGAATTCGGAGATGCCGTCAATACAGTGAATCCGGGGCAAAGATTCTATATTCCGTACGAGTACAAAACGTCCGTGCCCGCAGGTGATATCAAATCTACGACCATCATCGCCGCCAACAGAGAGACTTCCAAAAGGTTCTATTTCATAGGAGTCGTCGAGTACGACGACATCTACGGCGAGACGAGGAGAAGAACTCAGGCTTGTTGGTCCATTAAGATTCAAGATGCCGACATGAAAGAGAGTCGCTGGGGGACGATTATCGAAACGCCATTCGACTTTACAGGCGACCACAACGACGCAGATTAGACACGCCGCCAGCACCGCGAACCTACGCATTGTCGTCTAGGTGCATTTGATATTTAATCCCGCTCTCGGGCCGCGATGACGGACTTGGGGGTTGGTCGGGTGAAATCACCCCTCCACCTTTGCCTCGGCCTCACTCCGTGCTAGGACCGAATTCCAGCCTTTTGAACAATTTCCGGAGAGTTCCATGCCCGCCGTTATGTTCCGGTCCACGAGCGATTCCGCGCCTGCCTGGGAAGAAATGCTGAAACAGCGGATTCCGGGGCTCGACTTCCGGTCCTGGCCGGATATCGGCAATCCGGAGGATATCGAGTTCGTGCTCGCCTGGAAGATGCCTCCGGGCACGCTTGATGGCATGCCGAACGTGAAATGCATCTGTTCCCTCGGTCAAGGTGTGGATCATATTTTCGCCGATCCCAATCTGCCGGAAGGTGCCCAGATCATGCGGCTGGTCGATCCCTGGATGTCCCAGGCGATGAGCGAGTGGGTGCTGCTGCATGTGCTGCGCTACCACCGTCAGGCACCGGAATATGAGGAGCTGCGGAAGAGCAAGACCTGGAAATCCCTGCCGGCGCCGGATACGGCGAGCCGGAAGGTCGGCATTCTCGGCCTCGGCGCGCTCGGCGCGGATGCCGCCTCCAAGATCGCCGCACTCGGGTTCGACACCGCCGGCTGGAGCCGGACGGAAAAGCAGATCGAGGGCGTGAAGAGCTATTACGGGGAAGACCAGCTGATGGATTTCCTGGCCCGGACCGAGATCCTCTGCTGCCTGCTGCCGCTGACCAAGGCGACCGAGGGCGTGATCAATGCCAAAACCCTGGCCGCGCTGCCCGAGGGTGCCTTCGTGATCAATTCAGGCCGCGGCGGTCATGTGGTCGAGGAGGATCTGCTGGCGGCACTGGATAGCGGCCATATCGCCCATGCGGCCCTCGACGTGTTCCGCACCGAGCCGCTGCCGCAGGACAGCCCGTTCTGGGAGCATCCGAAGGTCGATCTCTGGCCGCATGTCTCGGCCCAGACCAACCCGGTCAGCGCCGGGGACCAGGTCGCCGATGCGATCCGGAAAGTGTTCAGCGGCGAGACGCCGGACAATCTGGTCGATCCGAAAATTCAGTACTGAGCGGAATGCGGGGACAGGTGGCCGGCGTCAGTCGGCCGCTTCGGCCTCGAACCGGCTGCCGCGTGACGCGTCGACAACAAGGTCGCCGAACTCGGTCAGGAAGACCGAGCCTTTCACAGTCCGCTGCACCAGCACGCTGCGCCGGTCCGCCTCGTCCGGGCGGCGGCGCACGAAACCGTATTCGCCAAGACGATCAAGCGCCCGGGTAATGGCCGGTTTCGAAACGTTCAAAGCGGCGGCGAGCCCGCGCACCGTATGCGGCGGATTCTCGATATAGACGGTGAGCAGGACCGCCAGTTGCCGGGCGGTCAGGTCCGGCGTATCGCGCCGGACGCTTTCGACCAGGGCTTTGCGCCAAATGCCTAGGGCTTGTATCGAATCGACAGCCATATCCGGTACCAGCATAACCCTGTTTGTTACGAATTCGATTTGACAATACAGGGAGCAACCGCACCGCGCAACGAAAGATCGTTCGCAAAACGCGAATTTACTGTCAGCTAACCGTATTTACCGACCGTTAACCATAACGTTTGCGCAACATTTTATAAAAAGCCCGTATACCCATGACTTCCCCGCCTTCCGGGCGGCCCGGCCGGGACTTCAGGTTCCAGGCCATCACGTCGACATGAGCCCATCGTGTCTCCGACGAAACGAAGTGCTCCAGGAAAAGCGCCGCCGTGATCGCGCCGCCATATCCGCCCGATCCGGTACTGGAAAGATCGGCGTTCGGCGATTTCAGCATCTCCCGATAAGGCTTGTGCAGCGGCAGCCGCCAGAGCGCGTCCCGTGCCTCCAGCCCGCCTTCCAGGAGATCCGCGGCAAGGTCGTCATCGTTACAGAAAAGCGCGGGCAGGTCGGTGCCCAGCGCCACCCGGGCAGCGCCGGTCAGGGTGGCGAAATCGAGAATCATCTCCGGCTTTTCACTATCCGCTTCGGTCAGCGCGTCGGCCAGCACAAGGCGGCCTTCGGCATCCGTGTTGCCGACCTCGACGGTCAGTCCCTTGCGCGACGGCAGGATATCCATCGGCCGGAAGGCATTGCCGGAGATCGCATTCTCCACCGCCGGCACCAGCACCCGGAGCCGCACCGGCAGCTCCGCGTCCATGATCAGTTTGGCGAGCCCCAGCGCATGGGCCGACCCGCCCATATCCTTTTTCATCATCAGCATGCCCGCAGCGGGCTTGATGTCCAGACCGCCGCTGTCGAAGATCACGCCCTTGCCGACAATCGTCACCTTCGGATGGCTTTTCTTGCCCCAGCGGATATCGATCAGCCGCGGCGCCCGGTCGGCGGCCCGGCCGACGGCGTGGATCATCGGGAAATTCTCGGCCAGAAGCGCCTCGCCCTCGATGATCTCGATCTTCGCCTTGTAGCTCTTGGCGAGATCGGACGCCGCGTCTGCAAGCTCTTCCGGGCCGAGATCGTTGGCCGGCCGGTTGATCAGGTCGCGGGCAAGCCCAGTCGCCTCGGCAAGGCGGCGCACCTCGTCCTGATCGGCGCCGTCGGGCCAGACCAGCTCGGCCTTGAAGACGGTCTTTTCCTTGAACGTGTCGAACCGGTAATGCGCCAGCGCCCAGCCGGTCGCCGCGCTTGTTGCCGCCTCGGGCGACAGCTCCGCCTCAAGGTAATAGCGGCCCTTCGGCAGCACGGCCGGCAGCGGCGCCAGATCCCAGAGACCGCCTCCCGGCACCTCCTGCTCCTCCACACCGAACAGGACGCGCTCGAGCCCGCCATCGGCATCGGGCAGGAAGCAGGTCCCCCCCGGCGCTGCCGAAAACTCCGATTCGCCGATCCAGCGCGCGGTGCGGGCGTCCGCTGCTTTCCGCCATGCCGGCAAGGTGGCGGCGCTGACCGGGGTCAGCGGAATGGATTTCGGGGTCGCTTTTCCAACGAAACGGAACGGCATCGGGGGGCTCCAGTAAAAGAGACGGTGCTTTTGTTCTAGCCTGCACGGCAGACCCGCTCAAGCGAAGCCGCGATGGATCGCCCCAGCTCGGCGCCCTGTTGCATGTCAGAGGTTGCGCAGCAGGCTCCAGCCGGTTCAAATGGCGGCAACAAAGCTCGGAGGAAAACCGTTATGGCGCCGTACAGCCTCATCATTGGAAACAAGAACTATTCGTCCTGGTCAATGCGGCCGTGGCTGATGATGACCGCGTGCGACATCCCGTTCGAGGAAACAGTGATCGCGCTCGACACGCCGAACACGCGTCAGGAAATCCTGCGGCATTCGCCGTCCGGCTTTGTTCCGGTCCTGAAAGACGGCGAGCTGACGGTCTGGGACAGCCTATCTATCGGCGAGTATCTGGCCGAGAAGCATCCGGAAGCAGGGTTGTGGCCCGACGACCCGATCGCCCGCGCGCGGGCCCGGTCGGTCTCGGCGGAAATGCATTCCGGTTTCGGCGCCGTGCGCAAGAACATGCCGATGAATATCCGCTCCAGCTTCCCGGGGCATGGGCGCGCGCCCGGCGTGCAGGAAGACATCAACCGGATCTCTGCAATCTGGCGGAACCACCGGCGCCGGGTGACCAACCCCGACGACGGGCCGTTCCTTTTCGGCCGCTTTTCCATTGCCGACGCGATGTTCGCACCGGTGGTCTCCCGGTTCCGGACCTATGCTGTCGATCTGACGGATGAAGCCGCGGCCTATGCCGAGGCAATCTGGGACATGCCGGCGATGAAGGCCTGGGTGGAAGACGCCAGGAACGAGCCGATGGTGATCGACCGGCACGAACTCTAGGCCGCATGTATTACTCGGCGAGGCCGCGCTCCAGCCGCGGATAATACAGCGCCATGGCCCCTGCCCTGACCAGCAGGAACAGGCAATAGGCGGCCCAGAGCCCATGATTGCCGTACAGGTCGGTCAGCGGATATGCCGCCGCGACGAAGACCGCGAGGGCGATCAGCATGCCGTTCCGCATCTCCGCCCCGCGTGTTGCTCCGATGAACATTCCGTCGAGCTGGAAGGACCAGACCGCGACAAGCGGGATCGCCGCCGCCCATGGCAGATAGTCACGGGCGACGTCCCGCACGGTCTCGATGCTGGTCATCAGGTCGATGAAGAGAGTGCCGCCGGCGAAGAACAGCACCGTCATCAGGACGGCCAGAACGGCGGCGCCCTTGGTGGTGGCAATCACCGCCGCACGCAGTTGCACCCGCGACCGCCGTCCGATCGCCTCGCCCACCAGCGCCTCTGCGGCATGGGCATAACCGTCCAGGCCGTATCCTGCGACGCTTTTGAAGATCAGAAACACCGCATTGGCCGCCAACACCGTGTCCCCGAGCTTCGCGCTCTCGTTCATGAAGAAGGCGGAGGCCGTCAGCACCGCCAGCGTGCGGATGAAGATGTCCCGGTTCACCGCCATCATCGCCTTCAGGCGACGGACAGCCGCCAGCTCCCGAAGGCGCGGCAGGCGGACATCGCGCGGCGCCAGGCGCCAGACCAGCACGGCACCGACCAGAAGTCCGATATACTGGGCAATCACCGTCGCCAGCGCGACGCCTTCGATGCCCCAGTCGAGCCCCAGCACGAAGATCAGGTTCAGCACCACATTCACGGAGTTGATGACGACCTGCTGGATCAGCCCGCCGCGCATCGCCTGCATGCCGAACAGCCAGCCAAGAACCGAGAAATTGCACAAGGCCGCCGGTGCGGCCCAGACACGGATCATGAAATAGGACCGCGCCGCCTCCTCGACCTGCTCGCTGCCGTCGAGGATGGAGAAGGCAAAGTCAGCCATCGGCACAGTCAGGGCGAGGCAAATGCCGCCGAATAACAGCGACAGCAGCAAGGCCCGGCCGAGACTGGCCAGAACCTCCGTCCCGTCGCCCGCACCTTTCGCCTGAGCGACAAAGCCCGTGGTGCCCATGCGCAGGAAGCCGAAGCCCCAATAGATGTAATTGAACAAGAGGGTACCGAGCGCCACGCCGCCGATATAGAAGGCGGCATCCAGATGGCCGACCACGGCCGTATCCACCGCACCGACCAGAGGCACCGTCAGATTTGACAGCACGACGGGCCAGGCGAGGTTCCAGACCCGGCGGTTGATGGTCGGCTGGAGGGACATGGTTCGTGCTGCCTTCGATTGCTCGGGGTGGCGGGGTGTAATCCGGCCCCGACCATAAAGACAAGCCTGTCCGGCCGATCCGAATAAAATCGAACGGCGACCGGTCAGATCTGTCGAGATGGCTTCACGCGGCCAGAGCCAGCAAGCCCGCAACAAGGATCAACGCGCCGCAGGCCAGCCGGAACAGGGTAAGGGCCCGGCGGATATCGCCCATACCGGCATCCGCACCGCCCGCTCCCATCCAGGAGTCGTCGACAGTTTTGCCGCCATAGACGCGCGGTCCGGCAAGACGCACACCAAGAGCACCCGCCATCGCCGCCTCCGGCCAGCCCGCATTGGGCGAGCGGTGCAGACGGGCATCCCGCAGGGTCGCCCGGACCGAGGAATGGGCATCCGCACCGGGCGTCACAAATGCGGCAGCCCAGATCAGTGGGGCGGACAACCGGGCCGGGATCAGGTTCGCCAGATCGTCCAGCCGGGCGGAAGCCCAGCCGAATTCCAGATACCGGGCATTCTTGTGGCCGATCATGCTGTCGGCGGTGTTCAACGCCTTGTAGGCAAGCAGTCCCGGCAGACCGCCGATCAGGTACCAGAAAGCCGGCGCCACCACGCCGTCGGAGAAATTCTCCGCCGCTGTCTCTATGGCCGCCCGGCTGACACCGTCCTCGTCCAGTTGCTCCGGATCGCGCCCGACGATCATCGAAACCGCCCGGCGGGCGCCCGGCAAACCATCTGTCGCGAAGGCGCGGGCCACTGCGGCGACATGATCGTACAGGCTTTTCTGCGCCAGAAAGACGGACGCTATCGCCGCTTCCAGCAGCCATCCGTAGCTTACGAAAGAAACAAGGCGATGCAGCAGCCAGCCAATGAGCGCGGCGACGGCAAGCAGCAATACGGCCAGCAGGACACCATCCCGGCGGCGGGCCGCATCGCCTGCCTCGGGCCGGTTCCAGCGGGTCTCGCCCCAGCCGATCAGGTTGCCGAACAGGACTACCGGGTGCGGCAGCCTGCTCCACAGGGCGGGGGGATCGCCGATCAGCGCGTCAAACACCAGCGCAAGGCAGAGAATGCCAGCCGTGCTCTGCAATGCCGCTTCGATCATGTCTGCCCGTTCCCGCCGGTTTTCAGGTTCACGCCGACTGACACCATTTCAGGCGCCGTTTCCAGAGAATTCTAACAGTGGAAGATAGTGTGGAGCGCGCCTGAATCTCGCACTCACGAGACAAAAAAGTGGCCCGGTCATGACGACCGGGCCATTTCGATTCAAGTGAGTTCTCACAAGGAGAATCGGCTAAGGGACTCACCACATACGACTCTACGCCTTCCGATTTTAATTTACAATACGTAAACACATATCGTTTAATTAGTTAAATCGTCTCCTCATTTACGTTTGAAAGGTTTGCTGATGGGACGGCGCTATTTCACACGCAGACGGCACGCCATAAAGGCCAGCCGTCTCTGGGTCAGGAGCACGACGTGGATTGCCGCGCCGTGCCTTATGTCATGGCTGGCTTACAAAGCTGTCACGCATGGGACGCTGGATCTTGCCGCGGTCGTCGTGATTGCCGTTTTGGCTGCTATTTATCTGGTGTCGGTCCTGCGCGTGCGCGGATTGTCCGGAGAATGGACCTTTTTCTGAGACGGCCGCCCTTTGGGCCAACTGCCCCGTCAGCTTCCCTTTACCTGAACCGGAAGTCCGGCAACGACCAGGGTCACCCTGTCTGCGATCGCCGCAATGCGCTGGTTGAGACGCCCCGCATGATCGCGGAAGGCGCGGGCGAGTTTGTTCTCCGGCACGATGCCGAACCCGACCTCATTGGCGACCAGCACCACTTCGCCTGATGACGCGCTGACGGCCGCACATAGCCGCTCAATCTCCGCATCCACATCCGCGTCGGCAAGAAGATGGTTCGTCAGCCACAGGGTCAGGCAATCGACGAGCAGAGCTTGGCCGGGCACTGCTTCCCGCCGCAAAACCGCCGCTAGGTCTTTTGGCTCCTCAATCGTCTGCCAGCCGTCTGCCGCACGGTCCGCCCGATGCTGCGCAATGCGGGCCTTCATCTCGTCATCATGCGCATCGGCCGTCGCGACATAGATCCGGGCGCCCTCACGCGCCTTGCACAAGCTCTCGGCATAACGGCTCTTGCCGGAACGGGCGCCGCCCAGTACCAAGGTCACCAATCCGCTGCTCTGCGTCATTCCGGCTGTTCCTCATTCGGCTGTCCCGCACGCACGGAGCAGAGTACACTTCGGCAAGCCCTGGTCATACCCGGGCAGGTCGGCAAACAGGAGCAAGATATGCCACAAGACGATCTCACCATGAGCGCACAACTGCTTCTGGAATCTGTCGAAGAAGAAAATGCCGACCTGCATGAAGCATGGGAACAGCTTGAGCGCATTCTCAACACCATGCGTGCCGAAGGCCTGCAGCCTCCGGAAGACCTTCTGAAGCTGGAAGAACGCATGAAAGCCGATTTCGCGGCGGCCAGCAAAAACGCCTGACGCGGAAGACCGGTCCGGTCGCTAGCGCACCATCCCCGAGGCCCTGGCCCGGGGATCGCCGACGGCGGCGGCCGTACCGTCATCATTCACCGCAACCGCCTGCACCGAGGCCAGCATCGGGTCCCGGCCCGGGCTCAGCTTGAGCTGCAGGTTGCGCGCCTCCGCAATGCCGGCGACGGTCTCCTCAAGCTCGGCATCCGCCAGAAGTGTCTCGGTTTCCGCATGTAGCCGGGCGCGGCCAACCGCGTCCGGCAAGCTGTCGCCGAGCACCAGGCTGTTGAACAACACCTGCATGATCGATGTCGGAATCCGGGTCGAGCCGGAAGCACCGATCGCCATGCGCACCTTGCCATCCCGGAACATCAGGCTCGGCATCATGCTGGAGACAGGGCGCTTGCCGCCGACCACCTCGTTCGGGTTTCCGGGCCACGGGCTGAACAGCATCATCTGGTTGTTCAGCAGGATACCGGTCCCGGGCAGTACCACGCCGGAATGGTTGTTGTTGGAATAGGTGATGCAGGCCGCATTCCCTTCCCGGTCGATCACGGCGAGGCTTGTCGTCTCGCTCGACTCACCGGAAGCAACCTTCACGAATGCCGGATCGCCATAACCGGCCGCCCGCTTCCGGAACATCTCGAGCATCGCGCCCGCCAGCAGGTCGTAATGCGCGCCGTCCGTGACGCTTTCGCCCTCCAGCGCCGCCAGTCCGGCGAAAACCAGCCCGCCCGATGACGGCGGCGGCATGGTCGCAACGTCATGCCCCTTGAACCGTGCGGTCGCAGGCGCCCGCCAGATCGCCTCGTAACTTTCGAGATCGGCGCGGTTGAGAAAGCCGTCATGGGCCTCCATCTCCGCCAGCAGCCGGTCCGCGAGGGCGCCTTTGTAGAAACAGTCCGGCCCGTCTTTCGCGATCATCCGGAGGGACTGGCCATATTCCGGGTTGGCCATCGCTTCCCCTGCCCGGTAGAGGCTGCCATCCGGCTTCAGCAACAGTTTGCGCGTTGCTTCGGTAAGGCTCAGCAGTGCTTCCGTGCGGGCCATGCGCAGGGCCGCCTTGTGCCCGACCTTGAAACCGCTTTCCGCCAGCCTGATCGCCGGCTCCAGCACGTCGGCCATCGCCAGCTTGCCGAATTTCGCCTGCGCCTCGCCGAGCCCGCGCACCGAGCCCGGGACCGCAACCGAGCGATGGCCGCGCTCATTCTCGCGGCCCTTCACCCGGACGATATAAGCGTTGTCAGTATCCATGGAGGGATAGAGATCGTACCGCGCCGTCATCGGGGCCACGCCGAGGAAATCGACGGACTCCGTCTTTCCGCTGGCCGCATCGTGCAGGATCATGAAACCGCCGGCGCCGATGCCGGAATCGAGCGGCTCCACCGTGCCCATGACATAAGCTGCCGCAACCGCCGCATCGATGGCGTTACCACCGGCCTCAAGGATATCCAGCGCCGCCCGGGACGCATCGGCATTGCCGCACGCCGCCGCACCTGCTTTTGGCGTGCCTTGTTGCCATGTCGTGATGCTCGGTTCCCGCTCGGCCATGTCGTCCTCTGGATGGATAATCTTGGAAGCGCGCGAGTGTGATCTATTCCGGCGCGCCCTGCACTCGAATATTGCGGTATGCAGAATATACGTTCCAGCATTGATCGCACAGCTCGCCGACAATCGTGCAAGCACCGGCTCTTGCCCGCCGCCCTTCACCGGTCTATGTCGGACCTTGGCCCCGCGCCGCTTTCATGATCCGCGCCGAGAAAGAGATATCCCGTGTCGAAGACCCATCGCCTGCTCCTGACCCAGCCGAAAGGCAGCCCGCGCTACGAGATGCTGAAGAACAATCTGGAAACGGATTGGGAAATCGAAACCTGGTCGAAGGATGACGGCGAGGACGCCTTCCGCGAGCGGATTGCAGATGTAGAGGTGCTGGTCGGCGGCGGCGTGCCGGATCTGCCGCAGGGCATTCCGCTGAAACTGTTCCAGATCCCCTTCACCGGCTATGACTGGACCGGGCCGGAGAAGATTCCGGCAGGCACTGTGTTCTGCAACACCTTCGAGCACGAGACCACGATCGCCGAGCACGTGCTGGCCGGCATGCTGGAATTCCAGACCGGCCTGATGCGCGAGACCCATCCGATGATGAAGGAAAAATCCTTCAACGGCCGGGACATCTCGAAGGGCCCGATGCATCGCGAGATGCGCGGCGCCACCGTCGGCATCGTCGGCTACGGTCATATCGGCCGCGAAGTCGCCAAGCGCTGCAAGGCCTTCGACATGGCCGTCATGGCGCTGTCCCGCACCAAGCGGGACGAGCCGGATCTGGTCGACTGGTACGGCACCCTCGACGACATGGACACGCTGCTGGCGGAGAGCGATTTCGTCATTGTCACGGCGCCGCTGAACGACGACACGCGCAGCATGATCAATGCCGAAGCCTTCGGGAAAATGAAGTCGGACGCGGTGATCTGCAATGTCGGGCGCGGGGCGGTGGTCGACGAGGCCGCGCTATACGAAGCGCTGTCGAGCAAGCAGATCCGGGGCGGCATCATCGATGTCTGGTACACCTACCCGTCGAAGAAAGACCCCAATCCCTGGCCGTCCAAGTTCCCGTTCCAGAAGCTCGACAACATCATCATGTCGCCGCACAACTCGGCCTGGAGCAACGAGATGGCCAACCGCCGCTGGGCCTTCGTCGCCGCCAACCTCGACCGGTTCGCCCGTGGCGAAGAGCTGCAGAACTTCTGCTTCGAGGGCACACGCCAGGGCTGACCCAAGACCTTATCCCAGACCATAAATCGGCCGGGCACGTGACCCGGCCGAACCTGGCCTCGGCCCAGCTGTAGCCGTCCTTTATCTGCTCTTCATTGTCCGCATACCCGAAATACTGGGTATGGATGATGATTTATGTGTTGTTATAAAATCACATCAACGCAAGCCGGTTAATGCCTCGACAAGGACGGCGGTGAGCGTGGCCCGGGTTGAGGCATGCCGTTCGACAACAATGACCCGGCGGGTCGTAACGGGGTCTCCGAATGGCAAGACCCGGATTCCCTCACGTCTCTCCGGATCAAGCGCATAGGCAGGCACCACTGCGACGCCGAGCCCGCCGGACACCATTTCGATGATCGGCTCGATCGCATCCAGCTCCATCGCCTCATCCACGGCCAGCGCGCGATCGCGCAAGGCATGCTCGATGATCCGGCCGACGCCGGTGCGCCGGTTGAAACGGATGAAGGGATGGCGTGTCAGCAATTCCGCATCCGTCACGCCAGAAAGCCCCGACGGCGCGATCACGGAAAGCGGCTCCTCGAAAATCAGGTGGTCCTTCAGTTCCGGAGGCAGACGATCCGGCGCCGTCAGAATGGCGGCATCCAGCTCCCCATGCGCAACCCGCCCCAGCAGGCCCGCGGAAAGGCCGCTTTCGATCCGCACCCGCAGATCCGGATATTGCTCATGCAGGCTTGTCAGTGCGCCGGGAAGAATGCCGGTACTGGCGGTCTGGATCACGCCGAGCCGGAGCGTGCCTGCGACATGCCCGTCCGGCTGCACAGACTGTTTCAGGTCCTCGTACTGGGTCAGGATCGCCCGCGCCTTCGGGATCAGCGCGGTGCCCCGGTCGTTCAGCACCGGCGGGCGGCGGGACCGGTCGAACAGATCCGCGCCCAGCTCCTGCTCCAGATTGCGCATCTGCATGCTGACGGCGGACTGGGCGAGCCCGAGCCTGTCGGCAGCGGCGGCGAAACTACCGCGCGCGGCGACTTCGAGGAAAATCTGCAGTCGGCGAAAGGACATCGGCTTTTCTTCACTATTTCTGATTTTAAGTATCAGAAATATGCGCTTGCCTGAAGTTATTCCCGGCCACAGACTTCACGGACCTGTGAAAGGCGCGTGAGATCCGCGCTCAGCAAAAAACAAGAACACCCGCGTGAGGAAACGCCATGTTTTTCGACCTGACCCCGGACCAGAAAGACCTGCAGGCCCGCGCCCGCGCGCTGGCGGCAGACGTGATCGCCCCGCGCGCCGCCGAGGTGGATCGCAGCGAGCAATATCCGTGGGACAACATCAAAGCGCTGACCGACGCCGGCTTCATGGGCATGACCGTGCCGAAAGAGTACGGCGGGCCGGGCCGTTCCTATCTCGACACCGTGCTGGTGATCGAGGAGATGGCGGCGGCCTGCGGTGTCACCGGGCGCATCGTGGTCGAGGGCAATATGGGCGCAATCTCCGCGATCATGACCTACGGCACCGAGGAGCAGAAGAAACTCGGCGCCGAACATGTTCTGTCCGGCGACAAGCTGGCGATCTGCATCACAGAGCCGGATGCGGGCAGTGCCGCGACCCTGATGACCACCCGGGCCGACAAGCGCGGCGATACCTATGTGCTGAACGGCAAGAAGCACTGGATCACCGGTGGCGGCGTCTCCCGCCTGCACCTGATCTTCGCCCGCGTGTTCGACGAGGACGGCACCGAGCTTGGCATCGGCGGCTTCCTGGCCGACAAGGACAAGGCGAGCGGCCTGATAATCGGCACCCGCGAGCCGACCATGGGCCTGCGCGGCATTCCGGAAACGGAAGTGATCTTCGAGGATCTGGAAATCCCCGCCTCCATGGCACTGCTGCCGCCAAGCGGCTTCAAACGCGGCTTCGCCGACCTGATGAGCGCCTATAACGCCCAGCGCGTCGGCGCCGGAACCGTGGGCATGGGGATCGCCGCCGGAGCCTACCGGCACGCCCTCGCCTTCGCCGGGGAGCGCGAACAGTTCGGCCGCCCGATTGCCGAGTTCCAGGGCCTGCAATGGATGCTGGCGGATATGTCCGTGCAGCTCGAGGCGGCCCGTTCCCTGATCTACCGGGCGGCAGCCAGTGCGGAAGGCCCGAGCGCTCCGTTCCCGGACGCGACGCTCGCGGCGCAGGCCAAGATCATGGCGTCCGAAATGGCCATCAAGGTGACCACGGACGCCCTGCAGGTGTTCGGCGCGCGCGGCTATTCCCGGAACTATCCGATGGAACGGATGCAGCGGGACGCCCGCATGTTCACGATTGGCGGAGGCACCGCGCAGATCTTGCGCACCGTCGTTGCCTCCCGCATCCTTGAGCGGAAACTGCCGCAGACCCGCGATGGCCACCAGCGGCTCGCCGAAAAACAGGCCGCCATGCGCCTCGCCGCCGAATAGTCTCTTCAGACTGGCCCCGTCAGACAGGAACAGCCCCATGCGTATTGCCGATGTGATTGCCCGCCGCCTGTACGAGGCGGGGGTCCGCTATGCCTTTGGCGTGCCGGGGGGCGAGGTGCTGACCCTTGTGGATGCGCTGGAGAAGGCCGGGATCAGGTTTCTGCTGGCCAAGCATGAGAATGCCGCCGGGTTCATGGCGGAAGGCGTCTGGCACATGACCGGCGCGCCGGGCGTGCTGGTCTGCACCGTCGGTCCGGGCGCGGCAAACGCTGTCAACGTCACCGCCAATGCGGAGCAGGACCGGGTGCCGCTGATCGTGCTGACCGGCTGCGTCGATGCGGGTGAGGCCGTCACCTACAATCATCAGGTCTTCGACCACACGGCGGTTTTCGGGCCGGTCTGCAAGGCCAGCGTCACCATGCCCGAAAAGAATGCGGACGCGCTGATCGACAAGCTGGTGCGCCTCGCCATGGCGGACCGGCCGGGCCCCGTGCATATCGACCTCCCCATCGCCGTCGCCGCGAAGCAAGCCGAGGATAAGGCCCCGGTAAGACGCCCCGCGCCGCAACCCTCCGCTCCCGCGCCGGGAGACGCGCTGGACGCCGCCCGCGCCGCGCTGGCAAAGGCCGAACGGCCGCTGATCGTCGCCGGGCTGGATGTGGTCAATCAGGATGCCGCCGACACACTTGCGGATTTCGCCCGGAAATTCGGCGCCCCCGTGATCGCCAGCTACAAGGCGAAAGGCGTGCTGGCGGAAGACGATCCGCTCTCCCTCGGCGGTGCCGGCCTGTCTCCGCTTGCGGACACGCATCTGAAACCGGTGATCGAGGCGGCGGATTTCATCCTCCTCGCGGGCTATGATCCGATCGAAATGCGCCCCGGCTGGCAGAACCTGTGGGATCCGGTGGAGAAGACGGTCGTCGAGCTGCTGGCCGCACCCGAATACTCCTACATGCATGACGCCAGCATGACCTTCCACGCCCATGTCGGCGAAAGCCTGAAGGCCATCGGTGACGGCGTTGAGCCACGCATCACCTGGCCCGGCACCGTCATCGCCGACACCCGTTCCGCCCTCGCCGGTGCCTTCGGCCAGAACGAGGCCTGGGGCCCCGCCGCCATCACCACCACCGTCCGCGCCAACACCCCGCGCGACGCGGTGCTGACCGTCGATAGCGGCGCCCACCGCATTCTCGCCAGCCAGGTCTGGGAAGCACAGGTGCCGCACGCGGTCCTGCAATCCACCGGCCTCTGCACCATGGGCTGCGCCCTCCCCCTCGCCACCGGCGCCAAACTCGCCGCCCCCGACCGGGCCGTGGTTGCCTTTACCGGCGACGGCGGGCTGGAGATGGTGCTGGGCGAGCTGGTGACGCTGCGGGACCTGAAACTACCGGTGATCATGGTGGTCTTCGTCGACGCCTCGCTGGCGCTGATCGAAAAGAAGCAGCGGGAAATGAAATACGGCAATGCCGGGGTGGATATGCAGGAGACCGATTTCGTCGCCATCGCCGAAGCGCTCGGCGGCATTGGCATCTGGTGCGAAGACCGGGAAACGCTGGCCTCCGCAATCAGAACGGGCCTCGCCACCGACACCTTCACCCTCTGCGCCTGCCGCATCGACCGGCAAAGCTACGACGGCCGGATTTAACCCCGCTCCCCCTCGTCATCCCGACGAAGGTCGGGATCCACGATCATGGTGCAGCGTCCGTCATCCATGGATCCCGGATCGGGTCCGGGATGACGGTGGAGAGGGTGCTTGTCCGTCCTCACCCAATTCGTCATCCCCACGCAAGTGGGGACCCAGGGGAGCACGGATCTCGCCCTATGATCTCTGGGTCCCCGCTTTCGCGGGAATGACAGTGGAGGTTTGGGAAGAAGCGGAGTGAGAGCGCTAGCCCCTCACCCGCATTTCGAATAGCCGCAGCTCGTGCAGAGATCGCAGCCTTCCTGCTTCATCAGGGAGACGGAGCCGCAGGTCGGGCACTGAGCCGGAATCGGGCCGCCGGCTAGCGGGCCGTCATTGACGACCTTTTTCTTGCCGCCGAAATCCATTTCCAGCGTGTCCGGGTCCTTCAGGAAGCCGATATCCTGCAAGTGCTGCTCAATCACGCCACCAATGGCCGCGAGCAGGGAGGGCACGTATTTGCCGCCCATCCAGCAGCCGCCGCGCGGATCGAACACCGCTTTCAGCTCCTCGACCACGAAGGAGACGTCGCCGCCGCGCCGGAACACCGCGCTGATCATCCGGGTGAGCGCCACGGTCCAGGCGTAATGCTCCATGTTCTTGGAATTGATGAAGACCTCGAACGGGCGGCGGTGGCCGGTCTGCATCACGTCGTTGATGGTGATGTAGATGGCGTGATCGCTCTCCGGCCACTTGATCTTGTAGGTCTTGCCCGGCAGCTCTTCCGGCCGGCCCAGCGGCTCGGTCATATAGACCACATCGGGGTTCGCCGCGGGGTCTGTCGTGACCGGGGCGGTTGCCGCTTCCTCGTTGGTGTTGGCGGGAGCCGGTGAGGCCTCTTCCTTCTTCTCGTCGGAGACGCTCAGTACCGAGCCGGTGATCTCGTTCGGCCGGTAGGTCGTGCAGCCCTTGCAGCCCTGCTCGTAGGCCGAGAGATAGACGTCCTTGAAATCCTCGAAGGAGATATCGACCGGCACGTTGATGGTCTTGGAGATCGAGCTGTCGATATATTTCTGCACCGCAGCCTGCATCGCCACATGGTCTTTCGGCGTCAGGGTCTGGACACTGACGAAGGCGTCCGTCAGCTCCGCGTCGTCGCCCTTCAGATGCTTGTACATCCGGTAGGCGTAATCCGAGACTTCCTCGGTCTTGCGGCTGCCGTCCGGCATCAGCACGGTGCGGTTATAGGCATAGCTGAAGACCGGCTCGAGACCCGAGGACACATTGTCCGCGACCAGAGAGATGGTCCCGGTCGGCGCGATGGAGGTCAGCAGCGCGTTGCGGATGCCGTGCTCCCGGATCAGATCCTGCACGTCCTGGTCCAGCTCTTTCACCGATTCGCTGGCCAGATACTTGTCCGCGTCGAACAGCGGGAACGCGCCCTTCTCCTTCGCCAGATCGACCGAGGCGAGATAGGAGTGACGGCGCAGCGCGGCCATCCATTTCTCCGTCATCGCCACCGCTTCCGGTGAGCCATAACGCAGCCCGCAGAAGATCAGGGCGTCGGCCAGGCCCGTAACACCGAGACCGATGCGGCGCTTGGCCTGTGCCTCGTGCGCCTGTTCCGGCAGCGGGAATTTCGAGGTGTCGACCACATTGTCCATCATCCGGACGGCGAGCGGCACCACGCGGGCCAGCTCGTCCAGATCCAGCTCCGCATTCTCCTCGAACGGGTTCTTCACGAAGCGGGCGAGGTTGATGGAGCCGAGCAGGCAGGCGCCATAGGGCGGCAAAGGCTGCTCGCCGCACGGGTTGGTGGCGGCGATGGTCTCGCAGTAATGCAGGTTGTTCCGCTTGTTGATGCGGTCGATGAAGATCACGCCCGGCTCGGCATAGGCGTAGGTCGCGGCCATGATCTTGTCCCAGAGATCGCGCGCCTGCACGGTCTTGAAGACGGTGCCGTCGAAGACGAGATCCCACGGGTCGTCCTGCTTCACCGCTTCCATGAACGGATCGGTGGCGAGGACGGAGAGGTTGAACATACGCAGCCGGGCCGGGTCCCGCTTCGCCTCGATGAAGGCTTCCACGTCCGGATGGTCGCAGCGCAGCGTCGCCATCATGGCGCCGCGGCGGGAGCCCGCGCTCATGATGGTGCGGCACATGGCGTCCCAGACATCCATGAAGGAGAGCGGGCCGGACGCATCCGCCGCCACCCCGTGCACCCGCGCGCCGCGCGGCCGGATGGTGGAGAAATCGTAGCCGATACCGCCGCCCTGCTGCATGGTCAGGGCCGCTTCCTTCAGGCCCTCGAAGATCCCGGCCATGTTGTCCGGAACCGTTCCCATGACGAAACAGTTGAAGAGCGTGACCTGACGCCCGGTGCCGGCGCCGGCGAAAATCCGGCCAGCGGGCAGATAGCGGAAATCGGCGAGCGCGGTATAGAACTTCTCCGCCCAGGCTTCCTGATCGGTCTCGACCTCGGCGAGAGCGCGCGCGACGCGCTGCCAGCTCTCCTCGATGGTGCGGTCGACAGGCTCGCCGTCGGCGGTCTTCAGGCGGTACTTCATGTCCCAAATCTGCTGGGAAACCGGGGCGATTGAAGTCATTCCGGGCTCGTCCGTTCTATCTCGTCAAACACTATATATAGCCGCGCGCTATCGGGAGGACGCTATATATATGCACCTTGGTCGCGTGTCTATCCTGTCACGCCGAAAGAGCAGCATAACACGAGAACCCTCATCCGGGCATCATCGATGCCAGCGTCACCCGCAGCCAGGCAGCCTGGTACTTGACGTATTCCGACAGAATCAGAAAGCGCGACTGCGGCGATTTCCACCATTCGGCAAGGCCCGGATCGGCCGGGCGCACCGGATACTCGCTGATCTCGATATCCGGCATCGCTGCCCGGAACTCGATTCGCGAGCGGGCCATATGATAATTCGAGGTCACGAGGATCATCGAGCGATAGCCGCCCGCGTCCATCCAGCCGGCCGCCTCCTCGGCATTGCCGATAGTATCGTGGGCGCCGTATCCGAGCGCCACACAGCAGGCCATCGTCTCCGCATCGACGGCGACACCGCTCTCCGCCATGGCGGCGCGGAATTCGGACGGGCTGACGATATCGTTGACCCCGGTGACCAGTAACTCCTTCGCATGCCCTTCAAGCAACAGGGAGACCGCAACGGGAATTCTCCGGCTCCCGCCTGTCAGCACGACGATGGCATCCGCCTCCGGCGCGGCACGCGGTGCATCCGACGGCATGGCGGCAAGGAACCAGAAGAAGCCGCCGACCCACAGGCCGCCTGCCACAACGGCCACGCTCAGGATGCCGACAAGCCACCCCCTGAGCGGACCCGCCTTCCAGTTCCGGCCGTCCTGCCGGCTCTCGGTGCTCACGGGTTCATCTTTCGGAGCGCGCCCAGCACGGAAAGCCGCGCGGCAATCCAGGCGACAAAGGCGACCAGCATCGGCGCGGACGCAATCAGGACCCATTCGACAATGCCGGCAGGCAGCCCGCCGAGCAGGGTCGGGATCAGGTTTGCGCTATCCACCGCCTCCGGCTCCAGCGCGGCGGCGACACCGGCCAGCGTCGCAACCGCAAGAAAGCCGCCGACCAGACCGCCCCGCAGCGCCATCTTCAGGACATGGGCCTGGAATTCGGAGGCAATGTAACCGTCACGGGCACCGATCAGGTGCAGGATCGAGATGACTTCGCGATGGATCGAGACCGAGGTGCGGACGGCGAAGATCACGGCGACCACTGATGCCCCCATGACCAGCGCCAGCACCGTCAGGCCAAGCGCCTCGACTGCCCGGGTCAGCTTCGCCACATGGCTCATCCACTGGGTATGGGCCTCGACCATGGCGCCGGGAAAGAGTTCGCCGAGCCGGGATTCGAACTGTTCCAGATCGACCTCCGGCGGTGCGGCGAAATGCAGATCGAACAGGCGCGGCAACGGCAGGTCCGCCGCCAGCTCGGCACCGAGCCAGGGCGCCAGCAACTCGGCGCTGCGGGACGTATCGACCCGGACCAGCCGGAGTATGCCCGGCAACTGCCGCATCATCCGTTCGGCCTGACTCAGTCGCGGGGCATCGCTGCCCTCGGTGACCGCGGCCGGAATCTGTACTGTGACCACGCTGCCAAGGGCGAAATCCCAGCGTGCGGCGAGCTGATGGGAGATCACCGCGCCGACCGAGGCGAGCACGGCGAAGTAACACATGATCCCGAGCAGCCAGGGCAGGTAGCGGGCGGATGGGTCGTGCGACAGCGGAATGTCGCCGCGGGTCATCAGGGCCATGCCTCAGCCCCCACGGCGCTGCTGGCTGGAGGCGGCCGCGCCGGCGGCAGAGCCGACCGGACGTGGCGCACTGCGCCGGCTACCCGGCCCGCGAACACGGGTCACGCGCCCGCCATCGACATTGAGACAGGGATGATCAAAGCGCTCCACCAGCGCCCTGTTATGGGTCGCGATCAGCACCGTGGTGCCCATCTTGTGCAGTTCCTCGAAGAGATAGAGCAGCCGGACGGCCACGCCGTCATCGACATTGCCTGTCGGCTCGTCGGCGAGCAAGAGCTGCGGCCGGCCGATCACGGCGCGGGCGATGGCCACGCGCTGCTGCTGTCCGCCGGACAGAGTATGTGGCAAGGCATCGAAATGGCCGGAGAGGCCGACCCATTCGAGCAACTCGGGGACATATTCGCGGATCGCCGATTCGCGCGCTCCGGCGATGCGCAGCGGCAGCGCGACATTGTCCAGCGCGCTCAGATGCGGGATCAGCCGGAAGTCCTGAAAGACGATGCCGATACGGCGGCGCAGCGCCGGAATCCCCTCCCGTCCGATGGTAGCCGCGTTCTGGCCGAACAGGGACAACCGGCCGCGTGACGGCTTGAGGCCGAGATACATCAGCTTCAGCAGGCTCGATTTTCCGGCACCGCTCGCCCCGGTGATGAACTGGAACGAGCTTTCCTCGACCGCGAAATTGACGTCGCTGAGGATCGCCGGGCTCCCGGGATAGCGGAGCTCCACCTTGTCAAACTGGATCACGGCGCGGCGCGCCTCCCTCTCCCAGATACCGGGCCCCTGACACCGGACGAGCCCGCAAATACGGTTTCGCGAGATTTTCCGGTTGCTCAAGCCCCCATGATTTCAGATCGTCAGCTTCATTGAAAGCATTGGCATGCAAAGCCCGACTATCGAAAGCGTGGCGGACAGTAGGCGCGCGTGTCGGCTTTGCCTATAGTGGCCGGACCGTCAGTGGACAACAGGATCACATGAAACTCACCTGTCCCGAATGTAGCCAGTCCTTCAGCGTACCGGACAACGCGATCGGCCCCAAGGGCCGCAAGCTCCGGTGCAGCAAGTGCAGCCACGAGTGGCATCAGACACTGGAAATGCTGGAAGAAAAAAAGGCGCCGAAGCCTGCCGCTAAACCTGCCGCGGCCAAGCCTGCCGCCGAACCCGACACGCCCGACGGCGAAGATGAAGAGGTCGTCCCGTTCGGACGCTTCGGCAGCGGCGAAGCCGATCCCGACGTGGAACCCGCCTTCGTAAACGACGAACAGCAAGAAGATCAGGAAGGCGTATTCGGCGCCCCCCCGATTCCGCGCGGCCGCATGCCGCTCTCCCGCCCGCCGAAGCGCCGCCGCAAGGGGCTTGTCGCCGCTGTTGCGGGTATCGGCGTTCTGGTCGTGCTCGCCATTCTGTTCGGCGCACGGGGCTCTCTGGTCGCCGCCTGGCCGCCGATCGACCGGCTTTACGCTTCCATCGGGCTCGGCGTTCCGGTGATCGGCGAGGAGCTGGTGATCCAGAATGTCGCCGTCTGGCGCAAGGCGGACGGCTCGATCGAGCTGCTGGTCATCAAGGGAGAGGTCCGCAACCCGACAGAGCAGATGCAGACTGTACCGACGCTGGCCGGCAAGCTCACCGGCAGCCAGGGCGACGTCATGCAGGAATGGCTGTTCCGGGCGGAAAACCAGGTCATGCTGCCGGGCGAGAAGACCAACTTCGAATACGAGCTGCCGCAACCCGGCGCCGATGCGGCGGAGGTGACCATTACCTTTTCAGAACGAGCTCTCGGCGGCGGTCTTGGATATTAAAGTGGGCTCGGTTACTAAATTATACCGACCCGGGTCAGAACCGCTTCAGCAGGCGCTCGATATAATCCAGCTCAAGGCTCGGTCGGGACCGGTCACCTGAACGCTCCCGCAGCTCGTCGAAAATCCGCCGGGCCCGCTGGATATCGCTTTCCGTCGGGATCTCGACATCGTTGTTGTCGTTGAAACCATACCCGGTGCGCCGGCGGTTCAGGGGATCGCCGTCTTCGGTTTCAAAATCATCCTCTTCGGCACTCTGCGCGTTCGGGTTTTCCTGACCCTGACCATTCGCCATCTCACGCAAGGCTTCGTTCAGGGATTCTGCGCCCTGCTGCATCTGGCCAAGCGCATCGCCCTGCGGCCCAACGGCCTGCCCCGGCGCGTTCTCGCCAAGCGCCTCGGTCGCGTCGCGCATGGATTGCTCCGCATCGCCGAAGCCTTCCGGGATCTGCCCGAGACCCTCGCCAACCTTGCGCATGAACTCGCCGAGCTGCTTGCGCAGCTGTTCCTGCATTTCCGCAAGCTCCGCCGCCAGCTCCTCGGCCGTCATCTGACCGTCGCCCTGACCGGGTGACTGCCCGGGCTGCTGCTGGCCGTTCTGACCCGGTTGTTGGCCGGGACGTTGCCCCGGCTGCTGACCTGGCTGCTGCCCCCGCCGGGACTGTTGCTGGCCTTGCTGACCCGGTTGCTGGCCACGCTGGCGCTGGTGCTGCTGGAAGGTCCGGTCCATCAGGTCGCGCTGCTGCTGTGACAGATCCTTCAGCTGACGCATCATTTCCTGCAGTGCCTGCTGCTGCGGCGACATTTGCTGCTGCTGCATGCCCATCCGCAGGTTTTCCATCATCTGCTGGAGCTGCGACAGCATCTGCCGGGCCGCGTCGCGGGCGCCGGTCTTCGCCATGTCCCGCATCTGATCCAGCATCTTCATCAGATCTTCGCGGCGCAGCATCTGGTTCGGGTCGATCTGCTGGCGCTGCATCTGATCGCCGCGCTGGGCCTGCTTCATCATCTGCTCGGCCATCGCCTGGAGATACTCGTCGATCGCTTTCTGCATTTCCTGCATCAGGCGTTCGATCTCCTCATCGCTGGCATCGCCGGCCAGCGCCTCCTGCAGCTTGCGCTCGATATCGCGCAGCTTGCGCATGGCGGTGGAAACCTCGCCATCCTCAATCCGCAATGCGATGTCCCAGAGCAAACTCTGCAGCGCCTCGAGACCGTCCCCTTCCGGCGCTTTGAAATAGAGCCTGTTCGCCGCCGTTTTCAGGCCGAGAAAGACGACAATATCGTGGAAATAGCGGCCCGGCCGGGCGGCGAGCGTCAGCAGGATTTCCGAAATATCGATGCGCTCTTCCGGCTCGGTTACCAGACGCTTGCGCTGACCGATCACGGCAATCGCCACCGGATGATTGAAGACCCGCTCCGGCAGCACCATCTCGACCGGCGCGCTTGTTCCGGCCTGATCGAGGTCGTCCGACGCCTCGAGCGTGATGCGGACCGGTTGTCCCGCCCAGGGATGCGGGGTCAGGTCGCTGAAACTGCGACCGGTGATCTCCTTCCGCTCGCCGGCAACCACCGGCATGGCGATCTCGATGGGCTTCTCATCGGTGATGCCGTCATCCCCGACGCGATGGATCAGCGCCCGGACCCGGGCCACGCCATAATCGTCTTCCGCTTCATAACGCAGGATCAGGGCCTGCCGTTCAGAGGCGGCCGGCGGCTCCATGAAATCGACGGACGGGACAAGATCCGGCAGCACATTGATGCGCCATTGGGCGAGCGCCTCATCGTCCTGCATCACGGCAAGCCGGGTACCGCGGGCAATGGGAGTCTGTATCTGATGGCTTTCGGGGGCGATGGTCTCGAAGCTGACCCGCTCCGACGTGCCTTGCGACATGCCTTCCGCTGTCTTGTCGGCAGTGCCCGCAAGAGCGCCGTCCTCAATGATCAGCTCGGGTGTCTCCTCGCCGCCATTGACGGTCGCCAGGAAACGGCTGCCGACCGGGATGGCAACGGTCCCCGGGTCTGACGGAACCTCCTCTGACGTCTCTTCCGTCCGGATCGAGGCCGAGCGGGAGAGCAGGATCGGGGCCATGCCCGTGTAATCCGGCGGGCTGACCCAGACATCCGCGAGCGAGGACGGCGCAGCTCCCGCGCCCCGCAGCTCAGGCGTGACCGCAGCGCGCAGGCGCTCGCCCGGGTTCTGCCAGCCCGCGACCAGCCCAATGAAGAGAATCAGTCCGACGAGGGAACGCAGGCCGAACGGGTCGAGCCGCGTCGCAACCGGCTCCGGACTGCCAACATGGACCTGGCGACGGACATCGCCCAGCCGCTTCAGATGGGCCTGCCAAAGGGCGGCTTCCGTCCTGCCGCCGCCGGCGACCGCGTCGCTCAGGGCCGAGAGAGGCCGGTGCCGCAAACCCGACCAGCTTTCCAGCCGGCGCAGGATCTGGCTTTCGTCCGGCCAGGAGAACGCGATGATTGCGCGCCGGAATGTCCAGAGGAAGAGCACGAGCACGATGGCGAGAAAACCCGCCTGCAGCCAGCCGCCACTGATCTGTCCCAGTGCCTGGGGCAGTTCGATCAGGGAAAATCCAAGGAACAGCCCAAGCAGGGCGAGCGGCCAGCGGAAGGCCGGGAAAAACCTTTCCCACGCCAGCACAAGGCCGGTCGTCCATACCTTTAAACGGTAGGAGAATGAAGCCGTCTGGGCATCGTCACGCATGCAAAGACCCATCCCCGGCATAGCGCCGTGTCATCAGGGACGGATCCCGACCGCCTCCCCCGCTGGCTTAACCACCCGCGGCGGCACGGGAACCTGTCGATAAGACATACTCTCCCGGAGACGATTGCCCGGTCAAGCCTGCGACAGGTCAGCTAGCCCGGCCGGACTATTCTTCAAGAGCCAGCATTTCATCGAGCGTCTGACGCCGGCGGACAACTTTGTAGCTATCGCCATCGACCAGAACTTCCGGCACGAGCGGCCGTGAGTTGTAGTTTGAGCTCATGACCGCACCGTAAGCACCCGCGGATTTCAACACGATAAGGTCCCCGTCACTGATCTTGCCGAGACGACGGCCACGGGCCAGATAATCCCCGCTTTCGCAGATCGGACCGACGATATCGGCCAGACTGTCTTCCTCACCAGCAACCGTTTCGGAGACGGTGACAATGTCGTGATGTGCCTCATAGAGGGTCGGGCGGATGAGATCGTTCATGGCGCCGTCGACAATCACGAAGCGCCGGGCACCGCCCTGCTTCACGAACATCACCCGGGTCATGAAATAACCCTCATTGCCGACCAGATAGCGGCCCGGCTCGACCGAGAGCCGGCAATCGAGATCGCCGACCGTGTCCTTCACGATCTCCGCATATTCGGCGAGATCCGGTGGCGTGGTGCCGTCATAGGAAATGCCGATACCGCCACCGAGATCGAGGTGATCGACCTTGTAGCCCTGCTGGCGAAGATTGAGCGTCATGCCCCGCAGCCGGTCATAGGCCGCGCGGTAAGGCGTGACGTCCATCAGCTGGGAGCCGATATGGACCGACATGCTGTTGAGGCTGATATTCTCAAGCTCGGCCGCGAGCGCGAACATGTCCGGCGCCCGTTCGATATCGATACCGAACTTGTTTTCCTTGCGGCCGGTCGTGATCTTCGCGTGGGTCTTGGCATCGACATCCGGATTGACCCGGATCGCCGCCGGCGCGACCACGCCCTTGGAGGCGGCAACCTGGTTGAGAAGCCGGAGCTCGTTTTCCGATTCGACGTTGAACTGATGAATGCCGGCATCCAGAGCCGCCGCCATCTCGTCCGCCGTCTTGCCGACGCCGGCGAAAACGATCTTGTCCGCCGCGACACCGGCCCGCAGGCTGCGCTGCATCTCGCCGCCGGACACCACATCCATGCCCGCGCCCAATTCGCCGAACAGCCGGATCACGGCAAGGTTCGAATTGGCTTTCAGAGCGTAGTAGATCGAGACCGGAAGACCGGCGAGCGCCTTCTCCAACGCACGATACCGCCCGATCATTCCGGCCTTGGAATAAACGTAGACGGGGCTGCCCACTTCGTCGGCGATACGCGCGAACGGAACCTGCTCAACAGTCAGGGCGCCGTCCACATAGGAGACTTGCTCACTCATTTCATCAAACTTTCGGTCGGGTAACGTCTTCTGGCTAACGCGTTATTGCGTCGGATAGGTGCGCGGGAAATCGGAGGATTGTCCGGAGGGCGGTTTGAGACTGCCCTTCTTGCCGCATGCGGCCTGGCTGAGGGCCAGACCGGCGAACAGGACTGCAAGCAGTCCAAGCCGGGTCATCCGTTTCAACATCGCACCTCTCCCCCGTTCTTGCGTCAACATTCGCGCGTCAGCCGAGGAACCGGTCGCGGGCACGGGCGACCTGTTCGCGCACATTGTCCGGAGCGGTTCCTCCGTAGCTGGTCCGGCTCGATACCGAAGCATCGACCGTCAGCACGTCGAACACACCGTCGGTGATGCCCGGCTCAACCGCCTGCATTTCCGCCAGGCTGAGATCCTCTATACCGCAGCCCTTGTCCTCCGCCAGCTTCACAATGGTGCCAGTGACATGGTGCGCCCGGCGGAACGGCATGCCCGCCGCCCGGACCAGCCAGTCGGCCAGATCGGTTGCGGTCGGGAAACCATCCTTCAGGGAAGCCCGCATCGGCTCGGGATTGGCCTTCATGTCGCGGATCATGCCCGCGGTCGCGGCGATGCAGAGACCGAGAGAGTCGACGGCGTCGAACACCGGCTCCTTGTCTTCCTGCATGTCCTTGCCATAGGCCAGCGGCAGGCCCTTCATGACAATCAGCAGCGCATTGAGATCGCCGATGATCCGGCCGGACTTCGCCCGCACCAGCTCGGCCGCGTCCGGGTTCCGCTTCTGCGGCATGATCGAGCTGCCGGTGGTGAAGGCGTCGGACAGCGTGATGTAATTGAACTGCGCGCTGGTCCAGATCACGATCTCTTCGGCCAGACGCGAGAAATGCGTGGCGCAGATCGACATGGCGGAGAGGAACTCGAGCGCGAAGTCCCGGTCGGACACCGCATCGAGCGAGTTCGCCGCCGGACGCGCGAAGCCAAGCGCTTCCGCCGTCTTGTGCCGGTCGATCGGGAAGGACGTGCCGGCCAGCGCCGCGGCGCCCAGCGGACATTCGTTCATCCGCTCCCGGCAATCCCTGAAACGCCCAAGATCCCGGCCGAACATCTCGACATAAGCCAGCAGATGGTGGCCGAAGGTAACCGGCTGGGCCGTCTGCAAGTGCGTGAAGCCCGGCATCACGACATCGGCATTGCGCTCGGCCTGGTCGACCAACGCCTGGATCAGCCCGGTCAGGCTTTCATCGACGGAGTCGAGCGCACCACGCACCCAGAGCTTGAAATCGGTCGCCACCTGATCGTTTCGGGAGCGTGCCGTGTGCAAGCGTCCCGCCGCATCGCCAATCAGCTCGGCCAGCCGATTCTCCACATTCATGTGGATGTCTTCCAGCGCGCGCGAGAATTTGAAGCTGCCGTCACGGATCTCCGCGTCGATTTGCTCTAGACCCAGACGGATTGCCTTACCATCTTCTGCGGTGAGCACCCCTTGGGCCACGAGCATTTCCGCATGGGCGATCGAGCCCTGGATGTCCTGGGCCGAGAAGCGCTTGTCGAAGCCGATTGATGCGTTGATCTCTTCCATGATCGCCGCGGGTCCGGATGCGAAGCGTCCGCCCCAGATCGTGCTGGCGCCGTCGTTCTTGGGGTCGTTGTGCCGTTTGTTCATTTAGGGAGTTGCCCCGGTGTCTTGGATTTCATCAGTAGCGGTCAGGAAAACGGTATTCGCCGGTCTCGCCGCAGCTTTCCTGGCTGCGATTGCCGGTTCCGCCGAAGCCGAGCCCCCGCTGGTGGGCGACATGGTCAAGTTCGTACCCAGCGCCGGGGACCGGACCGCGCCGGACACCCCCTTCATAAGCGCCACGGGCGAACCCATCAAGCTGGACTCGTATCACGGGAAGACCGTTCTGCTGAATTTCTGGGCCACCTGGTGCGCGCCCTGCGTCAAGGAGCTGCCAAGTCTGGATCGATTGAGCGCCGAACTCGGGGCTGAACTCGGAAGCGACAGGTTCGAAGTGCTGCTGGTTTCGATCGACCGCGGCGGCGCCCGTGTTTTCGAGCCATTCCTGGAAAAACTCGGGATCCGGAACCTGGCATCCGCCGCCGACCAGAAAGCCGCCCTGTTGCGGGCCTTCAAGGCGCCCGGCCTGCCGACCACCTTCCTGATCGCCCCCGACGGCGCGATCAAGGGCCGTCTGGTCGGGGATGCAGAATGGGATTCCGCAGCTGCGAAAGATCTGATTAACTATTATGCTTCAAACTGATAGTCGGTATAGATAGTTTCCTTACTCACCGCCTGACCGAGACCGGAAGACGATGACGCAGATCACCCGCCCGTACTTCATCCTGATTGTCATGATCCAGGCTGCGGTACTTGCGGGAAGCGGAACCATCGGCAGCAGGCCCGCCACCGCCCAAAATCAGATGATTTTCTTCCAGATTGCCACCGGCGGTGTGGACGGGACCTATTATCCGCTCGGTACGACAATCGCGAATGCCATCTCCCGGCCGCCGGGCTCCCCGCCTTGCGAGGAGGACGAGGAGTGCGGTGTGAAGGACCTCGTGGCCGCCGCCCAGAGTTCCAGCGGTTCGGTCGATAATGTGAATGCTGTGGAAACCGGCCTCGTCAACTCCGCCTTCGCCCAGGCCGATATCGTCTATGCCGCTTATTCCGGTACCGGACCGTTCGCCGGGCAGCAACCGATGACCCAGTTGCGCGGCCTGGCGCATCTCTACCCCGAGGTTCTGCATGTGCTCGCTCGCAAGGCTGCGAAGATCACCGGCGTGAAGGATCTGGTCGGCAAAAGGGTTTCAATCGACGAGCCCGGGTCGGGGCTTCTCGTTATGGCGCGGGATATTTTCGCAGCGTACGGCATCGACGAGAACGAGATGATCGCGTCCTACCTGAAGCCGGGACCGGCAGTAGACATGCTAGCCCGGGACGAGCTGGACGCCTTGTTCCAGATATCGGGCATGCCAAGCCATCTGGTCGCCACCACGGCGGAAAACCAAGATGTCGATCTCCTGACCCTGAACGGTCCTCCGGTTGGAAAACTGCTCGACACGCACCGGTTCCTGACCCGCTACACCATTCCGGCAGGCACCTATCAGGGTGTGGAGGAAGTGGAAACACTTTCCGTCGGCAGTCAGTGGATCGTCTCGGAGAAACTGCCCGAGCAGCTGGTGTACGATATCTGCCGCGCGCTCTGGAACTCGAACACGCGGAAGATTCTGGACGACGGCCATCCCCAAGGCCGCAACGTCAAGCTCGAATCTGCACTCGACGGCATCGCTATCCCGCTGCACAGCGGGGCAGAGCGCTGTTATCGCGATCTCGGTGTCTTACAGTAACAGGAGAGGCACGGAGAAACCGGTACCGTGACTGGGTCACGACAAACCGGCCGCCAGGTCCCCCGAAAACAGCGCGTCTAGCCTGCTCTGTCAGTGCACCGAGAACGTGTGGGCTTCGTTAATTGCGCGCCCTTTTATGCGTTTGCGAGTATAGGGGTCGAGACTGTCAAAGCGCTGTTGCGCAAAGATAAGGTCGATCGCTCTTCCCGAATTCAGGGCAGCACTAAGCGCGTCCGCGACATGACTTTCGCGTCCGGTAACATCCGCCACAGATATCTGGAGAAGCCGCAATGCCTTTTCGGCAACCGATACGGTCATAGTCCAATCCTTCCTTCTAAAGGATATTTATTCCCCACCGTTTTGGTAGGTCCGTGAGTTATAGATAAAATTTTATCGAATTACAAGGAAATTTCTGCCTATCCGGCAATATGTGCCGGGCTGAGCCGCGCGGCTCAGCGGGTCGGCACCGGCTCATCGCCGGAATAGTCATAGAAACCGCGGCCCGTCTTGCGACCGAGCCACCCTGCTTCAACATACTTCACCAGCAGCGGGCACGGCCGGTACTTGCTATCCGCCAGCCCGTCATAGAGCACATGCATCACGGCAAGGCAGGTATCGAGGCCGATAAAGTCAGCGAGCTGCAGCGGTCCCATCGGGTGATTGGCGCCGAGCTTGAGCGCCGTGTCGATGGAATGCACCGAGCCCACGCCTTCGTAGAGCGTGTAGATCGCTTCGTTGATCATCGGCATCAGAATGCGGTTCACGATGAAGGCCGGGAAGTCTTCCGCGACCGACACTGTCTTGCCCAGCGCCAGGGCCAATGCCTGAACAGCCTCGAACGTGTCCTGCTCTGTGGCAATGCCGCGGATCAGCTCGACAAGCTGCATCACCGGCACCGGATTCATGAAATGCATGCCGATGAACCGGCCCGGCCGGTCCGTGACGGCGGCAAGGCGGGTAATCGAGATCGAGGACGTGTTGGTGGCGATGATCGCATCGGCCGAGAGATGCGGCACCAGCGTCTTCAGGATCTCGCGCTTGATCGACTCATCCTCGGTCGCCGCTTCGACGACGAGATCGCAATCACTGAAAACCGCGTAATCTGTACTAGTGGAAATCCTGGCAAGAGCCGCGCCCACGTCGGTATCCCCGACCTTGCCGCGCGCCGCCTGGCGGTGCATGTCCCGCTCGATCTTTTCCATGGCTTCGGCAAGCTGGGATTCTTCAAGATCAAGCAGACGGACATCGAAGCCCGAAAGCGCACAGACATGGGCAATGCCGCCGCCCATCTGTCCAGCTCCGATCACACCGATCGTGCGCAGGTCCATATTCCTTCTCCCCGGTCTTTCCGGGCGGCCCCTACAGGGCCGTCCAGTGACGGGCAGCATGGGACGCCCGTCACCGGTTGGCTGTCAAGTTTTAGTGGCCGACTGGCGTTAGCCGTCCAGTTCCTTGCTGAGAGCCGGAACGGCCTCGAACAGGTCAGCGACGAGGCCGTAATCGGCGACCTGGAAGATCGGCGCTTCCTCGTCCTTGTTGATGGCGACGATGACCTTGCTGTCCTTCATACCGGCAAGGTGCTGGATCGCGCCGGAAATACCGACAGCGATATAGAGGTCCGGCGCCACGACCTTACCGGTCTGACCGACCTGGTAGTCGTTCGGCACGAAGCCCGCATCGACGGCGGCGCGCGAAGCACCGACGGCGGCACCCAACTTGTCCGCGACCTCTTCCAGCATGGCAAAGTTCTCGCCGTTCTGCATGCCGCGACCGCCGGAGATGACGATCTTGGCGGAGGTCAGCTCCGGACGCTCCGAGCTGCTGAGCTCGGCACCGACATAGCTGCTGAGGCCGGCATCGCCCTTGGCATCAGCCGCTTCGACTGCGGCCGAGCCGCCTTCGGAGGCAGCGGCATCGAACGCCGTGGTCCGCACGGTGATGACTTTCACCGCATCGGAAGACTTCACGGTGGCCATCGCGTTACCGGCATAGATCGGACGCACGAAGGTGTCCGCATCGACAACGCCGGAGATCTCGGAGATCTGCTGCACGTCGAGCAGGGCCGCAGCGCGCGGCAGCACGTTCTTGCCGAAGCTGGTGGCCGGGGCCAGAACATGGCTGTAACCGGCGGCGAGAGCCACCACCAGCGGCGCAACGTTTTCCGCCAGACCGTTGGCGTATTCCGCTGAGTCTGCATGCAGAACCTTGGAGACACCGGCGATCTTGGCAGCGGCATCCGCGGCAGCGGCTGAACCGCTTCCGGCCACGAGCACGGTGATGTCGCCGCCGATTTCGGCAGCGGCGGTCACGGTATTCAGGGTGGCGGGAGCGATATCCGAATTATCGTGTTCGGCAACGACGAGAACGCTCATCAGATCACCTTTGCTTCAGTACGCAGTTTCGAAACCAGCTCGGCGACGTCGGCAACCGTGACGCCGGCTTCGCGCTTGGCCGGTTCCTCGACCTTGAGGGTTTCGAGGCGCGGCGCCGGATCGACACCGAGATCGGCCGGCGAGAACTGGTCGATCGGCTTCTTCTTCGCCTTCATGATGTTCGGCAGCGAAGCGTAGCGCGGCTCGTTCAGACGCAAATCCGTCGTCACGATGGCCGGCAGCTTGAGCGAGATGGTCTCGAGACCGCCATCGATCTCGCGGGTGACCTTGGCTTCGCCAGCACCCATCTCGATCTTCGAAGCGAAGGTCGCCTGACCCCAACCGAGCAGCGCGGCCAGCATCTGGCCGGTCTGGTTGGCGTCGTCATCGATGGCCTGCTTGCCCAGGATGACGAGTTCAGGCTGTTCCTTGTCGACCACGGCCTTCAGCATCTTGGCGACGGCCAGCGGTTCCAGGTCGCCGTCATGCAGCACGTGGATACCCCGGTCGGCGCCCATGGCGAGCGCGGTCCGGATGGTTTCCTGGCACTGCTGGGCACCCAGCGATACGGCGATAACCTCGGTCGCGGTCCCGGCTTCCTTGAGGCGGATGGCCTCTTCGACGGAAATCTCGTCGAACGGATTCATGGACATCTTGACGTTGGCGAGCTCGACCCCGGTCTGGTCCGCTTTCACACGAACCTTGACGTTGTAGTCGATGACCCGTTTGACGGGTACGAGAACCTTCATGGCGACCCCGGTATAGATTTCAGTTTCAATAGCGGCACTCGGTCATAGGCGAAGCGTTTTTCGCCTGTCAAGCTGACGCCGCCTCCTTATACCCTTTATCCGACATCCGGCAACTTGGCGGCTTTTCAACGATTTCCGCCCGGAACCCATAGCACGTCGCCTGCTCCGTCATCATTGATATGCCGAGCAAGCACGAACAAATGGTCCGATAGACGGTTGATAAACTTGATAGCGACCGCACTGACAGCTTCTTCTTCAGCCAGTTCCGTCATCGCCCGTTCCGCCCGTCGCGCCACCGTGCGCGCCAGATGCAGATAGGCCGCGGCCGGCTTGCCACCCGGCAAAATAAAGGAATCCAGCGGTTTCAGCTTGTCATTCATGGCGTCGATCTCGCGTTCGAGGCGCTCGACCTGAGCTACATCGACGCGCAACGGCGGCCATTTCGGGTTTTCCTGCTCCGGCGTTGCCAGATCGGCACCGAGATCGAAGAGATCGTTCTGAATCCGGGCCAACATGGCATCCACCTCCGGATGCTCGCTCGTATGCAACCGGGCCAGCCCGATAATGCTGTTCGCTTCGTCGACGGAGCCATAGGCCTCAGGGCGAAACGCATGCTTCTTCACCCGGGTTCCATCGCCGAGAGACGTCTCTCCGGCATCCCCGCCGCGGGTGTAGATTTTGGTCAGCCTTACCATCTGAACGCCCCCGAAACTATTTTGCGCAGAGCTGTCGCGTCAGCGGCTGATAGCCAGTGCGAGCATGAACAGAACGACCGCAACGAATTGAAATAACACACGATATCGCATCAGCTTGTTCGAGCGCTGGGGAGCCCCCGGCCCGCCACGGGCCATGGACACGAGGCCGCCGAAGAGCGTGCCGAGCACGAGCAGCAGCGAACAGGCCATCAGGATGATTACAAAAACATTCATGCGCCCCATATAGAACGCAGAGGTAAGATTGACCAGTGCCGACGGTTCATGGCGGCAATCCGTCACAGCACAGACGCGAAACGATTTGACGCAAATGCCACTTAATTCCGATCCAAAATTTACGCCTTGTTAAACAATCGGACCGAGATCGAAACAGATTTAACATTTCGTAACTCCGTTATGAGTTGATTCGCCCCCTTTTTCCGAAATACACTTCCTGTACGGCCCCAAGATTTGCTATTCGAAGCCCGTGACCCCCAATTTGTAGTAGGATACCCGACTCCAGATGCCTGACGATTCAGCCTTGAATTATGCAACTGCAAACTACAAAAACGATGCGATTTCAATTAATTACAAGAAAAGTCAATCCTATATCGTCCCCTGTTCCAGCAGTTTCCGCGACCGTGTAACAGCATTTGCAGATTCACAAGGCGCCAGCGTCGCCGATCTGGCGCGCGGTGTGCTGCTCCTGGTGCCGAATGAGACCGTCATGGCGACGGACGACCCGGGAGAGCCCGCGCCTGACGACCGGGAAGTGGTGAAACTCCAGTCCGGACCGTCCAAAGGCCGCACCCTGCGCCGGAAACCACGTTTGCAGCTTCGCCTGCCGATCGGCTACGACATCGCTCGTTTGCGCCGGGCACTGGCTCTTGCGCTGAAGATGTCCGAGGGGGAGAGGACACTCAGTGTCGAGTCAGCCGATGATCGCAAGCAACGCAGCGACGACCGGGCAATCCGCACGCGACTTGAAGAAGATATCGAGCAATTACAGCGCATTATCGGCGATCTCGCGTTCGAGCCGCTGCGGGAGGGAATCTCCAGCCGGAGCGAGGCATTGCATGTCATGGGATTTGCTCCGACCGCTGTCCCGGACCAGAAAGCCATTCGCGGACGCTATCGTCGGCTGGCTCTGGTGTTCCATCCGGATTCCCCATTCGGCGATCATCAGCGCATGAGCCAGCTCAACGAGGCTCTGGAGAAACTGACGCGTGCTTGACGCCAGTCCTCTTGACGGTTCCCCTGGGGCGCAATAGGTTCCGTTTCATGATTAATTACGCATTCCGGCGCTTGGCCGGTCGAATTATCGGGCGAATTAGCAACCCGGTCCTCTGATAGGGCCGGGCAGTTGCTGTTTTCCCTTATTCGACCCCCAAAGCCGGAGTGGTTTTGTCATGCAAGACGTTGTTGCGTCTCAGTCTTTTCTCCCCAATACCTCCGAAACACGCACCGAAGCGGATGTGACCGCCTGCTTTTCCGTTCAGGCCGTCGCGGACCCCTCGGTGATGCCGCGCGTCCTAGAGCTTTTTGCCAAGCGCGGCCTGATTCCTGCTCGCTGGCACAGCGATCTCGGCGGCCGGCGCCGGGACGAGCTGACCATCGACCTGCAGGTCCAGGGCCTGACCCGTTCCCAGCGCGACCACACGGCGGCCATCCTGCGCGGCATGGTGTACGTGACGTCTGTTCTGGTATCGGAAAAGCGCTACTCCTGATCCAACCCGCCGGCGGAAAGGTCTGCCGGTGAGCGGATACCTGCATTATCTGAAGGTCTGCAACGCCTATAACCCGGCCGATTATCGTCCCTGGTCGATTTCAGGGACGACGATCGGGCAAGTCCGCCATCCGGTGGCCGAGCATCTGACCGGGTTCGGTTTTGCGGATCAGGGTAGCATCCTTACGCTACCGCCGGCCTCGTTCGAGGAGCTGAGCGGAACCCTGGAGACAGCGGCCGACGGATTGCGCGCGGCCGGTCTCGCGGCAAAGCCCCGGGACGAGCTTTACCCGCTGCTCGCCCATCCGGACAGCGCACCCCTGGCCGCTCTCGACCGGGGCGCCGCCACCGAATTCGGCATCCTGAACAGGGGCTTCCACCTGAACGGCATTGTCCGGCGCGTGGACGGGACGTTCATGTGGGTCGCCCGGCGCGCCCGCAACAAGGCGACCTATCCCGGCAAGCTGGACAACATGGTCGCAGGCGGCCACCCGCTCGGCATCTCGCCCTTCGACAATCTGCTGAAGGAATGCCACGAGGAAGCAGGCATTCCGCCGGAGATCGCCGCGACAGCACGACCGACCGGCACCATCAGTTACCAGATGGCCGTTCCCTCGGGCCTGCGGCGCCACATGTTCTACACCTACGATCTGGAGCTGGATCCCGGCTTCGTCCCGCAGCCGATAGACGGCGAGGTCGAGAGCTTCGAGCTGCTGCCCATCGGTCAGGTCATGGAGATCGTCGAGAACGACCCGGATGCCTTCAAATACAACTGCAACCTCGCGATCATCGACTTCCTGGTCCGGCACGGATTCATCGCGCCTGACCATCCGGATTATTTCGAGATCGCATCGGGTTTGCGCCGCCCCCTGCTATGAGCTGGCGCCTCGCATCCTGTTGGATCACGCGGCAGACATACCGGCGATCATCGCCCCGAATGCTACAATGTGGATCAGCATGATTGCACGGTCGTTCCAAAGCATTCCCACCGCAAACCAGCCGATCACACCGACCAGAAAAAGATAGAGATTCCAAGGCGTCCAGCCGAATCCCGTGGCCGCGTAGCCGAAAATCTGGATAATGGAGGCCGCCCATTTCAACGCAAATGCAGCGCGCGCAGGGGACGCCTGAGCGACGACCGCATCAGACGGCACGGGTCAGACCTCCATCAATTCGCAAATTCTGCCCTGTCATATATCCACCTTGATCCGAGGCCAGCCATGAGATCAGTGAGGAAACTTCCTCGGCATGGCCATAACGGCCGAGCGGGATACGTGCCTTGCGATCCTCGGTTTCGGGCAGACTGTCGATGAAGCCCGGAAGAACGTTGTTCATCCGGATATTGTCGGCCGCGTACCGGTCCGCATAAAGCTTGGAGAAAGCGGCCAGACCGGCCCGGAACACCCCGGATGTCGGGAACAGCGGATCGGGCTCGAAAGCGGCGAAGGTCGAGATATTGATGATCGCGCCGCCGCCCTGTGCCTGCATCAGCGGCGTTACCAGACGGGTCGGACGGACGACGTTCAGCAGATAAACCTCCATCCCGTCGTGCCAATCCTCATCCGTCAGATCCAGAACCGGCCCCTTCGGACCGTGTCCGGCAGAGTTCACCAGCACATCGACCCGTCCCCAGCGCTCGACGGCGCCATCGACCAGACGCTTCAGATCCTCGACCGACCGGTTCGAGCCGGTCACGCCGAAACCGCCCAGCTCTTCGGCGAGAGCTTCGCCCTTACCGGACGAAGAGAGGATACCGACGCGAAACCCGTCCGCCGCCAGCCGGCGCGCCGCATCTGCGCCCATTCCGCTGCCACCAGCCGTAACCAATGCAATTTTTTCTACAGACATTGGACTTTTCCTTCGGGAGAATTTTCCTGTTAAAGGAGTATATGCGCGCAGTAAATGGCTCGAGCCAGTCAGTTCCTCTACCTCATGAAAGTAGAAATTCTATTGGCTAAAAAACTCCATCTTCCACCGGTCAATGCGCTGAAAGCCTTCGACGCCGCCGGGCGTCATCTGAACTTCCGGGCCGCTGCGGAAGAGCTGGGGGTTTCCCAGGGCGCCGTCGCGCAACAGATTCGCGGTCTTGAAGCACATCTCGGCCTCAAGCTGTTCGACCGGCATTCCAAGGGGCTTGCCTTCACGGCCGAGGGACGTGGATATCACCAGCAGGTCAGCGCCGCCTTTGCCATGCTGCAGGAGGCGACACTCCGGCTGGCCCCCACGCCATCCAAGGTGACGATCAGCGTCACGCCGACTTTCGCCGCCAAGTGGCTGATACCGAACCTGCCAAGCCTGACCGCGCGCCACCCGGAAATAGACTTGCGGGTTCTCGCAACCGATAGCGTACTGAGCTTTCATGGCGACGGCATCGACCTCGCAATCCGTCAAGGTTCGCCTCCCTTCGGGGCTGCCATCGATGCCCGGCTTCTGTTCCATGGCAATATTGTCGCGATTGCCGCTCCTGCCCTGGTGCAGGGGCGGGATCTGCCACTCTCGGCACATGACTTCAGCGCGCTCCCGCTGCTGCAGGACACACATGATCTGTGGCCCGCTTTTCTGCGGGAGGTGCTCGGGGTCAGCGACTGGGCGGGAAAGAACAGACTGAGTTTCAGTCAGACCTCGCTCAGCATCGATGCGGCGCTGGCCGGTCAGGGCATTGCCCTGGCCAGCCGCTTTCTGGTGGAGCAGGATTTTCTGGCAGGACGACTGGTTGAGGTTGCGGACGGCTCTTTCAATGGTGGGCGGGACTTTCATCTGCTCGCACAGAAGAGCACTACCCGTCCGCCGGCCGTGACGGCCGTGATGGAATGGCTTCTCGGCAAGAGCGAGAGGCAAAACTGAAGCGTCAAACGCTGATCAGATCGCCGTTTCCGGCCGGACGCCCGGATGATTGGCGGGATGAGCCGGCGGTCCGCCAGGAGCTTCCGGGATCGCAAGATCGCCCGCCAGCATGGCATCCACCGTCCGCAGCAAGGTGCCAAGGCGCCGATCCGGCATCCCGAGTTCGACCAGATGAGCAACTGTGTTGGCCAGATAATCCCGGCATGGCCCGGCGGTCCCGACACCCTGGATCACCAGGGCCGCCCGCTGTTCGACCGTCAGGTCCGCCGCGTATTGCGCATGGGCACGATCCACGACATAGGACTGGGCCACGACGCGGCGGTCGGACATGGAATCGATGACCGGCAGGTAACGAGGATCGTAAACGCCTGTGATCATTTCCCGCTCATGCAGATAATCCAGCACGGCGGATCTGTCTTCGGATGCGATCCGGTAGGCAATACCGCGGCAGGACCCGCCCCGGTCGAGCCCGAGCACCAGTCCCGGCCGCTCAGGCGTGCCGCGATACCTGTGCGACCAGACACAGAAATCGCGATGATACCCATTGAGCCGGACCGGCAAACGCTCCACATAGTCGAAGCCCGGCCGCCACATCAGCGAGCCGTAGCCGAAAACCCATAGATCGCCGCTGTCGGTAGTCATATCTTTCGGGACACTCGGGAAGTAATTTGCACCAGATGACCAACGAGATAACCACACCACCGGCGCCGCACAAGAGCCCGCGACGCATCGGTACCGTTCTTTCCTTCGTGCTGGCGCTCGCGGTGCTGACCTATGTCGGCAACTGGTTCGCCGCCGCGTTCTGGCTGGAAGGCCGGATCGAGGACTGGGCTGCCGCAGAACGCGCCAAGGGCAACGAGATCGCTTACGGCACATTACGCTTCGAGGGTTTTCCCTTCGAGATGAGCATCCTTGCGCCTGACGTTCTCTACCAACGGAACCGGGAAGCCGTGGTCGAAACAGTGGCGACCGACCGGCTGCGGCTGTCCGCCAAGCCCTGGGCGCCGCTCGATCTGACGCTGACGGCGGAGAACGGCCTGACCGCGGTCCAGAAGGCCCCCGCGCAAGGCACAACGGTGACCCTGACATCGGCGCCCGATACCACGATCAATGCCAAGTTCTACAATTCAGGGGTGCTGGAGCATGCCCGGCTGAGTGCTGCCAGCGGCCGGCTGGTCTCGCATCGGGAGGGCGATCCCGTCGGCCCGCGCGAAGCCGCCAGGCTCGGCGCAACAACCGCGACACTGGATCAGGCCGACAGCGTTGCCAGCCATACGGATGCGTCGGCCGTCGTCAGCCTCACCACCGCCCGTCTGGAAACGCCCGCCCTGAAGCAGCTCGGCACAGCGGCAGACCATGCCAGGCTCTCTCTCGAAGCGACTCTGCGCGGCGCGCTTTCCGGCACCGATGCAACGGATCTTGCGCTTTGGCGGGATGCGGGCGGAACCGTCGACATCGACCGCTTCACGCTGTCGCTCGACCCGGTGGCGCTGAAACTGAACGCGACACTCGCGCTGGATCAGCTGCTCCGTCCGGAAGGTGCGGGCACCCTGGAAATCAAGGGGTTCGATGAAGTCATAGAAGACCTCATCAGCGCCGGTCATCTGACCCGGGACGCCGCCGAAGTTGCCCGCCTCGTGCTGGGCGCCTTCAGCCGCAACAGCGGCACAGACGGAACCCGTGTCGTCAGCATGCCGGTCTCGGCACAGAACGGACGCGTCAGCGCCGGTCCCTTCACCTTATTCCGGTTTCCTGCCTTCTGAGTCCGCATCCTCTTTATTGGCATCCGGCCCCCAGGGGTTGGAGCCTTCCTGATGCGCCTCGACAACACTCCGCCGGACTTCCCGCGTGCGCTCGAAAAACTCATAGAGCTTGTCGCCCTCGCCCCACCGGATCTGCCGCTGCAGAGCCGTCAGATCCTCGGTGAAACGCTGCAGCATCTCCAACACCGCTTCCTTGTTGTTCAGAAAGATGTCGCGCCACATGGTCGGGTCCGAGCCGGCAATCCGGGTGAAGTCCCGGAAGCCACCGGCGGAGAACCGGATCACGTCCTGCCGCTCCTGCTCCTCAACATCGAAGGCCGTGCCGACGATGGTGTAGGCGATCAGGTGAGGCAGGTGAGAGGTCAGCGCCAGCACCTTGTCGTGGTAGGCCGCATCCATCACCTCGACGATGGCGCCGACCCGGGACCACAGTGCCTCGACTTTCGCCGTTGCCGTGGGGTCGACACCTTCTTCCGGCGTCAGCAGCCAGAAGCGACCCCGGAAAAGCTCGGCAAAACCGGCATCGGGGCCGGATTTCTCCGTTCCTGCGACCGGGTGACCGGGGACGAAGTGAACGCCTTCCGGAACCAGCGGCGAGACGTCACGTACCACCGCCATTTTCACCGAGCCGATATCGGTCAGGACCGCGCCCTGCTCCAGATGCGGTGCGATCTCGGACATGATCGCGGCATAAGCGCCGACCGGCGCGCACAGGACGACACCGTCAGCGCCTGTCACGGCCTCTCCGGCGCTCTCGTGCACACTGTCGACGATACCAAGCTCCAGCAGCCGCGCCCGGACCGCCGGATCACGGTCGAAGGCCGCAAGATGGGCAGCACCGTTGCCAGCCTGACGCACGGCGCGGGCGATGGAAGAGCCGATATTGCCGACGCCGATCAGCGCCAGCCGCTTGAAGACAGGCTCGTCCTGGGGAAGATCTGTCATGCTCATGATGCCGGCCTTTCCTTGCCGAGAAAGTCTGCCAGCGCATCGACCACATCGCGCATTTCCTCGCCGGTACCGATGGACAGCCGCACGGTGTCGGGCACGCCGTATCCGGCCATCTCCCGCACCAGAATGTTCCGGTCCGCGAGGAAAGCGCGGGCCGCCGCGGCATTGCGCCCCTCTTCTTCCGGGAAACGCAGCAGCAGGAAGTTGGTCACGGTCGGCAGCGCCTCAAGACCGAGCTCGGTGAACTTCTCCACGCTCCAGGGCAGCCAGCGGTTGTTGCTCTCGACCACCGCTTCCTGGAAGGCCAGATCCTCGACCGCGGCGATGCCAGCCGCGATGGCCAGCGAGTTCACACCGAACGGCTGCTTGATGCTTTCCAGCGTCGCCGCGATATCCTTCGGCGCGTAGGCCCAGCCGAGCCGGAGGCCCGCCATACCGTACAGTTTCGAGAAGGTCCGCAGCATCACGACATTGTCGTGCGCCTCGACCAGCTCGATACCGCTGTCGAAGTCGTTCTTCGTTACGTATTCGCAATAGGCGGCGTCCATCACCAGCAGGATATCGTCCCGCAACCCGGCCCGCAGGCGCTTCACCTCATCCTGCGGGATGTAGGTGCCTGTCGGGTTGTTCGGATTGGCGAGGAACACCATGCGGGTGCGGTCGCTGACAGCGGCGAGGATCGCATCGACGCTGACAGTGTATTCGTCGTCCGGCGCCATCACCGGCACACCGCCGGCAATCCGGGTCGCCATCGGGTAGACCAGAAAGCCGTACTGGGTGTGGATCGCCTCGTCGCCCGGCTCGAGATAAGCGAGGCAGAGCGTCTGGATCAACTCGTCGGAGCCGCAACCGAAAACGATGCCGGCCGGATCGATGCCGTTACGCTTTGCCACCGCTTCCGCCAGTCGGCTGGCGGCGACGGCGGGGTAGCGGTGCAGGTCCGGATCGGCCGTGTGCATGGCCGCGAGGGCCTTCGGGCTCATGCCAAGAGCGCCTTCGTTCGCGGACAGGCGGATCACCCGCCCCGGCTTGCTCGCACCACCGTGGTTCGGCGTGTAGCTGACCATGGTCGCGATGGAGGATTTCGGTTTGATCGACGGCGTCTTATTGCTGGAAGACATGATTTTATCAGTTCAAAAAGCGTACAGGGAGATCGGATCTGGGTCCGGTGGCGGGCCGAAAAATCAGCCGGCGTGAACCGGGACCGCGTAAGCGCCGATGCGGTAATAGGGCACCTCGCCTTCGCGGCCGCCCAGATGTCGCTCCAGTCCTTCCGGGATCTCCAGGAACCCGTCCTGCTCGATCAGCCGGTAGCCGTCGCCTTCATCCACCACATCGCCCGCGATCTCGACGCCGTCGCGCACCGCGAACAGCGTCTTGTCCTCACCGGAGGCTTCCGGCTCCTGCCCGGCGACGATGAAGGCATCGCCTGCGAAACCATTCACCCCGACAGCAGCCCCGGTCTCGCAAAAAGGAAGCCGCGCAATGATGCGCGGCGTCGCCAGACCGGTTCTGTCGGAGCACAGCTGCGGCCACCATCGTGCAGCGGTCATCGGGAAGCCGGGCAGCACGCCAAGCGTCGCCGCGCCGGCGGCAACCGCATTCAGCACAGCTTCGGCGCTGTCCATACGCTCGATCGTCGACGAGATACCGCAATGATCACGCGCCAGATCGTAGACCTTCTCGGCGCCTTCCGGCAGGTAGACTGCGGCATGCACGTGCGTCTGCATGTTCAGGTTGGCGCTCAGAATCTCACGCCAGAACCGGATCAGCGTCGGAATGTTTAGGTAGGATTCATTGCGCGCGACGAGGCGGCGGATGATCTGCGCCTCGCGGCCCGGCCGGAAATAGGGGCCTCGGTCTCCGCCCTTGGCGTCGGCGACCTGCTTGCCGATCTCGACACGGCGCATCAACAGATCGTGCAAAGCCACGTCGATCCCGTCGATCTCCCGCCTCAGATCATCAAGCGTGCTCACCGGACTAGCCTTCCAATCGAACCCCGAACGAGCCCAATCGGACCCGAAAAAAGAAGAATGCCGCAGAGTCGTACTCCGTCGAACTCCCGGCGCGGCGGCTAGCAATAGCCGTGGCAGGCAGCGAATTCAAGCGGACAGAGAACCGGTTGGCGGAAATCGGGACAGCTTCGGCTGGTTGAGTGCCTGACCAGCTGTCCCGGAAATCGGAAAATTAATGCACAGATCAGGCGATCTGGTCGCAGATCGCCAGCACCCGCTCCTTGACCAGCGGGGTCGAGAATTCCCGGAAATCGGCCATGAAATCGGCCGCCTTGTGTTCCTCGAATGCCGCCATGTCGGTGTAGGTTTCCCAGAGCTGGAAAGCCCCCGGGTTTTCCTGATCGCGGGCGACGAGGAAGCCCTTGCAGCCCTCCTGGGTCAGGCTGTTGGCGGCGTGCTGCTTCAGACGCGCTTCAAAAGCTGCGGCGTCACTCTCGGCAACAACCAGCTTCACGGCGATCACAATCATTTCTGTTTCCTCCTCTGTAAATTTTCAGCGATGCGGCCATGACCGCCGGCTGTGTTCAGGGCTGTCGCCCGGCGCCTGGGCATTGGCAACAGTTGCCTGATTTTCACAGCCCGCCCCTTTGGCCGGGCATAGATCTGTTTCGTTGCCTCGATCAGTACCACGCCAGAGAACCGGTTGAACCAGCGCTCGCCGAGTTTTTCCACGGCGGAGGCGGAACGCAGCAGCAGCGGCGAGTTCGAGGGCGGCATGTAGAGCGCATGCGCGGTGAGCGAGGGCGCGAACATGTTGTCTTTCAGCAAGCGCGAGAGCTGCGAGGGGGAATAGGGATGGCCGTGTCCGAAGGGGGTGCGATCGAGCCGGGCCCAGATACCGCGCCGGTTCGGCACCACGACCAGCAACTTGCCGTTCCCGGCCAGAACCCGCCAGACCTCCTGCAGCATGGGCCGCAATTGCTCGGTGCATTCCAGCGCATGGACCAGCAGCACCCGGTCGACGGAGACATCCTGCAACGGCAGCTCGGCCTCGTCGGAAAGGCAGACCAGCCCCTTGCCCTCGCGCGGCCAGTGCAGCACGCCCTGTTGCGAGGGCATCACCGCGATCACCCGCTCCGCCTCGTCCCGGAACGGACGCAGGAACGGCGTCGCGTAACCGAGCCCGAGCACGGTCTCGCCCTTGGTGTTCGGCCATAGCTCACGGATACGGCGGCGGATCATCCGCCGGGCTACCTGCCCGACGCGCGTGCCGTAAAAATCCCAGAGATCGACTGCATCGTTGAACATGTTCCATACCGGCAGTTCACATGTCGCGAAGGGATCATAGTCGCCCGCTTGGCCGCGTCAAAAGGTTGATGCTACGGTCCCGCCTGCGTTTTCACGATGCCCCACCGGATTCCAAGGAGCGAAGCAATGGCCCGTCTCGAAGTGGTGCTGGTCCCCGCCAGATCCGACAATTACGTCTACCTGCTGCATGACGCGGACAGTGGCGCGACCGCCGTGGTCGATCCCGGCGAAGCGGCGCCGGTGATCGCGGCGCTTGAGGCACGCGGCTGGAAGCCGAGCCACATCATCAACACCCACCATCACGGCGACCATATCGAGGGCAACGAGGCGGTGCGGGAGAAATACGGCTGCACCCTGGTCGGCCCGAAATCGGAGACGGCACGGATCTCCGGTATGGACGTCACGCTGGCCGAGGGCGATGCGTTCGAGTTTGCCGGGCACAAGGCGGAAATCTTCGAGACACCGGGCCATACGCTGGGCCATATCGCCTTCTTCTTCCCGGATTCGGATATCCTGCTCTCCGGCGACACGCTCTTCGTGCTCGGCTGTGGCCGGGTGTTCGAAGGCACGATGGAACAGATGTGGGACTCGCTGAAAAAACTGCGCGGCCTGCCGGCCTCGACCCGGATCTATTGCGGCCACGAATATACCCAGTCGAACGCCCGCTTCGCGCTTTCGGTCGATGGCGGCAACGCCAGGCTGAAAGCCCAGGCGGAGGCGATCGACAAAGCGCGGGCCGCGGGCAAGCCGACCGTGCCGTCAACACTCGGCGATGAGCTGGAGACGAACCCGTTCCTGCGCGCGGACGATCCGGCGCTGGCCGCCGCCATCGGCATGGAGGGTGCCGATCCGGTCGCGGTCTTCACCGAAGTGCGGCATCGCAAGGACAATTTCTAAGCCCTAGATCGGGGCCTGCCGGTTCTCAGAGCCGGTTTTCCAAGGGAGCGAACAACACATGAAACTGCTTTATTCCCCGGCGTCCCCATTCGTCCGGAAAGTCCTCGTGTTCATCAAGGAACTCGGGCTTGAGGACAAGGTCGAGCTGGCCAAGGTAACGACCACTGTGGTCAACCAGAGCGCGGAGCTCGCCGCCAGCAATCCCGTGGCGAAAATCCCGGCGCTGGTGCTGGATAACGGCAAAGGCCTGTACGATTCGCGCGTCATCACGGCCTATCTGGATTCTCTGGTCGCCTCCCCGTCCTTCTACCCGGCGGAAGGCGACGCACGCTGGGACGTGCTTTGCATGGAAGCGTTGGCGGACGGTCTGATGGATGCCGCCGTGAACAATCGCTATGAGCGGGGCCTGCGCCCGGCGGACAAGCAGTGGGCCGAATGGGGCGAAGGACAGATGAAAAAGGTCGATGGCGCCCTGAAGGCGCTCGATGCCGCGGCTGTATCCTTTGGCGACAGGATCGATGCCGGCATCATCGGCGCGGCCTGTGCCTGCGGCTATCTCGACTTCCGCTATCCGGATATCGGCTGGCGCGAGAACTATCCGGCGCTCGGCGCCTGGTACGCCAAATTCTCCGAGCGCAAATCGATGCAGGAAACCCAGCCGCCGTCCTGATCGATCATGAGCTCAGCCGATTGGAAAGCTATCGTCGCGAAACTCGGGATGCAGCCGCATCCCGAGGGCGGCTATTACGCCGAAACCTGGCGCGACGCGCCGGGCGATGGCAGCCGGGGCACGGTCACGCAGATCTATTATCTGCTGCCGGTCGGCGAAGTCTCCGCCTGGCACCGGGTCACGGACGCCACCGAGATCTGGCATCATTACGCGGGCGCACCGCTCGTCCTGACCCTATCGCCGAACGGGCATGACGCGGAAGCGCATCATCTCGGCCCCGACGTGCTGGCCGGCCAGAAACCGCATATCGTGGTCCCGGAAGGCTGGTGGCAGGCGGCGGAAAGCCTCGGAGAATGGACGCTCGTCGGCTGCACTGTGGCACCCGCCTTCGATTTTTCCGGCTTCGAAATGGCCCCGCCCGACTGGCGGCCGACCCCGCGCGGCAGCTAAACGCCACCCCCTCGATCACCTACGGCGCGCGCCGCCGGAAAATCATGTCCCGCGAGGCCAGCACGGCGCCGCCGACAATCAGCAGACACGCCACGGCAACCACCCCCGTGAAGGGGGCAAGTCCGACCAGGATGAGCAGGATCGTCGACAGCAATGGCGCCGCGTAGGACGAGGCGCCGAGCGCCTGGATATCGCCGCGCTTCACCCCGTAATCCCAGGTGAAGAATGCACCGCCCACCGGTCCAAGCCCGAGCAGGGCAACCGCGCCCCATTCCAGCATGCCGTCCGGCCAGACCGTCTGTTCGAAAGCCAGATGGCAGAGGACACCAAGGATCGCCGCAACGGCGCAAAAGCCGCCGACAGCCTCGGTCGGAACGGAACCGAAACGGCGTGACAGGACCGAATATCCGGACCAGGTAACCGCGCAGATGCAGGCGGCGCCATAGCCGAAGCTGTAGCGCGGATCGAGGCTGAGCGTTTCGCCGCGCGTCACCAAGAGGGCCGCACCGCCAAGCCCCAGCAGCGCACCGGCGAGATGGAACCAGCGCAACCGCTCGCCCGGCAGCAAAGCCGAGAAGACGACGATCAGCAGCGGCCAGAGATAGGCGATCAGGCTGGCCTCGACGGTCGGCGCATTGTCGATCGCGACGAAATAGAAGAAGTGATAGCCGAACAGACCGCCGACACCGAGCAGCCAGACCATCGGCTTCTGACGCATATAGCTGAGCGGGTTCTGTCCCCGAACCAGCCAGAAGACGCAGGCGATCAGGGTCGCGACCGTGAAGCACATGGCGAGAAGCTGAAACGGCGGGACCTTGCCGGTGAGCGCGGTAAACAGTGCCAACGCGGCCCACATAAGGACAGCAGTGAAGCCGATGGCGGTCGCCTTCAGGCGGATTGCACGCTGGTCCACGATCAGAGTGCCCGGCGGGCCTTCAGGGCCTGGGTCAGGGTTCCGTCATCGAGGAAATCGAGCTCACCCCCAACCGGAACGCCACGCGCCAGACGGGTGATGGAAACGTCGAGACCGGCCAGTCGGTCGGAGATGTAATGGGCGGTGGTCTGCCCGTCGACGGTGGCATCCATGGCCAGAATCACTTCCTTCACTTCCGGCGCACCGGAACGGGCGATCAGCCCGTCAAGATTGAGATCGTCCGGCCCGACTCCGTCGAGCGCGGACAGCAGGCCGCCCAGCACGTGATAGCGGCCCTTGAAGGCGCCGGCCCGCTCGAGCGCCCAGACATCGCCGACATCCTCGACAACGCAGATCACCGACGCATCACGGCTATCGTCACGGCAGATATGGCAGGGATCGCTGGCATCGAGATTGCCGCAGACCGAACAGTCGCGAACTGCTTCCGCGGCAGCGCCCAGCGCATCGGCCAGCGGCCGCATCAGAACTTCCCGTTTGCGCAACATATGCAGCACGGCCCGGCGGGCCGACCGCGGGCCGAGGCCCGGCAGCTTCGCCAGATAGTGCATGACGCGGTCAAGCTCATCCATCGCGAGGCTATCCTGCCGGCCGCAATCGGATCAGAACGGCAGCTTGAAGCCCGGCGGCAAAGGCAGCCCGCCGGTCAGCTTCTGCATTTCGTCCTGCATCTTCTCGTCCGCCTTCGCCTTGGCGTCGTTGGCGGCGGCGATGATCAGGTCTTCCAGCACCTCGGTATCGGCCGGATCGACGAGGGAGGGATCGATCTTGATCCCCTTCATCTCGCCCTTGCCGGTCATCCGGACGGTGACCATACCGGCGCCGCTGGAGCCCTCGACTTCCAGTTCCTGCAATTCCGCCTGCATTTCCTGCATGCGCTCCTGCATCTGCTGGACCTGCTTCATCATGTTGCCGAGATTTTTCATCTGGTCATGCCTCGTTCGCTTGACTGTCTTCGTCGCTGTAAGGAGCGGCCTCCGGGGCAGCCTCCTCGGGGATCTCCCTGACCAGCGGTCGAATGGCTTCTATCGTGCTTTCGGGGAAAGCTTCAAGCACCGCCGCGACCACCGGGTGTTCGGAGATCGATTTTCGCTTCGCCGCCTCGGCATTCGCCTTGCGCTCCGCCAGGGTATGGATGTCCTCGTCGCCCGGCATCGCATCGTTCGACTCGACGGTCCAGGGAATGCCCGTCCACTGCTTCAGCTTGGCCGCGACCTGGCCCGGCAGACTGTCCGGCGCACTGGGATCGAGCACGATTTCCAGCCGTCCCGCCTCTGCGGAGATCGGCCGGACCGAGCGGCTGAGCTGTGCGTGCAGCAGTGCCTCGCGATGCTCCTCGAACAGGGCGACCACGGCCTCGAAGGTCTCGGGTATAGCCGGTGCCGAGGGTTCTTCCGGGGCTGGTGGCGGGGCTGATGGCGGAGCGGCGACTGGCTTCGGCACCATCGCGACCGGTGCCGGAGTGCGTTCCGTCTGAGGTGCCGTCTGGTTTTGCGCGGCCGCCGGTTGGCGTCCCGGAGCCGCGTCAGGCTTTCCCGCCTTGATCGCCTTCACCAGATCGCCGGGCGGCGGCAGGTCCGCCGTATAGGCCAGCCGGATCAGCACCATCTCGAGCGCGGCCAGCGTCGAGGGCGCGCTCTGCACCTCACCGAGCCCCTTCAGGAGCATCTGCCAGGTCCGCGCCAGAACCGGCAGCGTCAACTGGTCCGCGAAGGAAACACCGCGTGTCCGTTCCAGCTCGGAAGCGCCTTCCAGTGCCGAGTCGCGGGCTGTTTTCAGCCGGGTGATCAGGTGGGTCAGATCCAGCAGATCCTGCAGCACGACCACCGGATCGGCGCCGGAGGCATACATCGAGCGGACATCGCCCAGCGCCTCTGCGATCTTGCCGCCCATCACCTTTTCGAACAGATCGAAAACCAGCGCCCGGTCGGCGAGGCCAAGCATGTCCTGCACCTGTGCCGCCGTGATCCGGCCGTCGGACAGCGCCATCGCCTGATCGAGGATCGAAAGACCATCGCGGGCCGAGCCGTCAGCGGCGCGGGAAATCAGCGCCAGCGCCTCGTCGTCCGCCTCGACGCCTTCCTTGCCGCAGATGGTGCCGAACAGCTCCATCAGCTCGGAAACATCGAATCGGCGCAGATCGAATCGCTGGCAGCGCGACAGCACGGTGATCGGCACCTTGCGGATCTCGGTCGTCGCGAAGATGAATTTCACATGCTCCGGCGGCTCTTCCAGCGTTTTCAGGAGCGCGTTGAAGGCATTGCGGGAGAGCATATGCACTTCATCGATGATGTAGACTTTGTAGCGGGCGGAAACCGGCTTGTAGCGCACCCCGTCGATGATCTCGCGGATATCGTCGACGCCGGTGCGCGAGGCCGCATCCATCTCCATCACGTCGACATGCCGGTCCTCGGTGATCGACCGGCAGGGGTCGCACACACCGCAGGGCGTCACGGTCGGCCCGCCGGAACCGTCCGGCCCGATGCAGTTGAGGCCCTTGGCGATGATCCGCGCCGTCGTCGTCTTGCCGACCCCGCGTACGCCGGTCAGCACAAAGGCGTGCGCCAGACGGCCGGAGGCCAGTGCGTTCCGCAAGGTGCGGACAAGCGCGTCCTGACCCTTCAGGTCGTCGAGCGTCTGCGGCCGGTATTTCCGCGCGAGCACACGGTATTCCGCAGGTGGCGCAACAACGTCGCCCGCGGGGCCCTCAATGGTCTCGGAAGGTGTCTGATCGTCCATGCGGGGGATCATAGGGGAGAGGTGGAAGACTGGGAAGCGACCCGAGCGAAAACTCGTTACGGCTGCTTCCTTCCGGACCTGACCGGATTGGCGAGGAGCTCGTCCGTCCCAGCCTTCCGAGGGTTCTATATCGGGGGAACGGTGCGGAATGCAAGGAGAGTCCGCCCGGCGAAGCGTATGCAACTCCGGTCGATGCTAAAAACATTTCTTGATAATGCGTGTCATTTGCATAAATTCCCTAAATAAGTGCACCTGAAACAGAAGCACCGCCCGGAGGAGACTGCATGTCCGAGAGTACAAGTCTGGGGCCGTGTACGCCCTTTTTCATCGTTGAAAGCCTGCCTGTCTCTCTGGAGCATTATCTTGAGAAAATGGGCTTCGAATGCCGCTTCATGGCACCGGAGAGCGATCCGCAATTCGCCATTGTCGGGCGCGGGCAGGCGCAGATCATGGTCAAGTCCATCGACAGAACCGTCCCGCCTCTTCCGAACCATGTCCGGCACGAATGGGCCCGCTGGGACACATTCGTCCATGTCGCCGATCCGGATGTGCTCGCCGAAGAACTGAAAGAGCGCGGCGTTGCATTCAAGGAGCCTCTCGCCGACACCGACGACGGCCTGAGGGGGTTCGAGATCGCCGATCCGGACGGCTATGTCTGCTTCTTTGGCAGGCCGCTCTGATCCACCGCGACCCAATGATCTCTGGGTCCCCGCGTGCGCGAGGATGACGGCTTAAAAAAGGTCGTCATTCCTGCGAAAGCAGGAACCCAGGGAAGACGGGCTCGCTTCCGAAACAATCAGCCCTTGGTCGGCTCCAGCTTCTCCCCGTTCCGCTCTTCCCAATACTGGATCGAGGCGGAATGGTCGCTGCCTGGATGGGCTTCATTGAACTCACGCCAGATGCCGGTCAGCAGGTTCAGGATCGGCATGTCCTGACCCTGGCTTTCGGCAAGGCCCGCGGCGATGCCGACATCCTTGGTCATCAGGGCGGTGGCAAACCCTGCGTCGAACTTGCGGGTCAGCACCGAGGGCTTGAACTTGGTCTCGGTATTGTTGCTGCGGCCGGTCGAGACGTTGATCACATCGATCATCACGTTCGGGTCGAGGCCGAACTTGGCACCGACCAGAATGGCCTCGTTGGTGGCGCTGAGGGCGATGGCCGAGAGGTAGTTGTTCAGGCACTTCATGGCATGACCGGAGCCGAGCGGGCCGGTGCGGACGACCACCCGGCTCATCGGCTCCATGATCCCCTCGGCCGCATCCAGCGCCGCTTCGTCCGCGCCGCCGAGCATGATGGCGAGCGAGCCTTCCTCGGCCCGCCAGGTGCCGCCAGAAACGGGTGCATCGCACAGCACGATGCCTTTTTCCTTCAACGCCGCGCCAAGTTCGACCGTACCGGTCGGCTCGGACGAGCTCATGTCGATGGCGACGGCGCCTTTCTTCATGCCCTTCGAGGCATTGTCCGCGCCGTCAACAAGCGCCATACGGGCAGCCTTGCCGTCCGGCACCATGGTGACGACGATATCCGACGCCGCGCCAAGCGCTTCCAGACTCGGCGCCACCTCACCACCGATTTCACCCGCGAATCGCTGGGAAACCTCAGGTCTGAGATCGAAAACGCGCACGTCGTAGCCCGCCTCGACCATATGCCGGGCCATCGGCCAGCCCATCATGCCGAGGCCGATCCAGCCGACGATCGGTTTAGTGTCGGAAGCCATGGCTCAGACTCCCTGTTCTTTGAAGACTTCGCGGGCGATCTTGAAGGCACTGACGGCAGCCGGGAAGCCGGCATAGGTCGCCGATTGCAGGAAGATCTCCGCAATCTCCTTCTTGGTGACGCCGTTGTTCAGCGCGCCAAGCAGATGCAGGCGCAGTTCGTGCTCACGGCCCATCGCGGACAGCATGGCGAGGTTCAGCATCGAGCGGGTTTTCAAATCGAGTCCGTCCCGGCCCCAGCATGCTCCCCATGCATGGGTGGTGACGAACTTCTGCAGGATCATCGAGAACTCGTCCGCATTGTTGAAACTGTTCTCGACATATTCGTCGCCGAGCACCTTCTTGCGGGTCGCCAAGCCCTGTTCGAAAAGCTGATCCAGATCCATTGGGGTCTCCTCCCTTGATTTTCGTAATTGTATACGAAGGTACCGAGACAGACCGTGGCTGACCAGAGAGCGGTCGGGAACGAGCCGCCGCCGCGAACGGCAAGAAAGCGGGGTTTATTCTTTCCCGGCGGCGGCGCGGATCAGGGCCCGGTAAAGCCGCTGCTGCGGCCGGTTGAAAACCAGAAATTCAGGATGCCACTGCACCCCGAAGAAAAGCTGGTCACCGGTACTCTCGATCCCCTGCACCATGCCCCGTCGATCATGTGCCGACACCCGGAGGCCCTCGCCGATTCTATCGACCGACTGATGGTGAATACTGTTCACCCGGCACCAGCTCACCCCGAGCATTTCTCGCAGGCGCGATCCCTCGTCGATTTCGATCCTTTTTACCGGCAACGGCGTCCGCCGGGCCCGGGTGCCGGGATAGGCCTCGGAGATTTCATTGTGCAGATCGCCGCCGAAATACACATTCAGGATCTGGGCCCCACGGCAAATGCCAAGGACAGGTCGTTTTCCATCCCTGAACTGATCGAGCAGCGCGAGCTCGAAGGCATCCCGCTCCGGATCGATCGCCTCCTCTATCGTAACCTCACCGCTATAGAGCGCCGGCGCGAGATCGCTGCCGCCGCCGATGATCACCCCATCGAGCGCATCGGCATCAAGCGGACGGTCAGGCCCGAGCCGAACGCTCCGCCCGCCGGCACGCCAGATCGCGAACCGGTGAAAGGACAGCGGGATCAAACCGGATTTGCTGGATGTGGAGATCCCGATCAGCGGGCGGTAGCTGTTGCTCATTCAACACCGAACAAGCGGCGCAACCGCCCGGAAATACCGGCCTGTCTTGCCGCGCGAAAACTGACGATGGCCGCGCCAAGCCGCTCCGGATCAGCAGCCAGTTCTTCCACCGTAACCCAGCGGTTCCATTCGGTTACCGCAGACCAATCCGGATCGCCGAGATCGGCGTTCGGCAGGCGGTAGTGATAGGTCGGGCGCGGTTTGATCAGGACATCCGTTATCCGGCTGCGTACCCGTTCCGGCGCCAGATGGGTAAAGAGCGGCAGCATATCAAGCTCGCGGTTCCGGGTCGGATTCATCTCGAGATAATCGTCAATCATTGTCTCAAGGTCCGCCGGGTAGTCAGGCGAGAGAATTCTCCGCGCGTAACTCTCCGGGAAATGGGCAGTGTGCGGCAGAATGCGGCGGGTGATATCGACGGCTACCGCGTCTCTGAGATTTTCGGACAGCAGGAGATAGGCCTGCAAGACACGCAGGATTTCCTCCGGCGCACCGGTTGCGACCTCCACATTCAGATGCAGCCCGAAGGCATAAAACGCGCTTTCCCGGGTGCCAAGGGCCCCATGCCGGCGCAGGAGCGCGAACACGTCATCAAGCGCCCCCAGACTGGACCAGGGGATCGGCGGAAACACGATCTCCACCGGCACCAGCCCGGTCAGGGCATCGCCCAGAGGACCGCGCCAGTCGTCCGGCAGCTCAAAGTCCCTGAACAGGGAGCTGGAGCTGTCCGCTGTTCCTTCCGCACCGGAATTCCCATGCACATACTGGAGATCAAGTTCGACCGTGGCCTCACCCCATTCTTCATGGCGCAGGATGGTGCGGTGCGCGTCGATTTTCTCCGCCTCGCCGCCGAACGCATCCAGCAGGAGATCCACCGTCTGTTCCACCGACAGCCCGGCAAATTCCAGCTCAACGCCGACCCTGCGGTCCTGTCCTTTCGCAGTCTTTGCGACCGGAGGCGATTTGGGAGAAACGGGCATCGGCGCTCCTGCTATCTGCTCTCGTATGAGATCTTGATTACCTCGACCGATTGCGGACCGCGCGGCGTGCGCACCTCGACCACGTCGCCAATCTCGGATTTCAGCAAGGCCCGGGCGATCGGCGAGATCCAACTGACATCGCCACGGTCAAGATCGGCCTCGTCAATGCCAACGATGCGGAAGGTCCGCTCGTTATCCTCCTCGTCCGCGTAGGTGACCGTCGCGCCGAAATACACCCGGTCCTTGTTTGGCTGTGCGGCCGGGTCGACGATTTCCGCAGCTTCCATACGCTTCAGCAGAAAGCGCATGCGGCGATCGATCTCGCGCAGCCGCTTCTTGCCGTAGATGTAATCCCCGTTCTCGGAACGGTCGCCGTTCCCGGCTGCCCAGGACACGATCTCGACGATCTTGGGGCGCTCTACCCGGCGCAATTGCTTCAGCTCATCCTGTAGCGCCTTGAAGCCCGGCGGCGTGATGTAGTTCTTGACGCCTTTCGGGGACGGATCTGGGATCTCGTCCTCTTCCTCGAAGTCGCTGTCATTCTCTTTGACGAAGGCTTTGCTCATCTCTGCTTTCTGACCGTCAGTCCACACATGGGCCGATCCCCAGAGTGCAGACATAGCTGCCCCTGTTCAAGCAGACCTGTTGCCTGGCCTGCCATCGTCATGCGCTACTGATCGGGAAATAGCGCAGGAGCGGAAAAGTTCCATGAGAAGCATGAAACAGGTGCATGTGGTCGGCTGCCACGCCGCGGGCGAAGTCGGCGATGTCATTGTCGGAGGCGTGGCGCCGCCACCGGGGGACACGATCTGGGAGCAGGCCCGCTGGATCGCCGAGGACGGGACGCTCCGTGATTTCATGCTGAACGAGCCGCGCGGCGGCGTCTTCCGGCATGTGAACCTGCTGGTGCCGCCGAAGGACCCGCGCGCGGCGATGGGCTGGATCATCATGGAGCCGGTGCATACTCCACCCATGTCCGGCTCGAACTCGATCTGCGTCTCCACCGTCCTGCTAGAGACCGGTATCGTGCCGATGGAAGAGCCGGTGACCCGCTTCATGCTGGAGGCGCCCGGCGGGCTGGTCGCGGTCGAGGCGCAGTGCAGGGACGGCAAGGCTGAAAGCATTACGGTACGCAATCACCCCTCCTTCGCCGCTGCCATCGACGTGCCGCTTGAGGTGGAAGGACACGGCACCCTGACGGTGTCGACAGCCTATGGCGGGGACAGCTTCGTGATCGTCGACGCTGATGCCCTCGGTTTCGCCATCCGGCCAGACGAAGGCCGCGCTCTCGCGGATCTCGGCGCCCGGCTCACACGGGCGGCGACCGAACAGCTCGGCTTCAGCCATCCGACGAACCCGGACTGGCGGCACATCTCCTTTTGCCTCTTCGCAGGCGGCCTGACAGACGGTGCCAAAGGACTGGAGACCCGGCATGCCGTCGCCATCGAGCCCGGCAAGATCGATCGTTCCCCAACCGGAACAGCTCTCTCCGCCCGCATGGCTTTGCTCCGCGCCACCGGTCGCATGAATGTCGGAGACCGGCTCACGGCCCGGTCCATCATCGAGTCGACCTTCACCGGCCGGATCGAGGAAGAGACCGAGATCGGCGGGTTGCCCGCGATCATTCCCTCGATCACCGGCAGTGCCTGGATTACCGGAAACTTTCAGTACCTGCTCGACCCGACAGACCCCTGGCCCGGCGGCTACCGGGTCGGCGATACCTGGCCCTGTGGCACTGTCTGAAGGCTTGCTCCTGTGTGGTAAAACTCAACGCGATCAAGCTCAATTGTGTTTTATTCCATACTCTCTCTGGTTGCGCCCACGGGAAGCTCTGCTGAGCATATGAGAGATGCGAGAAGCGAAAACGGATCATGTGCCGGACGCAGGGCGCCCATGATCCCAAGCAAAGGAAAAGACATGAGGAAACTCAGTGCATTTGTCGGCATGGCAGCGCTGCTTGCCATTTCCGGCGTAAACGGCCCGGTCAATGCGGCTGATATCTGCACCGGCTACGGCCCGCAGACACCACGCGATATCACGCAGCGGGACGGAACCAACGCGCGCCTCTTCTCCCTCGCCCCTGCCTCCGACAAGCTCAATCTCTGCAATATCCACACACATACGAATGCCGAGCACAAGGGCCCGGGCTTTTCAGTCTTTGCCGGCGGCGGCGACTATGGCGGATACAAATGCAACGATTCCGGCGCTCTCTCGGCGGCGGAGCTTGCCGAACCCGCTGGCGGTTCCGGCGCCTTCGGTCACGTCAAACCGGGCGACACGATTGAAGTCCACTGGGTCTTCAGCTCCTGTGCGGTCGCCCCCGGCCCGGGGCTCGGCTCCTGCCTCAGCGAGGCCTGCGCCAACCCGGAGCTGCGTGTCGAAGCCCAGGCCTTCCTGGTGGTGAACGACCCGAACGCCATCGACTTCACCACATTGACCTATGACGGGCATATGGCTGGCGGCCTGCATCAGCCCAAGGCGCTGCCGACCGGCACAGGCAATCCCGTGGTATTTGCCGGCTCAACAACCGGGCCCAGCTACACCGAAGCGAAATGCTCCCCGCTTCAGGTCACCTGGAGCGTCAGGCCGAACTGCGCGCGGGTCGATATCAACTCGCTCAATCGCTGGGCCGAAGCGGGCAATGTCTTCGAAGAGAAAAAGTCGCACGGCGTGCGCCAGCTGGTGACCGCGCCGGCACTGCTTTCAAAGATCAAGTGAGGTCATGATCCGGGAGGGGCCAGCCTCTCCCGCTCAATCCCCTCCCGGTCAGCCCTCGGTGGCGGGCTTCGTTGCCGATTCCATGCTGTGGCGGAGCCTCTGCAAACGGCTGTCCGACAGGCGATAGGCCCAGCGTGAAAGCCTCTCCGCATTGGCGGCGGCAAAGGACTTGGCTTCTTCCGTCGCATCCGGGGCGACATTCACCGAAAAATGCGTCCAGGTTTCAACAACGCCGCCCGTGCCGGGAACTTCCGCGAAATCGACGATCACGGTGAGGCCGCCCCGGGTCTGATAGATCGCGTTGCCGAGAGACGGCTCGAAGGTCATGCCGTTCATCGACCGGACATCCTCGAAAGTCAGTTTCGTCAGCCCATCGGTGATTTCGTTCAGCGTGTAGAATGTCGCGAACTGCCGGTCTTCCGGCATATTCATCAACGCGAACGGCGTCTCGCCCTCGCCCGTGCGGCGCACTTCCAGCACCTCGCCGTTCGGCGCCGTCAGATGGATCTCCTGGATCCGGTCGGCGCCGATATCCACCACCGCCTCATCCGTCCACGAGGCGATTCGTTGCACATCATCGACCTGTCCGTGCGCAAGCCAGGACCGGGCATCGCCGCTCTGCCGCAAATAGAGCATCGCACCGCCGGTACCGCTGGTCCGGTCGTTTCCGATCAGGGCATCGACGAGCGCGCCGCCGTCCCGGCCGAGCAACCGTACCCGTGTCGCCTCCGAGCTGGCCTCCGCCACATCAGAGACACCAAGTCGGGCATAGCGCGCGGGATCGGCTGTTTTCGCCTCGACCAGCTTCAGCTCAGACAAAGAGAGAATAAAACCCCGGACCTTTCCGGTGTCCGCCGGATATCCGTTCTGTTCCGCAATGCGCCAGGTTCCGTCCTCGCGGACGACACTCACCTGCTCAACCGCACCATCTTTATTCCAGGACATCTCGATCCGGGCGATATCGGGGATCTGCTCTTCCAGTCCCGGAAAGGCCGGCACATTGTCCAACACGGAGATCGTCGCGTCATGACGCCAGAGAACGGCAAGCACTGCCGCCAAGAGCACCGCTCCGGTCACGGCGGCCAGAATTCCAAGCGAACGCAAAGTCAACATCGGTCTCTCCCTAGCCAGCGGCCGCGGACGCATGACGGCGTCGACGGCGCAGACTGCGCCAGAAGGCAAGGATGAGCGCCAGGACCGTTATAAGGATCGGCACCAGGGCGATATTGTAGAACCAGAGCGAAGTCTCCAGCCGATCGACATCCTCGCGGACAGAGCGCTGCACGGCACGAAGCTCGCTGCGTATCCGGAGAATTTCCTGCCGGTAAGCCTCGATCTCGGCCTGTTCTTTCTCCGTCACGATAGCCGCCGATCCGTCCGGCATCCTGCGCCGCAGCTCGTCAAACCGTTGTTGCGTATCGGCAAGGGTCTTTTGCAGTTGCTCTTCCCGGGCCGCGTACTGTTTCTCAGCCTCGCGCTCGATCTGCTCCAGCACGTCGAACGGGCGGGAGGTCGAGCCACGGCCCCGCAATCCCAGAAGGGTGCTGCTGCCGGACAGGGCATCGAGGCTGTTCAGCACGAAATCGCCATTGCCCGCGACAGGCACCGGCACCCGTCGGCCGAAAAACTGCTGCACCCGGACCCAGAACCGGTCCGCCAGGATATCGCTGTCGGTGACGACGATCACATCGAGCGGCGCGGTCGATTCCGTCAAGACCTGCGGGAACTTCGCCTTGTAGGTCGCATCGTCTTCCGCGCTCGGTGCCTCATCGCCTTCCTTCAGCATCTTCTCCGGCGGGCCGTCGGGGAAAGCCGTGGTCATCTTGTCGGCCGTCAGCCGCGCGGCGATGACCAGCGGTTTCGGGCCGGGCTCGTAGCTGCGCAGCAGGGCTTCCGGCGAACGCATGCCTTTGACCTGCTCGACATTCAGCTCGGACGAGCCGAGCGAGGTCGAGACCAGAGGCGTCATTGTCACCGCCGCACCATCGGCCAACGCGATATGACCGGCGCTGGCAACGGCCAGCGTGCCGACATTCGTGGTGATCGGCGAGGATTGGTCGATATTGCCGCCCTTGAGTTCCAGCCAGACCACGTAATCTACCGGCCGCCGGCCCTCGCCAGGCTGCACCTTGCGCGCGGTCAGCCGGTCGGCCGCGATCCTGGTCGGATCGTAGATCACACCCCAATGATCGAACAGGGTCGCGAGATTGCTGCGTTCCGGCGCCAGTTGCCCGAAGAACTGCGCCTGCCCGCCTTCGGTCTCTGAATAAGGATCGATGATTACCAGTGCTTTTCCGCCACCAAGCAGGAACTGGTCGATCGCGAACTGGGCGCGCGGGCCGAGTTCGGCCGTATGGGCCAGCATGAGCACGGTCACATCGTCCGGGATCTTGTCGAATTCCGCATCGAGATAGCGGGTCTCGTAGGTCGCGCCGATCTGGTCCGCGAGGATGTAAGGCGCCACCGGCGTCTGCTGCCCCATGGCGTTCATCCGCACCGTGCCTTGCATCGGCAGGCTGGTGACGATTCCGAGGACGGTTCGTTTCGGTTTCGCAAGAGAATAGATCAGGCGCGAGATATCGTATTCGAGGAAGGTTTCCCGCTCCGGCTGCAGGAACGGAATGACCTCGAGATCGTCGGTCAGGTTGGTACCGGAGATGCCGAAGAACACCTGTTCTCCGCCTTCCTGCAACGGTATCTGCTGCAGACCATCCGCGACGGCGCGGTCCTCAAGTTCGGTAAAGGGTTCCGGATCGTAAACCTCGACACGGACCTTGCCGTCCGAGCGGGCCGCGTATTCGTCGAGCAGATCCCGCACCCGGCCGGCATAGATGCCGTAGAACGGAACCTCCCGGCCCAGTGCCTCTGAATAGTAGAACTTCAGAGTGACCGGCTCCTCGATGCTCTCGAGCAGCGCTTCGGTGCCGTCGGAGAGCGAAAACAGCCCTTCCTCGGTCAGGTCGAGCCTGGTCGAGGTGAACAGAGCCGAGGACAGCACGTTCACTGCCAGGAAAAGCGTCAGCAGCAGGAACAGGGCTGCGACGGCCAGACGGCCTTGCGTGAAGAAGCTGCTACGGGTTCGGGCCGAAGCAACGGGGAGAGGCGCAGAGGGAGTGCTCATCCTATTCCGCCTTCTTCCAGTCGATGACATAGGCATTCGCGGTCAACGCAATGGCAATCGCGGAGCCGAAGAAGATCAGGTCGCGCAGATCGATCACACCGCGCTGAATAGCCTGAAAATGCGTCATGAAGCCGAAGCTGGCGATGGTCTGGACCAACTCGCCCGGCGCCCAGTTCTCGAAATAGTTCAGCAGGATCGGCGAGCCCGCCACGGTGAAGAGGAAACAGACCGCCGCCGCGACGACAAAGGCGATCACCTGGTTCTTGGTCATCGCCGAGATCAGCGAGCCGATGGCCATATAGGCGCCGGCCATCAGGTAGCTGCCGAGATAGGAGGCGACAATGACGCCGTTATCCGGATTGCCGAGATAATTGACGCTGATCCAGAGCGGGAAGGTCAGGGCCAGTGCGACGCCCGTAAAGGCCCATGCCGCCAGGAACTTGCCGATCACGGCCTCGACCATGGTGATAGGCAGGGTCAGCAGAAGCTCGATGGTGCCGAGCCTGCGATCCTCGGCCCAGAGCCGCATGGAAAGGGCCGGCACCAGAAACAGATAGAGCCACGGATGAAAGCCGAAGAAGGGCTGCAGGTCGGCCTGGTCGCGGGCGAGGAACCCACCGACGAAAAACGTCATCGTCCCGGCCATGACCAGGAAGATGACAATGAAGATGTACGCCAGCGGCGTGGCGAAATAGGCGGCGAACTCGCGCCGGAAGATCAGCCCGATGTTACGCATGACCGGTGACCTCGCGGAAATAATCATCCAGGCTTGCGGCGCCGGACCGGGCTTTCAGGTCGGCGGGAATGCCGTCCGCCAGCACGCGGCCCCGGGCGATGATCATGGCCCGGGTACAGACCGCATCGACCTCTTCCAGAATGTGGGTCGAGACGACGATACATTTCTCCGCGGCCATGCTCTGGATCAGGCCGCGCACCTCGTGCTTCTGATTCGGATCGAGGCCGTCCGTCGGCTCGTCCAGGATCAGCACTTCGGGATCGTGGACCAGCGCCTGCGCCAGACCGACCCGGCGCTTGAAGCCCTTGGACAGGGTCTCGATCGGCTGCATCACCACATCGGACAGACGGGTCTGCGCGATCACTCGCTCTACGGCGCCCGCCACATCTTTTTCGGCAATCCCGCGAATGCGCGCGACGAAGCAGAGAAAAGACAACGGCGTCATGTCCGGATAGGCCGGCGCGCCCTCGGGCAGGTAGCCAATCGCCGCCTTCACCGCCTGCGGCTCCTGCCGTACGTCATGCCCGGCAACGACAACGGTTCCGGCGGTCGGCGCCAGAAAACCGGAAATCATTTTCATTGTGGTGGATTTGCCGGCCCCGTTCGGGCCGAGGAAGCCAAGCACCTCACCGCGCCCGACCTCGAACTCCAGACCGTCGACGGCTGTGATCGCGCCGAAACGCTTTGTCAGCTTCTGAATGGATAGTAGCGCACTCATGATCTTGCGAACCCGGCCCCTATCGGCATCTGCTGTGTGCCTTCCTGCTCGTGTACCCGATCTCACAGAAAATTCAAAGGATTGGGTTTTTACCAGGATTGATTATCTAATGTCCTTTTGACCAAATTAAACAGACGCGGATAGCCGGAGCAAAATGCTTGTCTGATGATTTAGCGAAACCGCGTGGCTGGAACAGCCCGCTTTGGCGGCGGCTGAACACTCTCTCCGGACTGGTGCTCTTTACCTATGTCGCCTCCCATCTGCTGAACCATGCCGTCGGCATCTTCTCCATTGACGCCCTGGTGGCGAGCGGCAAGTGGTTCGCTATTTTCTGGCACCAGGTGCTCCCGACCGCAGCCCTATATTCCGCCCTGACCGTCCACCTGGTAATCGCGCTTGTCGCCATCTATCGGCGAGACTCCCTTCGGGACATGAGCCGGGCGGAGCTCGCCCAACTCACGCTCGGTCTTTCCATCCCGGTGTTCCTGATTGCCCACCTTATGGGAACGAGGGTTCTGGATGAGTTTTTCGATGCCGACCCGTCCTACCTCTATGTTCAACTCGTGGTCTGGAAGTTCGCGCCGCATTATATCGCCACCCAGACCTTACTGCTGCTGGCATCATGGATTCACGGCTGCATCGGCCTGCATCTCTGGCTTCGGTTCAAGCTCGGATATCGCCGCCTGCAGCCGCTCTGGCTCACACTCGCAGTCATGGTCCCAACGCTGTCCCTCGCCGGGTTTGTCGCCTCCGGGATGGAAGTGCTGCGCATGGCGGAAGACAGCGCATGGCTCGGCTTCGTCCTGGAGTCTTTCGAGTTACCGCGCGGTGAGGAGCAGCATACGTTTCTGGCCTGGGTGCAAGGCATCGAATACGGCTATTACGGCTTGATTCTGCTGGCTTTTGTCGCGCGCGCCGTGCGCCTGCATCTGCTGAAGCAGGCCGTGCCGGATGTCACCTTGACCTACCATACCGGCCAGCAGGTCGGACTGCGTCCCGGCGCCACCATCCTTGAGACCAGCCGGAGCGCCGGCATTCCTCATGCCTCCGTCTGCGGCGGCCGCGGACGCTGCTCCACCTGCCGGGTGCGGATCGGCATCGGACTGGATGCCCTGCCGCCACCGTCCGAGCTCGAAGCCAAGGTCCTCAACCGGGTCGGTGCGCCGGACAATGTGCGACTCGCCTGCCAGACCGTCCCCACCGTCGACATAGAAGTGACGCCCCTGCTACCGCCGGCGCAGGCAAGTGTCGAGGATACGGGGGAGCGGCCGGACTATCTCGCGGGCCAAGAGCGCGACATCGTCGTGCTGTTCGCCGATATCAGGGGCTTCACCAAGCTGACAGAACAGCGCCTGCCCTACGACACGGTGTTCATCCTGAACCGTTACTTTTCCGAAATGGGCCATGCCATCGAAAGCGGAGGCGGCCGCATCGACAAGTTCATCGGGGATGGCATCATGGCCCTGTTCGGGATCGATCGGGGCATCGAGGTCGGCGCCCGCAACGCCATCACAGCCGCCCGCCTCATGGGGGAAAACCTGCAACGGCTGAACGAATCACTGGCCGCGGATCTGGACGAGCCGCTGCGCATCGGCATCGGCATCCATGGCGGCCCGGCCATTGTCGGCGAGCTGGGCTATCGGGAAACGAGGGGCCTGACGGCAGTCGGCGACACGGTGAACACCGCCAGCCGCCTGGAAGCCCTGACCAAGGATCACGGCGTCCAGCTCATCCTCTCGGACTCCGTGATCTCGGCGGCGGGCATGTCTGTCGAGATTGGCGAGCGGGCAGAGATTACCGCCCGCGGGCGGGAGCAGAGCATCAGCGTCCGTCTTGTCGACGACGCTACTGCTCTGCCGTCCGCAGTTACCGGGAGCGGCGGTCTTCCTTGACCGGAACCGACCTCTCCCGCCGTTCAACCTCGGGAGTTGCCGTACGGACAACCCGGATGACGGTATTCTTGAGCTGTTCGACTTCATCGCCGAGCTGCTTCGTGGCGGTGGAAACCTCACCTGACAGCGAGCCAACGCCCTGAGCGTCACGGGAAACGACCGTGATCCGCTCCGTGACCTCACGCGCGCCGGCGGCCGCTTCCGTCACATTGCTGGCGATTTCACGGGTCGCCTGATCCTGGCTTTCGACCGCGGCCGTGATTTCCTCGCTCTTCTCGTTGATGCTGGCAATCGTGTCGATAATGTTGGTGATTGCCTTGACCGCGTCTGACGTCACCTCCTGCATCCGGTTGACTTCACCGGAGATCGAGGCCGTCGAATTCTGCGTCTGGGTCGCCAGATTCTTGACTTCCGATGCGACCACCGCGAAGCCCTTGCCGGCCTCGCCGGCCCGGGCGGCCTCGATCGTCGCGTTCAGTGCCAGCAGGTTGGTCTGCTCGGCGATATCGTTGATGAGACCGACGACCTCGCCAACTTTCCCGGCAGCTTCGGACAGGCTCTCCACAACACTGCGGGACTGTTCCGCCTGGGCTGCTGCCGACTGTGCGATGTCACCGCTCTGGGCAACATGGTTCGAAATCTCGGCGATGGACGCCGCCAGTTCCTCTGCGGCGGACGCAACGGCTTCCGCATTGACGAGAGATTCTTCCGACGCGGCGCTCACGGCCGTGGCGTTCTCACCCAGGTTGTGGGCTGACCCGGCCATCTGGTCCGCAATGCCGTTAAGGTGCTTGGACTCGTTCTGGACACGGGCCCATACGGTGTTCGTTTCCGCCTCGACAGTGTTCGCCATATCGTTCAGGGAGCGCTTCCGCTCCTCAGCCGAAGACTGCTCCGCAGCTTCCTGGGCAGCACGCGCCTGGGCGACTTCCGCAATTGAATCGCGCAATTTCGCGACCGCATCCATCAGGCGGCCCATTTCCGCACGGTACCCGTCCGGGACAGTGACGTTCGTATTCCCGCCGATGACAGTGCCGATAAGCTCGACCACCTTTTTCATCGGCGTCAGGATGGAATTGGCGATCAGGATGCTGATGAGAGCGCTGAAGATAACTGCTACTGCTGTGACGTAGATCAGCATCGTCTCGACAGCATGCTCATGCTCTTCGGCACGCTTCGCAGTCGCTTCGGTGAAGGCGATCACGCTAGTTAGGGTCGCCTCCAGATCCTTGATGAAGATTTCCTCTTCTTTCTCGATCGCCGCGATCATCGCGAAGACCCCGTCCTTGTCGCCGGACCGGAGTTTCTCCATGAGCTCCAAGACATGCTTGTCATAAGTTTTATGAGCTTCGAGGATCTCAACAATACTCTTGTCGACGCTGCCGTAATGCGCGAGCGCCTCGGCATTCAGTGCCCGTTCCACCGCAATGTCATGCATGGCATGGACCGCTTCGGCTTCCTCGACCACGAGTTTGGAGTACTTGTGGAACGCCTTGATCTCTTTCTCGAAAAGCTTGGCTGCCTTCGCGCGCACGTCGGCAGGTACACTGGGATAATTCATCTCTTCCCCGTACCGGACTGCGCGCTCGTAATGGATAGCCTGTTCGAGCTGGTGGGTCGTGACTTGCGTCAACAACGCGGAGATCGGGACGTCCAGCTCGGCAATCTCTTCGATCTCATCCCCGATAGACCGGAGTTGAGCGCTCGCAAAAATCGCGAGGCCAACAAGAAAGGCAATGTTAACGGCGAGCAGCGCGAACATCCGCGTGCGGATCGAAAAGGCATTCAGCATTTCAAGAGACCTCAAAGATAACCCATAAGCATGGTGCACCTTTGCCCAAATCCCTTAAAATTTCGTTTAAATCTGAATTTTCGTCACCCGTCAGGATGCGATGCGATCCTGTAATTCCTCGGGGAAATACCAAACATCTTGGTAAATGCCGCGGAGAACGCGCTCGGGCTCCGATAGCCGGCGTCGAGGGCGATTGCTGTGACAGGCTTGCCGGCGGAGAGCATTTCGAGCGCCGCGAAGAGACGGCAGCGCTGCCGCCACTCAGAAAAGGACAACCCGGTCTCGGCAGCGAAATGGCGAGTCAGGGTACGGCCACTGGCACCGACATCGCGCCCCCAGGCAGCAAGGTCCCGATCGTCGGACGGGTCGTCGATCATTGCCAACGCGACCCGGGCCGCACGCCTGTCCGAAGGGATCGGAAGATGCAAGTCGGCGGAGACAAGCTCGGTCAGCTCGTCGGCAATGACCGCCGCCAGCCTGTTCTGCCGATCCCCGTCCGATCCCGCGGAGAGCTCTTTCAGATGGACGATCAAGTGCTTGAGCAAGGGGGATACGGTGACGACACCGCACCGGGACGGAACCGGGATCACCGGCTCACCGCCGCGCGGAGCACGGATATAGAGCGAGACAAAATCGGCATCGCTGATCGCCCGGACCCGGTGCGGCACCCGGGCCGGAACCCAGACAGCCGTGCCGGGCGGCACCGACCATTGCCCCTCCTCGGTCCAGACCTGAAGCAGACCGCGCTCGGCGTGAACGAACTGGGCCCGGTCATGGTGATGTTCTCCGGTATCGTGTCCCTCAGCGAAGAAAGCTCCGAAGGCTGTAATCTGCGGCGCAGTATCGGAAAGCGCCGCGACCGCGTCCCTGATCGGCGAACTTTGTCCGGTTGGCGATATTTTTTGACTTTTCATCGTAAGACAGACGATACGCGGCATGTCATCCTGTGACCAGACCTTCAGGAGGGACTCCATGAATCCGCGCCGTCTGCTGCTGCTCAATCTGGGCCACGCGCTCGATCATCTCTTCATGCTGCTGTTTCCGGCCGTGGCAGCCCTTGCCGCCGCCGACATCGCGGACAGCTACGGCTCGGTTCTGGTGCTTGCCACCGGCAGCTTCATCGCCTTTGGCGTCTGTTCGCTGCCCGCGGGCTGGCTCGGGGACCGATGGGGCCGGGAGCGGATGATGCTGATTTTCTTCACCGGGATCGGCGGGGCCAGCATCCTGACCGGGTTTGCGACCTCTTACTGGCATCTTGCCGCCAGCCTGACGCTGATCGGCATGTTCGCTGCGATCTATCATCCGGTCGGTCTCGCGATGGTGGCCAAGGGCGGCGGCAATGTGGGACGGCGGCTCGGCGTTAACGGGGTCTGGGGCAATATGGGTGTCGCGGCATCCGCTCTGGCCATCGGTGCCTTTGTCGATTTCGCCGGCTGGCGCGCGGCCTTTTTCCTGCTCGGCGGGCTTTCCATTCTGGCCGGGTTTTTCTGGACGCGGCTGCAGGCCGAGGCGCCCGTGGAGACCGTGCAGTCACGCGGCGCGGATCATGGAGGCCCGGCTGCAGGCTGGCAGCGGGTTCTGCTGGTCATCGGCATCTCGGCCGCAATCGGCGGATTTATCTTCAATTCCATGACCGTTGCGCTACCGAAAGTATTGGATGACCGGCTCGCCTCCTTCTCCTATTCCGCAACCGAGGTCGGGGCCATCGCGAGCGCGGTGTACGCCCTTGCCGCTTTCTCCCAGATCGTCGTCGGCCGGGCTATCGACAAACATGCGATCAAACCGATTTTCCTCGCCGTCACCGCCGGGCAGGCCGTCGCGCTGTTTATTGCGGTCAATCTCGATGGCTGGGCCATGGTCGCCGCGTCCGTTGCCGTCATGGTTCTGGTGTTCGGCCAGATCCCGATCAACGATACGCTGGTGGCGCGCTACACCCCGGACCGCTGGCGCGGCCGGGTCTATGCGGTGAAATATGTGCTGACCTTCACGGTCTCGGCGGCCGTGGTGCCGGGACTCTCCTGGCTTTACGACGCGGGTGGGGGGTTCCCTGCCATGTTCCTCGGCGCGGCCGTTGCGGCAGCAATCATCACCGCGGCGGTGACGTTGCTGCCTCGGCCCTCATCCGCCGCCATCGCGGCGGCGGAATAGGCGATATGGTCGCCGGCTAGAACAAGCCGGTCAGACCTGGCGCATTTCTGCCAGGAACCGCTGCACCACCTGGCTCAGGTCGCCGGATTTCGCGGAGACCTGCTCCGAAGCGCTCAACACCTCGCCCGATATCGTCGTGGTCTCCCGCGTCGCGTCGCTGACCCCGCTGATATTTTCATTCGCGGACCCGGTACTGGCTGCGGCATCGCTCACATTGCGGGCGATCTCCTGAGTTGCAGCGCTTTGCTCCTCTACGGCGGTCGCCACCCCGGCCGAGATCCGGTTGATCTCCTCGATCCGTTCGGCGATGTGCTGAATGGACGAGACGGTGTGCTTGGTATCGTCCTGGATGGTCTGGATCTGGGTCGAGATTTCCTCTGTCGCCTGGGCGGTCTGTGTCGCGAGATTCTTCACCTCGGAAGCCACCACGGCAAACCCCTTGCCGGCCTCACCCGCACGGGCCGCCTCGATGGTGGCGTTGAGGGCGAGAAGGTTGGTCTGCTCGGCGATATCGGTGATGAGCTTCACCACCTCGCCGATTTTGGCGGAATTATCCGCCAGCCGGTGAACCAGCACACGGCTTTGTTCCGCATCCTCCACCGCCTGATCGGCCACCTGGGTCGACCGCGAGACCTGCTGTGAAATCTCCGTAATCGACGCGGAGAGTTCTTCGGCGGCGCTGGCCACGGTCTGCACATTCTCGGTCGCCTGGTTCGAGGCGGACGACGCCATGCCGGCCATGTTGCTGGACCGGTCTGCCGTCTGGGTCAGGCTGTTGGCGGAGCCGCGCAGATTTTCCGCCGCTTCGGAGACGGATGTCAGGGTCTCCGTCGCTGTGCTGTCGAAGTTTTTGGTCAGCTCCTCGATCCGGCGGGTGCGCTTCTCGCGCCTTTCCTGATCCGCCCGCGCGGCTTCCTGAAGTTCCTCGGCTTTCAGCATGCTCTCACGGAACACCAGAACCGCTTTGGCCATCTCTCCCATTTCGTCGCCGCGCTCGGTCATCGGCACTTCGGTGCTGGATTCACCAGCAGCGAGACGCGCCATCACCCCGGTCAATGCTTTGATCGGTCGCGAAATACCGCGGGCAATGAAGAAGGCTGCAGCCAGTCCGATCACGACACAGATCAGCGTCGCCACGACCGAGAGGATTTCCGTCTTTTCGGTCCTGTCGCGCGCTTCTGTCCCGATCATCGTCTGCTCGTCCCGGATGATCTCATAGGCACTGGCAGCATCCGCAAGAATGCCGGCGGCCGCAGGCTCCAGCTCTTCCGCAAGAATGCCGTTGAGCGAAACGACATGATCCCGAACCGCCTCCAATCCTTGCTGATAAGCGGCGACACTGGTCTTGAGCGCTTCGGTCAACTCGTCGTCCTGACCGAATTGAAGGTTCGCAATCAATTCGTCAAAGCTGGCCTTCAGCGGCGTCTTTTCTGCCTCGACCAGACCGAAAGTCTCCGCTTTTTGGTCCAGCAGATAGCGGTTCAGCTCAGCGCGCTGAATCAGCAGGCTGCGCAGTACCTGACCGGCCTTGTACGCCAGCTCCGCATCGTAGGCTTCGTTCGCTTCGGCCATGATCGCCGTCAGCTTCTTCTCCAGATCGGAGCCCAGCTGATTGATTTCGGCGCTCGCCACATCGCGGCGCTCGCGGCTGGCGACGACGGTTTCGAAAATCGCCCCGTAGCCGGAAAGTTTGTCCTGGATATTGATAAGGCGGGCGCGCGCCTCGTCAGTCGCGGCGCCATTCTCCGCTATCTCCAGGTCCTTGCGCACGGCGGCAATGCCCGCTTCCGCCTTTTCAGCGGACTCTGCACTGCCATCCACCAGGAACTGCTGTACTTCGGCCGCAGCCTCAAGCAGATCCGATCTCGCAGCGGTGACCTGTGAAGCCTGATTTGTCAGTTGCTGATAGCGGGTCAGAGCGCTGCCTGCCTGCAACAGGCCGAAGAATGAAGCGGCACTGTTGATCACCAGCAGGATGAGAATCCCGCCAATCCCGATCAGCAGTTTCACCCCGAATTTCATATCGTTGAACTTCGAGAACATTTGCTCTCGTCTCCCTTTTGTTTCCTTCGCCCTGCGCCAGCCATCTTGCGTGACCGTATCGCCAGACTTTTATTAAAGCTCAGCTAAAATTTGCCGCCAATTTTCTAAATCTATGATTTCACAACACAAAAGGGACTTGTTCCATATTTTTTCCCGACTGGCAATGCTATGCCATACTGGATTGGTTAAAATAATCCGGCTCAGAAACGATTTCCAGGGGAGGAACCACATGAGTAGCGAGCAGACTTACGAAGTGTACGCAGTGCGCTATGCCCATAATGCCAAGCGCATGCGAAACGAGAACTTCGTCTTCCCGGATGCCCATGACGTTCCGATGCCGCTCGACTACTTCGTCTGGGTCATCCGGAACGAGGAGCGGACCTTTGTCGTCGATACCGGCTTCGGCGAGGTTGCCTCGCTGAAGCGCGGCTCACCGCTGCTGCGATCGCCGACCGAAGGGCTGGCATTGCTCGGGATCGATGCTGCCGAGGTCGAAGACGTCATCATCACGCACATGCATTACGACCATGCGGGCGGGATTGGCGAGTTTCCGAAGGCGACTTTCCATATCCAGGATTCCGAAATGTCCTTCGCCACCGGCCGGTGCATGTGTTTCGAGGCCGTGCAGAAACCCTTCGAGGTTGAGGACGTGGTCGCCATGGTGCGCAAGGTCTATGGCGGGCAGGCAAAGTTCCACGACGGAGATGCGGAACTCGCGCCGGGCCTCAGCATCCACAAGATCGGCGGCCACTCGGCCGGTCTGATGTGCGTACGTGTACGTACCAAGCGCGGCTGGGTCGTGCTGGCTTCCGATTGCGCGCATTTCTACGAGAATGTCCGGGAACGCAAACCGTTCGTGATCTGCTACGATCTCGGCTCGATGATGACAGGGTTCAACACCATGGAACTGCTGGCGGACAGCCCGGACCACATTGTGCCCGGACATGATCCTCTGGTGATGGATTACTATCCGGCCCCGTCGCCGGATCTGGAAGGCGCCGTGGTACGGCTCGACGTGATGCCGAAAAAGGCCTGAGGCAGGACCCTCAGACCTCTTTCAGGAATTCGTCGACCTCGACCTGATAGCCCTCGATCAGCTTGTTGGTCTGGTTGAACATGCCGATCACGGCCATCAGCTCGCCGTACATTTCCTCGGTCATGCCATGGCCACGGGCCTGCCGCGTGTGCGAACGGGTGCAGTATTCGCAGCCGTTCGTCGCCGAGACCGCAACCGCGATCATTTCCTTGGTCCGGGCATCGAGGGCGCCCGGCGCCATGACCTCTTTCAGCCCGTACCAGACCCGGGCTAGGGTCGGCGGATGGGACGCCATCGTGCGCCACACATTTGGAATGAAATCGATATTCCGGGACGACATGATGTCGTCATAGACCGCGCGAACCTCGTCCGACGCGTCTTCGTAAGCAACCGGCGTGACCGTGGCGCTCATGAACGTCTCCCCATCTCGGCTATCGGAAGGTGGATGCGGGCCGGGAACCGGCCCGCCCCCGATCAGTACATATGCTGGCCGCCATTGATCGACATGGTCGATCCGGTGACGAAGCCGGCATCGTCGGCGCAGAGGAACACCACGCCGCGGGCAATCTCGTCCGCATGACCGAGACGGCCGACCGGAACCCGGGCGACAATCTTCTCCAGCACGTTGGCCGGCACGGCGGCAACCATATCGGTATCGATATAACCCGGCGCGATGGCGTTCACGGTGATGTTGGAACGGGCGCCTTCCTGGGCCAGTGCCTTGGTGAAACCGTGGATACCGGATTTGGCGGCGGCATAGTTCACCTGGCCGTACTGCCCGGCCTGACCGTTGATCGAGCCGATATTGACGATCCGGCCGAACTTCCGCTCCCGCATGCCTTCGATCACGTTCCGGCACATGTTGAAGCAACCGCCGAGATTGGTATCGATCACTTCCTGCCACATCTTGTGATCCATCTTGTGGATCGTCCCGTCCCGGGTGATGCCGGCGTTATTGACCACGATATCGACCGGACCGAGATCGGCCTCGACCTGCTTCACGCCTGCGGCGCAGGCGTCGAAATCGGAAACATCCCACTTGTAGGAAGGGATACCTGTGCGTTCGGTAAACGCCTTCGCCCGCTCGTCATTGCCCGCGTAATTCGCGGCAACCGTGCAACCGGCCTCTTTCAGACCAAGACTGATAGCTTCGCCAATGCCTCGGGTCCCACCCGTTACGATTGCGACACGTCCCATTATTCCCTCCAGTTTTTTTTATTTAGCCGATACATATTGAGAGAAATTCGGAACCGGCCCCTCCGGTTCCGCCACCGGTTTTATCTACCGGATTCAGTCCCGCTCGACGCAGAGCGCAACGCCCATCCCGCCGCCGATGCAAAGGGTTGCCAGCCCCTTCTTCGCATCCCGCTTCTGCATCTCGTGCAGCAGCGTGATCAGGACACGGCAGCCGGATGCGCCGATCGGATGCCCAAGCGCGATGGCCCCGCCATTGACGTTCACGATGTCCGGGTCCCAGCCAAGATCCTTGTTCACGGCACAGGCCTGCGCCGCAAAGGCTTCGTTGGCCTCGACCAGATCGAGATCGCTTGCGGCCCAGCCGGCCTTGTCGAGCGCCGCCCGGCTCGCCGGGATCGGACCGGAGCCCATGATCGCCGGATCGACACCACGGGTGGCAAAGGAAACGATCCGGGCCAGCGGCGCGATGCCCCGCTTCGCCGCCTCGTCTCCGGACATCAGGATGGCAATGGCCGCACCGTCATTGATGCCGGACGCATTGCCGGCCGTGACGCTGCCCTCTTTCGTGAAGGCGGGGCGCAGCTTGCCGAGCGCTTCGATCGTGGTGCCGTGACGCGGATGCTCATCCATGTCGACCACAGTGTCACCCTTCCGGCCGGAAATCGTTACGGGAACGATCTCATCCTTGAATTTTCCGGCTTTCTGGGCCGCTTCGGCCTTGTTCTGGGAAGCCGCCGCGAAAGCGTCCTGCTCGTCCCGGGTAATCTGCCACTTGGCCGCGACATTCTCTGCCGTGTTGCCCATGTGGTAGCCGTTGAAATGATCCCAGAGCCCGTCCTTGATCATGGTGTCGATGAGCTGCACGTCGCCCATCTTGTAGCCGTTGCGCAGGGTCTGGGCATGCGGTGCATTGCTCATGCTTTCCTGACCGCCACAGACCACGATCTTGCTGTCTCCGGCCCGGATCGCCTGATCGCCGAGGGCGACGGCGCGCAGACCGGAGCCGCAAACCTGGTTGATCGTGATCGCTGTCCGTTCCTGCGGGATACCGGCGCCGATGGCTGCCTGACGGGCCGGGTTCATACCCGCGGCCGCGGTCAGCACCTGCCCCAGAATGGCCTCGTCGACCTCGCCTGCATCGACCTTCGCACGGCTCAGTGCCTCCTTGATGGCGATGACGCCCAGATCCGCTCCCGACAGGGAACTCAGGCCGCCGCCAAACGCACCGATCGGGGTCCGCGCGGCCCCGGCAATTACCACATCGGTCATAGTCTCTCTCCCTCGGCGCCGCTCCTGGCGCCCTTTGCCAATCCGGGGGTCATCGCGTGACGATACCCCTCGTGGAGCACCGTCACACAATAGATTAGTACACGCAAATTGTGACCGGCACTTTGCGCCAGATCAAAACCCGGACCAAAACCCAAAGCCAAACTATGACGGGTAAGCGCCGATCAGCGGAAACGCACTGAACACATCCGGGTCGGCGACTGGAGCCGCAGGGTGAACATGGCTCGCACGGACATCGGAAAGACTGTTCTCGCCGAGCAGGGCAACAGCCGTCCGCACTTCGTCCCGCAGCAGCGTCAGCATGCGCACCACTCCGGCATCGCCGGCGGCCGCCAGCCCGCAACAGAACAGGCGTCCCCTGCCCCCCGC
>NZ_JACZFS010000034.1 GCF_014904795.1 Nisaea nitritireducens
CGTGCCGCGCTGGATCGAGCCGTCGACGACGATCTCGGCCCGCCCGGCAACCGCGTCCACCACCTCCGGCAGAACATCGAGCGACCCGCGACCATGGTCGAGCTGGCGTCCGCCGTGATTGGAGACATAGACCACGTCCACGCCACGCTCGACGGCCATGACAGCATCCTCTGCCGTGGCAATTCCCTTCAGGATCAGCGGAATGTCATACCGCTCCTTGAAGCGCTCCACGTCTTTCCAGTTGAGAGCCGCCTGCCAATCCGCGCCGGCACCGGCGCGCCACGGCTTGACGAAACGGGCGGCAATATCCCGCTCGCGCCGACTGTAATAGGCGCTGTCGACGGTCAGCGAGACCGCAAAACACCTGGCATCCTTCGCCCGCTGCACCTGCTCATCAAGCCAGCCATCGTCGCCGCGCTTGTAGAGGGCGGAGATCAATAATCCGTCGGCCTCGGCAGCGACGTCCTCAATCGGAATAGAGCCGACATTGCTCAGCATCAGGGCATTGCCGAATTCCGCCGCCGCCCGCATCGCGGTCTTGCCGCCGCCGGGCTCGAAGCTCTCCAGCGAGCCGACCGGCGCCAGCAGGACCGGCAGGGCCAGATCCTTGCCAAGCAAACGGCCGCCGACCGCGACTTCACGCATGTCATTCAGAACCCGTGGCCGGAAGGCCACGCTGTCCAACGCCTGGCGGTTCCGTTTCATCGTCGTCTCGGTCTCGGTCGCGCCGCGCAGATAGTTCCAGATATTCTGGCTCAACGCCTGCTCCGCCGCCTCGACGATCTCGTGCAGACACAAGAATCGTTCCGAGGGATCTGTATTGTCCGCCTCATTCATGCCGGACACCACGCTACTCATTTTATTGTCTCCTCCATCCAAGCCCCGAGCGGTTCCCAGACCGCTTTCTTGGCATTCGAACTTGCCATCATGCCCACATGACCGAGCGGCACACGCAAAGTTTCGGCATGCGGCAAAGCCGCCGCCAGCGCTTCGGCCGAGGGCGGCGGAACGATCCTGTCCCGCGACGGAATAATAATTGCGGTCGGCAGACTGATATCGGCAGGGTCGACCGTACGCCCGGCAATCTTCCATTGCAGCTGCGCAGTCGTGTTCGCGCCGTACCATTCAAGAAATGCCTCGGCCGCGACCGGCCCCATCAACGGCACCCCGTCATTCAGCCAGTCCTCGAGCGCAACGAAATCAATCGCTTCGGCACCATCGGCATCCAGAGACCGGAAACGCAGAAACTTCTTTATGACCAACATCGGATCCAGCATGTGGAACAATGCCTGCAGCAAATCGGTCCCGACCTCGTGCCCCCTGTCAGAGGTTGCCGTCAGGAATGGCCTCATAAGTGGCAGGAGCGCAGCAACGGGTGGCGCGCCGGCGGCAAAATCCCATGGGGTTGCCAGCAGTCCAAGCGCCCTGATATCGGCCTGACGCCGGGTTGCCAGCGCCAGGGCAAGCAACCCGCCCATGCAATAGCCGAGCACGATCGGCGGTTTTCCCGTAATTGCCCGGACAGCATCAAGAGCCTGGTCCAGGCGGCCGGCGACATAATCGGTCAGGGTAAACCGGGCCTCGCTCGGCCCCGGTCGGTCCCAGTCCACCACGAAAGGCCGGAAACCGCGACTTTCCAGATAGCGGAGAAACGACTGGTCGGATCTGAGATCGAGGATGTAATAGCGATTGATCAGCGACGGGACGACGAGAACCGGCGGGCCGTCGAGATTCCGCGTTCCGTAATCCAGAAGCGCTGTATTCCCGGCCCGCCAGGCCACGGGCGCGGGTTCGGTTTCGCGAACGTAAGGATGCCGGCGATACATCAGGACCGCATCGAGCAAATCCTGACTGCGTTCCAGGATTGCCTGGTCGACGGCGGCGACGAAGGCATTCCAGGTCTTCGCCTCATCCCCATTCCCGGAGGATTCAGGAGCGCCGTTTCCGGCTGTCTCCGCGGCGCTGTCTTTCAGTTGGCGTTCCAGATCCCGCTGCAGTGTCTCGAGGCCGGGATTCAAGGGAGGCAAGCCGCTCCTCAAGCTCTCTGACGCGAGCCGCGAGCCGCTCCAGTTCAGCATCGCGGTCGTCAGGTACAGCGGCAACGGGCGCGGCCCCAGTCTCGGCGGACGCTCCGGATTCTCTGGCTTCGGGTCCTTCATCGACACCGCGTGTCTCTCCTATTTCGCCGGGGCCGGCTGCTGCGGCCCGGCCGGCACCATGTGCCCGGCTTGCACCGCCTGCCCGGTAATCCGGTGAAAACCCGTCATGCTCCCTTCCGGCAGCACCGTCCGGCTCTGCCGGCGTTTGGGCGAACGGCATGAACAGAGCCATCCACTGCTCGGCAAATGTCCGCATTTCAGGGTCGCGGGCCATACGGGTTGCCTGATCCTGCCAGAGATCAAGAAAGCTGTGGGCCAGCGCATCGTAGTCGACCTGCTTCGACATCGTTCCTTGAGCACCAATTTTCCGCCGGTTTTAAGGGCACCTTCATCACCTGCCAAATCTGAACGGGACGGGCGATTTCCGCAATCTCTGTGAGAAAATTTCAATGACCGGAAAGATCATCGCAATATTTCGCATTGCAACGAAGGATTTTCCGAATACGCTTTTCACTGTGCGATGCAATATCGCCGAATACCGTGAATCCGGAACCGGACACGGTCACAAGGGTGGAAGCAAGGGGAAACCGGCATGGCAACTCAACGCAAAAAGGCGTCCCAGAATAATCCGGAAACGGGAACGGAGGGGGCTGCCGAGGCGACCGCCGGGGTCATTACCATCAAGAAGTATGCGAACCGACGTCTCTACAACACGGCGACCAGCAGCTACGTGACGCTCGATCACCTGTGCCAGATGGTCAAGGACGGCCAGGATTTCGTCGTCTACGACGCCAAGACAGGCGAGGACATCACCCGGCCGGTCCTGACGCAGATCATCGTCGAGGAAGAGAGCAAAGGCCAAAACATGTTGCCTATCAGCTTCTTGCGCCAACTCATCGGTTTCTATGGCGACAATCTGCAGATGGTGGTTCCGCGCTATCTCGAGTTCGCGATGGCGGCCTTCACCAAAGATCAGGATCGCACCCGCGATTACATGCAGGAAGCACTCGGCGGCATGTTCCCGTTCTCCAATTTCGAGGAAATGGGCAAGCAGAACATGGCCATGCTCGAGAAGACCATGGGCATGTTCAACCCCTACCGGTCGCAGGATAGCGAAGATAACGGGACGCCTGAGGCCAAACCTGCAAGCCCGGCCACGGATCCGGCCAAGGGCGCGGTCGATGCCCTGCAGTCGCTGCAGGAGCAGGTTGTGCAGTTGCAGCAGCAGCTAACCGCCCTCAGCACGGGCAATGTGGCCGCGCAACCGTCGAAGAAAGACGACAAGGACGACAGCTGAGCCGCTGCCCGCCTTTGTTTTTGGCTACTTCTGCAAGATATTGGTGATCTCACGCAGCTGCGTTCGGGCCCGCAGCAGGTAAAAGCCCTGCACCGAGAGATGGCTCGGGAAAAACAGGCCGTCCGGCGCCCCGTTCATGATCACCAGCGGGTCGAGCGCGGCGGCCGCACGCATGGACGCAAGCATCTGGTTCCAGGCCGATCCGAGGTCACGATCCTGGATCACCCGGTCGAAATCGACGCCCAGCTCCCGCAACAACATGTAATAGCCATAAAGGCGGCCTTTCACGTTGTAGAAGATGTCGTCCACCTTGGTATCCATGCCCCAGCCGCCGGCATGTGTCAGATGCTGGTCGATAATCGCCGAGGATGAGCCGAGATCGGCCGTCATCCGCTCCAGCGTGGCCTGCAGATTGTCGGAACGCTTCTCGAACGTGGCGTCACCGGCGGCCAGCCGCTGGTTATAGGCAATCAGTGCGCGGCGGGCGGCTGCATATTGCTTTTCCGCGGGAGTGGTCGGCGCCCAGGAGGTTTCGAAATCAAACAGCCAGATGGTGCCCGGGAACTTCAGCTTCCCAGCAGCATCTTCCAGATCCTTGTCGACTTCGCTGGAAGCGCGTGTCCGGCCAAGCTGATCCGACATTTCGATGGCGAAACGGCTGATCGCATAGATGATGCCCTGCTGGAAATTCGGCATGTTATCGAGCATGTAGCCGGGCAGGAAGAACGGGTTATTGGCGACCCAGCTGTTCTGCTCCGTCTCGCGATATATCAGATCCGCCGCCATCTGCACGGCCCGGCTGGAACCCGGCGTCGTCTCGCTCAATGCCTGGTCGACATCGTCGGAGATCCGGTGCGTCAGAACCATCCCGATCAGGTAGTAGGCCACAATGGCGACGATCAGAAGCCCGATCCCGTACCCGCCAACGCGCGCTATCCAGGGCGCAATCGCGCGCCGCTGTGCCGGAGTATCGTCGTCCCAGTTCAGATCGTGCTTTTGCGCCATCACTCATTTCCGTCGGTCAGAAGTCCCGTCTAACATGGGAATGTTACGGAGAGAGCGCAATCGAATTGAGGAAACGAAGCTTTGCGAGGCGGGACGGCGCTGAGCCGATCTAGCGGCGGCGAAGGAAGCGCTTGGCGGCAACAGGCACCAGCGCCAGCAGTCCAAGCCCGACCATGGCGAGGATAATTTCCGGGGTCATGATATCTCCGAGGCCGATTTCACCTTCCTGATCGAAGATGCTGCCGAGGCCCGCGCCGACAGTCGCGAACACGAACCCGCCAGGAATGATGCCAATGACGGTTGCCAGAATGTACGTACGGGTGGACACACCGAGGAAGGCGGGCACCAGGTTGACGATAAAGAACGGGAATGCCGGCACCAGCCGGAGAAACAGCAGATAGTTGAAGGCATCCCGGCGGAAACCTTCACGCATCAGGCCGATCGCCTTGCCGGCCCGGGCCCGCAGCGCGTCGCCAAAAGCCGTCCGCGCGGCCCAGAAAATCGCCGTCGCACCAATCGTCGCGCCGATCACTGCATAGGCTGTGCCGCCGATAGTCCCGAAGAGGAAGCCGCCACTCAGCGTCAACACAGCCGCCCCCGGCACGGAAAGCCCGGTGACAACGGCATAGAGGACAATGAAAGCCAACGCCGCCAGCAGATAATGGTCCGCAACGAAACCGGTCAGCAGTTCCCGGTTATCCCGCAGCAGCTCCAGGCTGACATAACGGTCGAGACCAAGGCCGAAAAACAGAGCCATGGCGAGCACGAGACCGAGAACCGGCGCCATACGCGAAGCCCAGCCGCGTTTACCGCCATTGGCTTGCGCCCCGTCGCTGTTCTCCACGCCGCTTACCCCGGTTTCCTCAACCACCTGAATCCTCGCATCTGCTTGTTCGATCAGGTCTGGAGGTAATCTACGCGGCATGATTCCGCACATGAAAGGATTTCACACCAGCGTGACCGATCCGCGATCCGGCACAGGATGCGTCTTCAGATCTGACGCAACCGGCTCTCCGGAAACCGCAATGTCACAAGCGTTCCCTTGCCGATCTCACTATTGATACTCAGGCTTCCCTGATGCAGTTCGATCAGGCGGGAAACGATGGACAGGCCGAGGCCGGAGCCTTCCTGCGCCACCAGCCGGCCTTTGCCGACCTGGCCGAACGGCGTCAGCGCGACCTCGATATCCTCCGGGGCCATGCCAATCCCGGTATCGCCGACGCGGAATTCCAGATGGCCGTCGACGATTTCTCCGCCCTCAACCCAGACCTTTCCGCCCTCATCGGTGAATTTCACCGCATTGGACAGCAGGTTAAGCAAAATCTGGCGGAACATCCGCTGATCGGCTTCGACCGCAAGCCGCTTCGCATCGATGGAGACCGCAATTTCGATTTGCTTACGAGCCGCCCGCTCACTCATGAAGCGGACGCAGCGGTCGACCGCCGAGATAGCGTCGAACAGATCGTCGGAGACAATGAACTCGTTCGCCTCGATCTTGGCCATATCGAGAATGTCGTTGATCAGCTCCAGAAGATGCACCGCGCTGCTGTTGATATCGCCTGCATATTCCTTGTACCGATCGTTCGAGAGTGCCCCGAACATTTCCGATGCAATCGTTTGCGAGAATCCGAGGATCGCGTTCAGCGGCGTGCGCAGCTCGTGGCTCATATTGGCGAGGAATTCGGACTTGGCCCGATTGGCGAGCTCGGCCTGCTCCTTGGCCGCGCGCAGCTCGTCTTCGTGTTTCTTGCGCGCCGTGACCTCGGTGACCGAGCCGGCCATGCGCGCGACCCGTCCGGCCGCGTCGCGAACCACCCGAAAATGATTGGAAACCCAGACCGGTTCCCCGTCACGGTCCTCGATCCGGTATTCCAGTGAAAAACTGTCCGCGCCCTCGCGCAGCTTCCGCATCATGGCGCGGCGTGCCGCCCTCCGGTGCTCCGGATGAATGTAGGAATCGGCGGACCGGCCCGGCATGGTGCGGGATTCCTCGCCCCACCCCACCGTTCGGCACATCTGCGCCGAGGCAAAGAACTCGTTGCCAGCCAGGTTCCAGTCCCACAGCCCGTCGCGCGCGCCTTCGACCGCAAGCTCGTACCGCTCCTGCGCCTTGCGGAGCTGATCCTCGATCTCCTTGCGATCGGTGATGTCCTCCACAGTCTGCAACACCCAACCCCAGCTCTCCTCGAAGCCGGGCATGATGCTGGTACTGGTCCGAAGATAGACATCCCGTCCATCAAATGTCGTGTCCCAGCCCTCGACAACGACCTTGGTCTCGCCAGCAAAGAAACGCGTGAGCAACTCAACAAAGATGTCGGAGAGCCCGGTTTCAGGATTATAGGAAGAAAGATCGGGGGCCTGGTTGAAATGCTCGATCAGGGTCCGCTTGTCCGGCGCGTTGTATGTCTTTACCGCCGCCTCGTTGAGGTCGACGATCCGCGCACCATCGGCAAGATCCACCAGGATCTCAGGATTCGCCCTGACATAGGCCGGGATATCGGTGTGACCGTCCCGCTTCAGCCGTTCGAGCACCCGCCGGGCACCGGTCCAGTCTTCATCCGTGGTGCCGACCGGGTAATCGTCGAACCTCGAGCGTTCCAGCTCCAGGTTACGCAAAACCGTTTTCTCCCGGCGTGCCGCCGAAGCATTGTCCGTCGCCACGACAGCGACCCCGGAGACCGCCCCCTCCGTGTCGCGTATCGGATATGCATCGATACGCAGAAAGCGCTCGCGCTCTCCCGCATGCGCCCGAAGATTGCGGCTACGATTCTCCCCGCTGGCGAGAACCGACTTCAGCAGGGAAAGGTAGCCCGGATCGACCTCTTCGAGGGTGCGGACATTGAGATCCTCGAGCACCGCCTCGAAGCCGGGCGTGCGGCGCAGAACGCCGAGATCGGACCCACGAAATTCCGACGGAATGGCCGCGGCAAATCCGCTGTCCAGCATCGCCGTGACTGTCTCCCCCGCATCGTCGATTGAGCGGTTTTTGGTGTTCACTACCAAATCAAGTCGCCAGTCACAGGTCTCAGATTACGTCATCGGAGAAAGCAGAGTGACCTATTCCATGTTCGAAGGAAATCCGCGCATTGCCTACTTTTTTCAATCCTACCTGCGGCTGTTATGCTCATTGCCGGGCACTGCGGCAGACAGCCCCGACTCCAGAAACGTTAAATATTTGTAAAGACACTTCATTTTCTAAAAAAATTTCCGTGAAAACTGTTTCCATACAGCCAATTTCACCGAACCCTCGCGAAGACGACGGGATCAAGGCCTTCGCGTATAGATAATCATCGAACTTTCCCGGCCAATTCCGCATCGGGCCCGAATCGCTGTAATGCTTCGGCTTTTCGTCCCCGTCAGGCGTCCGAAATCCGGCCCAGCGTCCGCTCCGACATCTCTTCATAACTGTCCGCACGGGTCAGACGCTTCATCAGGTCAGACGATGCCAGAGGTGTTTTGATTTCGGACGGATGACAGCCGTCCCGCAGCGCGCGCAGCGTTGCCTCGACGGCGGCAACCGCCGCGGCGATCGGCTGGTGCCCCTGAAGGGCAATGCGGACGCCGCGCGCCGAGAGATAATCCCAGTCGTCCAGCTCCGGCGGCACACCGCCGATGATCAGCGGGCGGTTTACCGCCCCGGCAACCGCATCGAGATCGGCCCGGGTCTTGATGCCGATCAGGAAGATGACATCGACACCGACTTCTTCGTACGCCTTCGCCCGCTCAATGGCATCCGCAACCCCATTGATGCTTGCCGCACTGGTCCGCCCGGCAATGACGAGATCGGGGTCCTGCCGGCCGGCGAGCGCGGCGCGCATCTTGCCGACGCCTTCCTCAAGGCTGAGCAACCGCGCCTTTCCATCACTGCCATATGGCTCGGGCAGGTCCGTATCCTCGATCGAGAGACCGGCGGCACCCGCCGTCTCCAGTTCCTCCACCGTACGGCGGACATTCAGCGCATTGCCGAAGCCATGATCCGCATCGATCATCAGCGGCAGGTCGCCAGCACGATTGATCCGCAGCACCAGCCCGGCAAGCTCGGACAAGGTAAGCACCATCACGTCCGGCGCACCGAGAACCGCGAGCGAGGCGACGGAGCCGCCAAGCATTCCGGCCTCGAAGCCGAGATCCTGGGCGATCCGGGCGGACAGCGCATCATGCACGGAGCCGGGCCGGATGCACCGCTCACCCTCGATAACGCCGCGAAACCGGCGCCGGCGATCTTTCCAGTCCAAGTTCAGTCCTCCCTTTCAGTCCGTCCGGCGGTTAACCCGCTCTAGCGGAAATCGAATCCGAGTTCCTTCAGCCGCTCGCGCAGATCGTCGCGAAGCGGCGGAGAGAATTTCTTGTCCATATCATCGGACCATGACGCGTCGGTGGTCTCCCGGCCCTGGGAGCGATAATGCTTCGCCAGCGCACCATCGTAGCTGTCCACGATTGCCGTTGCGTCGGCGCCACTCCGGCTTTTGCCATACTGTTCGAAATGCACCAGACCGTCGTAATCCATGCGCGGCTTCTGCGCCGGAGCTTCCCCGGGCCAGCCGAGACACATGCCAAAAACGCAGAAGACTCGCGGCGGCAGACCGAGAATCCGGGCGACTTCGACCGGTTTGTTGCGGGCACCACCGATCATCACGCCTTTGAGGCCCAGGCTGTCCGCCACCAGATAGGCGGACATGCCGACCAGCCCGGCATCGAGGGCGGACACCAGGCCGGTTTCCAGATTGTTGCTGTCGATGTTGTGTCCGTTGCGGACCAGAGCATCCTCGATCCGGGTAAGATCCGCGCAGAAGGCCAGGAAGACCGGCGCTGTGCCGATATGTCGCTGATTGCCGCACGCCGCCATCAATGCATCGCGCCGTTCCTGATCGCGGACCACGACAACGCTATAAGTCTGGATATTCGAGGAAGTCGGCGCCCTGAACGCAGTCTTCAGGATCGTATCGATCATCTCCTCGCTGACCGGCTGGTCGGTGTATTTGCGAACGCTGACCCGGTTCAGGAGCGTTTCGATCACATCGTTCGAAGGGATGTTCTGGCTGTCGGGCATTGGCGGTGTTTCTCCGGTTCCGATCGCGCAGCCTCGGCTGCGTCTGTTGGCGGCAACTCTACCCGGTCGCCGCAGGGCTGCAAGCGGCCCTGCCACAATGTGGGGCTGAACACCGGAATTCCAGCGGTTCCCCATCGGCAAGAATAAGCAGCGTGCACCACGTTGCGGATTTGCTACCGTTGGCGAATGGGCAAATCACTTCTCATCGTCGCGCACGCTCCGTCCGAAAACACACGCACCCTTCTTGATGCGGTTCGCAGCGGTGCCGAGGAAGCCGGCGACGGCAGTGTGAACGTGACCTGCCTCTCACCATTCGATACCGGCCCTGATGCCGTCCTCTCCGCCGATGCCATGATCCTCGGAACGACCGAAAATCTCGGCTACATGAGCGGGGCGCTGAAGGACTTTTTCGACCGGATCTATTATCCCTGCCTGGAGGAAACCCAGGGCCTGCCCTATGCGCTTTTCGTGCGCGCCGGGCATGACGGCACCGGCACCTGCCGGGCAGTACAATCGATCACAACCGGTCTGCGCTGGCGCGCGGTTCAGGAACCGCTGGTCTGCCGCGGCACGTTCGATCCGCGCTTCATCGAGGAATGCCGCGATCTCGGTGCCGGCATGTCTGCCGGGCTGGAGGCCGGAATTTTCTAGGAACGGCATTCATGTCGCCGTGAAGCATTTACATGCGCATCAACCTGCTAGCCTGATTGCTCCCGCCCTCTCTCCTCGGAGATGCCGATGACCCGAGATCCCCTGCTGCAGCCTTTCCAGCTCAAGCACCTGACCCTGCGCAACCGGCTGATGTCCACGGCGCACGAGCCCGCCTATTCTGAGGACGGCCTGCCGACCGACCGTTACCGGCTCTATCATCTGGAAAAGGCCAAGGGCGGCATCGCCATGACAATGACGGCGGGGTCCGCCCTCGTCTCCGAAGACAGCCCGGCCGCCTTCGGCAACCTGCATGCCTATCGCGACGAGATCGTTCCGCATCTGAAACGCATTGCCGACGACTGCCACGAATACGGCACCGCCGTGATGATCCAGATCACCCATCTTGGCCGGCGCACCAACTGGAACAAGGCGGACTGGCTGCCCGTCCTCGCCCCGTCCCCAGTGCGCGAGCCGGCCCACCGGGCCTTTCCGAAAGAAGCCGAGGACTGGGATCTCGACCGCATTGCCGAGGATTACGCGACGGCCGCCGAACGAATGCAGGCCGCAGGCCTCGACGGTATCGAGCTGGAAGCCTACGGGCATCTGCTCGACGGCTTCTGGTCACCGGCGACGAATTTCCGCGAAGACGAGCATAATGGCAGCCTCGACAATCGGCTGCGCTTCACCCGCCGGGTCCTCGACAGCATCCGCGACCGGGTCGGCGCCGATTTCATTGTCGGCCTTCGCCTGGTCGCGGACGAGCAATGGGACAAGGGGATTTCAAAGGACGAGGGAATAGAGATCTGCCGCCGGCTGGTCGGCACCGGTCAGGTCGACTTCCTCAATGTCATCCGGGGCCATATCGACAGCGATGCGGCATTGTCGAACGTCATCCCGGTCCAGGGCATGCCGGCATCCCCGCATCTCGATTTCGCCGGCGAGGTCCGGTCCGAGACCAGGTTCCCGGTCTTCCATGCCGCCCGGATCGCGGATGTCGCCACTGCCCGGCATGCCGTGGCCGAGGGCAAGCTCGATATGGTCGGCATGACCCGCGCCCATATCGCAGACCCGCATATCGCCCTGAAGCTGAGCCAGGGCCGCGAGCACGATATCCGGCCCTGTGTCGGCGCCACCTATTGCCTCGACCGGATCTACGAAGGGCACGAAGCGCTTTGCATCCACAACGCGGCGACGGGGCGCGAGCTGACCATGCCGCAGATCATTTCGCCAACGGAAGGACCGCGCAAGCGCATCACCGTGGTTGGCGCAGGTCCAGCCGGCCTTGAAGCCGCTCGGGTCGCCGCCGCGCGAGGGCATCATGTCCATGTTTTCGAAGCCGCGCCGGATGCAGGCGGCCAGGTCCGGCTGGCGGCGCAGAGCCGGCGCAGGTCCGAGCTGATCGGCATTGTCGACTGGCGTCTGGCACAGCTTGAGGCGGCCGGGGTCCAGATCAGCTTCAATACCTACGCCGAAGCGGCGGACGTTTTGGCGGAAGAACCGGATTTCGTCTTTATCGCCACCGGCGGTCTGCCGAACACGGAAATCCTCGAAGAAGGCAACGCGTTGGTGCATTCGAGCTGGGATGTGTTGTCAGGCGATCTTTCGGCAACCGGCCGGGTGCTGGTCTTTGACGATAATGGCGGTCATCCCGGCATGCAGGCGGCGGAAATGCTGATCGAGAAGGGTGCGGAAGTCGAGATCGTCACGCCGGAGCGCTTTTTCGCGCCGGAAATCGGCGGCCTCAATCATGTCGCCTATGCCAAGGCGCTGCATCAGTCGGCCAGCCGTATCACCATCAACATGCGGCTGATCGGCGTCTCTCGGAACGGGAACGAACTTGTAGCCACGCTCGGCTCGGATTACGGCGAGCGGACGGAGACCCGCGCCGTCGATCATGTCGTGATCGAACATGGCACGCTGCCGATGGACGAACTTTATTTCGATCTGAAGCCGCAGTCGCGCAATCTCGGTGCCGTGGATTACAAGGCCCTGATCAGGGGCGAGGACGCCTTCCCGGCACGCAATCCGGACGCCGGTTTCACATTGGCCCGGATCGGAGACGCAGTCGCCTCCCGCAATATCCACGCATCGATCTATGACGGCTTGCGCTTCGCCAAGGACCTCTAGTCCCGACGCACCGTGCGCAGGGCCCGGGAGCGGAATTCCCGGCGATGCAGGACCGCGACGACCCAGAGCGAGGCGGCGATGAAGGCGAAGGGATGCACGAACCATGTGCAGACCGCGAGGCCGAAATAATAGGAGTGTACACCGCCGTTGTAATGCCGGGCAGCCAGGCTCGCGAGTTCGGCCGCAACCCCGGCCCGTTCACGACCGACCTCACGCAGATCCTCGATTTCCGGCTGCGGGATCGCACCGAGCACCACGGCCGCGTTGTTGTGCAGCCTGATGGACCAGGCCAGCCGGAAGAAGGCATTGGTGAAAATGAAGATCAGCAAGGCAATCTTCAGACCGAACCGGTCCTGACTTGTTTCGACAAGAAAACGAAACTGGTTCAGTACCGCGACGGCCTGTTCAGACGCCCCGAAGACGGCAGCGAGGCCGCCAACCACGAAAATGCTGGTCGAGGCCATGAAGGCCGAGTTCCCGGCAAGCGAGCGCAGGATCTGGATATCGATGATCCGGTTTTCCCGGGTCGCGGAGGCCTCGAACCAGTCCCGCCGCCAGGCCTGCATGGCCGCCGGCAGACCGTGCCCACGCTTGATCCTGAGCGCCACGAAGGTCTCGTAGCCAAGCCAGCAGGCTATGAAAATCGCCAGCGCGACCAGATCGTCGCGCCGCAGCATGTCCAAGAGTGACGCCATTCCAGACTCCCCGTCCCCGATACCAGTCTATCCTGCCAGTATCGGGACACCAAGCAGCCGCAGGCGAACCGCCAGGCAGCGGGTTCAGCGAACCCGGTTAAGCACCCGGGCGCGGATCGTGCCCTCAAGCGCACGAACGGCGCGGATCACCTTGTCCGCCTCGGGAACATGCCCCTCCGCGTCGAGCACGACATACCCGATCTCACCGTCCGTCTGGTAATGCTGGGCCGCGATGTTGATATTGTGGGCCGCAAACACATCGTTCAGCCGCCCGAGTTCGCCCGGCAGATTGCGCTGCACCTGGATGAAGCGGGTGCCGGCCGGACGCGGCGGAAGCTGTACTTCCGGAAAGTTCACCGCACCGGCGGTCGAGCCTACATCGGAATATTCGATCATCTTGCGGATAACTTCCTCTCCGATACGCTCCTGCGCTTCCTCGGTCGAGCCGCCGACATGCGGTGTCAGGATCACGTTGTCGAGCCCCTGCAGCGGGGACTGGAACGGGTCCGCGTTCGATTTCGGCTCTGTCGGGAACACATCCACCGCCGCACCGGCGAGATGCCCGCTCTTCAGAGCCGCCGCCAGCGCGTCCACATCCAGAATGGTGCCACGGGCATTGTTGATGAGATAGGCGCCCGGCTTCATCTTGGCGATTTCGCGCGCGCCAATCATGTCCTTGGTTTCCGGGGTTTCCGGCAGGTGCAGGGAAACCACGTCGGACGCTTCCAGCAACTCGTCCAGGCTGGCTGCCGGCTCCACATTGCCGTGGCTCAGCTTGTCGGTGCGATCGAAATAGATCACCCGCATGCCCATCGCCTCGGCAAGATTCGCCAGCTGGGTGCCGATATTGCCGTATCCGACGATCCCGAGAGTCTTGCCCCTGATCTCCCGGCTGCCGGCCGCCGATTTCTCCCAGCGGCTCTCATGCGCCGCGACCGACCGCGGGAACACCCTCCGGAACAGCATGACGATTTCAGCAATGGTCAGTTCCGCGACACTGCGGGTGTTCGAAAACGGCGCATTGAAGACAGGAATACCCTTCCGCTTCGCCGCTTCCAGATCGACCTGATTTGTACCAACCGAGAAACAGCCCAGCGCGATCAGCTTGTCCGTCGATGCGAATACGCTTTCCGTCATTTTTGTACGGGAGCGGATACCGAGCAGCCTGACATCCTTTAGCGCAGCTTTCAGCGCCTCTTCCTCAAGTGCCTTCGCCTGCCGCTCGATACACGGATATCCGGCAAGCTCAAGCTGCCGTATTGCAGTCTCTGAGATGCCCTCAAGCAGCAGGAACTTGATCTTGTCTTTCGGCAGGGACGGATTCTGGATCTTGCTCATTCTGGCGCGGGTCCGGGTGGGTTTCAGATGCCCCTCGCGTGCTCAATGCGCTTGATCGCACTGCAGCGCGGCGGCGGCGCTACAGATATAGCGACCCCGGCCGAATCGCAAGGCACCGCCTCGTCGCGACGAGGAAAGAAACCAGGCACCCCGAAAACCGGTACGGATTCTGCATTGTCGAAATCCGTCGTTTACGAATTCGAAAGTCTTCAGCTCGACAGTAACGTGGGCAGTGAAGCTGCATTTCCGTCGGGGGACGGAGCTGTCCTGCGGTGAAAGGGGAAGTCACACATGCCGCGCTGGATCTCGCACAAACCCGGCCATCATGCAGACATGAACGATGCGCTTCCGAGTTTCGTGACACGGAGCTGCACGCTTCTCGCAACGGGATATGCCAAGCTGATGCAGAATAACGGGGGCAAAATCCCCGCCAAGAACGGGCTGGATATTTCCAGCTTCGGCCCCGTCATGGCAAATACCGCACTTGGGGCCGTGACGCTCGGCTCAGCCTGCACTTTCCGTATCGCAGGAGAGAGTATCCGGGAGCGTTTCGCTCAAAAGCTGGTTGGCACCGACTATTACGATCTTGTTGATCCGGCACGCCGTAGCTGCGCCATGAAATCGATGGACATGGCCGTCAGCTTCCCCTGTGCTTTCAGGGCGGAACTGCTTCAGAAATACGACAATGGCGAGGAACGCCGCGCTGAAGCATGCGCTTTCCCGCTACTATCGGACGAACCGGACATCGATGGCTTCATCTTGTTTGCCAATGAAGATATCGACCGTACGCGGCGCATCTCAGTGATCCGGCCTGTCCTGACCAAATCCTGGGTCATCCACCGCGAGCTGATAGATCTCGGCTTCGGCATCGACGAGAGTTTCGAGGATCTCGTGCCAAGAGATCTGATGCTGGCGCCGCCCGCACTCTAGTCAATCAGTACCGGTGGTCCGTCTAACCGGGAAATTTCAGCCGCGATCCCCGCCTGACCATCCTCAAGCTCAACCATATCCCGAACGCCAAGCGCGGACAGTAATCGGCCAAGGCGATCCGGCTCCGGGTGGCGCAGAATAAGCTTCGAGATCGATAAGCCGAGATCCGGCATCCGACCCGCCGGATGCGGCCCGTCCGGCCATTGAATGAAGACCGGCAGGGTTCCGCCCTCCGGCAGATCTCCGTCATCGCGGACGGAAAGCCGCCATGTCAGGTCGCCCCTGCTGACCTGAACCGGCTCCCCGAGATCAAGACCAAGGTCACGCGCCACGCCAAGCACGGCATCCAGATCGTCCGTCGCGACAATCCAGGAAAGCGGCCGCAGCGCCGTCTTCGTCATTTCATGAACCGCCGGATCGTCCATCCGGTACCAGCGCTTCCTGCCCGGATCGGCCTGCTCCGGGTCAATGGCGATGATTTCGAGGAAATTATCCGGTCCGGTCCGGGTCAGTCTGTTGTGGGTGCCCATTTTAGGATGCGCGCCGCCAACATTCATATCGACGCCGAGCCGCTCCCTTGCCCAGTCCGTCCCGACTTCAAGGTCAGCGGCCACAACGGCGAGATGATCGAAAACAAGGCGCATGAGAGTCACTCCGGTGAGGGGCGAGTTTACCGTTTAGAGCGGCCGATCTGGCCGCGACATGAAAACGTCATCAAACCGACGTCAAGACGACACGGACCCAACATCAGGCAGAGATACCCCTCCGATAAGGTCGGACGTTCAGACAAACCGGGCGATAACCCGACATTTGGAGGCATTACCGATGTTGCGCAAGATCCTTGCGGCCGCGATCGTGGCCATCTCTCTTCCGACCATTGCACAGGCGGGTGAAACTGTCCGCCTCGCGGTCACCGACATTGAAGGCCTCGAGGCCCTGCAACAGGAATTCGGTCCCTTCGAAGCAGCGATCGAGAAAAGTACGGGTCTCGACGTTGAACTCTTCCCGGTCGGCAACCGCACGGCCGCCGTGGAAGCGATGAAATCCGGCCAGGTCGATTTCGTGCTGACCGGCCCGGCCGAATATGTCGTCATCAAGGAGCTGGCCACGCCGGAAATCGTTGTCGCCTGGCAGCGTCCCGACTACTTCGCCCAGATCGTCACGCTGGCGACCGGGCCGGTGAAACAGGTCAGCGACCTCAAGGGCAAAGTGATCTCCTTCGGCTCTGTCGGCTCAACTTCCCAACATCTCGGCCCGGCACAGGCGCTGGCCGATCTCGGCCTCGATTACGGCCGCGACTACGAGCCGAAAATCATCTCCCGCAATGTCGCCATCGAGGCCCTGATCCGCGGCGACCTCAGCGCCATCGGGATGAATTTCGGCCATCTGCAAAAAGCCCGGAAAGCCTATCCGGACGTTGCTTTCACCGTGATCGCACGCGGCCGCGATCTGCCGAACGATATCCTCGTCGCCCGCACCGGGCTCGACAAGAACCTCGTTGCAAAGGTCCGCAAGGCCTTTGAAGAGGATGGACAGGACCTTCTGGCCGCCGTGCTGAAGGGCGATGACAACCAGAAATATCGTGGCGGTTTCTTCCTCTCGTCGGTCAACGATGCCGACTACGACTATGTCCGCTCCATGTACAAGACCATCGGCGTCGAGCGCTTCACCAGCTTCGTCGGCGACTGATTGAAATTGCCAGGCACGGGCCCGGGACCCACTGTCTCCGGCGCCCGTGCAGCGGCATCGTTGCATGACCGGATCTATAATCCAGGTACGCCACGCGCAGAAGAGCTTCGCGCCCGGCATGCCTATCCTGAATGGTGTCAGTCTCGATATCCGGCAGGGTGAACGCGTCGCCCTGATCGGCGCCAACGGCGCCGGCAAGTCCACCCTGCTGCGCTGCCTCGCCGGCCTTGTTCCTCTGAGCGCCGGGGATGTCGAGATTCTGGGCGAGACATTTTCCGGCAGTCCCAGCGCGCGCCAGCGGAAGGCGCTGCGCCGCCAGCTCGGCTTTGTCTTCCAGTTCCACGGGCTGGTCCGCCGCACAAGTGCACTGTCGAATGTGGTGAACGGGTATATCGGGCAGGGCCACGGTATGCGGGCCTGGCACCAGATGCTTGCCCCGCATACCGTCCGTGAAGAAGCCCGGGCAGCCCTCGAAGCGGTCGGCCTCGGGGAGAAATGGGATGCCCGCGCCGACACGCTTTCCGGCGGGCAATCCCAGCGCGTTGCCATTGCCCGCGCCATTGTTCACAAGCCCTCCCTGATCATCGCGGACGAACCCGCGGCAAGTCTCGATCCAGCGGCCGGAAGTGACATCATGACGCTGTTCCACCGGCTTGCCGGAGCGCGGGGCTGCACCCTGCTCTTCACCAGCCATGACATGAACCACGCCCTTTCCTATGCGGACCGGGTCATCGCGCTGAAAGCCGGCACGGTGATGCTGGACGCGGCCAGCAGTGACCTCACACCCGCAGACCTGGAGCCCGTGTTCCATGGCGACTGATATCCGTACGGAAAAACCCGTCATGCCCCGCATTGCCCGGCTTGATCCACTGCGCTTCGCGCTCGCCGTCGCTCTCGGCGCGCTGCTGGTTGCTTCCATCGGAGAAGTCACTCCGTCGCCGGAGCGGTTGGCCGGGGCCCTGCCGCGAATGGGCTCCCTGCTCGACAGGATGCTGCCGCCGGAAACCGACCCGGCCTTCCTTGGCCGGATGGCGATGCGACTGCTCGAGACCGTTCAGATCGCGCTCGCCGGGACATTCTTCGGCATCCTTGTCAGCTTTCCCCTGGCCTGGTGCGGCGCCATGGGACTGTCCCCGCTGGGACCCTTCCGCTGGGCGGCACGGATGGTCGTATCCCTGTTCCGCACGGTGCCTGATCTGGTCTGGGCATTGTTCTTCGTCTCCGCCGTCGGCCTTGGCGCCGTCGCCGGAACCCTGACCATCATCGTGGATACCGCCGGGTTCTGCGGCCGCTTTTTCGCCGAAGCCATGGAGGATTCCGACCGGCAATCCCGCGAGGCGCTCGACGCCGGCGGTGCCCGCAAGATCGACATCCTGTTCGCCGCCGTGGTGCCGGACTGCATGCCGTCCTTCATCAATACCAGCCTGTTCAGTCTTGAACTGGCAGTGCGATCGTCGGTGGTGCTCGGGATTGTCGGTGCCGGGGGTATCGGTCAGGAACTGAAGTCCGCCTTCGAGCTGTTCCAATACCCGAAGGCCTCCGCCATCATTCTCGCGATTTTCGTGATCGTTTTGGGAATGGAACAATTGACGGACTGGCTGAGGCGCCGCATCGCCTAGTGCGGCCTGCGCTTAATAATCCACGCCTTTTCCCCTGAATGTTTCTTGATTTCTGTCAATTGTGTAAACCGGAGTTATTGAAGTTAATACTATTTATCCACGGTCTCTGTTAGTCTCGATTCACGATGTATTGGCATCTGCCTTGCATTGCTTTCCGCGCACCAGAAGGTTGCAAGGATAGCGGCGTTGCATTCTTGGAACCCGCTACGGACCGGAAGAAGAAGGAATATACTTATGTCCCGGACTAAAACGGTCCCGAATGTAAATTGGCTTCCTGGGCTCCGACCCCGCAAAATCCTGCTCGCAGTCATGCCCTATGAAGGGGAAGTGCGGGACAAGGTAACAGACAAATTCTACAAGAACAGCGCCGTCAAATACATGCCGCTGGGTGTCCTGAGCATCGCCGCCTGCATCCCGGACTGCTATGAGGTCAAGGTGCTGGACGCAGCGAGCCGCGGCCTTACGCTAGAAGAAACAATCAATGAGATTGAGGCCTTTGCACCCGATGTTCTCGGTCTCTCAGTCGTCACCTATCGCGCATGGTCGATGGTGCAGATCCTCAAGCGCTGTTCGGCCCCTGTCAAAGTGGTCGGTGGACCGCACGCGACCAAAAGTTCAGCCTATATAATCGAACAGGGCGCGGATGCGGTATTTATCGACGATGCGGAAGTTACCTTTCCGAAATGGCTTGCCAACGGCTGCCCAAAGGGTGTGTTCGATGGCGGTCAAGCCGACCTAAATGCCCTGCCGCTGCCGGCGCGGCACCTACTCGACAAAAAAGACTATTACATCGAACACAATGACGATCTGCTGTTCGATGTGGGCCGCCTCCGGCTCCCAGTCTTCACCTCAAAGGGTTGTCCGTTCAGCTGCATCTATTGCGATGTTCAGCAGAAAACCTTCAATTTCAAATCGCCGGAGCGGGTCGCAGAAGAATTTGCAGACTTGGTGGAGTATGGCGCAACCTCAATCCATATTCTCGACGACGCCTTCAACATCCGTAAAAATCGTGTCGTTGGTATCAGCCAAGTTCTTGCGGAACGGGGCATCGACATTGACTGGAGTGCACGCGGCACAGTCGAGGTGCGCGAGGAAGTCATCGCCGAACTCGCAGCTGCCGGCTGCAAAAGACTGCATGTCGGTATCGAGAGCCTTGACGACAAAGTCCTGCAGAATCTTAAGAAAGCCCAGCGCTACAAGCATATCGAAACATTTGCCAACCACTGCGCCAAGCACGGGATCGACATCCTCGGCTACTTCATTATGGGATCGCCTGGCGAGACCGAAGCGTATCGCCAGAAGCTTCCGGAAATGATCGCGGACCTAGGTATTCGCATCCCCTATTTCAACATTCTCTCACCTCTCGCGGAAACTCCCTACTACTCTCAACTTCTCAAAGAAGGCCGCTTTGAGCGCGATCATTGGGACGATTTCAGCCGCGAGCCGGTTAAAGATTTCATCATGCCGGATGTGCGGCCACAGGAAGAGCGTGCCATGCTCGAGTCAACGATCGTTGACTATGTTTCCTATTTCAAGCGCCGGGATATGCATGTCTTTGCAGCATAGGGAACAGAACAGACGTCTTACGCACGGGTAGACCAAAAGAGGTGTCCTCGTAAGTCAGCCGTGCTGCCGTCTGTTCTCAGCGTGGCGACTATTTCCGATTCCGGAATTCCCTATATTCGATATGGCGATTTGAAATTTTCCGCGATCTGACGCATTCTTAACCATAACCGGGCCGTGTAATTCAGAGATTGCGGGATTCGGATCGGTTGACCGCAACGGTCCACACCATCGTCTTCTTCAGTAAATGTGGGGGCGGGCCGATGCTGTTTGCAAACCTTCTATCCCGGATGATAAAGACCGGGACGATCACGATTATCGGACCCGGCGACCGGCGCCGGACTGTTGGATCGGGCGCACCGGATGTCACGATCCGCGTGCATGACCGCACGACCGACATGCAGCTTGCGCTTTATCCTCAGCTCGCTCTCGGCGAAGCATACATGGACGGCCGGCTAAGCATCGAAGAAGGCCGGCTCTACGATCTTGTCGAGATCGGCATGGTGAATTACCAGCGCCTTGAAGATCAGCCTCTGCAACGCATGCTTGGCGCCATAAGCTGGGCGGTGCGCGGGCTGCAGCAATACAACCCGATCAGTCGCGCCCGCGAGAATGTGGCTCACCATTACGACCTCTCGGGCGCCCTTTATGACAGCTTCCTCGATCCGCAACGGCAGTATTCCTGCGCTTACTTCCCGCAACCCGATACCGGTCTCGACGCCGCGCAGGAAGCGAAGATCCGGCATATCGCGGCGAAGCTTCTGCTGAAACCGGGACAGCGGGTACTCGATATCGGCTGCGGCTGGGGCGGGCTCGCCATTGCCCTGGCGAGGATGGCGGATGTCGAAGTCCTCGGGGTCACCCTTTCGGAAGAGCAGCATAAGAGTGCCGTTGCCCGAGCCAAAGCTTCCGGCCTGTCGGACCGTGTCCGGTTCGAGTTGATGGATTACCGCCTGATCGAGGAGAAATTCGATCGGATCGTATCCGTCGGCATGTTCGAGCATGTCGGCGTCAACCAATACCGAGATTTCTTCTCGAAGGTTCGCGGAACTCTGACGGAAGACGGTGTCGCCCTGTTGCACTCCATCGGCCGCCAGGACGGGCCGGGCTTCACCAATCCCTGGATCCGCCGCTATATCTTCCCGGGCGGCTATTCACCGGCATTGTCCGAAGTACTGCCCGAGATCGAGCGGCAGCAGCTCTGGGTGACCGATATCGAAATCCTCCGCCTGCACTATGCCGAAACCATCCGCCATTGGCATGACCGATTCATGGCCAAGTGGGACGCCATGTCCGCACTCTATGACGAGCGTTTCTGCAGGATGTGGGAGTTTTACCTGATCAGCTCCGAACTCTCCTTCCGTCACTTTGGTCACATGGTGTTTCAGGTACAGATCGCGCTCGATCAGGAAGCCGTTCCGCTCACACGCGACTATATCAGCGACTATGACCGCGACATGCCGACAGCCTTGCGCGCGGTTCCGGACGCTGCCAGGCGCTAGACTTCAGTTCCCGCTGCGCAGGGCCTCTGTTCCGGCTACGTCCAGCGCAACAGCCAGCGTTGCGCCAGGATCGTCCGGATCCCCCTTCAAGATCACGCCATACTGGTCTCGCGCACATCCTGTTGAAACCAGCCCGTCCCGCCAGTCCCGCCAAACCTCTTCCACGGGCCGGGATTTCGGGTCGCCCCATCCACCGCCACCGGGAGAACTGGCCGTCAGTCGGGCGGCTCCCATGTGCTTGAGGCCGAATTTTGGCGCCAACTCGGGCTCTTCACCCTCCTCCTGCACATGCATCTCGCCCGCCTGCCCCCAGAAACCGCCCTTGATGCCAAAGCCGGTCTGGTAGCGGAGCCCCTCGCCCCGGAAGGAATAGAGAGCCGGGGTTTTTATTTCGACCTCGTAATGTGCGCCCGTTCCACCGCGCCAACGCCCGGCACCGCCACCGTCGCAGCGCAGTTCCTGGCCTTTGAAATGCACAGGGTAAAGCCGCTCATAGGTCTCCGCATTGGAGATGGTCAGCCCGCCAAGGGTGCAGAGATGGCCGATCTGGTTGAAACCGTCCCGGCCCTCGACCGCGCCGGCGCCGGCCGCCGCCAGCCCGTGATAGAAAACGTAAGGACGGCCTTCAGTGCCGTGCGTTCCCGGCTCCCGGCCGGACGTCACGCCGAAGATATTCTTCGCCCACCCGGCCACAGCCCGATCCGGCGCCGCCTGGTTCAGCGCCTTCCAGACCGCATGGATGATCTCGTGCGCGACGAAAACCGTGTCCATGGTTGTCGGCGCGCCTTCGCGGGCGTTCACCAGGCTGCCTTCCGGCGCCGCGATATCGATGACGGAGAAAGTCCCCTCGTTGCGCGGAATCGCCGGATCGAAGAAAGCGGCAAAGGCGGTGTAAACCGCCGAATGGGTGTTCGCGACGGTCGAATTCTTGAACCCCCGGATCTGCGGGTCGGTGCCGGTGAAATCCACCGTCGCCCGGCCGTTCGCGATCGTCACCGTCACCCGCACCCAGATGTCACGCAACTCGAAGCAATCATTATCGCTGCGCTCCTCACCCTCGTAGGTGCCATCCGGCAAATCCGAGAGTGCGGCTCCCATCCGGCCGGCGGCATGGGCAAGGATGCCGTCGAAGTAACCGAGTGCTGCATCGACACCAAGCTCCGAGACGAGCTTCGCCACTTGTTCCGCCCCAATCCTGGTCGACCCCAGCATGGCGCCAAGATCCCCTTCCAGCAGATCCGGCGTGCGGGTATTCAGCAGCAACAGTTTCCACAGATCGCGGCGGACCCTGCCGGCCTCGACCAGCTTCAGCACCGGCAGCCGCACCCCTTCCTGCCAGACTTCGGTGGCTTCGGGATTGTAGGTCCCGGCGGCCCCGCCACCGATATCGGACTGGTGCGCCCGGTTGCAGACGAGAGAGACAAGCCGGCCCTCGACGAAGACTGGCCGCGCGATCACCCAGTCCGGCAGATGATTGCCGCCGGCGGCCCATGGATCGTTCAGCAGAAAGACGTCGCCATCCTGGATATCGCCGTCGAAATCGCGCAGCACGGCACGCACCGCGAAACCGCCGCCGCCGCTATGGATTGGAATTCCGTCCGCCTGCGCTGTCACCCGCCCGTCCGGCCCCGCGATGAAACAGGTGAAATCATGCGCCTGGCTGAAAATTGGACTGCGTGCAGTGCGAACCATGACATGGCCCATCTGCTGCGAAATATGATCCAGCCGGTTCTGCGTCAGGGCCAGAAGAACCGGATCTGCGGCTTTCGTCTCGGCCCGGCTCATGCCGCGTCCCTCCGTTCCTGAAATGTAATGAGATAGTTGCCCGCCGCATCTACCGTCACGAGATCGCCCGGCCCGGCAAAAACGGTTGTGGTCTCTTCCTCGATCAGCAGCGGCCCATGGAGCCTGTGCCCCGGCAACAGAGTGGCGCCGCGATAAATCGCGGCCTCCTGCGTTCCGTGACGTTCGTCGATGAAGACAGGCCGGCGCTCAACCGGCTCGGCCGGACAGGCCGCAGAGGGTAATCTGCCTTCGGCCAGCGTTGGCAACAGCCCCTTGCCGACAACACGGAGCGCGGTGACGAGAATCCGCCCGCCCGGCACCAGATGGCCGAAACGCTGTTCGTATTCCCTCTCGAACGCGGCCCGGATGTCCACCGGTCCATCCTCCGTCGCCACCGGGATACGCAGGTCCCATTGCTGACCGTCATAGCGCAGATCCATCTCTTGCTCCGTTCGCATTGCGTCCGGTGCAAAGCCTTCATTGGAGAGCATCGCCAGCGCGCGCTCCTCCAGCGCTGCGTATCTCATCGTGACAGGTTGTTCCGATATCGTATCCAGATCCTGGAAATGCACATCCATGAAGTCCTGGCGGACATCCGAATACAGCATGCCGAGAGCACAGAACGCGCCCGCCTGACGCGGCACATAGACCGCCGCGCAACCGAGCCGTCGACCAACAGTTGCGCCATGCATCGGCCCGGCCCCACCGCAGGCAACAAGCCAGAACCGGCGCGGGTTCTCTCCCCGCTGGACCGAAATCCGCTCCACCGCATGCAGCAGATTCTGCTCCACCAGCCGGATGATCCCGGCAGCCCCATCCTCGACCGACAGGCCAAGCGGCTCCGAAGCCCTTGTTCGCACCGCCTCCCGGGCCTTTTCCAGATCAAGGCTGACGGACCCGCCGGCATAGGCGCCAGGCTTCAGACGGCCGAGCACCAGATTGGCGTCCGTCACAGTCGGCTCGGTGCCTCCGAAGCCGTAGCAGGCCGGACCCGGACGGGCGCCCGCACCTTCCGGCCCGGCGAACAGCATGCCAGCGCCGTCGACCCCGGCAATGGTGCCGCCCCCGGCGCCGACCGTGTGGATATCGACCGAGGGGATAACGAGATCGTAGTCGGCCACCGACAGCTCATCGGTGACGGCGATCCGGCCGGCCCCCATCAGCATCACATCGCAACTGGTGCCGCCGATCTCCATCGAAAGCAGGTTATCGTGACCCGAGACATCCGCCAGATGGCGCATCGAGCCAACCCCGGCAGCCGGGCCCGAGAGAATCAGGTTCACCGGGCGCTCGGCAATCTGTCCAACCGAGACCGCACCGCCATTCGACTGCAGCATGAAGAGTTTGTGCCGCAATCCGGAGGCCGCCAGCGTCGCCTCCAGTTCCTGCAGATAACCGACCACGCGCGGCGCCACATAGGCGCTCACAACCGTGGTCGAACTGCGTTCATATTCCCCGATGATCGGCGCCACCGCACTGGATCGCGCGATCCAGTCCCCGCCCCAACTCTCCGCCAGCACCGCGGCCGCGGCCTCTTCGTGCGCCGGATTGGCGAAGGCATTCAGCAGGCAGATTGCCACCGCCTCCACCCCTTCGGCCCGGAACCGCTCGCCCACCGACCGGATCTGGTTGAGGTCGAGCGGCTCAAGCTCCTGGCCGTGCGTGTCCAGCCGCCCGGCAACGGGCCGCCGCAGATAACGCGGCACCAGCACCTCAGGGTAAGGCGTCCGGTGGTCCCAGGGATTAGTCCGGATGCCACGCCGGATCTCCAGTGAGTCCCGGAAGCCCTCGGTGGTCAGCAGCCCGACGCGCACACCCTTGCGTTCCAGCAGCGTGTTGGTCGCGACCGTGGAACCGTGCGCGAAGAAAGAGCATTGCCCGAGAAAATCGTCCTGGCTCAGCCCCATGTCGTTCGCCGCCTTCGCCACCGCGTTCATCACGCCGCGCGCAGGGTCCGACGGAACCGAGGGCACCTTGAAGACATGCAGCGCACCGTCCGCGCCGGCCACCACCATATCCGTGAACGTGCCCCCCACATCGACGCCAATCCGCCAGGGGGATTTTAGGAAAATCATCAGAAAGAACTTTCGGGGCTGTTCGGAATTACGCCCACAAGTGTGGTGTGATATAGCCCGAGCTCACAAGCTCACTGCTAGATCAGAAATTTAGATAAGGCTTAGCGGCCACCAGCTTCAGCTAGCTTTGCCTCCAACTTCGAGGCCATTCTTATATATTCGCGTGTAGATTCCAGAGAGGGAGAGAAGTCAGCAGTATGAGCAGCGTGGTTCCGAAGCGTGCGAAGCTCATAGAATACAGACGCAGTTTCTGGCTCAATCACTCCCCGTTTAACCAGTTCGTCGATCAATCTCCAACTAAGCTTCCGCAAATCTAAATCTTTCAAATGCTTCTGAGCAATGTCGTGCAACGCAGTATCAACGAGTATCCAGGCTTCTAGGATTGCCCCACGCGGACTGATTTGCGCCTCGGCAAAGAGTGCAAGTTCATCTGATCGTGAAATTAACCCTCCAGGACGCGGCAATTCTGAGCTTTTTTCATGTTCCAGTTTTTGCGAAAGCGATGCGACTTCGTGCTCGAACTCGGCCTCCAACGGGCCTGCTTTCAAACGCTTCAACAGCGGAACTAAGTCCCGAATATGCTTTCGAAACAGAACAATAAAAACAATCGTGACCGTCGGCCAAATGAGAACGTCGACAAGACTTACCGCAACCTCAAAATACTTAAGTAGGGAAATTTCTTTATCGCTCATCACGTAAAAATAGCACCCACGATGCTACATCAAAAAATGAAAAATTCACGGTTCGCTCACTGCGTCATCAAACTCCCATATCCCTCAACTTCCGCCCGCGCCCCCGCCAACCGCAAGCAGTGCCAGAGACTCGCCTGATTGGCCGAAATCACCGGACGCTGCAAATCCTCCTCCAGCGCTTCGATGATCCCGACGCAGCGGAAGCCCGTGCCGAGGATGAGCACGCCGTCGGCCTCAACCGGGCAGGCGGCTTTGACCTGGTTGTAGAGCGGTTCGATCTGCTGCTCGAACCCGAGACCCATCGGGTACATGTCGCCGGTCGGCACGTCACGCCAGCCCGGACCCGGATCGTAGCGCAGCATGCCGGCGGGCTCGACGCCGTGATCGCGGAAATAACCGAGGCCGACGGCGAGTGTGGCGTCGTTGAACCAGGGCGGCAGGACCAGAAAAGGGTTTTTGATTTCAGACGCTTTCAGAGCGGCAAAACAGTCGAGAGCATTGGTGGTGACCGGGATATCGGGCCCGAGAATCTCCGAGACCCCCTGTACGACCGCTTCATCCCAGCCCTTGCCGCCAACCAGACTGCTGGAGCTGTGGCCGAGCACCACCGCCGACAGGCGCATGGAAGCGAACTGCTTCGCGCCGCGTTCCAGATCCTCCGACAAGGTGACATGTGTCCGCGCCGCATCCCAGGCAGCCCAGGGCGCCGGCGCGGTGACGCGGGCGGCATGGACGGAGACATGCGGCGGCATCATTGCCCACCATTCCGCCTCCGGAACGGCCTCGCTGCTGACAATGAACATGCCGATCCGGGCCTTCCAGCCCCAATTGTCCCGTGCCGTCATCCACCGCCTCCCTTTTTTATCCTGCGAATGCTGCTTTCGCGGCTGCAAGTGCAGCACCTTTATCGGCGCTGGCACCAAGGTCGGCAAGGGCAGCGGAAATCTGTTCCAGGTCGGTCAGGATATCTGCCTCGCTGACCCATCCCATGGTGCCGATCCGAACCAGGCGATCCTTCAGGTCCTCGAACCGGGTGCCGGCGATCATGAAATTATAGCGCTCCGCCAGATGATCGATCAGCGCCGGAGCGGAAACTCCCTCCGGTGTTTTCACCACAACCAGCGTCGGGCTCGGCGTGCCTGTCGGGAAAACCGAGAAACCGAGGGCTTCAAGCCCGGCGGTAAGCGCACGGTTAAGCCGCAGATGCCGTGCCAGTGTCGCATCCAGCCCCTCCTCGCCGATCATGGTCAAGGACTCGTCGAGGGCATTCAGCATGGCGACCGGAGCTGTATAGGTCGGCTCGCCCTTCTCCGCCATCGGCCGGAAACGGCGATAGTCGAAATAGCCGCGCGGACCGCGATCGTCGCGCTCGATCACACCCCATGCCTTCTCGCTGATGCTGGCGATGCCGAGGCCCGGCGGGCACATCAGGCATTTCTGCGAGGCGGACACCACGATATCGACGCCCCACTCATCGGCGCGCAATTCGGCCCCGCCAAGACCGCTGACACTGTCGCAGACCAGAACCGATTCCGTTTCCGCAACGACCCCGCCAAGCGCCTTCAGATCGGTCAGCGCACCCGTCGAGCTCTCGCTGTGCACAGTCAGGACAGCCGCATAGCTTTTCTCGCCCAGCGCCCGGCGCACGCCATCAAGATCAATCGGATCGCCAAGACCGGAGACTACCTCGTCGACCTCGGCGCCGATCCCCTCGGCCAGCCGCCGGAAGACCGGCCCCCACTGGCCGTTGGTCGCGATCAGCACCCGCTGACCGGGCCCGGCGACATTGATAACGCCCGATTCCATGGCGCCAATGCCGGTCGAGGCGAAGATAAAGGGCGGAACGCCGGAGCGGCCGAGAATGGGCTGCAACCGGTCCTGGATCGCCTTGAACCGGGCCAGGAATTCAGGCCCGCGATGGGCGATCATCGGCTGTGCCGCAGCATTGCGGACCCGTTCGGGAACGGCGGTCGGGCCGGGCAGACGCAGGCGGTAGGGCAGGGAAGCCCCGGTGCTGGAGGCGGACATGGCTTTGCTCATGAAATGGATCTTGGAACGAGGAGACCACGCCATGGAACCAGCGCTGTCATGTCAGCGCAAGGGGGCAGTCAGGAAAGAAGATCCGGCGGTAGCGGCACGGACCGCGCTCAAAGCATCAGGAAATCGTCGGCACTCTGGATCAGGGGCTGGCTGGCCGCGTCAAACCGGAAAAGCTCGGCGTCGCTCGCGCTGGAAACAGTCCCGGTCTCCTGATCCGCCGCCCGGCGATGCAGACCGATCTCGTTCAAGCCGTCTTCCGGAACGGCGCGGGCCGCTTCCATGCCCCGCATGGCGGCATGCATGGGCGAGCCTTCAAGCCCGGCCCGACGGGCAGCACCGGCGACCGTATCGACCAGTTCCAGTTCATAGAGATCGGCGCCAGCTGAACGGACCAGCGCATCCGCGCCGATCTCGTCCCGGGCACTGTCCTCGCCATAGGAAGCAACCAGCCGACTGATCGCGGCAAAGGTCTGGTCCGTCTCCACACCGGCAACAAGGCTTCCGGTCTCGATCACGATCTCGGCGGGCTCCGCACCGCGTGCCTCGGGCAAGGATGGGCTGGACTCGCGCAGATGCGACGGGTCTGACGCCCGCCGGTAGCCTTTGAAATCCTCTCCGTCCAGATTCCGCGCAATGACCTCGCGCGACCAGTCGCCCGGCGCAACTCCCTGCTGCCAGAATCCAAAACTGTGCATCTGAAGGCCGTCCGCACCGGCGCCTGCAGGTGCGGATACCTCCGAAACCCCGGAGTCCATTCTTTCGGCAAATGCCATCGGCAACTGCTTCCATCACGTGTTCAGGCCCGCCCGGCGGCGCGCCTCTGTAGAGACGTGAGGTAAGCAAGAAGCAAGCCAAACCTGGAGTTCATCGAGAAAGACGCGTTCGGCGCCGGACGTTAACCCTGAGCTTCGTCTTCCCCGCGCGGGATGATCCCCGGATCGCCATAGCCGAAATGCTCGGCATACGGGGCAAGTGTGTCCAGATAAGGCGCCATCTGGTCCCGGTATCGTGCCCACCGGCCAACAGCGCGCGTATAGATCGGCTCCGAAACCTGGCGGAAACTGGGGGTGCGGATCATCCCGCGCGCCTTGGCGTGCGCCGTGTGATCGAGGACCGCGTCGGTCCAGTCGAGGCCAAGGAAGCTGGTCACCCGCCGGGCAGTTCCTTCCGTGTCCGCAACCAGATCCTCGTAGCGCACGGTAATATGGTCGGGCGACAGCGTCTGCTCAATCTCCTGCCACAGCGCCATGACGCGCGCGTAGAAACCGGCGGCTCCCTGCATAGAGGTGAAACTGGCCATCGCCGAATTGAGCCGGATCGACTGCATGAAACAGCTCAGGCAGCAATCGCAGGGATGGCGCAGGGACAGGATGACCTTGGCCTTCGGATAGAGCCTGAGGGCCAGCGGCAGATAGACGATGTTGAGCGGCATCTTGTCGATCACCACGCGCGGCCGGCTCCCCTCTTCCCCTGCCCAGCGCGCCAGCTTTGCCCGGTATTCCGCCCGCAGCTTGTCGGCGTCAGCCTGCGTGAGCGCGGCCAGCCGTTCGGCCAGCGTTCCCTCCCCCAGCGCCGCGAACCCGGCCCCGACGCTGGAAAGCACGGGCTGCTCCTCGATCACCCGCGCATCCGGATGGGCATCCAGAATCTGGTCCAATAACGTTGTTCCCGAGCGAGGAAAGCCGACCATGAACACGGCGGGCGGTTCCGCCTCCGATAGAGGCGTCCAGCGCGTCGGCCACCCGTCCGATATCGCCCTCTCATAAGCATTGAGCGTGTTCAAAAACAGGCGCGGGTCAGCAGTACCCGACGGCGCGCGCTGGACCGCGATCTCATTGCCACGCTCGAAACGAGCCCAGGCCTCATCATATTGCCCGAGCCGGTCGAGAACGGTCCCCAGCTCAAACTCGACGGCATCGCGCCCCGCCTCGCCGTCCAGCGCCTCCGGCAAAGCCTGCAAGCGATGCAGAGCCCCTTCGAGATCGCCCTGGCGACGCTCGACAATCGAGAGAAACACCGCGCTCACGTGATCTTCCGGATCGATGACCAGAGCCCGGCGAGCCGCCCTGTCCGCGAGGTCAAGTTTCGACAAGGTCTCGGCGAGGGCCGCCATCCGGCGCCAGGCAAGATTGCCGTCCGGGCCGGCAAGCAAGGCCCGGCGCAACTCCGTCTCGGCTTCTCTCTCACGGCCGGATTCACGCAGGATCACGGCGAGATTGACCCGTACCCATGCCATGTTCGGATCGGCATGCAGGGCATCCCGGGCAGCGCGCTCCGCTTCACGGAGTCGTCCCAATTCCTGATAACTGCTTGCAAGGGCACCCAGCGCCTCTGCCTTGCCCGGATGGGTCAGCGCCCAGAGCGCCGTCGCCCTGTGACGGCCGGCCAGAGGTTCTGCAGTGGAGGCAACAGTCAACAAAGCCGTCGCGGATGGGGACGCCGGATCAAGCAGCACAGCCCGCCGCGCCGCCGTCAGGGCAAGCGAGGGCACTCCAGCCCGCAATCCCGCCGCCGCCGCCTGAACCCATCCACCCACCGCCGCCGGGTGGCGCCGGGCGACACGCATGAACCCATCCGCCGATCCCGCCAGATCCCCACGCTCCAACGCCGCCTGCGCCTCTGCCATCAGGCGGCGGCTTTCGGTCAGATAATCTGGATCAGCGACAAAGGCGGACATCGGGCAAACTCTTTGGCAATTCAACGCGAGAGTAGTTGATCAGCACTGGCCAGCGATAGCCATACCCATGCAATAAATAAGAAGGGGGACAGCCAAGGACGAACAGGGGCCGGATCCCGTTGAAGATGCGGCGCCATCCTCAGAAAACAAACCGGATGCACCGGGCGTGACGGCCGCAATCCCCGTTGGCAGAGCTCCGCTCCTGGTCTATGGGATGTAGACGGTCATTCACGGCCGACCTGCCAAGCGCTGCTTCAGACAGCGCCAGAAAAGTCGATCCGCACCCGGAGGAAACATGCCAAGCGTCGGCACCCTGATCGTGGATACACTGGTCCGGAACGGCATCGACCGGGTCTTCTGCGTCCCCGGCGAAAGCTATCTCGGCCTGCTGGACGCGCTGTACGAGCGGGACGATATCGACACTGTGGTCTGCCGGCACGAAGCCGGCGCCGGGTTCATGGCCCTGGCCGACGCCCGGCTCTCCGGTGTGCCGGGTATCGCCTGTGTCAGCCGCGGCCCCGGTGCCAGCAATGCCGCCATCGCCGTCCATACCGCCCAGCAGGACGGCGTGCCCTTCATCCTCCTCGTCGGCCAGGTGCCGACACAGGACTTGCGGCGGGATTCCTTCCAGGAAATCGACTACGGCCACATGTTCGGCCGGATCGCCAAATGGACCGCCGAGATCACCGACCCGGAGCGGGCCCCGGAGGTCATGCTGCGGGCCCTCGTCACCGCCACGACGGGGACGCCGGGCCCGGTTGTCGTGGTCGTGCCGGAGGACGTGCTGACCGCGAGCCTCGACGCCCTGCCGGTCATCGTCCCGGCACTGCCGGTAATGGCGCCCGACCCGGCCCAACTCGCCACGTTGCGCGATGCCCTCGTCGCGGCCGAACGGCCGCTTGCCATTGTCGGCAGCGCCTTTGACCGGCCCGGCGGCCGCGCGGCCATCGGCGATTTCCTCTCCACCTGGCAGATCCCGGCAGTGGTCTCCTTCCGCCGCCAGGACCTGGTCGACAATACCGAGCGGCACTATGCCGGCGACATGGGGCTGGCCAACCCGGCGGACCAGATGGCGGCGCTGCGCGACGCCGACCTGCTGCTCGTGCTCGGCGCCCGGCTCTCGGACATCACCACCCAGGGCTACAGCTTTCCGCGCATGGTCCGGCCGGAGATGAAACTGGTCCACGTCCACGCTGACCCGGCGCAGATCGGCACCCATTTCGCGCCGGACATCTCGTTCGTCTGCGACCCCATCCGTTTCGTTACTGAAATGGGTTCGAGCACGACACCACCGCCAAACGGCAGGGCGGCCTGGACCGACCGGTTGCGCACCATCCGCAACGGTATCGCCGCGCCGCGCAGCTTTTCCGTTACCGACGGCATGCCGTTCGAGACGGTGATCCACCGGATGGGTGAAATCCTGCCGGAGGACGCCATCGTCACGGTGGATGCCGGCACTTTCGGTGCGCCGGTCTATCGGGTGGTGCCCTTCCGGCCATCCCAGCGGCTTCTGGCGCCGATTTCCGGCGCCATGGGTTTCGGAGTCCCGGCCGCGGTTGCAGCCGGCCTGCGCCGGCCCGGCACGCCGGTGATCTGCCTTGTCGGCGACGGCGGTTTCCTGATGACCGGCAGCGAGCTTTCCGTCGCCATGGAACGCGGTCTGCCGCTGAAGGTGATTCTCTCGGAGAACGGCGTCTATGCGTCGATCCGGATCAACCAGGAGCGCCACTTTCCGGGCCGTCCGGTCGGTACCGGCTTCGTCAATCCGAACCTCGAGCTGATGGGACGGGCCTATGGCTTCGCCGTCACACGGTTGAAGACAGAGGCCGATCTCGACCTCCTGCCGGCGCTTCTCGCCGCGCCCGGGCCGCAATTCATTGTCGTCGATACCAGCTTGGACGCGGTGCTGCCCAGGAACAGTTAGGCGACCGCCCATCAACCATCGAACTGGCCAAACCGGTCCTGGAGTCCAAACTGCCAACAAGGCAACGGGAAGGGAAAGCATTATGAGCGAGCGGAAAGTCGCATTGATCACAGGCGGGGGCGGCGGAATCGGGGCCGCCATGGCCAGGGCGGTCGCGGCACGCGGCGTCCGGATCGCGGTAACCGACATAGATGGCACCGCCGCCGGCAGAGTAGCTGCCGAAATCAACGAGCAGCATGGCGCGGGCTCCGCCATCGCCTTCCCGCACGATGTCTCCGTCGAGGATGACTGTACCAGGGCCGTCGCCGAGACAATCGCCGCCTTCGGCAGCCTCGACATCCTGTTCAACAATGCCGGGATCAGCGTCAGCACCTTCCGGCCCGACGCGGAGACGAACCTGCCCTCCATAGCGGAGGTCACTCCGGAGCTGATGACCAGGTTCTTCACAATCAACTACATGGGCGCCGTGCATATGATCCGCGCCGCGGCGCCGGCCATGGTCGAGCGTGGCTGGGGCCGTGTCGTCAACAACACGACCAGTTTCATTACCATGCTGCGGGTGCTGCCCTACGGCCCCCTGAAAGCCGCCCTGGAGGCGAGCTCCGCGGTCTGGGCGCAGGAACTGGAAGGCACCGGCGTCACCGTCAACGTCCTGGTTCCGGGCGGACCGACCGATACCGCGTTCATCAGCGACGAAGCGGGCATTCCGCGCGCCAAGATGCTGAAGCCCGAGGTGATGGGGCCACCGGCCGCCTGGCTGGCCAGCCCCGAGTCCGACGGGATCACGGGCAAGCGCTACATCGCCGGCTTCTGGAACACGGCCTTGACCGAGCGCGATGCCGCAAAGGAGGCCGGTGCGCCGATCGGCTGGCCCGACCTCGCCGCCGCCACGCGGCTCTGGCCCGGTCAGGAGCCCGGCAAGGGTCCCGGCAAAGGGCTCTAGCGGGGTAAGGGGGGCGAAATCGGAAAACGCCGTCCGGCCGGTCGTCGGCGGGCCATAACTCATTGAATATAATTTAAGGGGGTCTGGCGGAGAGAGAGGGATTCGAACCCTCGGAACGCTTGCGCGCTCAACGGTTTTCGAGACCGTCCCGTTCAACCACTCCGGCACCTCTCCGAACAGGGGCCGGAACATAGCGGGGCGGGTGGCGGGATTCAATACCGGAATTGCATGTCCAGCGTTCCGGCTTTCGCACTGGCCCGCGTCGCCTATTTCAGCCGGTTATTTCAGATGATAGGTCAGGGCGCTGCGGATGAGCAGCCGCAGCGGGTCGAGCGGCAGGGCTGTGCCCTCTCTGAAATGCACCGCGCGATTGCCTTCATACCGGAAGTCATCCGGGAAGAGGCTGCGGAAGTCCGGGATGAGTGTCGTCTGGCAATGGGTATAGAGGGCGAAGCCGCCCTGCTTCGGCAAACCGAGCCGGATGGTGGAGCCTGATCTGGTTTTCGGCGTCAGGTAGGCGGGCTGGCCCCATTTCAGGGTTTCCTCAAGAGGGCCGACCCCCGGCGTCTCCGCCGCCGTCTCGAAGATCAGATCGCGCAGCGCCAGCAGACCTTCCCGCTCCCTCGGAGGAAAGGACTCGTATGCAGCCGCGACGGCCGGATTCTCGAAAGGCGGTATTGCGTATGTCATGATACCGGTCCGCTTCACCCGGCCTGATCGTATCCGGCAGTATATTTCCCGTCAAAAGCACGGCGAAAACGCAATGCGCCTTCCGGCAATTCCGGCCCGGTTTTCCCGGCCTTTGCGCCTGCCCGCGTCGGACACTATATATAGGGGCCTGATCCGGTGACGATGCGGACATCCGGGGCCAACATATCTGCCCCGCAGATTCTCTCAAAAACCGGGCAATCCGCTGTTGACTTGAACGTCGCCAGGAGTATAGTCCGCCGCTCTGACGCGGGAGTAAGTGTCCGCGCGCCCTTTTCATTGCCAGAGTATTGACAATGTTCGCAGTCGTTAAAACCGGCGGTAAACAGTACAAAGTCGCCCCGAACGACGTCATCAAGGTAGAGAAGCTTTCCGGCGATGCCGGTTCTTCCGTTGATCTTGCCGACGTTCTGATGCTGGGTGAAGGCGAAGACCTCACAGTTGGTGCGCCGACTGTCGAAGGTGCTGTTGTACGCGCCGAAGTGCTTGAGCAGACCAAAGGCGACAAGGTCGTCGTCTTTAAAAAGAAGCGCCGTCAGGGCTATCGCCGGACCCGTGGACATCGTCAGGAACTGACGGTTCTGCGTGTGACCGACATCCTGGCCGACGGCAAGAAGAAAGCCGCGCCGAAGAAGGCCGCTGCCAAGAAAGCTCCGGCGAAAGCTGAAGCTCCGGCAGAGGTTTCGGCCGAAGCCGAGACGAAGGAGTAATCCATGGCCCATAAAAAGGCAGGCGGTAGTTCCCGTAACGGTCGCGATTCCGCCGGACGCCGTCTTGGCGTCAAGAAATTCGGTGGCGAAGCCGTGATCCCGGGCAACATCATCATCCGGCAGCGGGGCACCAAGTTCCATCCGGGCGAGAATGTCGGCATGGGACGTGACCACACCCTGTTCGCGCTGTCGGAAGGCAAGGTTGCTTTCCGCCGGAAGAGCAACGGCCGCACCTTCGTGGAAGTGGCGCTGGCTGAAGCAGCAGAATAACGCCGCACCCGCTTCCGGGCGGGTCACGGCTGCGGATGAGGGAACGGTCCTTTGGCTGTTCCCTTTTTTCGTGCCCGAATTCCGGATCTCTGGGCCGGGCCGGGTATTACTGGATGACATGAGATGAAGTTCCTCGATCAGGCCAAGGTGTTTCTGAAAAGCGGCGACGGCGGCCCCGGTTGCGTCAGCTTCCGGCGTGAGGCTTTCATCGAATATGGCGGGCCGGATGGCGGCGATGGCGGTCGCGGCGGCGCCGTGGTGCTGGAATGCGTCGACGGCCTGAACACGCTGATCGACTACCGCTACCAGCAGCATTTCAAGGCCGATAGCGGCCGTCCCGGCTCCGGCGGCAACCGCAGTGGCGCCAGCGGCGGCGACTCCGTGCTGCGCCTGCCTGTCGGAACGCAGGTCCTGGACGACGACCGCGAGCATGTCATCGCCGACCTGACGAGAGTCGGTCAGCGCATCGTCTTGATGAAGGGCGGTGACGGCGGCTTCGGCAACGCGCATTACAAGACATCCACGAACCAGGCGCCGCGCAAGTCCCTGCCCGGCTGGCCGGGTGAGGAAATGTGGGTCTGGCTGCGGCTGAAACTGATCGCCGATGCCGGTCTGCTCGGCCTGCCCAACGCCGGAAAGTCGACCTTCCTGTCCAGTGTCACCCGGGCCCGCCCGAAAATCGCGGATTACCCTTTCACCACCCTGCATCCCGGTCTCGGCGTCGCCACGGTCGGCAAGGATGAATTCGTCATTGCCGATATTCCTGGCCTGATCGAGGGTGCCTCGGAAGGGGCCGGGCTCGGCCACCGCTTCCTCGGCCATGTCGAGCGCTGCGCCGTACTGCTGCATCTGGTCGACGCAACCCAGAACGATCCGGCCGCCGCCTATCGCACCGTGCGCCAGGAGCTTGAGGATTATGGCGGGGGTCTCTCCGACAAGCAGGAGATCGTCGCGCTTTCCAAGATCGATGCGGTGCCCGAGGAAGATATCCCCGTGCTGATCGACATGGTGCAGCAGGAAATCGGCCGTGAGGTCATCACCCTTTCCGCCGTCTCCGGCGCCGGCCTCGATGCCGCACTCGCTGCCCTGATCGGACCCGTTCAGGAAGCGCGCCGGGCGCGTAAGGATGCGGCGGAGAAGGACGACAACGACAACGCCGCGTCCGAAGACGAAACAGAAGGCTCCGAAGAAACCGGCGAGAGTGGAGCCGGCTGGTCTCCCGTATGAGTCCCGACGGCACTGAGCTGCTGAAGACAGCCGGTCTCGACACCGCCGAGCGGATCGTCGTCAAGATCGGCTCTGCCCTGCTCGTGGACGAGGATGGCGGCGAGGTCAGGCGCGACTGGCTGAACTCCCTGGCCGACGATATCGCGGAGCTGAAGGCGCAGGGCAAACAGGTGCTGGTGGTCTCCTCCGGCGCCATCGCCGTCGGACGGCGCCATCTCGGCCTGCCGAAAGGCGCGCTGAAGCTGGAAGAGAAACAGGCCGCCGCCGCGACCGGACAGGTCCGGCTCGCCCATGCCTATCAGGAAGCTCTGGCCCGGCATGGCATCACGGTCGCGCAGGTCTTGCTCTCCCCCGACGATACCGAAGAGCGGCGGCGCCACCTGAACGCGCGCTCCACGCTGACCGCCCTGCTGGGCCTTGGCGCTGTTCCGGTGATCAACGAAAACGATACTGTCGCGACCGAGGAAATCCGTTTCGGGGACAATGACAGGCTCGGCGCCCGCGTCGCCCAGATGGTCAGCGCGGACACCCTGATCCTGCTCTCCGACATCGACGGCCTCTACACCGCCGACCCGCGCCATGATCCCTCAGCCGCGCATCTCCCTTTCGTCGAGCATATCGACGCGGAGATCGAAGCCATGGCCGGGACCGCCGGCAGCGATCACGCGTCGGGCGGCATGGTCACCAAGATCGCCGCCGGGAAGATCGCCACCGCCGCCGGGTGCCGCATGGCCATCGCCAAGGGTTACGCGCCACACCCGCTACGGGCCATCAGTGACGGCGCGCCCGTGACCTGGTTCGCGGCAGCGACCACACCGCGCGGCGCACGCAAGAACTGGATTGCCGGCTCTCTCACGCCAAAAGGCTCTCTCACCCTTGATGAGGGCGCCCTGAAAGCGCTGACACGCGGCAAGAGCCTGCTGCCCGCAGGTGTCACGAAGGTCGGCGGCGCTTTCGAGCGCGGCGACCTGGTGGAAATCCTCGATCCGGCGGGGCGGCCGGTCGCACGCGGGCTTTCGGCCTACAGTGCGGCGGATGCCAAGCTGATCGCGGGGTACAAATCCCGTGAAATAGAACGTGTCCTCGGCTACCGTGGCCGCGACGAGTTGGTCCACAGGGACGATCTGGTGCTTGAGCGCTGACCGGCGCGCACCGAAGGAAATTTGGGAGCAAGCGGACCCATGGCCATTCTTGAGATCGACAGCACGGATAATGGCGACATTGCCGGGATGATGTCCGGCCTCGGCGCAGCCGCGCGTGAGGCCTCAGCCGCCCTCGCCGTTGCGACAACGGAACAAAAAAATGCGGCGCTGAAAGGTGCTGCCGAAGCGATCCGTGCCTCCCTGCCGCAAATCCTGGAAGCGAACGCGAAAGACCTTGATTTCGCAAACGAAAAAGGCGTTCGCGAGTCCCTGATGGACCGGCTGAAACTGGATGCGGACCGGATCGAGGCCATCGCCCAGGGCATGGAAGACGTCGCCGCCCTGCCGGATCCGATCGGCGGTGTGATGGCCGAGTGGGACCGCCCGAACGGGCTGAAAATCGCCCGCGTCCGGGTGCCTCTCGGCGTCATCGGCATCATCTATGAATCCCGCCCGAACGTGACCGCGGATGCCGGCAGTCTCTGCCTCAAATCCGGCAATGCAGCGATCCTGCGTGGCGGCTCGGAAAGCTTCCATTCCTCGAACGCGCTGGTCGAGTGCCTGCATCAGGGGCTGAAAGCCGCCGGTCTTCCGGAAGCCGCGGTGCAACTGATCCCGACCCGCGACCGCGCGGCTGTCGGCGCGCTTCTGACCATGAACGACACGGTGGACATCATCGTGCCGCGCGGCGGCAAGAGCCTGATTGAGCGGGTGCAGAAGGAAAGCCGGATTCCTGTCATCGCCCATCTCGACGGCGTCTGCCATGTCTATGTCGACGCGGCGGCGGACCCGGATATGGCCCGCGATATTGCACTGAATTCGAAAATGCGCCGGACCAGCGTCTGCGGTTCCGCCGAAACACTCCTGATCGACAAAAAAGTCGCGGCGGCTCAGCTCCCGGGCATCGCGTCCGCGCTCCGGGAAGCAGGGTGCGTTCTGAAAGGCGACGCTGCCGCGCGGAAAATCGTTCCGGATATGCAAGAAGCGACCGAAGCAGACTGGTCGACGGAGTATCTCGACGCAATTCTCTCGATCCGGGTGGTCGACGGCGTTGATGCGGCAATCGACCATATCAACGGCTACGGCTCGCACCACACGGACAGCATCGTGACCGGTGACGCGGCTGCGGCCGCGCGTTTTACCGCCCGGGTGGACAGCGCCATCGTGCTGCATAATGCCTCGACCCAGTTCGCCGATGGCGGCGAGTTCGGCATGGGCGCCGAGATCGGCATTTCCACCGGCAAACTGCACGCGCGGGGGCCTGTCGGTGCGGAACAGCTCACCAGCTTCAAATATGTCGTGACCGGGACCGGCCAGACGCGCCCGTGAGCGGGCAGCAGCGTCGTACCGGCACCATGTCATGATCAAAAACCCCAGGGCCCGCCGTTTCCTTGCCGCCGCGCGCGGCAAGACCATCGCCGTGATGGGCGGGTCCTTCAATCCGGCGCACAAGGGCCATCTCGACGTCGCGCTTTACGCTCTGCGGAAGTTGCGGGCGGACGAGGTCTGGTGGATGGTCTCGCCGCAAAACCCGCTGAAGACCGCGGATGACATGGCGCCGTTCGCCGAGCGCATGGCCTCGGCCGAGCAGCTTGCCCGGCATCACTCCAGAATACGGGTGACGGATATCGAGGTTCTGCTCGGCACGCAGTTCACCGCCGACACGCTCTGCACCCTGGTCGGCAACGCCAGGGATACCCGTTTCATCTGGGTTATGGGGGCGGATAATCTGGTCGGCTTTCACCGCTGGGCTGCATGGCAACAAATCTTCAACAGTGTCGTCATTGCAGTTTTCGACCGTCCATCCTATTCTCTAAGGGCCTTGTCGGGCCCGGCGGCCCGCCGTTTTGCCAGGAAGCGTCTCCGGGAGCGTTCCGGTTCGCTGCTTCGCAATCGACGGGCACCGGCGTGGGTGTTCTTTCACACCCCGCTCAATCCGTTGTCCGCTACCCGTATCCGGTATGGGGCGGAACAGTAGGACAGACGGACGCTTACCCTGACATGTGCTACAAACTGGCGCCGTTCCGGATTAACGGTGCCACACTATTTGATCGGCTTAGCGCCATTGGCGCGAAAGGAGACTGTCATACCGAAAAAAACCGCTCTCCCTTCAAGGGAAAGCCTCGTCGATCTGGCCTCTCGCTCGCTCGACGATATTAAGGCTGAGGATCTGGTCGTTATCGACCTCGAAGGCAAAACCTCGATATGCGATCACATGATCATCGCAAGCGGGCGGTCCAGCCGCCAAGTCGCCGCCTTGGCGGAACACCTCATCGAGACACTGAAATCCGCCGGCGTAAAGGGAATCTCGGTAGAGGGTCTCTCGCAAGGCGATTGGGTTCTGGTCGATGCCGGTGACATCATCGTGCACCTGTTCCGACCGGAAGTTCGCGAATTCTACGGACTTGAGAAAATGTGGGGCAGCGAGCTCGCCGACAGCGGCAGGACCGTTCAGGTCGGCAGCATGGACGATGCCCGGGAATTTGCCCACGCCTGAATAACTGACCGGCAGGTGGCGCGGCGCCGATAGCACGGACTGGCGCCCGCCTCGACATCCGCGGTCCCGGAATGCATTCATGAAACTGACCCTGGCTGCGGTCGGCAAAGCTCGTCGTGACGTCCATTCGGACCTGTTCGCCCACTACAAAGGGCGTCTTTCCTGGCCGCTGGAACTCCGCGAAGTCGATATCCGCCGCAAGCTTCCACCCGAGCAGATGCAGGAGGAAGAGGCCGCCCAGCTTCTTGCTCTTGTGCCGGACGGCGCAATCGCCGTGGTGCTGGACGAGCGCGGCAAGGCGCTTTCGAGTGCCGAGTTCGCAGACAAGATCGGCACCTGGCGTGACGATGGTATCAGGGACATCGTCTTTCTGATCGGCGGCGCGGACGGACATCATGAGCGCGTCCGGCGCCGGGCGGATCTGCTGTTCTCTCTCGGCCGGGCAACCTGGCCGCACATGCTGGTGCGCGGGATGATCGCCGAGCAGCTTTACCGGGCACAGCAAATCCTGGCCGGACATCCCTATCATCGGGAATGATTCGGCCATGAACATGCATGACCCAACTGGCGGAAATCTGTATAAACCGGAACCATGACCGAGCAGCTGAACAAACCGCGTCCCGTCGTCCTCTGCATCATGGACGGCTGGGGACAGCGCAGCGAGCGTGACAACAATGCCGTCGCCCTCGCCAACACCCCGAATGTCGATCGCCTGACCGCTTCCGAGCCAAGCGGCTACATGCGCGCCAGCGGCGCCGATGTCGGCCTGCCGGACGGGCAGATGGGCAATTCCGAAGTCGGGCACATGAATCTCGGCGCCGGGCGCGTGGTCATGCAGGACCTGCCCCGCATCAGCAAGGCTGTTACCGATGGCACCCTCGCCGACATCACCGCGCTGAAGGCGCTGATCGAAAAGGCCAAAGCCGGCACCGGCCGCTGCCATTTGCTCGGCCTGACATCTCCCGGCGGTGTGCATGCGCACCAGTCCCATATCGCCGCCCTGGCCCGTGTGCTGACGGACGCCGGTATCGACGTTCTGGTCCATGCCTTCCTCGACGGCCGGGACACCCCGCCGAAGAGCGCCCGCGGCGATATCGAACGCCTGCTGGCCGATCTTCCGGACGGCGCGAAGATCGCCACACTTTCTGGCCGCTTCTATGCCATGGATCGTGACAATCGCTGGGAGCGCGTGGAACAGGCCTACAAGGTCATTGCGGAAGCGGAAGGAAACACTGCCTCCGACCCACTCTCGGAAATAGACCGGGCCTATGCTGCCGGGGAGACGGACGAGTTCGTCACGCCGGCCACGATGCCGGGTTATGACGGCGTGAGGGATGGCGACGTCCTGCTGTCGGCCAACTTCCGCGCCGACCGGATGCGGGAAATCCTGGCTAGCCTGCTCGATCCCGCATTCGACGGCTTTGCCCGCGCGCGCCCGCTTAAATTCGCCGCCGCAGCCGGCATGGTGAGCTATTCCAGCGCGCTTGACCCGTTCCTGTCCGTGCTGTTCCCCGCCATTGATCTGAAGAACACCCTCGGCGAAACAGTCGCGAATGCAGGCCTTGCCCAGCTGCGCATGGCCGAGACCGAGAAATACCCGCACGTCACCTTTTTCCTGAATGGCGGCCGCGAGGAAGTGTTCGAGGGCGAGGACCGGATCATGGTGCCGTCCCCGAAAGTGCGGACCTATGACATGCAGCCGGAAATGTCCGCGCCGGAGCTGACCGACAAGCTGGTCGGCGCGATCGAGAGCGGCAAGTACGACCTGATCGTCTGCAACTTCGCCAACCCGGACATGGTCGGCCATACCGGCAGTCTGGAAGCGGCGATCAAGGCCGTGGAAACCGTCGATGGCGCTGTCGGCAAGATCGAGGCAGCCCTGCGGAAGACCGGCGGCTGCATGTTCCTGACTGCCGATCACGGCAATTGCGAAATGATGCAGGATCCGGAAACCGGCGGGCCGCATACCGCGCATACCACCAATCTGGTGCCGACCGTTCTGGTCAATGCACCTGCCGGGATCGAGAGCCTCGCAACCGGCCGCCTCGCGGATGTCGCCCCGACCCTGCTGGACCTGCTCGGCGTGGCCCAGCCCGCCGGCATGACCGGCACTTCCATGTTGCGCACCAGCGCCGCCAGCGCGGCAGAGTAGCGACGGCCCGCGCCATGATCCGCGCCCCATGGACACGCACCATGAGGAGCAAACGCGACATGACCGGCCGGGTGCCGATGTCCGTCGCGATGCTCGCACTGGCCGGGCTGCTCGCCGTGACAGCGGCGGCGCGCGGCGCTGAGTCGTTGCCGGACGCTGAAACCCTGGATCACAATCTCGACCAGGTGGAAAAGGCCCTGCGGAACGGCGCCGCACGGAAACATGATCTGGACGATCTGGCTAACAGCGTAGAGCAGGAATTGCAGCGTCTGCGGCACGCTCTGGTCCAGGCTGCCGAAGCCACGCAGAAACGGGAAGCTGCACTGACCGCCGTCGAGCAGAAGCTTGCTGATCTCAAGACCAAACGAACCTTGAGCGCCGAAGCCCTCGGGGTGAAGAAGCGACAGCTCGCACATGTCTCCGGCGCCCTCCGCCGCCTGGCAGCGCGACCGCCCGTCGCCATGGTCGCCTCCCCCGCCGACCCGCTCGACACCGTACACACGGCCATGCTTCTCAGTTCCGTCGCACCGAGCCTGCGCCGGGATGCCCGGCAGCTCGCGACCGAGATTGCCAGGCACGAAGCTGTTGAGCGCGGGATCATGGACGAAAAACGGCGCCTCGCCTCCGCCACCAGCGCGCTGGATCGGGAACGGGCAACCGTTGCCGCTCTGCTCAAGGAGAAGCAGGAAGCACGACGGTCGATGGCGAAAGAACGATCCGCAGTGGTCGACAGGCTGAATGCGCTGGCAGCCTCGGCACGGGACCTGCGCGACCTGATGCAGAAAATCGAACGCCACAAGGCAGCGGGAGATAAAGCACGGGCCCGGCTGGATTCGATGGTCCAGAAAGACGCGATACCGTCCGGCGAGAGTGTGGTAGCGCCGGGCGCCGCACCTGCTGGCTCTGTCAGCGCAACACCCGGCAAAACGACTGTTTCACCGGATTTCGTGGCAGACCTGCCGACGGGCCCGGAGATCGGTGCGAGCAAAGGCGGGCTGACCTATCCGGCTACAGGCGAAATCAGCCAGCGATACGGTGTCGCGAACCGGTTGGGCCTGACCGAACAGGGGGTTGTGATCGCGACACGCGAAAACGCGCAAGTCGTTGCCCCTTTTGACGGAAAAGTCATTTATGCCGGACCGTTTCGCGGATATGGTCAGATTGTGATGATTGAACATGACCAAGACTACCTTACCTTGATGGCAGGGATGTCTCTGGTCGATGTTCAGGTCGGGCAGGGCGTGCTTGCAGGCGAGCCTGTGGCTCGCATGGGAGATGCTGGGACGGGTGCGGACGGAACCGAGGGGCTGTATGTGGAGTTTCGCCACAATGGCGCCCCGATTGATCCGCTACCATGGTGGTCCGCGCGCACGAACAAGGTAAGGCGATGATGAAATCGATCCGTCAGACGAAATTCTGGTCCAGAGCCGCTTTGGTCGGTGCCGTAGCCGCGACCGCGTTTCTGTTCGTGCCGCCATCGGAAGATGCCAAGGCGCAGCTGCAGCCGACCCACGACACCTATGATCAGCTCAAGCTGTTCGCCGACGTGTTCGAGCGGGTTCGCTCCGAATATGTCGAGGAAGTCACCGACCAGGAGCTGATGGAAGCGGCCATCAACGGCATGCTGACCAATCTCGATCCTCATTCCAGCTTTCTCAATTCCAAGAGCTTCCGCGACATGCGGGTGCAGACCAAGGGCGAGTTCGGTGGCCTCGGTATCGAGGTTTCCATGGAGAACGGCCTGGTGAAGGTCGTCTCCCCGATCGACGACACACCGGCAGCGGAAGCCGGGCTGGAGCCGGGTGACCTGATCACCCATCTCGATGGCGAGCCTGTCATGGGCCTGACCCTCGGCCAGGCCGTCGAAAAGATGCGCGGCCCGGTCGATTCCGATCTGACCATCTCGATCCGGCGCGGCGCGAAAGAGCCGTTCGATGTCACCCTCACCCGCGCGGTCATCAAGATCCGCTCCGTACGCTCCCGGATGATCGATGATGTCGGCTATATCCGGATCACCACCTTCAACGAGCAGACCACCTCCGGCCTGAAGAAGGCGATCGACAAGATCAAGGCCGAGAAAGGCGATCAGCTTACCGGCTACGTGATTGACCTGCGTAACAACCCGGGCGGCCTGCTGGACGAAGCGATCACGGTTTCCGACGCCTTCCTGGAACAGGGTGAGATTGTCTCCACCCGCGGCCGCGATCCGGAGAATGCTTCCCGCGTTCACGCCAAGCCCGGCGATCTGACCGACGGCAAGCCGCTCGTGGTGCTGATCAATGGCGGTTCGGCCTCCGCTTCCGAAATCGTCGCCGGCGCGCTGCAGGACCATCGCCGCGCGATCCTGCTCGGCACCAAGAGTTTCGGCAAGGGATCGGTCCAGACCATCATCCCGCTTTCCGGACAGGTTGCGATGCGGCTGACCACGGCGCGCTATTACACACCGTCCGGCCGCTCGATCCAGCAAACCGGGATCGAGCCGGACATCGACGTGCCGCTGGCCCGCATCGAAAAGCTTGATAATGGACGCGGACGCCGGGAAGCCGACTTGCGCGGCGCCCTGAACAATCCGGCAGGCAATGGCGACGATTCCCCGGGCGCCGTACCAGCCGACGGTGATGACACCGCAGAGAAAAAACCCGAGCAGGAAGATTATCAGCTCGCCCGGGCCATCGATCTGCTACGGGGCATTGACCTCTACCAACAGCGCATCGTGAATTGAAGCTACCCATACCAAAAATCAGCCTGAAACTGCCGGGACTTCCGTTTCGTAAACGGGGCCCGGCAGACGGCGTTGAAGACGATATCGCGGGCGGTAGCGAGCAGCCGCGAAAGACCAGCCGGATTGGCAAAATCCTGCGCATGGCCGGAATGGCGGTGCTCGGCATATCCGTGATCGGCGGCCTTGGCGCTGTCGTCGGATGGCTGGTCGTGAACGGCCCGGAAACCGTCGCCGAGCGTGAGGCCCGGCGACCGGTTCTTACGGTAGCCGTCCTTGAGGACGGCGCCGTTCCGGAACCGAATACAAGTCTCGACAATAAACCCGCGCCGATGCCCGACAGCCATGGTGACGATCACGCCATGGCCAACAATGAGGGTGACGGTCAGGGACCGGAACACGACTCAGCCCCGGATGGGCAAGAGCCGCATGATCCCAATCAGGCCGGTCAAGAAGACCCCGCACTGGCCGAACAAAAAGGCCCCAGGTTCGAGCTCGCGCTCATCGAGGAAACCGAGAAGGGTATGCTCCCGATGGTGGCTCCCGACGGGCGCAAGGCGTGGGAGACCTATGCCCGGCCCTTCGACGGAGATACGAAACGTCCCCGCATCGCCATCATCATGACCCGGATGGGTATATCCCACTCCCTGACGGAGGCAGCGGCCGAAGTTCTTCCCCCCGAAATCTCATTCTCCTTCTCACCCGCCGCGAGCGATCTGGACAACCAGGTCGCAATGGCCCAGCGGGCCGGGCATGAGATTTTCCTCGATATTCCGATGGAGCCGTTCGGGTATCCGATCAACGACCCGGGACCCTTGACGCTCCTCACCTCGCTCAGTGCAGTCGACAATCTCAACCGGCTGGAATCCGCGCTTGGCCGGACCGTCGGCTATGCCGGTGTGATCGGTGTGAAAGGCTCCCAGTTCACCACTGACGAAGAGGCGTTGACCCCAGTCCTTGCAGTCCTGAAGGAACGCGGGTTGATGTATGTGGACAGCGCTGCGACGTCGCGGACCATCGCGCTGGAAATCGCAGGCACCATCCAGCTTCCCCGGGCCGTTGCAAACGCGAATATCGACGACAATCCGGCTATTTCGGAAATGGAGCGGCGGTTCGCAGCCCTAGAGCGAACCGCGCGGCGCACAGGATACGCGCTCGGTGTCGTCCCGCCCCTGCCCCTGACAATCGACCTGCTTGCCTCCTGGGTCTCGACGCTCGCCGAACGTGGTTTCACACTGGTGCCAGCGACGGCGATCGCAAACAAGCAAAGCCTGCGCTAGCCACAGATAGAATGGATCATGCCGCTTATGGCGACCGAACCGGCCACTCTTCCTTACCGTCCCTGCGTCGGGATTGTCCTGATCAATGACGAAGGAAAGGTTTTTATCGGTCGGCGTGCGGACATGAGGCCCGCTGCCTGGCAGATGCCGCAGGGCGGCGTAGACGACGGCGAGGACCCACTGCAAGCCGGCCTGCGCGAACTCGCCGAGGAGACCGGTGTCACCGCCTGTGAAGTGCTCGACATGACACCGGACTGGCTGACCTACGACTTTCCTCCCGAAGCAGTCCGCAAGGGGATCAAATCCCGATATCGGGGGCAGAAGCAGAAATGGATCCTGGCCCGCTACACCGGAGCGGACGCGGATATCGACCTCTCTGGCCATACAATCGAGTTCGACGCCTGGCGCTGGGTCGGCTGCGATGAGGTGCTTCGCCTGATCGTGGACTTCAAACGGCCCGTTTATCAGGCTGCCCTCAACCAATTCGCGCGATTCCTGATGCGCTAGTCTTCTTGCCTTCAGACACGGGACTGTTAGGGTTGTGTCTGACTGGTGGTCAACACTGTGAGTTTCCCCATGGCCGCGGACCGCCGGTCGAGCAAAACATAAGGCCGATTAAGCGATGTCCGGGGCCGCCAGCAACCTCCCACAAACATTCGAGCGTCGCGGGACTTGCGTCCCTCTGGTGTCGGTACCGGCATTCAATCATCTACGTGTGCGCGAATATCTAGGTGGCCGTGGACGCTTGCTGGAAGCGACGATTCCGAATTTCTCCGGCACCCGCCGGGGCGAGTTCGCCATTGTCGACTGGAAGCAACTCCCAAGTATGGGGGTGCTGTCCGAGCGTGACGAAGAGGTCCATGGCCGCGTTCTGGGAACACGGAATGCGCAGGATCTGGATCCGATCAATATCCGCTCCATCCTGCAGCAGGCCGATGCGGCCTATAATCCTGACGAGGAACACCGCCGTCTCGCCCGCGAGCAGGCACAGCGCGATATTGAGGAAAGAGAGCTCGTCCGGATGTCCTGCATCGCCCAGATGACACGCGAGTGCGGCGTGGCTCAAGGCGATGCCTTCATGGCCCGGGCGAGTACGCAGACTTTGCTGAATTTGATGACCGGCAAAAGTGCGACCTCAGAGTTCCGTATAGACGAGCTGGTCTCCAAGGTAATGTCTCACACGGCATTGCGCGCCGGATGCACGGTGAATGAGGTCCGGGACTGGCTTGAACCGTTGGTCGGCCTTATCGCACCGTTTGGCTCTGTCGCCTCAGACAAGGAGAAAAAGACCGACGGCTTCCTTTTCCGCCAGCATCTCCGGTTGCTGGAACTTCGGGGCTCTCTGCAGGTCTATGCGGCTGAATCTCGTCCCGAGGTCGTTGATTCGGTCAACCTTGTTCTCAGGGTGGTAGATCAAACGATCGGCTATGTGAGCGAGCGGATCGTCACACTAGACACGCTGCTGGCCAGTATCGCCGGCATGTTCTCGAAGGTCGATGATTCGGTCTCCAAGCTGCAGAAGCTGCGGCGGGAAGTCGCCTACGGGCTGGATGGCTGGGATGACCTTGTGTCGATCTGGCTGGACGCGTTCGAGAACAGGCACCTGATCGGCGGCGAAGCCGGTCTGGAGCGCGCCATTATTCATATCCTCTGGCATTTGCCGGTCCTGCCATACAAGGAATTGCACGGGGACGCTTTCGACACGCAGTCTTCGGTCGAACGGGCACGGGTCAAGATCGTCAGCCAAATGCATTCCTGGCAAACCGACGAACTCGATCATGAGCTGAAAGACCGGGTGGACAAGGGCAAGGACAAGGCCGCCGAGGAAAAAACCAGCTGGTAGGCTCCCAAACTGGTTCGCAAAACGCAAAACGGA
>NZ_JACZFS010000035.1 GCF_014904795.1 Nisaea nitritireducens
GCGCTCAATCCGCTCACGCTCAAGATCGGACTTTGCGTCCTTCAGATCGTCACGCAGATCGGAAATGTCAGAGTCGACCTTGGCTGTGTCCACATCTTTCAGCACCTGTGCCTCTTCAGCCAGCACCGTACAGCGGGTCTCCGTCACTTCGGCGAAACCGCCGGCGACGAAAATCCGCTCGGCGACGGAGCCGTTCTGATGAATGTCGATCACACCGGGCTCGAGGGTCGAGATCATCGGCGCGTGGCGCGGCAGCACACCGAAATACCCTTCCGTACCCGGCACGACGACCATTTCGGCCGCTTCCGAGTAGAGAAGCTTTTCCGGCGATACCAGCTCGAACTGTGTCGTCTCGGCCATGTTTATGGCTCCACTCCGTTAGGCAGCCTGAATTAAGCCGCTTCCGCCGCCATCTTTTTGGCCTTCTCGACGGCTTCCTCGATGGTGCCGACCATGTAGAAGGCAGCTTCCGGAAGATCGTCGTACTCGCCGGCGAGGATGCCCTTGAAGCCCTTGATGGTGTCTTCGAGGGAAACCAGCTTGCCCGGAGAACCGGTGAAGACCTCGGCAACGTGGAACGGCTGGGAGAGGAAACGCTGGATCTTCCGGGCGCGAGCCACGGTCTGGCGATCTTCTTCCGACAGCTCGTCCATGCCGAGAATGGCGATGATGTCCTGCAGGGACTTGTAGGTCTGCAGCACTTCCTGCACCGAACGGGCGATCTGGTAATGCTCGTCACCGATGATCCGCGGATCAAGCATCCGGGACGTGGAGTCGAGCGGATCAACGGCCGGGTAGATGCCGAGCTCGGCAATCTGACGGCTGAGAACCGTGGTCGCGTCAAGGTGCGAGAAGGACGTGGCAGGCGCCGGATCGGTCAAGTCATCGGCCGGCACGTAAATGGCCTGCACGGACGTAATCGAGCCCTTCTTGGTCGTGGTAATACGTTCCTGCAGCATACCCATGTCGGTCGCCAGGGTCGGCTGATAGCCCACCGCCGACGGGATACGACCGAGAAGTGCGGACACTTCGGAACCGGCCTGCGTGAAACGGAAGATGTTATCCACGAAGAACAGCACGTCCTGGCCTTCTTCGTCGCGGAAATACTCGGCCTGGGTCAGACCGGTCAGCGCGACACGGGAACGGGCACCTGGCGGCTCATTCATCTGGCCATAGACCAGGGCTGCCTTGG
>NZ_JACZFS010000036.1 GCF_014904795.1 Nisaea nitritireducens
ACGGAGTAACCGCCGTGCGCTTTCGCAACGTTGTTGATCAGCTCCATGATCAGAACGGTCTTGCCAACGCCGGCGCCGCCGAACAGGCCGATCTTGCCGCCCTTGGCATATGGTGCGAGCAGGTCGACAACCTTAATGCCGGTGACCAGGATCTCCGCATCGGTCGACTGCTCTGCAAAATCAGGCGCCGCACGGTGGATCGGGGATTTCGTCTTGGTAACAACCGGCGCACCATCATCGACCGGGTCGCCAATCACGTTCATGATCCGGCCCAGGGTTTCCGGACCAACCGGGACCAGGATCGGGGAGCCGGTATCTTCCACCGGCTGGCCGCGCACCAGACCTTCGGTTCCATCCATGGCGATCGTACGAACCGTGCGCTCACCGAGGTGCTGAGCAACCTCCAGAACCAACAGATTGTCGCCATTTTTTGTATGCAGGGCGTTCAGGATGGCCGGGATCTCGCCGTCGAACTGAACGTCGACAACGGCGCCAATTACCTGTGTGACTTTGCCTGTCGCATTCTTAGCCATAAGTCAGCTCCAAACCTCTATCCGGGATATCCGGATCCTCGTTAATTCCATTCGATCGAGAGTGTCTTCAGTGCGGCCTAGACGGCCTCGGCACCGGAGATGATCTCGATAAGTTCCTTAGTAATGTTCGCCTGACGCGCACGGTTGTAGTTCAGCGTCAGCTTGTCGATCATGTCGCCTGCGTTCCGCGTGGCATTATCCATCGCGGTCATCCGGGCTCCATGCTCACTTGCATTGCTTTCCAGCAGCGCGGTGAAAATCTGCGTCGCGACGTTACGCGGCAGCAGCGCAGCCAGGATTGCTTCCTCGTCCGGCTCATACTCATAGAGAGCACCGCTCTCAGAAGCAGACGAATCCTCTTCCACCTCCGGCACACTTGCCGGAATGATCTGCTGGTTCGTAACGATCTGGGTCATCGCCGACTGGAAGCGGTTGAACAGCAGGCTGCAGACGTCGAAATCTTCACCTTCGAACATCTTCAGAACCTGAGCCGCAAGCTCGTCGGCAGACGCAAAGGCCACGCCCTTGCGGGTCACGTCCTGAACGGAACCGACGATGATGTCGCCGAATTCGCGCTTCAGAGCATCCTTGCCACGACGGCCGACGCAAAACAGCTTCACCGTTTTGCCTTCGCCGCGAAGTGCCCGGACACGTTGCCGTGCAGCCCGGATGATCGTGCTGTTGAAACCACCGCACAAGCCCCGGTCGGCCGTGAAGACCACCAGCAGGTGGATATCGTCACGTCCGGTTCCCGACAGCAGCTTCGGACCACCGGACTGCGTCGCGGCACCTGCCAGCGAAGCAATCATCCGGTTCATCCGCGCCGCATAGGGCCGGGAAGCCTCTGCCTGTTCCTGGGCACGGCGGAGTTTCGCCGCCGCGACCATTTTCATGGCAGAGGTGATCTTCCGCGTCGACTTGACGCTGTTGATCCTGATCTTCAGGTCTTTGAGGTTGGCCATCTTTGCTCCTCGACTCTGCTAGCTGCCAATCCTCAGGCGAAGGTCTTGACGAAGCCGCTGAGGAACGTCTTCAGCTTTTCTTCGATATCGGCAGTCAGCGCCTGCTCGGCCCGGATCGCGTCCAGGATGTCCTTGCCCTTGGCACGAACTTCAGAGAGATAGGCCTGCTCGAAGCGGGTCACATCGCCGAGCGGCAGCTCGTCGAGATAGCCACGCACACCGGCATAGATCACCGCAACCTGCTCTTCCACCGTCAGCGGAGAGTACTGCGGCTGCTTCAGCAGCTCGGTCAGACGGGCACCGCGGGCCAGCAGCTTCTGCGTGATCGGGTCGAGGTCCGACGCGAACTGTGCAAAGGCGGCCATTTCACGATACTGGGCAAGCTCCAGCTTGATGGAACCGGCAACCTGTTTCATCGCCTTGATCTGAGCGGCAGAACCAACACGGCTGACCGACAGACCGACGTTCACGGCCGGGCGGATGCCCTGGTAGAAAAGTTCGGTCTCGAGGAAGATCTGACCGTCGGTGATGGAAATCACGTTGGTCGGAATGTAAGCGGAGACGTCACCGGCCTGGGTTTCGATGACCGGCAGCGCGGTCATGGAACCGGCACCCTGATCGTCGTTCATTTTCGCCGCACGCTCGAGGAGACGGGAGTGCAGATAGAAAACGTCACCCGGGAATGCTTCACGCCCCGGAGGACGACGAAGAAGCAGGGACATCTGACGATAGGCAACGGCCTGCTTGGACAGATCGTCATAAACGATGACGCTGTGCATACCGTTATCGCGGAAGAACTCACCCATGGTGCAACCGGTATACGGTGCCAGGTACTGCATCGGCGCCGGCTCGGAAGCGGTGGCGGCCACGACGATGGAATATTCCATCGCGCCGTAGTCTTCCAGGGTCTTCACGATCTGCGCGACGGTGGAACGCTTCTGACCGACCGCAACGTAGATGCAGAACATCTTCTTGCTGTCGTCGTCACCAGCGGCATCGTTCACGGCCTTCTGGTTGATGAAGGCATCGATAGCGATGGCGGTCTTGCCGGTCTGGCGGTCACCGATGATCAGCTCACGCTGGCCACGGCCAACCGGGATCAGGCTGTCGATGGCCTTGAGGCCGGTCTGCATCGGCTCATGCACGGATTTACGCGGCATGATGCCCGGCGCTTTGACTTCAACGCGCTTGCGCTCGACATCCTCGAGCGGACCCTTGCCGTCGATCGGGTTGCCGAGACCGTCGACCACGCGGCCGAGCAGGCTCTTGCCGACCGGAACGTCCACGATGGAGCCGGTCCGCTTGACGGTGTCGCCTTCCTTGATCGAACGGTCGTCACCGAAAATAACGATACCGACATTGTCGTCTTCAAGGTTCAGCGCCATGCCCCGGATACCGCCCGGGAACTCGACCATTTCACCAGCCTGAACCTGGTCCAGGCCATAGACGCGGGCGATACCGTCACCGACGGAGAGAACCTGGCCGACCTCGGCCACTTCTGCTTCGGTACCGAAATTCGCGATCTGATCCTTCAGGATCGAGGAAATCTCAGCGGCGCGGATATCCATCAGCCAACACCTTTCATGGCAAGCTGCAGACGCTGCAGCTTGGAACGGATTGAATTATCGATCATGCGCGAACCGACGCGCACGATAAGCCCGCCGATCAAAGCCGGATCGACGGAGAGGTTAACGGAGACCTTCTGACCGACAGCCTTTTTCAGGGCATCGGAGATATCGGTAAGCTGAGCGTCGCTCAACTCGATAGCAGAGGTCACATCGGCCGTCACTTCACCGCGCCGGGCGGCAAGCTGGGCCAGAAAAGCTGTGATCATTGCGTTCACCGCGAAAAGACGCCGGTTTGACGCGACCGTGCCGAGGAACTTCTGGGTCAGCGCATGCGCTCCCATCTTTTCCAGCACCGCTGCCATACCGCGCGTCTGCTCGTCCCGTGAAAGGACCGGGGAACGCACCAAGCGAGAGAGGTCCGGGCTTTCGATCAGAGCCTGCCGCAGGGATTTCAGATCCCCCGCAACGGCATCCAAAGCCTTTTCCCCTTCCGCCAGCTCATAGAGGGCGGAAGCATATCTTCCGGCCAAGCCTGTCGTTTCGGAAGCCACCAGGGAACGCCTCATTCCAGAGATTATCGCCGTTTAGCGGGCACCGTTTCGGAAGCGCACCGTTTATCGGCGAATATTGACCAATAAAAACCCTCGTTGACGGCAGTTTCCGCCAAGCGCGGCGGTTCTCTAGCATAGAGGTTCAGACCGTGCAAGCGGCGGGTTGCCGCTTCTCGCAGGGTGGGTGACGCTGTCGGGAAAAAGCGGGCACCTAAAGGAAACTATAGGGATCGATATCAACTGCCACACGGACCGACGATGGAATCTCGACTCGCCCCAGCCAGACACGCAGAACCGCCTGGATATTAACATCCCGCCTGGTCTTGATCAGCAGGCGGCGGCGGTGCCGTCCGCGCAACAGGGCCAGTGGCGCGGGTGCTGGCCCAAGAACGGAGACTCCGTCGAAATCCGGCGCCGCGCGACCGATCCGGCTGGCCACCATGTCAGCCTGATTGGCATCCGACGCACTGACAATGATCGCCGCCAGACGTCCGAAGGGCGGCATGCCCTGTTGTTCGCGGGCCGCGGCCTCTTCTGCAAGGAAGCCGTCACGATCCCATGCCGCAATTGCTTTCAGGACAGGATTCTCAGGTTGATGGGTTTGCAGCAGCACCCGGCCCGGACGTTCCGCCCGGCCGGCCCGGCCCGCCACCTGGTGCAACAACTGATATGTCCGCTCCGCCGCCCGCAAGTCGCCACCGGCGAGACCAAGATCCGCATCGACCACGCCGACCACAGTCAGTTTCGGAAAATGATACCCCTTCGCCACGATCTGCGTGCCGAGCAGAATATCCACTTCGCCCGCACGTACGCTGCGGACGAACTCGGCCGCAGCCGCAGGTCCCTGCAAGGTATCGCTGGAGACAATCTGGAACCGGGCGTCGGGAAAAACCGCCGCGACTTCCTCGGCCATCCGCTCCACCCCGGGGCCGCTGGCAACGAAACTGTCTTCGGCCGCGCATTCGGGGCAGGTTTTCGGCAATCGCTCGCTGTGTCCGCAATGGTGGCACTGCAAGCGGCCCAGCAGACGATGCTCGACCAGCCAGGCGGAGCAGCTCGGGCATTCCAGCCGGTGTCCGCAGGCCCGGCAGAGCGTGAGCGGCGCATAGCCCCGGCGGTTGAGGAAGACCAGCGACTGTTCGCCAGCAGCCAGGGCGCCCGTGATCGCCTCGATAAGCGGCCGGGACATCCAGCGGCCCCGTTGCGGCTGCTCCCGGCGCAAGTCTATCAGCTCCACCGACGGCAGGGTCGCAGCGCCATGCCGGGCGGTCAGGCGCAGATGCTGGTAACGCTCGTTCTCGACATTGCGCATGGTCTCCAGGGCCGGGGTCGCGGATACCAGAACGACGGGACAGGGGGTCAGGCTGGCGCGGACCACGGCCATGTCCCGGCCGTGATAGATCACCCCTTCCTCTTGTTTGTAGGCGGATTCATGCTCCTCATCGACCACGATCAGGCCGAGATCCGGAAACGGCAGATAGAGAGCCGACCGGGCGCCGACCAGCACGCGGACCTTGCCTTCGGCGATCTGGCGCCAGGTATGACGGCGACGGCGCGGCTTCAGCTCGGAATGCCATTCCGCCGGGCGCACACCGAAGCGCGCCTCGAACCGGTTCAGCCATTCTGCCGAGAGAGCGATTTCCGGCAACAGCACCAGCACCTGCTTGCCCATGCGCAGCGCGGTCGCGACCGCCTCGAAATAAACCTCGGTCTTGCCCGCCCCGGTCTCGCCGTCGAGCAGAACGGGTGCAAAACTCTCGGCACTGACCGCCTCGCACAGCGCGTCGGCCGCCTCCTTCTGCTCCTCGGAGAGTGGCGTTGTCCGCGGCAGGTCCGGGTCGGGCTCAGGAAATGGTGTGTCTGCCGGCAGGGCGACACTCGCCAGCCCCCCGGCCTCGGCCAGCCCCTTGACAACAGATGTGCCGACGCCGGCCTCATCCGCGATCTCCCGCGCCGTGCGCGGAGGGCCGTCCGACAGCAGCTCCACCACCCGGCGACGGGCCGGTGTCAGCCGCAGCCCGAGCGCTTCCACCGCCTCTACTCCGCCAGAGAGCCCGGCATAGGCAGTGACCGGTTTTGCCGGCTCAAACGCATCGGGTACGCTGATGGCCATGCGCAGTACGGCGCCCTGGGCGGTCAGCGTATAGGACGCGGTCCAGTCCACCAGCTTCAGAACCGCTTCCGGCAGCGGCGACACCGGCAAGGCGCGAATCACCGGCTTCAGGCGGCTTCGCACCACCTGACCGCTCTCCGGATCTTCCGCCACATCAAGGGCCCACACGACACCCGTGGTGCGCCGGTTGCCGAGCGGCACCTCCACAATACTGCCGCATTCAAGCGCCATCTCGGCATCCGCCAGATAGTCGTAGGGGCCTGCCAACGGCAGCGGAATCAACACCTGGATACGGCGGGACTCATCTGGGAAAAGATCGGACATGAGGCGGAGTGTGGCGAGGTGTTCGATACTCCGCAACGGTCTCGGTCAGGCAGCGGCGGGACGTCGATCTCACGGGGACGTGCCGGCCCCCCTGTTTCCTGCAGTTCCGTGAAAAGCGCCTGACGTCATCCCCGCGTCACTGGCACCGGGCCATTGTATGCGCTAGACTCGCTTCGTCGATTCAGCCATACGGGGCGCGGATTCACCACCTGCCGAGGATACAGGACGACATGAAGTTTTTCATCGACACTGCGGATGTCGCGGAGATCAAGGATCTGGCCGTCACCGGTCTCGTGGACGGGGTGACGACCAACCCGTCGCTCATCGCCAAGTCCGGCCGACCGATCCTCGAAGTGATCAAGGAAATCTGCGACGTCGTCGACGGACCGGTCAGCGCGGAAGTCACCGCGACCGACCACGAGACGATGATGAAAGAGGCCGCACTGCTTCTGAAGCTGGCCGACAACATCGCCATCAAGGTGCCGTTGACAGTCGACGGGCTGAAAACCTGCAAGGCGCTGAGCGACGATGGCATTCAGGTCAATGTGACGCTCTGCTTCTCCGCCGGGCAGGCCCTGCTGGCCGCCAAGGCCGGTGCCGCCTTCATCTCGCCCTTCGTTGGCCGGCTCGACGATATCGGCATCAGCGGCATGGACCTGATCGCGGATATCGCGGACATCTATGCGAATTTCGATTTCGATACCGAGATCCTGGTCGCCTCCGTGCGCGGCCCGCAGCATGTCATCGACGCCGCCAAGCTCGGCGCCGATGTCGCCACCCTGCCGCCGGCCGTGCTGCGCAGCCTGTATAACCACCCGCTCACCGACAAGGGCCTCGACGCCTTCCTGAAGGACTGGGCGAAGACCGGTCAGAGCATCCTTTAGGGACGGGCGGCAAGCGATGACAGGCAAGGGCTCCGCGGCGGAACCAGGCAAGAAGAGCGTCAAGCAGGCGGCAAATCAGCCTGCCGCGACGATGACTGCCGGACAGGTCGCGGATTACCTTTCCTCCCATCCGAATTTTCTGGTCGAGCACCCGGAACTGATCGACATCCTGACCCCGCCAAGCCGAACCAGTGGCGGGGCGGTTGTCGACATGCAGCATTTCATGCTGGAGCGGTTACGCGCGGAGAATCAGCGGCTCAAGGATTCCCATGCCGGGCTGATCGCCACCGCGCGCGGCAACCAGTCTACCCAGAACCGCATCCATGCGGCGATTTTGCGTATCGTAGCTGCGAACTCCTTCGACAACCTGATCCAGACCGTGACCATCGATCTGCCGGTCATGCTCGGCATCGATGTGGTCACACTTTGCATCGAGGCAGGCGACGTGCCGATCCCGAAGGCCTACGCCTCCGGCGTGCGCTCGATCCCGGCCGGGACCATCGACCGCAAGATCGGCGTCGGCAAGGATGTGATGTTGGCCGCCAATGTCGACGGCGACGAGGAGATTTTCGGCTCGGCCGCCGGACTGGTTTCCTCCATGGCGCTAACCCGCATCCAGGTCAGCCCGCACTCGCCTATGGGCCTGATGGCTTTCGGAACACGGGACAGCGAGGCCTATCATCACGGGCAGGCGACCGAGCTTTTGAGCTTTCTTGCCCGCACCACGGAGCTGACCATCCGGCAATGGCTGAACCTTCCGGGCTGACAAGTACCGAGACCATCACGAACCTGACTGGCGCCGTACAGGCCTGGAGACAATGGCTGGCGAGTGAAAAGCGTGCCTCGGGTCACACGCTGTCCGCCTATGAGCGGGATCTGGAACAGTTTCTCGATTTTCTGCAGGACCATCTGGGCGCCGCTCCCGGCATCTCCGACCTTGCCGCCTTGAAGCCTGCGGACTTCCGGGGATATCTCGCGCGCCGGGCCTCGAAAGGCTACGCGAAAACCTCGACGGCACGGGCCCTGTCCGTCGTCCGCGGGTTCTTCCGTTTTCTCGAACGAAGGGGCGTGATTGCAAACGCTGCCGTTTTCGCCATCCGGGGGCCGCGGATTCCCGTCTCGGTACCGAAAGCGCTGACCGTCACCGAAGCGGCGGAAACGCTCGATGCCATCGGCGATCTAGCGTCGGAGCCGTGGATCGCGGCCCGTGACGTCGCCCTCGTCTCCCTGCTCTACGGAGGCGGATTACGGATCGGCGAGGCACTGGCGCTCAATCGCGGCGAATTGCCGATTGGCGATACGCTCTCCATCACTGGCAAGGGCAACAAGCAGCGCATCGTGCCGATACTGCCCGCCGTCCGCGCCGCCATCGACGATTACGTCGCCCGCTGTCCCTATCACGGCGGGCCGGACGATCCGCTGTTTCTCGGTGCCCGGGGCAAGCGGCTGCAAGCCGGTGTCGCACAGCGCGCCATGCGGCTGGCACGGGGCTGGCTGGACCTGCCGGAAACCGCGACGCCCCATGCCTTGAGGCATTCCTTTGCCACACATCTGCTGGCCGGCGGCGGCGATCTGCGGGCTATTCAGGAACTGCTCGGCCATGCCTCGCTTTCCACGACGCAACGCTATACCAGCGTGGATGCGGAACGGCTGATGGACGTACACCGTCGCGCCCATCCGAGGGACAATTAGGGCGTCGCTAGTTCCGGAAAAACACCAGCTTGCGATCTTCTTCCCAGTCCGGCACCCAGAAATAATAGTGCAGGTCGCACATCCCGTCCTCAAGGATGATCGCGACCGGACAAGCGCCGTCGATACCGGTCATCTCCCGCACTTCCTGCTCGGTGAATTGCTCCAGCGAGATCTTCGGCGGCGGGTTACCATCGCCGCACAGCCCCATCTGGTCTCCACTGTCGAAGAAAGGCAGCACGGCCTCCGAGATCAACTCGCCCTTCTCATGCGTCACCACAACCATCAGAAACGAGGTGCCGTCCGGATTATCGTGGCTTACATAGCCGGCGACCTTGTCCTGAAACCCGTCGCAGGTCACATCGCCAGTCTCGACCTGCCAGTCGTGATGAAAGACGTACTGGCCGCCCTGGAACCGCATCTCGGCGTTGAGCTCCCCCTCCGTCACATCCTGAGCCCGGGCAACGCCGGACCACAGAAGCGCACAGCCAAGGGCTATCAAGACAACCCGCATCTCCCGAATACTCCTCATTCATTTCGCCAAAATGTTCGGCCGAGTGAGCTTGCGCGGCCCCGCCGGCTCGGCCATGCTCTTCATCAAGTCACCCGGCGGCCGCATCATCCATACAGCACGCCACTCTGATCATACCGCCGGAACAGGGAACTGCCGATGCCCGAGATTGCGCATAAAGGCTACGCGCCGACCATCTGGGAAAGCCTGGCCGATGCGCCACACCCCTCCATCAGTTTCCAGAGCTCCTTCTGGCATTCCGTCGCTCCCGCCGGTCCGGTCTGCACCCGCCTTGAAGGTGAGGCGCGGACGGAGATAGCGCTTGTCGGCGGCGGCTTTCTCGGTCTCTCGACCGCGCTACATCTGGCCGAGGCCGGGCACAAGGTGACCCTGCTGGAAGCGGACGAGGCCGGGTTCGGGGCCTCCGGGCGCAATACCGGATTCGTCGTTCCCAATCTCCTCACCGGTCTCGACCCACGCTATGCAAAAGAGAAATTCGGGCCGGAGAAAGGCGACCTGCTGGTTCGTATGCTCGGCGAGGGTGGCGATCTGGTGTTCGACCTGATCAAGCGGCACGGGATCGACTGCTGGGGCAAGCAGACCGGCTGGATGCAGCCGATCCACACCGCGAAGAAACTGGACTGGCTGGAAGACCGGGTGAAGCAGTGGCAGGGGCTTGGCCGGCCGGTGAAGCTGCTCTCCCGGGACGAGGCGGTGGCCGAGACCGGCTCGGAGTCCTATCACGGCGCCTTCCTCGACCCGACCGGCGGTCATATCAACCCGCTCGCCTTCGTGCGCGGGCTGGCCCATGCCGCGGTGAAGGCAGGGGTCACGCTGCATATCGACAGCCGGGCCAATGAGATCGGAAAAAAGGGCAGCGAATGGCACCTGAAGACCGATCACGGCACACTGATCGCCGACCGGGTGCTGCTGACCACCAACAGCACCGGCGGCGGCCTCGCGCCGAAGGCCGAAGGCACCCAGTTCCCGATCACGCTGTTCCAGGTGGCGACTCAGCAGCTCGATCCCGAACTTCGGAAAAGCGTGCTGCCGAACGACCGCTGCTCCGCCGACACCCGCAAGGACCTGATCGCCTATCGCTGGACGAACGACAACCGGATCGTCACCGGCGGCCTGCTGGCAAACCCGCTCGGTTCGCTGGAACGGGGCCGCACGCATCACCTTGGCCGGCTGCAGGAGCTGCTGCCGCAATTGCCGACGCTGGAAGCTGAGTTCGCCTGGCAGGGCCGCCTTGCAGCCGCGCGGGATTACATGCCCCGGCTGATGCAGCTCGGCGACGGCGCGTTCTCCGCCATCGCCTGCAACGGACGCGGTATCGCCATGACCACCGCCCTCGGCCGCAAACTGGCCTACTGGCTTTCGGGTGGGGCGAACGAAGATCTGCCGCTACCGATCACCGCCCCGGACCCTGTGCTGCTGCCAAAGCTCGCCCCGCTGGCCTTCTCTTTGTGGCTGCCACTGAGCCGGCATCAGGATGCGAAGGATATGAGAGGGTAATCACTCTCTCTCTCTCATCGTCACCCCGACGCAGGTCGGGGTCCATGGAACGTCGGGCTGGGTCCGTGCCAGTGGATCCCGTCCTTCGACGGGATGACGATTTGGGGAAGCACATAAACAAAAACCGCGGCTCGAAGGCCGCGGTTTTCTGTTTGATCTCAGATAGCCCGATCAGATGTGGATCGCGGCCTTGTTCACCGCGAGGCCCGCTTCCTTGACCGATTCGGCCAGGGTCGGGTGGCCGTGGCAGATCCGGCCGATATCCTCGGCGGAGCCGCCGAAGGCCATAACGGCCGCAACTTCGTGGATCAGGTTGCCGGCTTCCGGGCCCATGATATGGGCACCGAGCACCGCGTCTGTTTTCTTGTCGGCGAGGATCTTCACGAAGCCCTCGGTCATGCCGACGGACTTGGCACGGGCATTGGCCGTGAAGGGGAAGGAGCCGGAATTGTATTCGACGCCTGCTTCCTTCAGCTGCTCCTCGGTCTTGCCGATGCTGGCAACTTCCGGCCAGGTGTAGACGATGCCCGGAACCAGATTGTAATCCACATGGCCGGACTGGCCCGCCATGGTCTCGACCGCAGCGACACCGTCTTCCTCGGCCTTATGGGCCAGCATCGGGCCCAGGATCACGTCGCCGATGGCAAAGATGCCCGGGACGTTGGTTTCGAAATCCGCATCGACCGGGATGAAACCGCGTTTGTCCATCTCGACGCCGACCTTGTCGAGGCCGAGGCCTTCGGTGAAGGGCCGGCGGCCGATGGCGACCAGCACGACGTCGGCATCGATGGTTACGGCATCCCCGCCCTTGGCGGGCTCGGCCGTCAGGGAGACACCTGTTTTGGTCTTCTTGGACGCGGTCACCTTGGTGCCGAGCTTGAACTCGATACCCTGTTTCTGCAGCACACGCTGGAACTTCTTGGCGACCTCGCCATCCATACCCGGAACGATCCGGTCGAGGAACTCGACGACCGTGACCTTGGCACCGAGACGGGACCAGACAGAGGCCATTTCGAGACCGATCACACCGCCGCCGATGACCACGAGATGATCCGGCACCTTGGCGATATCGAGCGCTCCGGTGGAGGTGACGATCTTCTTCTCGTCAATATCGAGACCCGGCAGCGGGGTCGGCTCGGAGCCGGTGGCGATCAGGACACGCTCGGTCTTGAGCACTTCCTTCTTGCCCTTCTCCGGGGTGACCTCGACTTCGGTCGCGGATTTCACCACGGCAGAGCCGGTCTTCCAGTCGATCTTGTTCTTCTTGAACAGGAAGGCGACGCCGCCAGTGAGCTGTTCGACGACGCTGGCCTTGTTGGCCATCATCTGCTTCAGGTTCAGCTTCACGGAGCCGACATCGATGCCGATGTCTTTCAGGTGATCCTGGGTCTCGGCATATTTCTCCGACGAGGAAAGCAGCGCCTTGGAGGGAATGCAGCCGACATTGAGGCAGGTGCCCCCGAGGGTCGCGCGCTTTTCGACGCACGCCACTTTCATGCCCAGTTGCGCAGCGCGGATGGCGGCCACATAACCGCCCGGGCCCGCACCGATGACGACGAGATCGTAGCTGTCAGCCATGATAAATCGCTCTCTTGTCCAGCTCGTTCTTGAAAGGCCGCGCGCGGGACTGGCCCGCGCGCGATGAAATTACATGTCGATCAGCAGGCGGCGCGGATCTTCCAGCGCATCCTTGACGCGGACCAGGAAGGTAACCGCCTCGCGGCCGTCAATGATGCGGTGATCGTAGCTCATCGCCAGATACATCATCGGCCGGATCTCGACCTTGCCGTTCACGACCATCGGACGGTCCTGGATCTTGTGCATGCCGAGAATACCGGACTGCGGAGGATTCAGGATCGGGGTCGACATCAGCGAGCCGTAGACGCCGCCGTTGGTGATGGTGAAGGTGCCGCCCGTCATGTCCTTCATGGTGAGCTTGCCGTCCCGCGCCTTACGGCCGAGATCGCCGATACCCTGCTCCACACCGGCGAAGCTGAGATCGTCCGCATCGCGCAGAACCGGCACGACCAGGCCCTGCGGCGTGCCAACCGCGACACCGATATCGTAGTAGTTCTTGTAGATCAGCTCGTCGCCATAGATCTCGGCATTGACCGCCGGGAGCTCTTTCAGGGCAGCAACGCAGGCCTTCACGAAGAAGGACATGAAGCCGAGCTTCACGCCGTGCTTCTTCTCGAACGCATCCTTGTATTCGGAGCGCAGGCCCATGACCGCGCCCATATCCACCTCGTTGAAGGTGGTCAGCATGGCGGCGGTGTTCTGGGCCTCTTTCAGGCGCCGGGCGATGGACTGGCGCAGGCGTGTCATCTTCACCCGCTCTTCGCGCGGATCGTCCGCACGCGGCGGCAGCGGACCGGCGGCAGCAGGAGCCGCACCGGCCGGAGCCGAGGCGGAAGCCTTGGCGGTGCCGGCTTCGATCGCGGCCAGCACGTCGCCCTTCACCAGACGGCCGTCCTTGCCGGTCGGCTTGATCTTGGCGGGATCCAGGTTGTTGTCCTCGACCAGCTTGCGCACGGCCGGAGACAGGGTCTTCACCTCGTGGGTCCCGGCAGCGGCGGGCGCCGCGGCAGCAGCCGGAGCGGGCTTCGGCGCTTCCTTGGCGGCCGGCGCCGGAGCGGCTTCGGCCTTGGCTTCCGCCGGCTTGGCGGCCGGTTCCGCCTTCTTGGCCGGTGCAGCGCCTTCGGCGATCACGCCGAGCAGCGCATCGACACCGACGGTCGCGTCCACGTCGGCGACGATTTCCTGCAGGGTTCCAGCGGCCGGCGCGTTGACCTCAAGGGTCACCTTGTCCGTTTCCAGCTCAACCAGGGGCTCGTCAAGACCGACAGCATCCCCGACGGCTTTCATCCAGCGCGCCACAGTTGCCTCGGACACCGATTCCCCAAGAACCGGGACCTTGATTTCCGTCGCCATTTTTCCGTCCATTCTCTCTTTATTGCGCCATGACCGGCGCGTCATGTGAGTTGCCGCCGGGGATGGGCCGGCGGCTGGTATTTGTTTGGATTATTCGGCCGCGTACCGGCTGCCCTTGCTCATCTCCTCGCCAACGGCGAGCGCTTCCTGAACCAGTGCTTCCTGCTCGCGAACGTGCCTGCCATGGTTGCCGGTGGCGGGCGAGGCCGCTTCTTCCCGGCCCGCATAGAGCGGACGTTTGCAAACCCCGTCGAGCTCAACCAGCACGCTCTCGATGCGGCGATCGACGAAGGACCAGGCACCCATGTTCCAGGGCTCTTCCTGGCACCAGACCACCTCGGCCTGCGGGAACCGCGCCAGCTCTTCCATCAACGCCTTGCGCGGGAACGGATAGAGCTGCTCAAGGCGCAGGAAGAAGACATCGGTCTGACCGCGCCGGGCCCGCTCTTCGTAAAGGTCGTAATAGACCTTGCCGGAGCAGATCACGACCCGCTTCACGTCCTTGTCGTCGCAAAGTATCTCGTTGTCATACATGACACGGTGGAAGCTGGTGCCATCGGCCATGTCGTCCAGCGTCGAGACGCAGAGCTTGTGGCGCAGCAGGGATTTCGGCGACATCACGATCAGCGGCTTGCGGAAATCGCGGCGCTGCTGACGGCGCAGTGCGTGGAAATAGTTCGCCGGCGTGGTGCAGTACACGACCTGCATGTTGTCCTCGCCGCAGAGCTGCAGATAGCGCTCGAGGCGGGCGGAGGAATGCTCCGGACCCTGCCCTTCATAGCCATGCGGCAGCAGCATCACGAGACCGGACATACGCAGCCACTTGTGCTCGCCGGAACTGATGAACTGATCGACCACAACCTGGGCACCGTTGGCGAAATCGCCGAACTGGGCTTCCCAGAGGGTGAGAATGTTCGGCTCCGCCTGGCTGAAACCGTACTCGAAACCGAGCACCGACGCCTCGGACAGCGGGCTGTCGATCACTTCGTAATGCAGCGGTTCCGTGCCGAGGCTGTTCAGCGGAATGTGCCGCTCTTCGGAATTCTGGTCGATCCAGACCGAATGCCGCTGGGAGAAAGTGCCGCGGCCGGAATCCTGGCCGCTGAGCCGGACGCCGTCGCCCTGCACAAGCAGGGTTCCGAAAGCGAGGCTCTCGGCATTTGCCCAGTCGATGCCCTCGTTATTCTCGATCGCCTTGCGGCGCTGCTCGACAACACGTTTCAGCTTGCGGTTCATGGCAAAGCCGTCCGGCGCTTCGGTCAGCTTCATACCGACCTCACGCAACGTGTCCTTGTCGACCGAGGTCTCGCCCCGGCGGGCATCGCCATGCGCCTTGGTGAAGCCGGACCACTTGCCTTCAAGCCAGTCGGCCTTGTTGGGCTTGTAGTTCAGCCCGGCCTCGAACTCGCTGTTCAGGTTGTCGTCATGCTCCTTGACCATGCTGTCGGCCTCGCCGGCCTTGATCACGCCTTCGCGCTCAAGCTGCTCTGCATAGAGCTGACGGGTGGTCTTCTGGGTCGCGATCTTCGAATACATGAGGGGCTGGGTGAACATCGGCTCATCCCCCTCATTGTGACCGAAGCGGCGATAGCAGAACATGTCGATAACCACGTCGACGCCGAACTCCTGGCGGAATTCGATGGCGATCCGGGTGACGTGCACGACGGCTTCCGGATCGTCCCCGTTCACGTGGAAAATCGGCGCGTCGACCATCTTCGCGACATCCGTCGGATAGGGCGAGGAGCGCGAGAAGGCCGGAGCCGTGGTGAAACCAATCTGGTTATTCACGATGACATGGATTGTGCCGCCGGTCTTGTAACCGCGCAGATCGGAGAAGGCGAAAGTCTCGGCCACCACGCCCTGGCCGGCAAAAGCCGCATCGCCATGCATCAGGATGCCGAGCACCTTGCGGCGATCAGGATCGTTGCGCTGAGCCTGTTTCGCCCGAACCCGGCCAATTACGACAGGATTGACGATCTCAAGGTGGGACGGGTTCGCATTCAGCGTCAGGTGGACGTTATTCTCGTCGAACTCGCGGTCGGAGGAGACGCCCATGTGATATTTCACGTCTCCGGAGCCGCCGACGTCTTCCGGGTTCGCCGGGTTGCCGAGGAACTCGGAAATGATCGCCCGGAACGGCTTGCTCATGAAATTGCAGAGCACGTTAAGGCGGCCGCGGTGCGGCATGCCGATCACGACCTCTTCCAGGCCGATCTGGCTGCCCCGCTTCAGGATCTGCTCCAGCGCCGGGATCAGGCTTTCAGCGCCATCGAGGCCGAAACGCTTGGTGCCGACATACTTACGGCCGAGAAACTGCTCAAAGGTCTCGGCGGCGGTCAGCCGCTCGAGGATCGTGTGCTTGCCGCGCTCGGTAAACTCGGTGCGGTTGCGGATCTGCTCGATCCGCTCCTGGATCCAGGCCTTCTGATCAGGGTCCTGCATATGCATGAACTCGACGCCGATGCTGCCGCAATAGGTGCGGTCCAGCAGCTCGATGATCTGCCGCAGGGTGGCTGTTTCCAGGCCGAGGACATTGTTGATGAAGATCGGGCGGTCCCAATCCTCTTCGGTGAAACCGTAATGAGCGGGATCGAGTTCGGGGTGCGGTGTCGGCGGCTCAAGACCGAGCGGGTCGAGCTTCGCTTTCAGGTGTCCCCGGATCCGGTAGGCCCGGATCAGCATGATCGCCCGGAGCGAATCCAGACTGGCCTGCCGTATATCGCCGCCTATAAGCGGGTCTGCGGCGGCTGCGGGCTTCTCGTCCGTAACCGGACCCGAGCCGTCTGCCGCCTCGCCGGTCCCGCCGATGACACGGTTGCCGCGGTCTGCCCAGCTTGGTCCGTGCACATCGCCCTGAACCAGACCGACATCGTCGTGCAGGTCAGCGAAATAATCGCGCCAGCTTTCGTCTACTTGGGCCGGATCCTGGAGAAATCGTTCGTAGAGTTCACCGATGAAAGGTGCGTTAGCACCTGAAAGAAAGGATTGGTCGCTCACTGCCATCGCCATATTGGAACCTGCCCCTTTGCGAAGTGGCTGTTGGTCCTGTCTGTTTCGGCTCCGCGCGCCCCTCGCGCAGGGCCTAGGTAACCCTTGCGGCAAAGCGCCGCACAGGCAAGCATCTTCTTATACTAGCTAAGAAATTACTAACTTGAAGCCGTTCTGCATGGCAGATGGCAAAAAATCTCAAGACTGTGTCCGGACGGCAGCGGTTTGATGCCGTCCGGACACGTCATTTAGCCCTTGATCGCCTTGACCATGGTGGTCCCGAGCGAAGCCGGGCTGTCGGCCACGAGAATGCCGGCAGACTTCATGGCTTCCATCTTGGAATTGGCATCACCCTTGCCGCCCGAGATGATCGCACCGGCATGGCCCATGCGACGGCCCGGAGGCGCGGTGACACCGGCGATGAAGCCGCACATCGGCTTCTTCACCTTGTTCTGGCGAAGGAATTCGGCCGCATCCTCTTCCGCGGAACCGCCGATTTCACCGATCATGATGATCGCTTCAGTCTCCGGATCGCCGAGGAACAGGTCCAGCGCATCGATGAAGTTGGTGCCGTTCACCGGGTCACCGCCAATACCGATACAGGTCGACTGGCCAAGGCCGGCCGCCGTGGTCTGGGCCACCGCTTCATAGGTCAGCGTGCCCGAGCGGGAGACGATCCCGACCTTGCCGCGGCGATGGATATGACCCGGCATAATACCGATCTTGCAGGCGTCCGGCGTGATCACACCGGGGCAGTTCGGGCCGATCAGGCGGGTCTTGGAGCCGGAAAGGGCCCGCTTGACCTTGACCATGTCGAGCACCGGAATGCCTTCGGTGATGCAGATCACCAGCGGAATTTCCGCGTCGATGGCTTCCAGGATCGAATCGGCAGCGAACGGCGGCGGGACGTAAATCACCGAGGCGTTGCAGCCGGTCCGGTCTTTCGCTTCCATAACCGTATCGAACACCGGCAGGTTGAGGTGGCTCTGACCGCCCTTACCCGGGGTGACGCCGCCGACCATCTTGGTGCCGTACGCGATCGCCTGTTCGGAGTGGAACGTGCCCTGGCTTCCGGTGAAACCCTGGCAGATGACTTTCGTATTTTCGTCGACCAGAACGGCCATCAGGCTGCCTCCTTCACCGCAGTGACAATTTTTTCCGCCGCGTCCGCGAGATTGTCCGCGGAGGTGATCGGCAGACCGGAATCAGCGAGGATCTGCTTGCCGAGATCGACGTTGGTGCCTTCCAGCCGCACGACCAGCGGCACGTGCAGGCTGACTTCCTTGGCCGCCGCGACGACGCCTTCGGCGATCACGTCACAGCGCATGATGCCGCCGAAGATGTTCACCAGGATGCCTTCGACGTTCGGATCGGAGAGAATGATCTTGAAGGCGGCGGTGACCCGCTCCTTCGTCGCCGAACCGCCAACATCGAGGAAGTTCGCCGGCTCGGAGCCATAGAGCTTGATGATGTCCATGGTGGCCATGGCGAGACCCGCGCCGTTCACCATGCAGCCGATGCTGCCGTCGAGCTTCACATAGTTCAGCTCGTACTTGGCGGCTTCGAGTTCGGAAGCGTCTTCCTCGCTCTCGTCCCGCAGCTCGGCCACGTCCTTGTGCCGGAACAGCGCGTTGTCGTCGAAGCCCATCTTGGCATCGAGCGCGATCACGTCACCGGAACCGGTGATGACCAGCGGGTTGATTTCAACCATCGCCGCGTCGAGATCGGTGAAGGCCTTGTACATGGCCGACAGGAACTTGACCGCCGACTTCACCTGGTCGCCTTCGAGGCCCAGCGCGAAGGCGATGCGGCGGGCATGGAAGCCCTGCAGGCCTGTCACCGGGTCGATGGCGATGGTGATGATCTTTTCCGGGGTCGCCTCGGCGACTTCCTCGATCTCCATGCCGCCCTCGGTCGAGGCCATCACGGTGACGCGGCTGGTGTCGCGGTCGACCAGCAGGCTGAGGTAAAGCTCGCGCTTGATATCGCAACCTTCCTCGACATAGATGCGGCTGACTTCCTTGCCGGCCGGACCTGTCTGCTTGGTGACCAGCGTGGCGCCGATCATCTCGCCCGCGTTGGACTTGACGTCCGCGACAGACTTGACGACGCGGACACCGCCGGCGCCGTTTTCATTGCCCTTGAAGCGTCCTGCGCCTCGTCCACCGGCATGAATCTGAGACTTCACGACCCAGACCGGACCGCCAAGCTCGTTGGCGACCTTCTCGGCCTCCTCCGGGGTGTAAGCAACGCCGCCCCGCGGCACTGCAACACCGAATTTGGCCAAGAGTTGCTTGGCCTGATACTCGTGAATGTTCATGGCTCTCCCATTTCCCTTGCACCGGTTTTGGCGCGAGAACCGCCGAAGCCGTTGCTCCAGCCAGCCTGACCGGCCAGCTTAATCCCCTAACGCGGGAAGCGGCCCGGTGCCGCAGTCACACTGTAGCACCGAACCACCTGATAACAAGTGGTGGTATACCGTATACCACCACCTCAACCTTAAAGGCCGAACTTAGCCGCGACTTCGTTCAGGCTCTTCACCGCGCCGACCGAATGATCGAACATGGCTTTCTCGTCTGCATTCATCTCGATTTCGACGATGCGCTCGACACCGTTCGCACCGATCACGCACGGCACGCCGACATACAGGCCATCGAGGCCGTATTCGCCGGTGCACTGCGCCGCGCACGGCAGAACGCGCTTTTTGTCCTTGAGGTAGGAGTCAGCCATCTGGATGGCGGAAGACGCCGGCGCGTAGAAAGCGGAGCCGGTCTTCAGCAGGCCGACGATCTCGGCACCGCCGTCACGGGTGCGCTGAACGATCTGGTCGACCTTTTCCTGCGTGGTCCAGCCCATCTTCACCAGATCCGGAACCGGAATACCGGCAACGGTGGAGTAACGGGTCAGCGGCACCATGGTGTCGCCGTGACCACCAAGCACGAAGGCGGTGACGTCTTCGACGGAGACCTTGAATTCTTCGGCCAGGAAATAGCGGAAGCGGGCGCTGTCGAGCACGCCGGCCATGCCGACGACCTTGTTGGCCGGCAGGCCGCTCAGCTTCTGCAAGATACCGACCATGACGTCGAGCGGGTTGGTGATGCAGATAACAAACGCGTTCGGGCAGTTCGCGCTGATGCCGTCGGCAACCGCTTTCATGACCTTGGTGTTTGTTTCGATGAGATCGTCGCGGCTCATACCCGGCTTGCGCGGGATGCCAGCGGTGACGATGACGACGTCGGAGCCTGCGAGAGCGCTGTAGTCGTTCGCGCCGAGCATCTTGGCGTCGAAGCCTTCGACCGGGGACGCTTCCGCGATATCGAGAGACTTACCCTGGGGGATGCCCTCAACGATATCGAAGAGCACCACGTCGCCGAGTTCCTTCAGGCCGGCGAGCAGCGCCAGCGTGCCACCGATATTCCCAGCGCCGACCAGCGCGATCTTGTTGCGAGCCATCTTGTTCCCCACTCCTCTGATTCGGGACAGATCCGCCGCGCCGTCAAGGCTTCGGCCTCCTCCTGGGCGGCGGAAAACCGAGGCGCGGTGTAGCGCGATTCCGGCACCCCCGCAAGGGCTCTGCCGGTCCCGCATGCCGACAAAGCGCAAAGATCAGAAGCGCGGGGCCGAACTCTCAACCTGAAGCAGATGATCCAGACCCGGTTGAAGATCCGACAATACGAAGTCCACGCGCTGCTGAATTCCTACGTTCGGCTTGGCAAAACGGCTGCGCCACTCGAAAACTTTGACCGCGATACCGCAGAGCACTTCTGCCAGTGTGGCCTGATGTTCGAGGATCTGCTGCCGCGCCGTACGGAATTCCTCAAGCGTCAGCACTTCCCAGTCAAACACAGCTCTCCGGTCAAACTCCCGGAAACGTTCCACGACGCTTTTGACGACGTGGTCCATGGCGGAAGATACCTGCTTCATGCGCTTGATCGCCGGATCTCCCTTGCGGAAAGAACCACGTTCCATCGCTTCCTCGATCCAGCCCTGCAATTCCTTCACGCGCGGCACGATCAGATTGAGGTAGCTCCGGTAATAACCAAGAGAGAGAAAAGCGTCGCCATAATCTTCAAGCAACTCGGGCAGGCTATCGAGATCCGCTTCCAGGACCTCGGACAACAGCTCAAGCTTCTTCCGAGCAGCGGCCTTATCCGCCATCTGCATGATGTCCCGCAAACTGCTGGGGTCCGTAATATCCATCCCGGCATCGCCAAAAACGTGCCGCACAAGCGGCCGGGTCAGATTGCGCATATGGCCGGCAAGCTCGCGCTTCTTCTCGTTCGACAGACTAAGCACGTCTGCCGTTTCCACATCGATGCCGCTGGACCGGACCGCGCGACGCAGGGAATAGCAGTCAAACGCCGGAAGCCTGGCGGCTTCCTTCAGCAGCGGAATGTCATGCTTGATCAGATCTTCGTCCCGGTTGACGTAGTTCGGAAGTTCATCGATGCCGAACTGGCCACTGCCCATCCCGCTTCCGCGAAACAGTTCGACCCGGGTTTCCAGCCGCACATTCTTGATCAGCCGAAGACGGAATAGCCCCCTGTTCCGGACAGGGAGCGCCACACAGGCAAACGTGTTGATGGAATCCCGGTCCTCGCGGTCGATGACGAGGCGTTCACTATCTTGCTGGACGGTCGATCCGGGCATGCTGTCTCGCGGCAATGGGTAGAACACGCGGTACGGCTACCGCGGTACCGGGCTCTTCTGGGGCCTATTCGAAAGTGGACGCTTCGCGTTCGATCGCGGTCATGCGGTCAAGTCCCGACCGGAGGTCTGACAACACGAAATCGGCGCGGCGCTCAAAGCTGCCGCCACCGCCGGGAAAACGCGCTTCCCATTCAGAAACCTTGACTGTAAGCCCGCACAGAACAGCCGCGAGGCTCGCCTGGTGATCGGCGATCAAGGCACGCACCTGGTTGAATGTTCCGACGGTCACACGTTCCCACCGGATGTCCGTCTTGTTCTCGAAATTGCTGAACCGGCGCTTCAGGGACTGATGCAACGCTCCGAGAATGCGCTCTGTCTTGAGCAGCGCCGGTCCCGTCATCGGGTCCTTGCCGATATGCGGCACCTGGTACGCTTCCTTGACCCAGTCCCGAAGCAGCGCGATCCGTGGCCCGATCTCCGCGAGATATTGTTTGTAAAAACCGAGGGAGAGGAATACGTCGCCGTAATCCTCAAGCAGATCCGGCAGGTCTTCGCGTGACGTCTCCAGAGCCGAGGCAAGGCCGTTAATCCGCTGGAGCACGGTAGAGCTGTTTGCGTTAAGCAGCCGGTCACGAAGCATTTCCGGATCGGACAGTTCGATATTGCTCGCGCTGAACACATACTGCAGCAGCGGTCGCGTCAGGTTCCGCATATGCGGCTGCAATTCGCGCTTCTTCGCATCGCTCAGCATGAAAGCTTCAAGATTGGCGATCTCGATACCCGCAGCCCTCAGGCCCCGGCGCAGGGAATAGGGATCGAAGCTCTCCATCTCACCGACGCTAACCAGCATCGGCATATCGTGGTGCAGGAGATCGTCGGTCGTACTCATGAAGTCCGGCAGCTCGTCGATTGCGACCTGTCCGCTGCCCATGCCCGCTTCGCGATAAAGCTCGATGCGGGTTTCCATCCGGACATTCTTGATCAGCCGGACCTTTGTGAGTCCTTTTGTACGCAGCGGGAGAATGTTGCAACGGAGCGTGTGAAGGGAGTCCTGATCGCGGTCAGGAACAAACGGACTACGCTGTGCCGAAAAATCAATGGCGTATGCGATAACACACTCCCGGATGAGATGGCTTTTATACGGGGCCTTCTGCCGTCCGTGAGCTTTATCAGGCTCTATCTTAAGTTACTCTTAAGAGTTATATTTAAATTTAAGCCTTTTTGCATATATTAGGCAAATTATTGCACCATAACCTATTCTTGCGCTTCAGCGCCGGCGCGATTCAAAGTAATCAGAGGATTGCATTTCCATGAGCCGGGAAATCGTCCGGTCGAATTCAAAACCCCAGTCCTCACCGTCATACAGCTTCTCCGGCACGGCCTCGGCCGACGCGACCAAGCGGACGCCCTGATCGTAGAGCGCGTCGATCAGGGTCATGAAACGGCGCGCCTGATCCCTGTTCGCCGCGCCAAGGATCGGGATGTCGGCGATAATCACCGTGTGAAATCGTTCCGCAACCGCAAGGAAGTCGGCGGCGGCCAGCGGCACATCGCAGAGATCCCGGAAGCCGAACCGGGCAACGCCCGACGCAGCAGCCGGAACCGCGATCTCCCGGCCCTTGCGATTGATCGAATCCGGCTTTGCTTCCGCATTATCCGTCATCTCGGCAAAAGTCTGGTCCAGCGCCGCATCCGCTTCCGGACCGCAAGGAACGTGATAGACGGTCTGCCCGCGCATCCGTCCGAGCCGGTAATCTTCCCCGTCATCCAGCCGGAACACCTCATGCCGGGCCTTCAGAATACCGATGAACGGCAAGAACAGATCGCGCTGAAGTCCGTCCTTGTAGAGTTCGTCCGGCGCCCTGTTGGAAGTCGCGACGACCACGACACCCAGCTCGAACATGGCGAAGAACAGACGGGAGACGATCATCGCATCGGCGATGTCCCGAACCTCGAACTCATCGAAACAAAGCAACCAGGCACTGTCGGCAAGTTTCTGGGCCGTCGGACGAATCGGCTCCGCCGTTTTCGAGACCTTGTTCTCCTGCCGCCACTGATGGATCAGCTCATGCGCCTCACGCATGAATTCGTGAAAATGCACACGCCGCTTTCGCTCGACCTGCGCGCCGTCGAAAAACAGATCCATCAGCATGGATTTTCCGCGGCCGACCGAGCCATAGATGTAGAGGCCTTTCGGCGGAGTGGACGGTTTGCTTCGGGCAAAGCCGAGCTTTGCCGTCCAGCCCGTCTTGGCTTGCGGCGGGCGGTAATCGATCAGCTGGTCGTGCAGCCACTGAAGTTTAGCGGCAGCCGCTGCCTGTGCCGGATCGGCGGTAACGGAACCCTCGGCGATCAGGGCTTCATAGCGGGCCAGCGGCCCTTCGTGAGTCACAGTTCGTTCTCCCGTCGGACGGGCCATTCGGACCGTTCCCCTCGGCGGACACAAGTCGCGCAAGTCGCCGCCGCCGTCAAGTCAGGGGCCTTCAATTCAGAGGCCCTCAAGCCGTGGCACATACAGGTCCGGTTCAACGTCCGCCCGCCACCTCGAGGATCGAGCCGGCACAATATCCCGCGGAATCGCTGAGCAGCCAGACAATAGCCTCCGCCACTTCCTCCGGCGCGGCGGCGCGTCCGATCGGTGTGGTCGGGCCGAGACGAGCCGCCCGGTCCGGTGCACCGGCGCTGGCGTGAATGTCCGTGTCGATCATGCCCGGAGCCACCGCGTTGACGCGCACGCCCTCGGCAATGACTTCACGGGCAAAGCCGGTGGTGAATGAATCCACCGCCCCCTTGGACGCGGCGTAATGGGTGAACTCGTTCGGCGCGCCGAGCCGGGAGGCAATCGAGGAGAGATTGACGACGGCACCGCCGGCGCCGCCATCCTTCTTCGACATCCGGCGTACTGCCTCTCGGCAGCAGAGCATCAGCCCGATCACGTTGAGCTGCATGACCTCGAGGATCGCAGCCTCCGACATGTCCCGGACCTGGGAGATCTTGCCGGTGATCCCGGCATTGTTGACCAATCCCCGTACCGGACCGAGAGCCGCCTCCGCCTCGTTGAAGAGCCGGACAATCTCGGCTTCCTTCGAGGTGTCCGCCCGGATCACGACGGCCTTGCGTCCTTCGGCTTCGACCTTGGCTGCAACGGCGCGGGCTGCCGCCTCGTTACCGGCATAATTCACCGCGATGTCCCAACCGTCGCGCGCGGCCAGAACGGCTGTTGCCGCGCCGATACCGCGGCTGGCACCGGTGATGATGCAAAGCCCTCTACTCATGGATCGTTCCCCCCAGAACATTTGATTCCGGGGGGATCATAGCGCGGTTCAGTCGCCGGAGCGAACTTCCGCGGCAAACCGGACGGACGCGCGCAGCTCTGCTTTCTGGGCAACACTGTCGCCGCCACCGCTGCCATCGGCCGCGAGTTTCGATATGGCTTCCGTCCGCATCATCATGGCTGGCTGCGGACGCGGGACGGCACCCGGCGCAATATGGATCGCAGCCACGCGATAGCCGCGATCCGGATAAACTGCTTTCAGGCGCGCCAGCTCATCGGCGGCACGCTGGTAGATGTCAGCACGGAGATCCGCCAGCGCCGCTTCCCGTTCCGCCAGGGTCGGGGTGAAATCGATGCCGAGCAGGGCGTAGCTGCGCCCCGCTTCGCCGAGATCATCCACTGTGCTGCCGATACCGCCGAGGGCCGTGCTTGGCAGGCGGGCTTCCGCCGTAATCCGCCAGCGCTCGAACCCGGCCTCGTCCCGCAAACGGTCATATCCGACCAGGCGCCACGGGGCTTTGTCCGAGATTTTCGTCAGATCCGTCTGCACCGCAGCGCGGGCCACACCGAATCCACCGGCCTTGACTGCGAGATCGGCCACCACCGTGACGGTCGCCGAATCGGTCTCGACCCACTTTTCCAGACTGAGATCGAGCGTGACGGTATCGTCGCGCACTGTTTCCGCCTGCACGACGGGAGATGCGAACAGCATCAGGACCGCAAGAGCGGCGGACAGAAAGAGTCGGGTCATTGCATGGCTCCGGCTTAACTAAAGAACTGAGGCTTGTCTGAAGAACTCGCGCACTATCGCCTTGAATTACGTCAGCAAAATGACACGGGTGCCGAAATTCCACCATCCCGCTCGGTGCATTCACGGTATCGCGACTGGTCCGACAGAGAAAATCGCGATAGGGTAGCGCTGCAACTGACCGTGGAGGTTCACCCATGCGTAAACTGATCGGACTGTTCGTTCTCGTGGCTGCCGTCGTCGCCTTTACCGCGCCGACTGCGTTTGCCGGCTGCGCTTCGTCGCACAAGACAGCGGAGCAGAGCAAACCGGCACAGACCTCGTAAACATCAAGCGGCAGAGGATCCCTTTCCGGAAAACCCACGCCGTATTGTGACTCACTCATCATAAAACCGGCCGCTGTTTCCAGCGGCCGTTTTTTCTATCCGCGATATCCCGCAGAGCTACATACGCTGGACCATCAGTTTCTTGATCTCACCGATCGCCTTGGCCGGGTTCAGGCCTTTCGGGCAGGTCTTGGTGCAGTTCATGATGGTGTGGCAGCGATAGAGCCGGAACGGATCTTCCAGCTCGTCCAACCGCTCACCGGTATATTCGTCGCGGCTGTCCGCGATCCAGCGGTAGGCCTGCAGCAGAATGGCCGGGCCGAGATACCGGTCGCCGTTCCACCAATAGCTCGGGCAAGACGTCGAGCAGCAGAAACACAGCACGCATTCCCACAAGCCATCGAGCTTCTCGCGCTCTTCTGTGCTCTGGCGGCGCTCCTCGTCCGGCGGCGGCGGCGATTTCGCCTTCAGCCACGGCTCGATAGAGGCAAGCTGCGCATAGGGTTGGGTCAGGTCCGGCACCAGATCCTTGACCACCGGCATGTGCGGCAGCGGGTAGATCTTCACGTCGCCCTTTACGTCGTCGATGCTCTTCAGGCAGGCCAGCGTGTTCGTGCCATCGATATTCATGGCGCATGACCCGCAGATGCCCTCGCGGCAGGAACGGCGGAAGGTAACGGAGGTGTCGACCTCGTTCTTGATCTTGATCAGCGCGTCCAGAACCATCGGGCCGCACTCGTCGAGGTCGATCTCGTAGGTATCGACCCGCGGGTTTTGCCCGGTGTCCGGATCGTACCGGTAGATCTTGAATGCCTTGACCCGTTTCGCGCCGGCTTCAGCCTTGTGGGTGTTGCCGATCTTGACCTTCGAGTTCGCCGGCAAAGAAAATTCAGCCATCTCTCAATTCCGATCTTTTCTTCGTTCTCAAGCGATCAGTAGACGCGTGCCGCCGGCGGCACGACCTCGACCTCGTTCGAGAGCGTGTACATGTGCACGTCGCGATACATCACCTTGTGCTTGTACTTGTCGTCGAGCCACATGACCGTGTGCTTCATCCAGTTCTCGTCATCCCGGTCCGGGAAATCCTCGTGCGCATGCGCACCGCGGCTTTCCGGACGAAGGCTGGCCGAGGTCAGGGTGATCACTGCCTGGGTCATCAGGTTCTCAAGCTCCAGTGCCTCGACCAGATCCGAGTTCCAGACCAGGGAACGGTCGCTGAGGCCGATATCCGGCAGCGTGGCCGCGATGTCCTGGATCTTCTTCACACCATCATCCATCAGCTCGGTGGTGCGGAACACCGCCGCGTGCTGCTGCATGGCGCGCTGCATGTCGAGACGGATCTCGGCTGCCTTACGCTCGCCTTTGGCGTGACGCATCTTGTCGAGACGCGCGATGGCGTACTCGCCCGCATCGGACGGCAGCGGCTTGTGCAGCTCGCCCGGACGCACGGTTTCCTTGGCCCGCAAGGCGGCGGCCCGGCCGAACACGACAATGTCGAGCAGGGAGTTGGTGCCGAGACGGTTGGCACCGTGCACCGAGACGGAAGCCGCCTCGCCGATGGCCATCAGGCCCTGGCACACCCGGTCCGGATCGTCCGCCGTCGGCGACAGAACCTCGCCGTGATAGTTCGTCGGGATACCGCCCATATTGTAGTGCACCGTCGGCAGAACCGGGATCGGCTCCTTGGTGACATCGACACCGGCGAAGATCTTCGCGGTCTCGGAAATGCCCGGCAGACGTTGCGCCAGCACTGCCGGCTCAAGATGCTCGAGATGCAGATAGATGTGATCTTTCTGCGGCCCGATACCCCGGCCCTCATTGATCTCGATCGTCATCGCCCGGCTGACCACGTCGCGCGAGGCCAGATCCTTGGCCGTCGGCGCGTACCGCTCCATGAAGCGTTCGCCCTCGGAGTTGGTCAGGTACCCGCCCTCGCCGCGCGCACCCTCGGTGATCAGACAGCCGGAGCCGTAGATACCGGTCGGGTGGAACTGGACGAATTCCAGATCCTGCATCGGCAGGCCCGCACGCACCACCATGCCGCCACCGTCGCCGGTGCAGGTATGCGCGGAAGTGCAGGAGAAGTAGGCCCGGCCGTAACCGCCGGTCGCCAGCACCGTCTGGTGTCCGCGGAAGCGGTGCAAAGTGCCGGTCGCCAGATCGATCGCCATGACGCCGCGGCAGGCGCCTTCTTCGTCCATGATCAGATCGATAGCGAAATATTCGATGAAGAATTCGGCATTGGCCTTCAGGCTCTGCTGATAGAGCGTGTGCAGGATGGCGTGACCGGTACGGTCAGCCGCGGCACAGGCACGCTTGGCCATGCGCTTGCCGAAATCCAGCGTGTGACCGCCGAACGGGCGCTGGTAGATCTTGCCCTCGTCGGTTCGCGAGAACGGCACGCCGAAATGCTCCAGCTCGATGATCGAGGGGATAGCGTTCCGGCACATATATTCAATGGCATCCTGATCGCCCAGCCAGTCCGACCCCTTGACGGTGTCGTACATGTGGAACTTCCAGTTATCGCCCTCACCCATATTGTTGAGCGCAGCGCCAACACCGCCCTGCGCTGCCACAGTATGGGAGCGGGTCGGGAAGACCTTGGTGATGCAGGCGGTCTTCAGGCCTTCGTTCGCCATCCCGAAGGCGGCACGCAGGCCGGCACCGCCGGCGCCCACGACGATGACGTCGTAGGTGTGATCAATGATCTCGTAGGACTTCATGGAGCTCAGCCTCCGAAAGCGAGTTTAAGCACCGCGAACAGGGCGGCAATTGCAAGAAGGGAAGCGAGCAGCTTCACACCGAGAAGGGTCACCAGCTTTACGCCTTCGTGATGAACGTAGTCCTCGATCACGACCTGCAGCCCGAGGGCAGCATGATAGAAGGTCGCAATGATCAGGGCGATCATCAGAACGGCGACGACGGGTGAGCCGAGCCAGGCCACGGTCTCCGCATAACCGGCGCCAGCCAGCGAGATCAGGGATGCCACGAACCAGAGTGTGAGCGGGATCAGCGCCACCGCGGTCACGCGCTGCATCCACCAGTGATGCAGACCGCTCTTGGCGCTGCCAAGGCCGCGCACACGGCCGATCGGCGTACGCATTGAATTGTCAGTCATACCAGCCTCTCAAAAGAGTCTTTTTGTTGGCCTTGCCTCTTAAAGGGCGCAGGCAAGTATCCAGGCCAGAACAGTCAGGACCACCGAGGAGGCGATGACCAGCTTGGTCGCCTTTTCGGCTGTCTCGATCTCGAAGCCGTAACCGCTATCCCAGAACAGATGGCGGATGCCGTTACAGAGATGGAAGAACAGGGCAAAGGAAAAGCCGAACAGGATCAGAAGGCCAATCCAGGACCCCATGATGCTCTGCACAAACTCGAAATAGCCCCCACCAGTCGCCGCTGCCATGAGCCACCAAACGAGAAGCAATGTGCCGATGCCAAGCGCAACTCCGGTCGCGCGGTGCAGAATCGACGTTATCGCAGTGAGAGGTAGCCTATAGACCTGAAGATGCGGGGAAAGAGGGCGGTTGGAAACGCTCATAGCGCGCCTTTCCTGAGGAACATCAACAATGAAGCCGCACCATATTGCAGTGCGAACGAGAGCTCAATTTATTTCGCCCCCCTGACTTGTCCAGTCCCCGGCCTTACTGCCGGTCGAAAATTTATGCGCAATGCCACACACAGTCCTGTGGATAAAAATTTGATTTATCTGTGGATTAATTGTGAAGAAACTATTTGAAGCCCTTTATTGTCCGTAATTTCAGTCAATTAAGCTTGCGTTTAAATGTGAATATCTTTCTTCATACTTAACGATAAAATGTGCGTTAATTGATCTTATCTTTGCGCTTACTAAAAACCTCACTTCGCCATGATGAATTTTTCACTTTTTTATTGATCTAGTCTCAAAATCCGGTGATATTTTTATTCTAGACATGGAAGCATTGCTTTCGTTCGATCTTGTTTTCAGGATTCGAACAGAGCGGGGCGCCACCGAAAATACCGGCGGAGTCCGTGCCAAGACAGTCGCATTGGTAGTGTCGGTGCCTGCCTTCCATGTCCGACGGGTCGCCTGTCTTCTGACGGGCGGCCCGTTCGTCTTCCGGAAGCTTTCCCGCATCCTTCTGAAATCGTGACGATATGTCGGCTGGTATTGCCCGGCCCATCTGGTACGGTACGGCCGCGCCATTCGACGAGATGTCCGGGATGCACCGATCCGTGTTTCAAGCTATCCGATCCAGATGCCTGCACCTGAGCGGGGCAGCCGCCTTTCTCGCCGCGCTGACGCTCTTTCCGGCCCTGAGCCAGGCGGCCTGCACCGATCCGCCGAGCCCTGGCGTTGACTGGCGGCGCTGCAATTTCGACAATTATCCGCTGGCCGGCGTAGACCTGACCGGCGCCAACCTGAACGATGCCAGCTTCAACTGGGCCGACCTGACGGGCGCAAAACTCGATGAGAGCCGAGGGCGCGTTCGTTTCGCGCGGGCTAAAATGGAGGGCGCCACCTTCCGCGGCGCCCAGCTCCGCGATGCCGATTTCAGCCAGGCGAATGTGACCGGCGCCGATTTCACCGGTGCCAATCTGATCAAGGTCCGTTTTCAGACGGCTATATTGCGCGGCGCCAATCTGACCGGCGCCCGGGTTCGCGATGCCGATTTCTTCCGGGCCGACCTTTCCGGCGCGACCTGGACGGACGGCAAAAAAGTCTGCGCCGAAGGCTCGATCAGTTTCTGCCGCTAGCCCCCTCGCGATCAGCCATCGTTCCCGCCGCTGGACTCGCGATACTCGATCATTTCAGCCAGCGCCAGGATACGCCGGGCATTCTCGACATGCAGGGATTCGACCAGCTTGCCCTCGACCAGCGTCACGCCGCTGCCTGCCGCATCCGCCTCTTGGTGTGCGTCGATGATCTTGCGTGACCAGGCAATCTCTTCGCCGCTCGGCGCGAAGATCCGGTTGGCCGGCTCAAGGGTTTTCGGATGAATCAGGGTCTTGCCATCGAAACCGAGCTCCAGGCCCTGATGGCAAACTTCCTCGAACCCTTTAATGTCATCCAGATCGAGATGCACCCCGTCCAGCACCGCCAGGCCATAGGCCCGCGCGGCCAGGACACAGAGTCCCAGACTGGTCACAAAGGGCAGCCGGTCTCGCGTGTGCAGAGCGTGCAGATCCTTGGCGAGATCGGACGTCCCGAGCACCAGACAGCCAAGGCGGGGACTGGATCCGGCGATCTCCTCGGCATGCAGCATGCCGAGCGGGGTTTCCATCATGCACCAGATCGAGAGGTTCGCAGGCGCCCCTGACGTGGCCAGCGCCTCTTCCGCGAACCAGACCTGATCGGCATGCTCGACCTTTGGCAGCAAGACCGCATCCGCGCCGGACTGGGCCACAAAAGCGAGATCTTCCGCACCCCAAGGGCTTTCCGCGGCATTGATGCGGATGACGATCTCCCTGTCGCCATAGCCGCCCTCCTTCAGGGCAGCCGCGATAGTCGTGCGGGCCTCCGCTTTCTTGTCCGGCGAAACGGCGTCCTCGAGATCCATAATCAGGACATCGGCTTCCAGCGTCCGCGCCTTCTCCAGCGCGCGTGCGTTCGAGCCCGGCATATAGAGCGCCGAGCGGCGCGGTCTGATGGAAGCGGTCATAGATCGATCTCCGAATGTCCCGTTCAGCGCATCCTAGTGGATAGCAAAAGAAAACCAAGCGGAGAGAGTGACTTGTCACTTGACCCAAAGCCTGTCGCCGCTTCATCTCAAGGAAGACGGGGCGGCATGGTCAGGGGAACCAGCATGGCAATTTTATCGATCCAGTCCAGGGTCAGTTACGGCTATGTCGGTAACAGCATTGCGGTGCCGGCCATCCAGGCGGCGGGCCTGGAGGTCTGGCCGCTCGACACCGTCTCGTTCTCCAACCATCCGGGCCACGGGCAGTTCAGGGGAGAGGTCCGGCCGGCTGCGGAACTCGAAGCGCAGATCGACGGGCTGGCTGCACTGGGTGTGATGGACCGGCTCTCGGCTGTGCTCTCCGGATATCTCGGCCTGCCTGAAACAGCCGGTGTGGTCGCCACCGCCGTCGACCGGACCCGCGCATCGAACCCGGCCGCCCCGTTCGTGCTCGATCCGGTGATCGGAGACAATGGCCGGCATTTTGTTCGCGATGGCGTGGCTGAAGCGATTTGCGAAAAACTTCTGCCACGCGCCGACATCCTGACCCCGAACCTCTACGAACTCGGGGTGCTTTGCGGCGCGGCGATACCCGATGATGCCGATGCAATTTCTGCGGCGGCACGGAAACTGATCCAGGATTCCAGGGTGATGGCGGTGGCCGTCACCGGTATCCAGCGGTCCGGCATGGTCTCCAATCTGCTGGTGCTCGAAAACGCGCGCTTTGAAACCATGACACCGTGCCTCAATCGAGGATTCAACGGCACCGGCGACCTGTTTGCCGCGCTGCTCACAGCATGGTTCGTCCGCTCCGGTGACATCCGGTCCGCTTTCGCACGCGCCGGCGGCGGCCTCGATGCCGCGACACGGATAACGGAGCAGGCGGGAAGGATGGAACTGGATCTCCCTGCTATCCTGAAAAGCCTGAAGACTCTTCACCCGGCGACCCTGCTGCAGGGTCACTAGCCGGAAACCGGGCATCATATTTCCGGGCCGGCCCCGTTCCGGCGCAGCCGCTCGCGCGCGAGCTGAACACGCTTGCGCGCAGTACAGTTCGTGATGCTGAGCCGGTCCGCGATCTCCGCGTAGGAGCGCCCTTCCAGAAATCGCAGGATGATCGGGTCACGCAGAACGTCGGGAAGGTCGTCGAGACCGCGCTGTAGTGAACGCATGGACTCGCCCGTCTCCGCAACTTCCTCCGGCGTCGGCGCGGGCGACGGAAGGGATGGCACGACGTCACTATCCGCCATGGCCAGGATTTCTTCGGTCCAGCGTTTCTGGCGGGATCGTGCACGATAAAAATCAATGCAGGCGTTATGGACCAGACGGGACAGCCAGGCGCGCTGGTTGGTAATTGCCGCGCCCTTGCCCTCGGCAAAATGCGACGAGGCCCTGACCATTGCATTACCCAGAGCATCCTCGGCATCCGCCACATTCCCGGACATCAGTTTCATGCATTGGCGAAGCAACTGGTTCTGATGCTCGAACCAGAGATCCCAGAAGCCGTCGGACGGGCAAGGGGAAGACACCGTGACCGAAACATCCGGTTTGGGATGCTCCCGCGGTTTTCGCGTTGAAATTTCCCGGACAGGTGCCGGTAAGACACCCCCTAATCGCGCGATCAAATCGACGGTATGCATCGTCTGGTCGGCGAAAACATCACCAGACGGACCCGGTCCACGGGCATATCGGCCATTGCTGTTGTGCTGTTTTTCAGTACCCACGAGAAGCCCCGACACGTTGATAGGTGTTCTGTGCTTTGGACGTAACGGGATGAGTAAATTTATACTCATCCCGTTATATGGATACGGGATCAAAAACAGAATCGCAAACTTATAAGTTGTATTTCTTTTCGAATAAAAAGCGGCCGACGTTATGCCGGCCGCTTCAATACTCGATTATCTGGCTGGATCAGGCAGCTTTTTCGAGGTGGTTTTTCACCAGGGTTTCGGCAATCTGAACCGCATTGAGGGCAGCGCCCTTGCGCAAATTGTCCGAGACGCACCAGAAGATCAGGCCGTTCTTGACCGTCGGGTCCTGACGTACCCGGCTGACATAGACAGCATCCTCGCCGGCGCATTCATGCGGCGTGACGTAGCCTTCGTCTGCCCGATGGTCGACCACGACAAGACCGGGGAAGTCCTGCATCGCATCGCGGGCTTCCTCGACGCTCAGCGGCTTTTCGGTCTCGATGAAGACGGATTCTGCATGACCGATGAAGACCGGAACACGGACGCACATGGCGACGAGCTCAATGGCCGGATCGAGGATTTTCTTAACCTCGCTGGTCATCTTCCATTCTTCCTTCGTCGCCCCGTCATCCATGAACTTGTCGATATGCGGGATCACGTTGAAGGCGATCTGCTTGGTGAACTGCGTATTCTCCACCGGATCGTTCACATAGATCGCGCGGGTCTGGCTGAAGAGCTCGTCCATGCCTTCCTTACCCGCGCCGGAAACCGACTGGTAGGTGGAGACGACGACCCGCTTGATCTTGGCAAGATCATGCAGCGGCTTCAGCGCGACAACGAGCTGCGCCGTGGAGCAGTTCGGATTGGCGATGATGTTGCGCTTGCCATAGCGGGATACCGCGTCCGCATTCACTTCCGGTACGACCAGCGGCACGTCCGGGTCCATCCGGAAGTGTGAGCTGTTATCGATGGCAACACACCCGGCGGCGGCCGCAATCGGCGCATATTTCTCAGAGATCGAACCACCCGCGGAGAACAGTGCGATATCGGTGCCCTTGAAGTCGTATGTCGCCAGATTCTGAACCTTGAGTGTTTTATCCTCGCCATAGGACACCTCTGTGCCCGCCGATTTCTCGGAAGCAAGCGCGACGACTTCGGTCGCCGGAAAATCGCGCTCGGCAAGGGTAGTCAACATCTCACGACCAACGGCGCCCGTTGCGCCGACTACGGCAACTTTGTAGCCCATGGTTCTGGTCCAATCCTTCGGTTGTTGAAGTCCATAAACGACTTCGGCGGGAGACTTACGCCCCCCGCCGAGTAAACTCAAGCCATGCTGGTTGGGGAGGGCTATCCCGATACAAGTTTGTCCAGCTCTTTAAGCAGGCTGTCTGTCATCACTGTAGTCGACACACGCGCCATGCCGTCCTGCATGATGTCAGCAGTTCGCAGCCCCGATTTCAGCACGTTCTGGATCGCCTTCTCGAGCATGTCCGCTTCCTCGCCCATGTCGAAGGAATAGCGGAGCGCCATGGCGAAGCTCAGCATTTCGGCGATCGGATTGGCGATGCCCTTGCCCGCGATATCCGGAGCGGAGCCATGCACCGGCTCATAAAGCGCATGGCGCTTGCCGGTCACTTCGTCGACTGCGCCGAGCGAAGCGGACGGCAGCATCCCGAGGGAGCCGGTCAGCATCGCCGCACAATCCGAAAGAATGTCGCCGAACAGGTTGTCGGTAACGATCACATCGAACTGCTTCGGGTTGCGAACCAGCTGCATGGCACAGTTGTCGGCATACATGTGGTCGAGAGCGACGCCTTCGCCTTCGGCCCTGTGCAGGTTGGTCATGACCTCGCGCCAGAGCACGCCGGACATCATCACGTTGGCCTTCTCGACCGAGGTGACCCGACCGTCCCGCTTGCGGGCCATATCGAAGGCAACGCGGCCGATCCGCTCGATTTCCGGGGTTGTGTAGACCTGCGTGTCGTAACCCTTCTTGGTGCCGTCCGGCAGATCGTCGATGCCGCGCGGCTGGCCGAAATAAACGCCGCCGGTCAGCTCGCGCAGGATCATGATATCCAGCCCTGCGACCAGTTCCCGCTTCAGCGAGGAGGCATCGGCCATCGCATCGAACACCATGGCCGGACGCAGGTTGGCGAACAGGTCCATTTCTTTGCGCAGGCGCAACAGGCCGCGCTCCGGCTTCACCTCGAAAGGCAGGCTGTCATACTGCGTTCCGCCGACGGCGCCAAACAGCACCGCGTCGGAATCGACCGCATCAGCCAGGGTTTCGTCGGTCAGCGGTGTGCCGTGCTTGTCATAAGCGGCACCGCCGACAAGACCTTCCTGAAGGTCGAAACTGACAGACCGCTTCTTTGCCATCCAGTCGACGACACGGAGCACTTCCTTGACGACTTCGGGACCGATCCCGTCACCGCCGAGAACCAGCATTTTACGATTGGAGGCCATGAACTCTGCTTACCCTAGTGAGACCGGTTACCTTGGTGAGACTGACCCACTGAGGGGTCCGAATTCTGTGTGCTTCTTATAGTCAGACCGGCGCTCCGGTTAAACCCTCGAGCGCCGGATTGGTTCCGTTATGCGGGATAACTTCCCGTCAGGACGCCGCCAGCCACGGCCGGTCGGCTTTCCGCTTCTCCTCGAAATTCTCGATCGAGTCGCCCTTTTCCATGGTCAGGCCGATATCGTCGAGACCGTTGAGCAGGCAGTGCTTGCGGAAGGAGTCGACGTCGAAGGAGATTTTCTCGCCATTCGGACGGCCGATTTCCTGGTTTTCGAGGTCGATCTCGAGCACCGCGTTGGAGCCCTTCTCGGCATCGTCCATCAACTCGTCCAGCTGCTCCTGGGTCACCTTGATCGGCAGGATCCCGTTCTTGAAGCAGTTGTTGAAGAAGATGTCCGCGAAGCTGGTCGAGATCACACAGCGAATGCCGAAATCGAGCAGTGCCCACGGGGCGTGTTCACGCGAGGAGCCGCAGCCGAAATTCTCGCCGGCCACGATGACCTGTGACTTGCGATAAGCGGGCTTGTTCAGCACGAAGTCCGGATTCTCGCTGCCGTCGTCATTGTAGCGCATTTCGGCAAAGGCATGCTTGCCGAGGCCCGACCGCTTGATCGTCTTCAGAAAGTTCTTCGGAATGATCATGTCGGTGTCGATGTTCATGATGTTCATCGGCGCCGCTACACCGGAGAGCTTGGTGAATTTATCCATTATCTCTCTCCTCCCCTAGTTCAGCAGGTCGCGGACATCGGTCAGATGACCGGTTACCGCTGCTGCTGCTGCCATTGCCGGGCTGACCAGATGGGTCCGTCCGCCACGGCCCTGACGGCCTTCGAAGTTACGGTTCGAGGTTGAGGCGCAACGCTCGCCCGGCTCCAGCCGGTCGGCATTCATGGCCAGGCACATCGAACAGCCTGGCTCGCGCCATTCGAAACCGGCCTCGAGGAAGATCTTATCCAGACCTTCTTCCTCGGCCAGATCCTTCACCACACCCGAGCCCGGGACAATAATCGCGTTCACGCCGTCGGCGATCTTGCGGCCCTTGACCACACCGGCGGCGATCCGGAGATCTTCCAGCCGGCCGTTGGTGCAGGAGCCGATGAAGACCCTGTCGATCTTCACCTCGTTGATCGGCACACCGGCCTTCAGACCCATATATTCGAGCGAGCGGGTAATCTTCGCCTTGCGCACCGGGTCGGCAAGTTGTTCCGGGTCCGGAATGTTCGCGGTGATCGGGATCACCTCTTCCGGGTTGGTGCCCCAGGTAACCTGCGGAACGATATCGGCGGCATCGAGTTCGACCTCGGTGTCATAGATCGCATCTGCGTCGGACGGCAGCGTCTTCCAGTAAGCGACCGCCTGCTCCCAGGCAGCGCCCTTCGGCGCGAAGGGCCGGCCCTTCAGGTATTCGAAAGTGGTCTCGTCCGGCGCAATCAGGCCAGCGCGGGCACCCGCCTCGATGGACATGTTGCAGATCGTCATCCGCGCTTCCATCGAGAGATTGCGGATCGCGTCACCAGCGAACTCGATGACATGACCGGTGCCGCCGGCTGTACCGATCTTGCCGATGATGGCCAGCACCACGTCCTTGGAGTTCACACCCTTCGGCAGCTCACCCTTGACCGTGATCCGCATGTTCTTAGCGGGAGACTGCACCAGCGTCTGGGTTGCCAGTACGTGCTCAACCTCGGATGTGCCGATGCCGAAGGCCAGCGCACCGAACGCGCCATGCGTCGACGTGTGGCTGTCGCCGCAGACAATGGTCGTGCCCGGCAGGGTGAAGCCCTGCTCCGGTCCGATGATATGCACGATGCCACGGCGATTGTCGGTCATGCTGAAGTACGGCACGCCGAAATCGGAGACATTATGCTCAAGGGTCTCGACCTGGATGCGGGAATCTTCGTCGGTAATACCCTTGTCGAGGTCCTTGGTCGGAACATTGTGGTCGGCAACCGCAAGGGTAAGATCCGGGCGGCGCACCTTGCGGCCGGCATTCCGGAGCCCCTCGAAGGCCTGCGGGCTGGTCACTTCATGAACCAGGTGTCGATCGATATAGATCAGGCATGTGCCATCGTCCTGGACGTCGACCAGGTGATCCTGCCAGATTTTATCGAACAGCGTACGCGGCTTTGACATCGCTGCTATGCTTCCTCTCGTCTCTCTGTGCGGTCCCGGTTTGATTTGGGAACGACCGTTCCTCCGGGTACCCCAACACCATATCTCTCGTCGTTCGCGACGGGGACCGGAGCATACCGAGTCGCTCCCGGCGACAAAAGCTGAATCTTGCGGTAAATCCGGGCTTTTTAGAAATAATCAAACCGATAAAGGCCAATCCCGAATGGATCTGAACTCGATTACTTCCATATTGGAAGCGGCCAGCCTCTGGCAACTCGGATTCGGTGCCATCGCGGTTGGTCTGGCCGGTCTGGTTCGCGGCTTCTCCGGTTTTGGTGCCGCCATGATCTCGATCCCGTTGCTGAGCCTGCTGTTCGGACCGCAAACCGCCCTCGCCTGCCTGACCACGATGGAGATGCCGGCTCAGATCCAGCTTCTGCGCATGTCGCGCCGGGAAGCGGACTGGAAACAGGCGGCCCCCATGGCGCTCGGCGGCATCATCGCCCTGCCGCTCGGCACCTGGATCCTGGTCAGCATCGATCAGGATCTGCTGCGGCGGCTGATCTCCGGCATCGTCCTGCTGCTGGTCGTGCTGCTGGCGAGCGGATACCGGCACACGATTTCCCGCCGGCTCGGCATTGATGTCGCGGTCGGCACTGTTGCCGGTTTCCTGAACGGATCGACCGGGTTGGGCGGCCCGCCAATCATCTTCTATCTGCTGTCCGGACCCTATGCCCCGGCAGCGGTCCGGGCCAACATCACCGCCTTTTTCCAGATAGGCTTTGTCTTCGTGGTTGCCAGCTATTTCTGGTTCGGCGTGCTCACGCCCGAGCGCATGCTGCTCGGCGCGGTGCTCGCCCCTTTTTATGTGGGCGGCATCTGGCTGGGCGGGAAATTGTTCTACAAGGCGAGCGAGCAGACTTTCCGGCGCATCGCCTATCTGCTGCTGGCCGTGATCGGCTGCGGGACGCTGTTCAGCTGACCAGCCCGTTCCTGAACGCCCCCAAACGCAAACGGGAGCGCCAAGGCGCTCCCGTCCGGAATTCATATGAGGCCGATGCTTACGCTTCGGCTGCAGCCTTGGTCTTGGTGCGGGTGTTCTTCTCGGCGATACGTGCCGACTTACCGCGACGACCGCGCAGATAGTAGAGCTTCGCGCGGCGCACTTTACCGCGGCGGATCACCTCGATGCTGTCCAGGCGCGGGGAGTAGAGCGGAAACACGCGCTCGACGCCTTCGCCGTAGGAGATCTTGCGGACGGTGAATGCGGAGTTCAGGCCGTCATTCTTGCGCGCGATGCAGACGCCTTCATAGGCCTGGATACGCTCGCGGGTGCCTTCGACGACACGCACGTTGACCTTCACGGTGTCACCCGGGCCGAATTCCGGAACCGGACGTTCGGAAGAGAGCTTTTCAACCTGCTCTTTTTCGATCTGTTGAACGATATTCATTCTTCTTCTCCATTACGTGCCAGTGGCGACCAGTCCATCCAGGGACCGGTGAATACCGGCTTCTTCTACAAAACACACAGCTCTTGCGTGCCCGGTTATCGGGCCGCAGAGGAGCGGCATGCCGCTACCGTTCGAGCGAGATCCGGACAGCCAGGCCGTCCGTGCCGCTCACTCTTCCGATCCGCGATAGCGGGCCCAAAGATCGGGCCGGCGCTGGCGCGTGATCTCTTCCGACTGTTCACGCCGCCAGGATCGTATCCTGGCATGGTGGCCGGAAATCAGGACCTCGGGGACGGACACACCGTTCCATTCCCGCGGCTGCGTATAGTGGGGATACTCAAGCAGCCCCTCTTCAAAACTTTCCTCGTCCAGCGTTTCCGCCGCACCGAGCACGCCCGGCAGCAGACGGATGCAGGCATCCAGCAGCGCCAGGGCCGGGATCTCGCCGCCCGAAAGCACGAAATCACCAAGGCTGACCTCTTCCAGGCCACGGGCATCAATCACCCGCTGGTCAAGGCCTTCGTAACGCCCGCAAAGCAGCACCACACCGGGCTCCGCCGCAAGCTCCCGCGCCTTCGCCTGATCGAACCGGGCGCCGCGCGGGCTGAGATAGATCCGCCGTCCCGGCACATCGTCGACAGAGGCCAGAGCCGAGTCAACCACATCGGGCCGCATCACCATGCCGGAACCGCCCCCAAAGGGGGTCTCGTCCACGGAGCGGTGCTTATCGCGTGCAAAATCCCTGATGTCCAGCGTTTTCAGGGACCAAAGCCCGGACTTCCGGGCCTTGTCGGCTATCGAATGACCCAGCGGCCCCGGGAACATTTCCGGAAACAGACTGAGCACGGTCGCCTGCCATGGCGCGCCGTCCTCAGCGCTCATCGCCAGTGCCCTCGGCGCTTGAGGACTCCGTCTCGTCATCCAGCAAGCCGGCCGGTGGATCGACCACCAGACGGCCGGCATCGAGATCGATCTCCGGCACCACTTCGCCGTTGAACGGCACCAGGACCGTCTTGCGACTGCCTTCGAGGCGGATTTCCAGAAGATCGCCGGCGCCGAAATTCTGCACCGCGACCACCTCTCCGAGAGACTCCCCCGCGACCATATCCGCCCGAAGGCCGATCAGGTCCGTGTGGTAGAACTCGTCCTCGTCCGCTTCCGGCAACCGGTCCCGCTCGATCTGAAGCTCGGTGCCCTTCAGGGCTTCGGCCGCGTTACGATCGCTGACTCCGGCAAGGCGCACCAGCAGCATACCCTTCGCCCGGCCGGTCACCTCAAGCTCGTAGCTCTTCCCGGCGGCATCCTTCAGCGGCCCATAGGCAACGATATCGTCCGGATCCTCGGTGAAACTCTTCACCCGGACCAGACCCCGCACCCCATGGACGCCAACGATGACGCCGAGTGTGACCGGCTCGGCCATAAGGTCTTAGCCCTCGGACTTTTCCGCTTCCTCGGCCGGAGCTTCCTCGGCCGGAGCTTCGGCAGCAGGAGCTTCTTCGGCCGGAGCAGCGGCAGCTTCAGCAGCAGCGGCGGCTTCGGCAGCAGCAGCTTCAGCAGCGGCAGCGGCTTCGGCAGCAGCGGTTTCAGCGGCAGCGGCAGCAGCGATTGCAGCTTCTTCTTCACGTTCCTGACGCTTGCGGCCCGGAGCGGACTTCTTCGGCTGGTCGCGATATTCGAATTTCTCGACCAGCTCGATGCTGGCCAGCATCTTGTGGACACGGTCGGTCGGCTTGGCGCCAACGGACATCCAATGCTTGATGCGGTCTTCCTTGATCACGAGGCGTGCTTCGTGGCCCTTCGGCAGCATCGGGTTGTAGGTGCCGAGCTTCTCGATGAAGAGGCCATCGCGCGGGGACGTGCCCTCGGCGACGACGATACGGTAGAACGGGCGCTTCTTGGCGCCGCCGCGCGACAGACGAATGCGAAGTGACATTGGGTATTCCTTTCAGTAACGCTCTTAGCTTTTCACGTGTGTTCGATTACTTTTTGCCGGGGAAACCGGGCGGCAGCATGCCTCCCGGAAGCTTCGGCATTCCCTTGCCGCCTAAACCTGACGGTAATTGTCCGGGCATCTGGCCAGGCGATGGCATGCCGGGCATTCCGCCCCCGCCGCCGAGAAGCGCCCCGAGGCCCTTCATGCCGCCCATCTTGCCCATCTGTTTCATCACCCGCGTCATGTCCTGGTGCTGCTTCAGGAGTTTGTTCACTTCCTGAACGCTGGTCCCGGACCCGGCCGCGATACGGCGGCGGCGCGAGGCATTCATCAGTTTCACGTTCTTCCGCTCCACCTTCGTCATGGAGAGAATGATCGCTTCCTGCTTCTTGATGACGCTGTCGTCCATATTGGCGCCAGCCATCTGTTTCTGCAGCTTGCCCATGCCCGGAAGCATGGACATGACACCGCCGAGGCCGCCCATCTTCTTCACCTGACGAAGCTGTGAGAGCATGTCCTCAAGATCAAAGGCGCCCTTCTGCATCTTCTTGGCGATGCGTTCGGCTTCCTCGACCTCGATGGTCTCGGCGGCCTTCTCGACCAGGCTGACCACGTCGCCCATGCCGAGAATCCGGCCGGCGACACGTTCGGGGTGGAAATCTTCCAGCGCATCCGCGCGCTCGCCAACACCGACCGCCTTGATCGGCACGCCGGTGACGGCCCGCATGGAGAGAGCCGCGCCACCGCGCGCATCGCCATCCATCCGGGTCAGAACGATACCGGTCAGCCCGACCCGCTCATTGAAGTTCCGCGCCGTGGTGACGGCATCCTGGCCGGTCATGGCATCGGCGACGAGAATAGTCTCCGCTGGCTTCACGGCATCGCGGACCTGGATCACCTCGTCCATCATCGACTCATCGATGGAGAGCCGGCCCGCGGTATCCAGCATGACCACATCGAAGCCTTGCAGCTTGCCGGCAGTCATCGCCCGTTTCGCAATCGAAACAGGCGTTTCGTTCTCTGAGATCGGCAGCGTGGCCACATCGATCTGCTCGCCCAGCACGCGCAGCTGTTCGCGCGCCGCCGGACGGTAGATGTCGAGAGACGCCATCAGGACCTTCTTGCGGTCCCGCTCCTTCAGGCGCTTCGCCAGTTTCGCCGTGCTGGTGGTCTTACCGCCGCCCTGCAGGCCGACCATCAGGATCGGCACCGGCGGTACGGCGTTCAGATTGATGCCGCTGGAATCGGTGCCGAGCATTTCCACGAGATTGTCATGGACGATCTTGATGACCTGCTGGCCTGGAGACACCGACTTGATGACTTCCTGGCCGATGGCGCGCTCGCGCACCTTGTCGACGAATTCCTTGACCACCGGCAGCGCAACATCGGCCTCAAGCAAGGCCACGCGCACTTCGCGCAGCGCTGCGGTCACGTCCGCTTCCTTGAGCGCGCCGCGTTTCTTGAGGCGATCGAAAACGTCGCCGAGCCGGTTTTGCAAACTGTCGAACATGCGTCCGTTAGCTCCAATTCTTTCCCGGTTACATCAGACAGGCGAGACGCAAAACGAAAGCGCGCCCGTGCTCGAACACTCGAGGACGGACGGAACCCGTGAAGGTCTCAGCGCACTGATTTTTGCCGAGAGCGCCGGAACATATGAGCGCCGGCCTGCCGAGTCAAGCATTCCCGCGATCCTCAGGCCTTTAGATGAGGCTCGTCCGATCCGGACACAAGAGCCGTCATTCTGTCGTTTTTTCATTAGCCTCACGCGGCCCGGACTCTTAGCGTGGCCCTGCCGCCGGATGAGCCGGATTGACGAAAGAAGTGTGACGGAGTTCGCCCACATGAAACTGGAAAGCCTGAAGACCTTCATCGTCGGCAATCCCCCGCCCGGCTTCGGCGGCCGCTATTTCCTGTTTCTCAAACTGCGCACCGCCTGCGGTATCGAAGGCGTTGGCGAGGTCTATGCCGCCAGTTTCGGGCCGAAAACCACCGTCGCCATGGTCGAGGATGTGTTCGGCCGCTATCTCGAAGGCCGGGACCCGCACCATATCGAGCGGTTCTGGCGCCGGGCCCACGGCTCCGGCTTCAGCCAGCGCCCGGACCCTTCGATGATGGGCGTGGTCAGCGCGCTGGAAATGGCCTGCTGGGACATCGTCGGCAAGGCCGCGAACAAGCCGGTCTACGAGTTGCTCGGCGGGCAGGTGAACGAGCGTTTGCGGACCTACACCTATCTCTATCCGCGCCCCGAAGACGATCCGGCCACCTTCTATAACAGTCCGGAGAAAAGCGCCGAGGCCGCAGTGGCATGTGTCGCTGAAGGCTTCACAGCGCTGAAGTTCGATCCGGCCGGCCCCTATACCGCCTTCGGCGGGCACCAGCCGGACATGGAGATCCTCGACCGCTCGGAAGCCTTCTGCCGGCTGATCCGGGAGGCTGTCGGCGACAAGGCGGACCTGCTGTTCGGTACCCACGGCCAGTTCACCGCTTCCGGCGCCAAGCGCCTCGCCCGGCGGCTGGAGCCCTATGACCCTCTCTGGTTCGAGGAGCCGACCCCGCCGGACATGCCTGAAGAGATGGCGAAGGTGGCCGAGGCGACCTCAATCCCGATTGCCACCGGCGAGCGGCTGACCACCAAGTGGGAATTCAAGCGCGTGCTGGAGACTGGCGCCGCGTCAATCCTGCAGATGAATCTGGGCCGGGTCGGCGGCATCCTCGAAGGCAAGAAGATCGCCGGCATGGCCGAGGCCTTCTACGCCCAGATCGCCCCGCACCTCTATTGCGGTCCGGTGGTCGGCGCCGCCAATGTCCAGCTCGCCACCTGCACACCGAACTTCCTGGTGCTGGAAAGCATCCGGAAATGGGACGGCTTCCACGCCGACATCCTGAAGACGCCGATGCGCTGGGAAGAGGGCTATGTCATCCCGCCGAAAGCACCGGGCCTCGGGGTCGAACTGAACGAAGAGGTGGCTCTGGCCCATCCCTATGAGGGAAGCGAGCTACATCTGCAAATGAGCCAGGAGCCGTTCGAAGTCGCCGGCAAGCCTTTCGGCGGCGGTTGATATGACCGAAGCTTCATGAGAATCCAGCGAAGGCCATGACGAGCACCCAAGAGCACTGCATTTTTTGCGACATCATCTCCGGAAAAGCGCCCGCGCACATCATCAAGCAGGATGAGAACGTCATCGTCTTCTTGTCTTTGGAAGGCCATCCGCTGGTTGTTCCAACAACCCATATCCCGGACGTGTTCTCACTCGACCCGGAAAACGCCGCACATATCATGCGCGAGGCTGTAGCGGTGTCGAAAGCCCTGCGCGAAGTCTGCAATTGCGACGGCATCAACCTGATCCAGTCAAACGGATCAGCGGCCGGACAGGACGTTTTCCATTTTCATCTGCATATAAAACCGCGGTGGACGAATGACGATGTGATCATTCGCTGGAACACGGATGCAGAGGAAGAGCAGGAGCGACTGGAACTCGGTCGGCGGATCAGAGCTCGACTCTGAGTCCCACCGGCCAAGCTCTTCAGATATCCCCGTCGCGTTAGACCGCGATCCCATCAAAAGCATGCCGGTCCATACCTGCCTCGACACCTGCCTCGACCAGCAGGGCCCAGGTGCCCGGATCGACCGGGACGCCGTTGGCCCGGCGGTCGGCGCCGGTTTCGCGCTCCGGCTCGCCAGGCACTTTCACCTTGTCCACGCCCTCGCCCGGACGGGCGCTGGTAACGTAGCCAAGCATCGAATCGATAGCGTCTGCGAACGGGATGTCGCGGCCAAAACCTTTAGGGTCGACGATCACAGTCAGCATTGAATTACAGATGGTCTCGCGTCCCTGCTGCGACGGATCAGTCACAGGACCGCCGAGCAGAGCGGCACCGAGGATCTCGCCAAGCAGAGCAAGACCGTAGCCCTTGTGCTCGCCAAAGGCCTGCAGCGCGCCGTTCGGCTCTTCATACATGACCGCCGCGTTGCGGGTCGGCAGTCCGTTATGATCGATCAGCGCCCCCTCGACGACTTCCTTGCCTGCATTGTAGGCGACCCGGACCTTGCCAAGTGCAACCCGGCTTGTCGCCATGTCGAGCACGAACATCGGGTTCTTGTCCGTCGCCGGAACAGCCGTGCAGTAGGGGTTGGTGGAATAGCGCGCCTCGGCCCCGCCCCAGGGCGCTACGATCGGGCGATGGCCGACCACATTAACGAAATGGATGGAAATGAACCCGGCCTTGGCACAGATCTCGCCCCAGGCGCCGATGCGTCCCAGATGGTGTGAATTGCGCAGACCGACGATGGCGGCGCCCGCTGTCCGGGCCCGGTCGAGACCGAGCTGCATGGCCTCTCCGCCGGTCACCTGGCCATAGGCCATGTTGCCGTCCAGCAGCAGATAGACCCCGTTGTCCGACACTAGGCTGACATGGCCGTTGACCGTCAATGTCCCGGCCTTGGCGTGACGCATATATTGCGCCGTCAGCCCGACGCCGTGGCTGTCATGGCCGAGCAGGTTGGCTTCGACCAGATTATGCGCCACCTGCCGCGCTTCTTCCGGATTGCTGCCGGCCCGCCCGATCATTTCCGTGACCAGATTTTCCAATGCCTCATGCGCGACGGTAATCATGTTTCGCTCCCCAGCGTAAATTCAGCGCTCACGGTAACGAGGGCGACGACATATTGGAACTGCCGGAAACAGAGGATATATATGCCCGCATGAGACAGATCGAATTCCTCAAGATGCATGGCCTCGGCAACGATTTCGTCGTACTCGACGGCCGCCTTCCCGGCCCCGCCCTCGCGGTCGCGGACTATCGCGCCATCGGCGACCGGCGGCGCGGCGTCGGCTATGACCAGTTCCTGACCATCGAGGCACCGAAGAACGGCGGCGACGCCTTCATGCGCATCCATAACCCGGATGGCAGTGAGGCCGGCGCCTGCGGCAACGGCACGCGCTGCGTCGCGGGTCTGGTGATGGATGAACTCGACAAGAACCGGATCGATCTCGAAACGGTTGCCGGCACGCTGGTCTGCGAGCGGGTCGAGGGCGGCCGTGTCCGGGTGGATATGGGACCGGCGCGGCTCGATGCCGCCGCCATTCCGTTGTCGGTCGAGACCGACACGCTCTCCGTCGAGATCCCGGACGCGCCCTATTCCGGCGCCTGCTGCGTCAATATGGGCAACCCGCACGCCGTCTTCTTCGTCGATGACGTGGAGGCGGTGGCCCTGTCCGAGGTCGGCCCGAAGCTGGAACTTCACCCGATCTTCCCGGATCGGGCGAATATCGAGTTTGCCGAGATTCGCGGCCCCGAACTGATCCGCATGCGGGTCTGGGAGCGCGGTGCGGGCATTACCGAAGCCTGCGGCTCCGGCGCCTGCGCGGTGCTGGTTGCAGCCGCGCGCAAGGGCCTGACCGGGCGCAAGGCGGATGTGGAACTGGACGGCGGCACTCTCACCATCGAGTGGCGCGAGGACGGTCATGTGCTGATGACCGGGCCGGTCGCCACCAGCTTCCGCGGCACGCTCGACCTCGATCAGTTGGCCTGAGGCCCGCACCATGCCGTGCGCGCATGGCTCCCCGCAGCCCGCCACACTTGCATTTCGCGCCAATTCCGGCCATTTCTCCGGCCATGACCATGACTGACGACAATCAGAACGGACACGGGAAGGCACGGACGGTCGAAACTTTCGGCTGCCGGCTGAACACCTATGAGTCCGAAGTGATCCGCGACCATCTCGTCCGCGCCGGGCGGGAGGATGTTGTCGTCATCAATACCTGCGCCGTCACCAAGGAAGCCGAGCGCCAGGCGAGGCAGGCGATCCGCAAGGCCCGCCGCGCCAATCCGGAGGCCGAGATCGTGGTCACCGGCTGCGCCGCCCAGATCGACCCGGATGCCTATGCCGCGATGGAAGAGGTAACCCGGGTGGTCGGCAACGAGGAAAAGCTGAAGGCCGAGACCTGGAATGCGCCCGGCGAAGCGAAGATCCTCGTGAACGACATCATGAGCGTGAAGGAGACGGCGTCCCATCTGGTGGCTGGTCTCGAAGGGCGCGCTCGGGCCTTCGTTCAGGTTCAGCAGGGCTGCGACCATCGCTGCACTTTCTGCATCATTCCTTTCGGGCGCGGCAACAACCGGTCGGTGCCGATGGGCGAGGTTGTCCGTCAGGTGCGCGAACTGGTCACCAACGGCTATCGCGAGATCGTGCTCACCGGCGTCGACATCACCTCCTATGGCGGCGATCTGCCGGGCAGGCCGGCACTCGGCCAGATGCTGCGCCGGCTGCTGGCACAGGTGCCGGAACTGCCCCGTCTCAGGCTTTCCTCCATCGACGCGGTGGAGATCGATGACGATCTGCTTCGGCTGATCCGTGACGAGCCGCGCCTGATGCCGCATCTCCATGTCAGCCTGCAGGCCGGCGACGACATGATCCTGAAGCGGATGAAGCGCCGGCATAACCGTTCCGATATCATTACATTCTGCCGCGAGATGCGGGAAGCACGTCCCGACATCGCCTTCGGCGCGGACATCATCGCCGGGTTCCCGACCGAGGATGAGGAGATGTTCGCCAACAGCCTCGCCCTGGTCGAGGAATGCGGCCTGTCCTACCTGCACGTCTTCCCCTATTCCGCCCGGCCGGGCACCCCCGCCGCCCGCATGCCGCAGGTCCCCGGCCCCGTCCGCAAGGAACGCGCGGCCCGGCTGCGTGCCGCGGGCGAACGGTCCCTTGCCACCTTCCTCGACGGACTTGTCGGCAGCACCCAGTCGGTGCTGGTCGAAAAGCCCGGTCTTGCCCGCGCGGAGAATTTCGCGCCGGTACAGATCGAAGGCGGCACGGCCGGAGAGATCCTTTCCGTCCGCATCACCGGGACGGACGGCACCAGACTTCTTGGACAAATCGAACGGAAATCCGCCGCATGAGTGACGAGTTGGGTGAGGGCGAAGAGCGCCGGGGCTGGTTCCGGCGCCTGAAGGACGGGCTTGCCAAATCCTCCTCCAAACTGGTTGGCGGCATTTCCGGTGTCTTCACGACCAAACGGCTGGACGAAGCCAGCCTGGAAGAGCTGGAAGACGTCCTGATCACTGCCGATCTGGGTATCGAGACATCCGCCCGGCTGATCGCCAGCCTCTCGAAGGCTAAGTTCGGCAAGGACGTCACCGACGAAGAGGTCCGGACGTCATTTGCCGAGGAGATTGCGGAAATCCTCCGCCCGGCCGCCAGGCCGCTCGATGTCGCCACCGGCCGGAAGCCTCATATCGTCCTCATGGTCGGTGTGAACGGCAGCGGCAAGACCACGACCATCGGCAAGTTGGCCAAACAATTCAAGGATCGCGGCCTCTCGGTGATGATGGCTGCTGGCGACACTTTCCGCGCCGCCGCCATCGAGCAGCTTCAGGTCTGGGGAGAGCGCACCGGCACGCCGGTCATTGCCAAAGCGCAAGGATCGGACGCCGCCGCCCTCGCCTTCGACGCCATCAATGAAGCAAAAGCCGCCGGTGCAGACGTGTTGCTGATCGACACGGCCGGCCGCTTGCAGAACCGCGCCGAGCTGATGGAAGAGCTGGCCAAGGTGATCCGGGTTATCCGCAAGCAGGACGAGACGGCACCGCACGATTGCGTGCTGGTGCTCGACGGTACGGTCGGCCAGAACGCGCACAATCAGGTCAAGGCGTTCAAGGAAATGGTCGCGGTCAGCGGCCTCGTCATCACCAAGCTCGACGGCAGCACGCGCGGCGGTGTGGTGGTGGCACTGGCGGATCAGTTCGAGCTACCCGTCCATGCGGTCGGTGTCGGCGAAAGCGCGGAAGATCTGCAACCGTTCGACGCAGATCGTTTCGCCCGCGATCTGATGGGTCTGGAATAGATTTCGTTCGCCCATCCCCTCCACAAAAACCGTCATCCCGTCGAAAGACGGGACCCAAGGGAAGACGAACGCTGTTCTATGCTCCCTGGGTCCCCGATCGGTGTCGGGGATGACGATGAAAAAATGGAAAATCAGAGCAGCAGCGCGCTGCTTCAGAACTTATTTTCACACACCCATCGGCATTTCCGCCCGCGGCGCGAACTCGCCCTGGCCCAGCGTTTCCCGATAATGGGCGAAGGCCCAATGCACTGTGGGGAAAGCGATCTCGTCCCACGGGATCTCGTCCCAGGTGAAGAGGCCGACATCCTCCGATTCAATGCCGGGCGAGACATCTGGTGACAGCAGCCGGGCGCGGTAGATCATCTGTACCTGGCTGATCCGGGGAATGTTGTAGACGCCGAGCAACGGGCCGATCTCGATCCGGGCGTGCGCCTCTTCCCAGGCTTCCCGAGCGGCACCGTCCTGGGTCGACTCGCCCTCTTCCATGAAACCGGCCGGCAAGGTCCAGTAGCCAATCCGGGGCTCGATAGCCCGCTTGCAGAGCAGAAACTTGTTCTCCCAGGTGACGACCGCACCAACCACGATTTTCGGATTGATATAGTTGATGAAACCGCAATCGGTGCATACGAGCCGTTCGCGCTCGTCCCCTTCGGGTATGAGTTTCGTTACCGGACCCTTCAGGTTTGACCGGGAGTCGGCCATATCGCTCACCACTGGTTTTCTGTCTTCACACGCACCCCTAAACCGTAGCAGAGCGGACAAAAGAAAGCGCGACCCTTTGCAAGGCCGCGCATAAACTCTGGGGGCTGTGGCGGTGTCAGACGAAGATGTCTATCTCATCGCCGCGCTCGCGTTGACTCTCCCTGCGGGCTGAGTTCCGGAGCGCGGTTGCACGCTCATTATCGCCCTGAATATCGCTGCTTTCGTCGGAACTGGCGATCGCCGCCTTCGTCAGCGGCCGGTTATTCCGGTCGCGCTCCTGTTCCACCGGTCGGGGGGCAACCAGTGTCGGGAGTGTCGCGTTCAGCGGAACTGATACCGGGACTGCGGGGATCATTTACCTTCTCCAACACCATTAAATATGCGTGAAGAATGATAAAGAGTCAAATCGACCCTAGGAAAGCCGCCGATTCGTGGGCTTTGGGAACGTTAACGGCCCGCCATCAGAGCGGCCACGCCGGGAAGGGTTTTGCCTTCCATCCACTCAAGAAACGCGCCGCCCGCCGTCGACACATAGCTGAAGCGTTCCGCCACCCCGGCATGCACGAGCGCGGCCACCGTATCGCCGCCACCGGCCACACTGAGCAACGCGCCCTGATCGGTTAGTTCAGCCGCCGTCCGCGCAAGAGACACGGTACCGGCATCGAACGGTGCGATCTCGAACGCGCCAAGCGGGCCGTTCCAGACCAGCGTCTCGCTCTCCCGCAGAACCTCCGCGAACCGGGCAACGCTTTCCGGACCGGCATCGAGGATCATCTTGTCCGCAGGCACGGCCGAAGCCGGAACCACTTGCGAGGGCGTCCCCGCCGCGAACTCACCCGCGACCACACAGTCGGTCTGCAAGCAGATGGTGCAGCCTTCCTGTTCCGCTTTTGTAATGATCTCGCGTGCAGTGTCCGCCAGATCACGTTCGGCGAGCGACTTGCCGACCTCATGACCCTGGGCGAAGAGGAAAGTATTCGCCATGCCGCCACCGATGATCAGAAAGTCGACCTTTGGCAACAGGTTGCCGAGCAGCTCCAGCTTGGTGGAAACCTTGGCCCCGCCGACAACCGCCACGACCGGGCGTTTCGGCGCCTCAAGCGCCTGACCCAGCGCTTCCAGCTCCGCCTGCATCAACAGGCCCGCATAGGCCGGCAGATGCCGGGCAAGGCCTTCCGTCGAGGCATGGGCACGGTGTGCCGTGGCGAAGGCATCGTTCACATAAACGTCGCCCAGCTTTGCCAATGCTGCGGTGAAGTCCTCAGCGTTCTTTTCCTCGCCGGGATGGAAGCGGAGGTTTTCCAGCAGCAGCACGTCGCCCTCTTTCATGGCGCCGACAGCGTCCGCCGCTTTCTCTCCGATGCAGTCTTCCGCGAAGGTAACCGGCTCACCGCCGAGGGCCCCGGACAGGGGAGCCACGATCGGCGCCAGCGACATTTCCGGAACCCGGGCTCCCTTGGGGCGACCGAAATGAGACAGCACAACGACTTTCGCGCCCTTGCCCCGGAGCGCCCTGATCGTCGGCACGGCCCGCTCGATCCTTGTCGCATCCGTCACCGCGCCGTCTTTCATCGGCACATTCAGGTCAACGCGGAGCAAAACAGTCCGGCCGCGAGCGTCTAGGTCTTCAAGAGTGCGATAAGCTGGCATCATCAGGTCTCCGCGCCGATTTCCGGCGCTTTCAATCACAGTCGGATCGCAGTTTCAAGTGTGGTCACGCGCGGGACGGCTACTTATAGGGATCGGCCGCGTCGCGCAGGCCGTCGCCAAAGAAGTTGAAAGCCAGAACAACAAGGATCACCGGCACCACCGGCGTCATGATCCAGGGGTAGAGTTCCACCGCGTTTATGTTCTGCGCTTCCGTCAGCAATACCCCCCAGGAGGTGATCGGCGGACGCAGTCCAAGCCCGAGGAAACTCAGCGCCGTCTCGCCCAGGATCATCGATGGGATCGAGAGCGTCGCGGAGGCGATCAGGTGGCTCATGAAGCTTGGCAGCAGGTGCCGTCCGATGATCCGTTTCGGCTTCGCACCCATAAGCTGGGCGGCGACCGCGAAATCCTCCTCGCGCAGGGCCAGCAGCTTGGAGCGGACTGCGCGAGCGAGGCCGGTCCAGTCCAGCAGGCCGAGAATGATGGTGATCCCGAAATAGATCAGGATCGGGCTCCAGGTCACCGGCAGGGCAGCGGAAAGCGCCATCCAGAGCGGCAGTTCCGGAAAAGAGCGGATCACCTCGATGACCCGCTGGGTCAGGCTGTCGATCCAGCCGCCGTAATAACCGGCCAGACCACCGATCACGATGCCCAGCACGAAGCTGACCGCAATGCCGATCAGGCCGACGGTGAGCGAGATCCGGGTGCCGTAGATGATCCGCGAGAACATGTCGCGGCCGAGCCGGTCGGTACCGAGCAGGAAGAAAGTCCCGCCCTCGGCCGGACAGACCAGGTGGAAATCCATCTCCACCATACCCCAGAACCGGTATGGATCGCCGCTGCAGAGGAAACGCAGCTCCTGCACCTTCTCCGGGTTGTCTGTGTATTCGCGCTTCAGGTTGCGCATGTTCAGCGTGTAGTCGAGCCCGTAGACGAACGGCCCGACGAACGATCCTTCATGGAACAGATGCACCGGCTGTGGCGGGGCGTAGATATGGTCCGTGTGACGGGTGGCCAGGCCATAAGGCGCCATCATCTCGCTGATGATGGTCGAGAGATACAGCAGGATCAGGAACAGCCCCGAGATGACCGCGACCCGATGGCGCTTCAGCTTCCACCACATCATTTGCCACTGGGACGCCATGTAGTAGCGTTCCTGCTCCGGCGTCAGCGCCGTGTCCGAATTCGGATCGAACGGCTCCCGGTTGACGTAATGGTCGGTACGCGGCCCGTCGGCGGAGGAAATGCTCATCGGTTCGTCCCTCCGCCGAGCCTGATGCGTGGATCGAGCACCGCCAGGAGCAGATCGGAGATGAACATGCCGATCACGGTCAGCAGCGCCAGGAACATCAGGAAAGAGCCGGCAAGATACATGTCCTGACTTTGCAATGCCCCGATCAGCATCGGGCCGGTGGTCGGCAGGGACAGCACCATGGCAACCACGGCGGAGCCCGAAATCACCTGCGGCAGCATGTTGCCGATATCGGCGATGAAGGGGTTCAGCGACATCCGCAGCGGGTATTTCATCAGCGCCTTGAATGGATGCAGGCCCTTGGCCCGCGCCGTGACGACATACTGCTTCTGCAACTCATCCAGCAGGTTGGCGCGCAGCCGACGGATCATGGCCGCGGTTCCGGACGTGCCGATGACGACGACGGGCACCCAGAGATGCTCCAGCACCGACATCACCTTCTCGCCGCTCCAGGGCTGGTCGAGATATTTCGGATCCATCATCCCGCCGATGGAGGTTCCGAACCAGATGTTGGCGAGGTAGAGCAGGATCAGGGCCAGCAGGAAGTTCGGCGTGGCAAGGCCAATGAAACCGAGGAAGGTCAGACCGTAATCGCCGAGGCTGTACTGATTGGTCGCCGAATAGATACCGATCGGAAAAGCCACTACCCAGATGAAGATAATGGTCGCGAAGTTCAGCACGAAGGTCAGGAACACCCGGTCGCCGACCACGTCCGCGACGGGTAGCTGGTATTCGAAGGAATAACCGTAATCGCCCTGCAACAGGCCGGTCGCCCAGTGGAAATACTGCACGTACATCGGCCGGTCGAGGCCGTATTGCGCGCGCAGAGCGTCGATCTTGGACTGATCGACATTCTCGCCCTGGCTCTGCATCTCATTGATCATCGTCGTGAGATAATCGCCGGGCGGCAGCTGGATGATGATGAAGGTAATGATGCTGATGGCGATCAGCGTCGGCACCATGATCAGAATGCGGCGGGCTAGGTAAGTCAGCACTGGCTCTCTCCCCTAATCCGCGCTTGCGTTCGTGGCCGACGTCTCGTCGAACCAGAAGGTATCCGGCAGATAGACCCCGAAATGGGCCCCCGGATCCCAGTTATAGACGGCTTCCTTCGGCACGTTCTGGAGCGCGTTCGAAACCACGACCGGCTGCAGCACGCCGGAAACCAGCCCGATGGTGAAAACCTGATCGGCATTGATCTGCAGGATCTCTTCCCAGGCGCCCTTCTTCACGGACCGCGTCGAGGCATCGCGCCAAATGACGTAAAGCTCTTCCAGCCGCTTTGCCGGGCCCATGTCCGTCGCTTCGCCAGACATGCCGCCGGTTTCGATGAATTGTCCCCATTTCGGCCATTGCAGTTGCTGTTGCGAATACGGAACAAAATCCTGCGGGCTGTTCAAAGCCGTCGCCAGACCGTTCTCCGCACCGGCCCAGACGGACATCAACGTCTCTCCGGAGAAGATCCGGTTACGGAAGACGTTGCGCTGGGACGGGCGGGTAAAGATCTTGATGCCAGCCTCCAGCCAGGAATCGTGGATCAGGGACAGAACGTCGGTCTGCTCCGTACTTTCCCCAGCGGTCTCCACAATCAACTCCATGGGCCGGCCATCCGGCAGCAGGCGCAAACCGTCCTCGCCACGCTTGAGACCGATCTCGTCGAGCAGAGCATTTGCCTGCTTCAGGTCGAACGTCGCCCAGCGGGTCTGGTAATCCTTCCGGTAAAGCGGCGAGGCCGGCAGAACCGTATTATTCCCCTCGTATGCCAGGCCGTAATAGATCACCTGATTGATCTCGTACCGGTTGACGGCAAGCGACAGGGCGCGGCGGAACCGAACATCCCGGAACAACTCTCGCCAGGCCGAATCGACAGCATTAAGGTTGGGAAACAGCGCCATATGCGCACCCTTGGCCGTGCGCCAGAGGCGCGTGCGGAACGGGAACCGGTCTTCCGCTTCCTTCAGAAAGGTGTAGTCGTCGAAGGAGAGATAACGGGCCTGCAGATCCGTATCGCCCGCGCCCGCCTTCGCCGGAATCAGTCCCGGGCTGGCAATGTCGAAAATCACTTCGTCGATATAGGGCAGCTGGCGGCCTTTCGGGTCGACCCGGTGAAAGTAGGGATTGCGCTCGAACCGGAACCGGGTCGAGTTCGCGTTTCCAGTCACTCTCCAGGGCTGCAGCACCGGCAGGTCCGGATTATCCATCCGGTAGAGATTGTCCATCTTGTTGTGCATGGCCGCCCAGTTCCGCTGCTTGGCGTCCTCCACCCGCTTGGCCATTTCGTCCGGTTTTGCATATGCGGCATGCATCGGCTTCAGATAATGGGCCGGGCGGTAGATGTAGAGCGGGCTCGCCTTGGCCAGCGCCGGCAGGAAATCCGGGTTGGGCTTCGACCAGGAATATCGCACCGTGCGCTCGTCTATCATCTGGAACAGCGGTGCCTCGCCATCCACCATCATGACGCTTGGCGGACCGGCCGGTGACAGGTCCGGGTTGTTCGCCACGTCTTCCCAGAAATAGCGGAAATCCTCCGCCGTGAACGGGTGGCCGTCGGACCAGCGGTGATTCCTGCGCAGGATGAAGGTGAAGACCCGCTCATCCTCGACGATGAATTCCTCGAGAATATCCGCGAAGAACTCGTAATCGCCGGGCTGGTAGCTGACGAGACGGGCATAGCCGTAGACCGTCATCTGCCGCGTGTCCTTGCTCCGCGACATCAGCATGCGGAGCGTGCCGCCATACTGGCCGAGCTCCGCGCCACGGGCCTCGAAATCAACAGTCAGTGGCATTTCCGGCAGCCGGTCGGCCATCGGCGGCAGCTCGCCAGCGGCCACACGTTCTTCAAGAGACGGTATCTCGGCGGCGAAACCCGGCACCATTGTCATCAGGAACACGGTCAGAAAGAGCGGAAGTGCAAACCAGTGTTTCACGATGCCAGCCTCAGGGTCAGGGCAGATTCGTCGGCCCGCACGAAATGCCCGTCGCCGAGATCGATCAGACGCGGATGGGTCTCCTCGCTGACCGTAAACGGCGCCGGCCATTCGGACGGGATCGAGCAGCGGCTATCCATTATGGATTCGAAATCAAGCGGGTTGTCGAGGCTTGGATCCGGAACCGCCCGGAGCAGCGCCTTGGTATAGGGGTGCACCGGATTGCGGAACAGCTCCTCGCGCGGCGCCAACTCAACAAGGCGACCGGCACACATCACAGCGATCCGGTCCGCGATATAGTCCACCACCGCCAGATTATGGGAGATGAACAGATAGGTGAGGTTCAGTTGCTCCTGCAGGTCTTTCAGCAAATTCAGGACCTGCGCCTGGATCGAGACATCGAGCGCGGAGACCGGCTCGTCGCAGATCAGCATGCGCGGCTTCAGGGCAAGCGCCCGGGCGATACCGATACGCTGACGCTGACCGCCGGAGAAGCTGTGCGGATACCGGTTCAGGTGCCGGGCGTCGAGACCGACCAGTTTCATCAGTTCCGACACCATCTCGCGGCGATAGGCATCGTCCCCGATACCGTGAATGACCAGCGGCTCGCTGACGATATCGAACACCGTCATACGCGGGTTGAGAGAGCTGAACGGGTCCTGGAAGACGAACTGCAACTTCTGGCGAAAATCGGTCAGCCGGCTTCCATCGAGCCCCAGCACATCGATCTCGCCATCCTGGTCCGCATAGGTAACGGCACCCTGATCCGGCGTTAGTGCGCGCATGATGGTCTTGCTGAGGGTTGTCTTGCCGCAACCGGATTCCCCGACGAGGCCGAGACATTCTCCCGGCAATACCTCGAAGCTCACATCGTCCAGCGCATAGACTTTCGATTCCTCGCTGGAGAGCCAGGAGCCCTGGCGGATGGTGAAGCATTTCGAAAGGCTGTCGACTTTCAGGATCGGCTTCTTGCTGTCGACCGGAGCCTTTGCGGACTCGGTCGGCGCCAACAGATGGCCTGTTTCGCTCTTGATGTCGCGGATCGGCACCAGCCGTTCACCCGGCTCCATATTGAAACGGGGCACCGCCGCCATCAGGGCCTTCAGATAGGGGTGCTGCGGGTCGCGGAACAATTGCTCGCGGGTACCGCTTTCCATCACCCGGCCGCGGTACATCACCACAACATCGTCGGCCATGTTGGCAACAACACCGAGATCATGCGTGATCATCAGCACGGCCATGCCGAGTTCGGCCTGCAGGTCCTTCATCAGCTTCAGGATCTGCGCTTGAATAGTGACGTCGAGCGCGGTCGTCGGCTCATCCGCGATCAGCAGGGACGGACGGCAAATCAGCGCCATCGAGATCATCGCCCGCTGACGCAAGCCTCCAGACAGCTCGAACGGATAGGTGCGCAGCGCCCGGGCCGGGTCCGGGAAGCCGACCATCCGGAGCATGTCCTCGGTCAGCTCCTGCGCCTCGCGGCCGGAAACGTTCCGGTGCAGCTCCAATGCCTCGCGAATCTGGTTTCCCACCGTGTGCAGAGGCGAGAGCGAGGTCATCGGCTCCTGGAAAATCAGCGATATCTGTCCGCCACGAATTTGCCGCATCGCCTTGCCGTCGCGATGGAGGCGCGCGATGTCGGTGATGGTGCCCTTTTTCCGGTCGTCGGCAAACAGGATCGAGCCACTGCGGATCTCGGCAACAGGCGGCAACAGGCCCATGATGGCCTGGCTGACAACGCTCTTACCGGAGCCGGATTCGCCAACCAGAGCCACGGTCGTGCCCGCCCGCACCTGAAAGGAGACCTTGTTTACGGCAAGCAGTTCTCCGCCCGGTAAATCGAACGCAACCTGCAAATCCCTGACCCGCAGCAGCGGTGTCAGTTGGTCGTTCATGCCTTTAATCCCCCTGATCCGCCGGCATCCTACAGATCCCTTGCGGCCAGCCCCGTGTTTATCCCTGCAGCCACCAGATTATCTGTTGTTGTCTGGGTAAGACCAAGACTGTTTTTACTGGCGGCGGAAGCCGCATGCTCCAGCACCGCTTCGAAACCGTCAAGTGTCGATTCTATGGCTATTTTCGCGCCGTTCCGGTCTTTCAGGACAAGGTGCATCCAGCCTTTGTCCTTCTCCTTCTGGGTCGAATAATAACGCAGGTCCATCACCGCCAGATCGGGCCATCTGATCTCCTTGCCGAGAGGGCCCAGCGCCCGGATTCCGGCGTCATCGACCTCGAACCTGGTTTGCGCCCGGAGCCAGGTTTTGCCGATGAAACCGGCAAAAACCAGCGCTATCAGCACGAACACGATCTGGAAAGTCCCGATCATCGGCGCAAAAGCGACGGGAAAAGCGGTAACCGCGAACCCGAGGCCGCCGCGCACATAGTCCCCCGTGATCGACCCTTTCTGGTATCCGTGCAGGCTCATTCCAAATCCTCTACAGGCAAAAACAGTCACGTGGCGCGATCAGACTTACGGCCTCATGAGACTTCAATTCCAACACCAGAGCCTCAAGCGCGCGCCAATCCTCATCCACCATTACCAGATGATGCGTCAAAAGTCCGCTTGGCTCCTCCGCATCCGCCCGGCCCATACGGCGCGCCTCGAGATGAGAAGCCAAAGCCGTCGCCACGGTATCTGTTCCAACGAATTTACGGGTGCCGCGCCAGTCAATAACATCAATGTGGGTGTTAACACGGCGCAGGCCCGGCGCGGCCATGGATGCAGGACGCGGGCCGAATGTCGAAAGACCCGTGAAGCCGCTCTCGCAGAGGCGCTCCACCAGATCCGGCGCAATTCGATTCCAGGGCGGAACAAAACAAGAGAGCAGCCGGTCCGGAAAGGCTTCCCGAAGCCGGATGAGCCCTTCCCTCGCATCGCGGCACCTGTCCGGAAGCGGCCGGGAGGCCGGGAATTCGCATTTCTTTTCATCGGCCGCCGCGTGATTGCGGTGGGCGAAACCGTGGACGAGAAACTCCGCGCCCGTTCCCGCCAGCCGGGACGTCAGAGCATCTGTATCGGCACCCTCGGGCACAACAGCGAGACCTGGCGCCCATCCGGCGGCATCAGCCATGGCAAGCAATGGCTCCAGCGCCGGGGTCGGTCGCTGAAGATCGTCGTCCCGCCACCAGATCTCGGCAGTCAGTCCGGCAGAGGCCCAGCGATCAAGCTCGTGCAGAAGGCCTCCTGTTCCAGGAGAGCCGGTCATGCCGGCTCCAGCAATTCACTCAGGATGCGTGCTGTCCCGGCAGCGCCGTCGAGATCAATGCCCGAAATGCCCGTATCCCGGCCTGCCACTGCCTGCTGCATCGCGAGCGTAAGTGCTTCATAATTCAAAGCATTTTCCGCCACCACGGCAAGGCGGCCACGCTGCGCCAACAGATCCGCACGCACCCGTTGCTCGGTCTCGACGCCCCCCTCATAGGGGATCACCACGGACGCCGTTCCTGCTGTCAGCACTTCGGCAAGGGTGTTGTAGCCAGCCTGAGAAATAGAAAGAAACGCCCTCGAAATGATTGCCGCCAGATCGGGACGGCTGCGCTCGACGATCACTCCCGGGCCTGCCTGGCTTTCGATCTCGCGTGCCGCGTCGTTCGGCATGTGCGGCCCGGTGACAAAGCGCCATGTCCGGTCGGCATAGGGAAGTTTGGGGCGGAGCCGCGCCACGGCGCGCATGATATCGCCACCGACGGCACCACCACCGGCCGAAACCACCACCTCGCCCGTACCATCACCGGTACCATCACCGGTCGTGTCGATCGGGTTAAGCACATAGCCGGTATAGCGGACCGGCGGCGTCAGCTCGTCATACATCGGGAAGGTATCGGCAAGGCTGATGACCGCTTCATCGCCATGTATCAGGACCATGTCGTAGTAACGATCCACCGTCTCAACGATCTCCCGGTTGCGGTCCGGGCGCGGCTTGGTCACCAGAATATCGCGCATTGAGGAGACGATTTTCGGCTGCCAGTCTGCCGCCTTGGCCCGGTCGAGCAACGGCAGCAATTCGAAGCGCATCTGCCGGCGTCCGAAAGGGAAGAGTTCCGTGAAAAGGAGATCCGGGCGGATTTCCTCGAACAGGTCAAGCAGCGTGTCGCGTCGCGCCGCCCGCCAAGCATCGTCGATTTCCCGGCCGTTTTCGTCCGCCAGGACTTTGAAGAGGCTATCCACGGCACGTACGGGCGGCAGCTGGTGCAAAATCGCACCGCCAATATCCAGATGCGGAACCGGCATGCCGCCGGAGACGAAATGCACCTCGAACCCATCGGCGACGGCAGCCTGCGCAACCGCGGCCGCACGGCGCAGGTGACCGATCCCCAGCAGGTTCTGGACGTAGAGAAAGAGCGTCTTGGGCCGGGTATCCGTCATGAAAGCAGGCTCACATTCATTGCGTCGGGACGGATCGTCCCGTCCGGGTCGAGACGGACCATATGCATGGCGGCCCAGTCAAGCCGGACCGGCGGCTTGCCCATCATGTCCCAGCCCCAGGCAAGCGCCAGCGCGGCGCGGATCACGCCTTTATGGGTGACGGCGAGGCAGCATTCCGGCACCGGTTGCCGCGCCAAGAGCTTCTCGAAAAACGCCTGGAGCCGAGTCTGTACATCGCGTGGAGACTCGCCACCGGGTGGCTGAAAATCGAGCCCTTTATCCTCGTTTTTTTTCATTTCGGAGCCGAGTTGATCTCTGAGCTCGGCGAGCCGCCGGCCTTCCCAATCGCCCCAATGCATTTCGATCAGAAGCGGCTCATCTTCCAGAGCAGCGCATCCCGCCAGAGAGGCGGTCTCCCAGGCGCGCTGAAGTGGTGAGACCAGGGCGGGCGCCGACCGGAACATATCCGGAAGCCTGTATTGGACGGCCTGCGCCCGGCCTGCAGCGGAAAGCGGGATATCGGTTCTGCCCTGCAGACGATGCTCGGCATTCCAGGTGGTCGGCCCGTGCCGCAGGAAGCCGATCAACATGGCAGAGCCTGCACCGCCGCGCTCAATTCGCCAGCGATGCTTTCCAGGCTGTGGTGACGGTTCGCCTGCTTCCGGCCTTCCGCGCCGAGCGCGCGCGACAGATCCATATCGAGAAGCAGCCGATCAAGATTCCCGGCAAAGGCGGTGACATCCCCTTCCGGAGAAAGCAGGCCCGTCGCCCCATCGCGCACGATGTCCGGCACTCCGCCGACATCGCCGGCAACCACAGGAAGGCCGCTCGCCTGAGCTTCCAGCAATGCCATGCCATAGGCCTCGTTGATGGCAGGCCAGACGAAAATATCCGCCGCTTGATAGAGAGTCCGCAGCCGCGCGGCATCGACCATTCCGAGCAGATGCACTCGCGCCTGATGCGGAGCGAAACAGGCCTCGACCTCAGACCGACCGGCACCGTCACCGGCAATCGCCAAAGCCCAGCGCCTTTCGGCTGGAACGCGCGACAGGGCCTCGGCCAGAATCCGGTAGGATTCGGTTTTCACACCCGGCCGCATCATGCCGACGGCAAGCAGCAGTGGCTCATTTTCCGCAATCCCGAGCTCGGCCCGCAAGAGCGGGCCAGCGGACGGGTCGGCCGGATAAGGCAGCCCGTCGAGGAACGGTTTGATCTCGAGATACCGCCCACCGGATCCGAGGCATGGTGCCACACACGGCTTGTCCCGACTGTTGAAACCAATGACAAGCGCCGCCTTATCCAGTGCATCCAGGATCCGGCGATGAGAGTCCGCCCAAGGGCCTTCCGCCCTTTTCGGCGCGTTCGAGGCTTCGGCCACAACGTAAGGAACACCAAGCCGCCGGGCGACCTCGGGGCCGATCAGGTCCGGCGCCTTGTAGTAGAGATGATATGAAAACCAGAGGTCCGGCGCCGCGATTCTTCCGGATTGGCAACATTCAACGAACCTGTCCGCATAGCGTGCGCCCAGGCGCGCCAGGTGGGCCTGACGGACGGGATCTCCCTCACCGTCCCGACTGCGCAAACGGGACGCCAGAAACACGTCGTGACCGCCCGACCGAAGGGCCGCTATCAACAGCCGCGCCATCCGCCGGTCACCGGAAGGGGTCGGCGCATCGGGCGATTTCAGCGGCGCGTAGAAGGCAATTCTCACGCCGCTTCGTCCGCGCCGGCAGCAGCGCCCGTCGCCGCCGAATTGAGACCGAGTAACGCCGCGAGAGTCCCGATTGCCGCCTGATGACCGAACCGGGTACGGACTTTGGCTTCCCCGGCGGCACCATATTGCTTTCTGATAGCCGGGTTCCGGATCAGATTTTCGATTGCCTCGGACAATGCGGCAACATCGTCAGGCGGAACGAGAGCACCGGTCGCCCTGTCTTCAATGAGTTCGGGAATAGCCGATACATCGGTGGCAAGACAGCAGAGCGCCTGACTCTGCGCCTCCATCAAAACGTTCGGCAGCCCGTCCCGGTCGCCATCCTCGGCAATCCGGCTCGGCAGGATGAAAAGATCGGAGGCACGGTAGGCTTCAAGAACCGCACTTTGCGCCGCCGCACCCCGCCAAGTGACACGGTCCTTGAGCCCAAGCCCGTCGGCCTGACTCTTCAGCGCCTTCAGCTCCTTGCCGCCGCCGATATGCGTCCAGTGCCAGGATAATCCTTCCGGAAGCCGGGCAAGGGCATCAAGCAACTGGTCGAAACCCTTCTTCGGAACCGCGCGACCGACCGAGAGCAGGCGTACCGGCGCACCGGAGCCATCCAGATCCAGCGCGCTTTCGCCGGAAGGCGCGAAGCTGGAGAGATCGAGGCCATGATAGACCAGCCTCGTCTTGCCGGGCGCGAGGGCGTCCAGATGCTCGTATCCATAGCGGGTGCAGGTCACGGCCCAGGCCGCATCGGCCAGCTTCTCGCGCTTCTCCCACTCCGGGGAGAGCCAGATATCCTTGGCGTGCGCCGAGGCAGACCAGCTCCGTCCGCTCATCAGAGCCGCATAGCGGGCGACCGAAGACGGTGTGTGCAGGAAATGCGCATAGATGTGGCGGAACCGCGGATCGAGCTCGGTGGCCAGCACCAGCGCCTGGCCGAAGCGGCGAACCCGGTTCGGGGTGAAATCGCGCTTCAGGTCCTTCAGCCAGAGACGGAACACTGCGCCATAGCCCGGCATCCGGCGAGCCTTCCAACAGGCTTTCAGAACCCTCAGCGGCTCCTGATAAAGATATTCCGGCAGATAATTGACCGCAGCCGTGATCTTGCCATGCACCGGGTGACTGGCCTTATCCGTCGGATGACGCAAGGAGACGATGGTGTAATCGAGCCCGAGGCGCTGCAGTTCGAGAATTTCCTGCGCAATGAAAGTTTCCGAAAGACGCGGATAGCCCTTCAGAACGATGGCTGTCGGAACGCTCGTCGCTGATCTTGTCATAACCTGCTGAACCAATGTGACGCCTGCTCGCGAACCCGGACGCTGGCTCAGGCTTCCCGTCGGAGAACCGAGACCTTGGCGTCGGTGCCGTGCTCGTAGAGCCAGTGCTGCGCCAGCCGGTTGACTTCCTCAAGCCCGTCCAGCAAACCGGATTCCATCGTTTCCGACGGTGTCGGCTGGCTGGGAAGGCGCCGCAAGGCATCCGACATGACAAGCGGATCGCGCTCGCCGTCATCCACGAGCATGGCGGTGATACCCAGCTCTTCAGCCCGCGCGGCACGGATATACTGCTCCATCCTCGGCTCTGTCCGCGGTACGATCAGCGCCCTTTTATCAAAGGACAGAATTTCGCAGAAGGTGTTGTAGCCGCCCATAGCGACGATTCCCGCCGCGCGCGCCATCAAACTCTCGATACGGGAATCGAAGGTGATGACATCGACCCGGTCGAGCTCGGCTGCCCGCTCCATGAAGTCATTCTGCAACTCTGCCGGCATAAACGGTCCAAGCACGAGGAGTGCTCGGTAAGGAAGATCCGTATCAGCTTCATATGCCTTCAGAACCCAGTCCATCAGCCCGTCACCATCACCGCCGCCGCCGGCTGTGACAAGAATGAACGGATCTTCCAGATCGGTCGTCATGATCGGGTGAACGTGGCTCGGCACCTTGCGCTTCAGATACCCTGTGTAGGACGTTTTAGCCTGTACGGATTCCGGCATCGGCATGCCGGAATAAGGATCGCAGACGGACTGCAGGCCGTAGACCCAGATATCGTCATAGACATCCCGCAGGGCTTCGACCGCGTTCTTGCGCTCCCACTCGGGCAGCAGTTTTTCCGGCTCGTCCATCACGTCGCGCAGGCCGAGAACCAGTGGGGTTCCCCGTTCCTTCAGCATCTCCAGAGTAGGCCGGACCTCGCCGCGCAGCCCCCAGGGCTCCTTATCGACAATGAAAAGGTCCGGATCGAAGGCATCCGCCGTGTGCTGGATGATCGAAGACCGCAGATTGAGGGTGTCCTCAATATCGAGATGCAGGTTGAGCGAGGTGTAGTCGCCGTTGCGCAGCTTGATCACGCCCGGAATGCGGACAAAATCAACGCGCGTGCGGAAATCGAAGCTGCCAATGATTGGCGAGCCGGACAGAATCAGCACGGACAGATCGGATTGCTGCTCCACCAAGGAGTGCGCGATCGCCCGGCAGCGCCGAAGGTGACCCAGCCCCATCGTATCGTGGCTGTACATCAGCACACGTTTCGGGCCGCGCTTGTTGCTCGCGTACGTCAAACGCCCATCCACTCACACATCGGCCTTGAAAGCTGAAGGCCCCGCTGATTCGCAGGTTCGATCCCCACGCATATCCCCATTTTTTCACTATGCCACAGTGTGACTTGTGGCAAAACCAGTTTGGCCCTTCACAGATTTACCTTATGACACTGTTCAGTTACTGTTTTGCGCGCAAACGATTTTTGCCGACAGCACCAACCGGGCACAGGCTAGCGGATCGCATGGAACCTACGATTTTCCGGTTCATTTTCCGGCATAGCAAGAAAGAACAGATCTTCCTTCTTGTCCTGACCGGGCTCTCTTTCCCGTTTCTTTACTATTCCCTGGATCTGCCGAAAACCATCATCAACGAGGCAATCGGCGGAAAAGATTTCCCGCGCGACCTGCTCGGTTATCAGTTTGATCAGATCCCGTACCTGCTGCTGCTGAGCGTGATCTTCCTCGCCCTCGTCTGCATCAATGGCGCGTTCAAATATTATATCAACGTCTTCCGCGGTCAGCTTGGCGAACGCATGTTGCGGCGCCTGCGCTATGACCTCTATGCCCGGGTCCTCCGCTTCCCTTTGCCGCACTTCAGGAAGGTCAGCCAGGGCGAAGTGATCCCGATGATCACCGCGGAGGTGGAACCTCTCGGCGGCTTTATCGGCGATGCGGTGTCCCTGCCGGCCTTTCAGGGCGGCACGCTGCTGACCATTCTGATTTTCATGTTTGTGCAGGACCCGATCCTCGGCACCGCCGCCATCGCGCTTTACCCGTTGCAGGGCTACATCATTCCGAAACTGCAACGTCGGGTGAACGAGCTCGGCAAGGAGCGTGTGAAGGCGGTCCGTAAACTTTCCGACCGGATCGGCGAAAGCATTTCCGGGGTTCAGGAAATCCACGCCAACAACACAGCGCGTTTCGCGCTTGCCAATTTTACCGCCCGGCTGGGTGAGATCTACACGATCCGCTATGAGATCTACCGGCGGAAATTCTTCATCAAGTTCCTGAACAACTTCATAGCCCAGCTCACCCCGTTCTTCTTCTATTCGATTGGCGGCATGCTGGTAATCAAGGGAGACCTCACTTTCGGGGCTCTGGTTGCCATTTTGGCTGCCTACAAGGACCTTTCCGCGCCCTGGAAGGAGCTGCTGACCTACTACCAGCGCAAGGAAGATTCCCGGATCAAGTATGATCAGGTGATCGAGCAATTCGATGCCGCAGACAGCCTGACCGAAGCCCAGCAGCTGGACGAACCGGAAGAACCTGTTTCTCTGGATGGCCCGGTGGCGTTACGCAACCTCGGCCTCGTGGACGAAGGCGAAGCTTTGCTGGAAAACGTCACGTTCGAGATCAAGCGGGGCGAAAAGGTTGCAATCGCGGGGCCCGGCGGCGGCGGCAAGGATCTGCTGGCCATGGTCATGGCGCGCCTGCTTGCGCCGACATCCGGCAGCGTCACCATGAATGGAATCGATATTGCCGGTCTGCCTGAAGCCGTAACCGGCCGACGCATCGGCTATGTCGGACCGGGGGCTTTTGTGTTTGCCAGAACAATCCGGGAAAACCTGCTGATGGGCGCCCGCCACGTGCCGCACGGCGATCCGGACCCTGACAGCTTTCCAGATGCTCCGCTGCAACGCGCCGCCTCGGAAGCCGCCGGAAATTCGCTCGACCCTATTTCAGCCAACTGGGTCGATTACCAGGCGGTCGGCGTCGACGAATCCCAGTTGAATACGCGCCTCGCTGACCTGTTGCGCGTGGTCGGGCTTGAAGACGAGGTCTATGCCTTCGGACTGCGCGGCTCCCTCAATGTGGCGAGCCGCGACGAAACCGGCCTCCGAATTCTCGGTGCCCGGTCAAAGCTCCGGTCACGGCTTGAGGAACTCGGGCTCGACCACCTAGTCGAGCCGTTCGATGCGAAGAAGTTCAACACCAATGCTAGCGTGGCCGAAAACCTGCTGTTCGGCACCCCCGTCGGCGAGCAGTTCAAGCTCGAACATCTCGCGAACGAGCCCTATGTCCGCTCGATTCTCGATCAGGTCGGTCTGACCGAGGATTTCATCCGGATCGGCCGCGATGTGGCCGCAACAATGGTCGAGCTCTTCAAGGACCTCCCGCCCGACCATGAGTTCTTCGCGCAATACGCCTTCATCTCGGCCGACGACCTGCCGGATTACCACACGCTCGTGCAACGGGCCGACAGGTTGGGTCTGGAAGGAATGGAGCCGGATGACCGGAACCGTTTCCTCGAACTTCCGTTCAAACTGATCCCGGCCAGACACCGCCTCGGCATGATTGAGGAAGCGCAACAGGCCCGAATTCTCGAAGCCCGAAAAGCCTTCCGGGAGGGGTTGCCGGAGGAACAGCGTCCTGCGCTGGAGTTCTTCTCGGTCGATCAGTTCAATCTCGCGGCCTCGGTTCAAGACAATATCCTGTTCGGCAAGATCGCTTACGGTCAGGCCGATGCCGGCAACCGGGTCGGTACAGTGCTCGCGGAAGTCATCGAGTCCGAAGGCTTGCGCGATACGGTGATCGAGATCGGACTCGGAGCGGAGGCGGGCATTGCCGGCTCCCGTCTGACCACGCCGCAGCGGCAAAAGGTCGCGATTGCCCGCATGCTGCTCCGCCGGCCGGATATCCTCATCCTGAACGAGGCGGTTTCAACGCTCGATTCAGGGGCTCAGGGGCCGACTGTGGCGCGCATCCTTAAGGAGGCCGCCGACCGTACGGTTATTCTCATTGCCCACCGCGCCCGCTTGGCGCAACCGTTCGACCGTGTTCTGGTAATGCGCGGCGGCCGGGTGATCGAGGACGGCACATTTGATACTCTCGACAAGGAAGGGACCGTGTTCCGGGGACTGCTCGATGAGGAGTAATCCGGAACCGGTGACGCAAAGGGTCAGTCCATGAGTCTGAATGAAGAAGTCGAGCTCCTGAAGAACATCCCGCTCTTCGCCAAGATCGAGCCGTCGAAGCTGAAACTGCTCGCCTTCACCTCGGAACGGCTGAACTACACAGACGGACAGGTGCTGTTCAATCAGGGGGATTCCGGCGACGCGGCCTATATCATCATCGGCGGCACCGCATCGGTGCTGATTGGCACGGGGAACGGCATGGTCGAAGTCGCCCAGCTCAGCAAGGGTGACGTGGTCGGGGAGATTGCCATTCTCTGCGACGTACCACGGACCGCGACCGTGCAGGCCAAGGAATCCCTGATCACGCTGAAGATCAACAAGGAAGGCTTCTTCCGCCTCGTCACCGACTTCCCGCAGATCGCGGTCGAGATCATGCGCGAGCTGGCGGCCCGGCTGGAGCAGACAAACATGCAGCTCCGCGCCGCCCTGTCCGATAAAGAGAACTAACAGCACCCATGAGCCGTCTCGACAGTGCCATCCGGCGTCTCCAGGCGCAGCAACTCAGCCTGGAATGGGCCGCCTCAGCCGTCGCAAACCGTTCCGGGAACGCAATAGAGCTGGGCCTTGGCAACGGCCGGACCTTCGACCATCTGCGCTCCCTCATGCCGGAGCGCCCCTTCTATGTATTCGACCGGCAGATCGCGGCCCATCCGGACTGCATCCCGGCAGATGACCGCATTTTCCTCGGCGATTTTCGCGAAACACTTGTCTTGGCGAAGCAGGCTCTGGGGCAGACCGTGCTGCTGGCTCATCTCGATATCGGCACGGGCGATAAAGAAGCCAGCATCGCGCTGGCCGCGGAGATTGCGCCGCTCGTTGACAGTCTGCTCGCCGAGGGCGCCGTGGTGGTCAGCGACCAGCCGGTTTCGCTGCCGCGCTGGAAAAGCGCACCATTGCCGGAAGGAATCAAACCCGGCCGCATTCATCTCTACAGGATCGGCTAACCCTGCCGGGTTGAAGAAGGCCGCCGCAAGACGCATGTCAGATCCAGCCAGTTATCATTTACGCGGGACTTTCCTTTGGACTCACTGACCCAGATCGTGCTCGGCGCGGCAGTATCGGTCGCCGTTGCCGGCCGCCGCATCGGTCCCCGCAAGGCCGCCCTTCTCGGCGCCGGGCTGGGCACCCTGCCCGATCTCGATGTGCTGGTCCGCCATGGCGATGCGGTGAGCGACTTCATCCTGCATCGGGGCTGGAGCCATTCCCTGCTGGTTCATGCCGCGCTTACACCGCTAATCGCCGAGGGAGCGATGCGGGTCTTCAACGGTCTTCGGGAGCACCGCATCACGGCCTATCTGACCGTGTTCCTCTGCCTTGCCACCCATGCGTTGCTCGATGCAATGACGGTCTATGGCACCCGGCTGCTCTGGCCGCTGACCGACACGCCTTACGGCGTCGGCTCCATCTTTATCATCGACCCGCTTTATACTCTGCCACTCGCTTTTGCCACCGTCTGGGCCCTGCTGCGGCGCAGCTGGTCGGCGAAGGTTGGACGGATCACGGCCGTCGCTCTCGCCCTGTCGACCTGCTATCTCGGCTGGTCTCTGGTGGCGCAGCAGATCGCTGACAGTAAAGCGCGGGAGGTCCTTGCGAATACCGGGCTCAGCGCCGAGAAGGTCCTGGCGACGCCGATGCCCTTCAACACCCTGTTCTGGCGCACCATCGCCATCGACGGGGGCCGCTACTACAATATCTACCAGCCGCTTTTTGCCGGCACAGACACCGCCCGCATTCATGTCCATCCGCGCCTCGCCGAAGCTGGCCCTTGTCTCGATACGATCCCGAGCGGTGCCGCCGTGGCCGCCTTCTCGAAGGGCTATTACCGCACCTTCAGGGACGAGAAGGGACTCCGGATTGCCGATCTCAGGATGGGCGTGACGCCGAGCTTCGTCTTCGATTTCCGAATTGCATCGGCGGAGGGTGACACCTGGAAGACAATCATGCCGGAACGGATCCGGAATGCCCGGTCAGCGCCTGGCGATATCGGCTGGTTGCTTCACGGCATGTCCGGAGGCGCCATGATCCGACCGGCAGAAGCGGCCAGTCTCTTCGATCCCGCTACGCCCTCGCTTGCCGCCCTGCCGGAGATGCCCAGCTGCGGGTGAGTTCTCTTTATTAAATCGTCATTCCCTCGAAAAAGGGAGCCCAGCGATCATAGAACTGCGCCCGCCTTCCCTGGGCCCCCGCTTTCGCGAGGATGACGGTTCTTTTTAGGCTTCAATCCAGATCGACGATCACCGGCGCATGGTCGGACGGCTTCTCGCCGCCGCGCATGGCTTTCACCACAGAGGCTGATTTCAGACGGCTTTTCAGCGGCTCCGTCACCCAGACATGGTCGAGGCGACGGCCCTTGTCGGCCAGCTCCCAGTTCTTCGACCGATAGCTCCACCAGGAATAGAGCTTTTCCGTTTCGGGAACGAAATGGCGCACCGCATCGACCCAGCCAAGCCCGGTCTGCAACTTGCCCAGCTCCTCGACCTCGATCGGGGTGTGGCTGACCACTTTCAGCAGCTGCTTGTGTGACCAGACATCCTGCTCCAGCGGCGCGATGTTGAGATCGCCAACCAGCACCATGGGATCGCTGCTCTTGCGTTCGGCCCCGAACCAGCTCTGCATCTCGGCCAGAAAACCGAGCTTGTGGGCGAACTTGTCGTTCACCGCCGGATCCGGCTCGTCGCCACCGGCCGGGACGTAGAAATTATGCACCTCGACGCCGCATTCGAACTTCACCGCAAGATGACGGCAGTCGGATTTGCCGCACCAGTCGCGGCTGTCCGATTCCACAAAAGGCACGCGGGAGATCACGGCGACGCCGTTATAGCTCTTCATGCCGCGGATCGCCTGATGGACATAGCCCGCATCCTTAAGAGCTTCGGCCGGGAAGGTCTTGTCCTCGGTCTTGGTTTCCTGCAGGCAAAGCACGTCGGGTGCCTGTTCTTGCAGGAAACGCAGCACCGTCGGCAGGCGCAGGCGCACGGAATTGATGTTCCAGGTGGCAATCCGCATCACTCTGTCTCTCGGTTCGGGAAATAGGGACTATTCGGCTGCTGTCGCGAGGCCGAGACGGGCATTCAGATGGGCCCGGCAGGCATCGCCGAAGGCCTCGAAGATTTTCTTGTTCAGCCCCTCGATCGGGACCGGCCATTCCGGATGCCACTGCACGGCCAGGGCAAAGGCCTTGGCACCCGGGACGCTGATCGCCTCGACGATACCGTCCGGCGCCACCGCTTCCACCGCCACGCCGTCGCCCGGCTGATCGATACCCTGCGCATGCAGGGAATTCACCAGCGCGGTATTGGCCCCGGCGATCCGGGCCAGCAAACCGCCTTCGGTCATACGGATTTCATGGGCCGGGCGATATTTCCGGTCAAAGTCGACATCACGGCGCATGCGGTGGTCGAACTTGTCCTCAATATCGAAGATGCGCTGATGCAGGGTGCCGCCGAGGGCAACATTCATCTCCTGGATACCCCGGCAGATCCCGAGCACCGGAACGCCCGCCTCGATCGCCTTGCGGATCAGCGGCAGGGTAACGCCATCGCGGCGCGGATCGTGCTGGGTGCCCTCGACGCTGTCGGGGCCTTTGAAATGATGCGGCTCGATATTGGAAGGGCTGCCGGTCAGCAGCAACCCGTCGAGATGGGCCACCAGGCTATCCAGATCCAGCGCTCCCGCTTCGAGAGCCGGGATGATCAGCGGCAGGCCACCAGTCGGCGTCGGCACGCAGGTCACGTATTTCTCGGAGACTTTCTGCGTCGAATGGTCCTCGCCCTGCAGATGACAGGCGGTAACACCGATCAGGGGCAGGCTTGGGACGGACAGCATCAAAAGCTCCTCAACTCGTGACTGGTAACGCCCGGATCTCCGGGCTGTGAGGGCGCGCAACTGGCGGCGCCGGAATTCGCCTGCCATATTCGCTCCATGAACGACGCCACGCAACAGCTACTGCAGCATAAGGGCGTGTTGATCCTTGCATGGATTGCCCTTCTCTTCGCCGCCGAACGATGGCTCCCCGCCGCACCGCGCCGGGGCGGCTGGACCCGTGTGATCCGCAATGCCGTGCTCTGGATCATGAACAGCGCTCTCTCACCATTGATCGTGATCCCGGTTTCGCTCTGGGCCGCGAACCATGCGCTCGGTTGGCGTCCGGATTGGCTCGGAGGCGGCATCGGCCTGATCGCGGACATCCTACTCCTCGATATGCTGATCTACTGGTGGCACCGGCTGAACCACGAGATCCCGTTCCTCTGGCGCTTCCATGAAGTGCACCATCTGGACGAATTCCTCGACGTCAGCTCCGCCGTGCGTTTTCATTTCGGCGAGGTGCTGCTGAGCGCCGGAGCCCGCGCCGTAATCATCATCCTGCTCGGCATCCCCTTCACCTCGGTCATCGTCTTCGAGACCCTGGTAATCCTGTCGGCTTTGTTCCACCACTCGAACCTGAGGCTCGGCGAAAAGCTGGAAGCGGCACTGGCCCGTGTCATCGTCACCCCATCGATTCACTGGATCCATCATCACGCGATCCGGGCGGACACAGATTCGAACTATGCGACGATTTTCAGCTGGTGGGATCTTGTGTTTCGCTCACGAAGCGCGACGAAGCGGACGTTGGAGATGAAGATCGGTGTGGAAGGGCGGCATGACGAGGAGGTCCTTCCACTGATCGTTCTGCCCTTTCGGAACAATCGCTGAAGCTGGCCCGCCTATTTATCGACGAACGTATCGCCTTCGAAATCCCGCGGCTTGAACAGATCGTCTTTCAGGGTCATCCCGCGCCGCGTCTCCAGCAGCGCCACCTTCACCTCCACACCCTGGGCGTCGGTGATGGTCCACTGCCTGAGGGCAAGCGGCGCGTCGGAAAACACCATCTGCACCATGCCGGCCTCGGGATCTTCCCGCATCCGCATCAGCAGACGGATGACGCCGGGATTGCGGGCGACGTCCAGCACCTCGAGATCGGTCTTGAAGTCCACCGGGTCCTCAACCAGGACCGAGAGCGGCGTGCTGCCGAGCGGGACATGGGTGGTCTGCTCCAGCTCGTTGTCCTGAAACACCAGCCAGGTGCCGTCCGAAACCAAGAGAATGGGGGACGGCGCGTCATACTCGAACCGCATCAGGCCTGGCCGCTTCAGGGAGAGAATTCCCTGCGCAGTCGCGCCTGTGCTGGCAACCTGCAGGAAGCGCGCCTGCAGGGTGGTGATGCCGTTGAAATAGGCCTCGATCTGCTTCAGCGCCTTCTTGTCGTCCGCGCTGAGCGGTGCTGCTTTCGCGGCAAGCGGGAGGGCCAGGAACAGGATGGCGGCAAAGGCGGCGATCAGCTTTTTCATAAAACCTGAAATGGCAGGCGTTCGCCCCGCTTGCAAGCGGCAATTCCAAGGCAGAGTGCACGATCCAGTCAAACCACGCCGTCACCCCTGCCGGAGAGAGAGCCGGGATGAGGAACTTGGGTAGAGGGGAATGGTCCCTACTCGTCCTCGTTCGGGTTGCGCACCAGAACCTCGCGCTTGCCGACATGGTTGGCCTGGCTAACCACGCCTTCGCTTTCCATCCGCTCGATCAGCGTCGCCGCACGGTTATAGCCGATCTTCAGGTGGCGCTGGATGAAGCTGGTGGAGGCCCTGCGTTCGCGGGCGACGATGGCGATGGCCTGGTCGTAAAGCGCGTCGCCGCTGTCCGTGTTGCCGCCTGAAAGGCCCGAGAGATCGCCGAAGCCGCCGTCTCCGCCGCCCTCGCCGTCATCCTCGGTCACGCTGTCGTTATATTCCGGCTCGCCCTGGGCGCGCAGGTGGCGAACCACGTCCTCGACTTCCTCATCGGAAACGAACGGACCGTGCACGCGGGTCACCCGGCCGCCGCCGGCCATGTAAAGCATATCGCCCTGGCCGAGGAGCTGTTCGGCGCCCTGCTCGCCCAGAATGGTCCGGCTGTCGATCTTGGAGGTGACCTGGAAGCTGATCCGGGTGGGGAAGTTAGCCTTGATGGTGCCGGTGATGACGTCGACCGACGGACGCTGTGTGGCCATGATGACGTGGATGCCGGCGGCACGGGCCATCTGGGCCAGGCGCTGCACGGCGCCTTCGATATCCTTGCCCGCGACCAGCATCAGGTCGGCCACCTCGTCGATCACCACGACGATATAGGGTAGCGCCGTCAGGTCGAGAGGTTCTTCCTCGAACACCGGCTTGCCCGTTTCGCTATCGAAACCAGTCTGCACCCGGCGCTTCAGCACTTCGCCTTTTTTGCGAGCTTCGGCGAGGCGCGCGTTATAGCCGTCGATATTGCGCACACCGAGCTTGGACATGGCGCGGTAGCGGCTTTCCATCTCCCGCACGGTCCATTTCAGCGCCACCACCGCCTTGTTCGGATCGGTGACGACCGGCGAGAGCAAATGCGGAATGCCGTCATAAATGGAGAGTTCCAGCATCTTCGGATCGATCATGATCATCCGGCAGCTTTCCGGCGAATGCCGGTACAGCAGCGACAGGATCATGGTGTTGACCGCAACGGACTTACCGGAACCGGTGGTCCCGGCGATCAGCAGGTGAGGCATGCGGGCCAGGTCGACCACCACGGGCGTGCCGCCGATATCCTTGCCGAGCGCGATGCCCAGCTTGGCGCCGGAACGCTCATACGGGTCAGACTCGAGGATTTCGCGGAGAAAGACCGTATCCCGGCGCGCATTCGGCAACTCGATCCCGATCACATTCCGGCCCGGCACCACGGCGACGCGGACGGACACCGCGCTCATTGAGCGGGCGATATCGTCGGACAGACCGATGACGCGGGAGGATTTGGTGCCCGGCGCGGGCTCAAGCTCGTACAACGTGACCACCGGACCGTGCCGGATCTTGCCGATCTCACCCTTCACGCCAAAATCAGCGAGGACAGATTCCAGCATCCGGGCGTTTTCCTGCAGCGCCTGCGGCGGCGGCCCGGCCATGCCTTCAGCCGCTTCGGTCAGCAGTTCCATTGCCGGCAGCTCGTAATCGCCCGCATTACCGAGATCGAAGCTGGTCTGCTCCACCTTCGCGGGCTTTGCCGGTTTCGCCTTGCGAGGCACCGGCGCAGCATCGGGCTGGGCCTTCAGCACGGGCGCGGACGATTCAACTTCCGGCACGCGCTTCGGTTTCGCTGAAAGGCGCGGCCCCTCATCCAGTGCCTTGCCGGACAGGGACGGCTCCTTGCGGCCAACGGAATCGAAGCTCTTGCGGGCGAGGCTTGCTGTAGCTTCAAGGCCAGAGCCGAGGGCGCGGCCTCCAAGGGCACCGCCCTTTGCGCCAAACGCCGCTGCCGTGCCGACACCACGGCCCGCGCCGCGCGCCAGAGACAGCCATTCCCCCCAGGAGGCCCCGAAGGTCCAGAGCAGCAGCGAGATTGCGGCCAGACCGGAAACAAATCCGATCCAGACCGCATCCAGCGCCGCCAACAGACCGAGCGCGGAAATCTTGGTCAGGGCCAGAGTGCCGATCGCACCGCCGAGACCGGCCCGAAGCGGCCAGCTCTGCGGAACGGGCAGCACGGCAAGCGCGAGGCAGCCGGCAATCAACGCCAAAGGCAGCAGCGCGATGCGCAGGGCCACACGTTCCAACGGCCGGTGGGTCAGCAGGCGCCAGCCCCAGATGGCGAAGAGCAACACCGGCACGGCGCTCACCAGGCCAATGGTCTGCACCATGATATCGGCAACCAGAGCCCCGATCGGCCCGAGCAGGTTCGCGGCGCTGCCGGACCCGGCCGCATTCAGGGACGGGTCTCCCGGCACATAGCTCAACAGCAGCGCGGCACCAAGGCCAGCAGCCAGGATCAATGCGAGGCCGGAAAGCTCGGCGGCGCGGCGGCGCAGATAAAGGCGCACGCTCTCGGGCAGGAATCCTCCGCCCGTGGACCCGTTACCGGCAGTTTTTGTCGATGCGCCCATAACTTTGCTTCTCCCCCGTACCGCCAGCCGCCTCAGAAATAAGGCGCAATCCGGCGCAGGCCTTCCTCGGTTGTCGCCGCATCATAGACAAGGGCGATGCGGACATAGGGATCACCCGGATTGACGCCGTCGGCATCTTCACGCGCCATCAGACCCACCGGCACGATCTTCACCGCTTGCTCGCGCCAGATCTGCTTTGTCAGGGCTTCCGCGTCGTCGGCCGGCATGCAGACAAAGAATCCGGCATCCACTTCGTGATAGCCCTTCTTGTTGCCCAGTACCTGCGTGGCGATACGCCAGTTCTCCGCATAGTGGGCCCGGTTGGCCTCAACATGGGCCTCGTCTTTCCAGAGCGCCGTGGCGGCATGCTGGATCGGCAACGGCGTCGAGGCACTGCCGAACATGATGTATTCGCCATAGCGGCTGATCAGTTCCGGGTCGCCCGCCATGAAGCCCGAGCGCAGACCGGGGCCGCTCGATCGTTTCGAAAGCGAATGCAAAACCACAATGTTGTGCAGGCTGTCGCCGAGCGCAGCTGCCGCCTGCAGTCCGCCCACGGGCGGGGTGCCGCGATAGATCTCTGCGTAGCATTCGTCCACCGCCAGCATGAAATCGTATTCACGCGCCAGTTCGATTGCCCGTTTCAGATAATCGAGCGAGGCCACACGGCCTTGCGGGTTCGTCGGCGTGCAGAGGAAACAGAGCGCCGTCCGTTCCAGGATCTCCGGCGCCACATCGTCGAGCTTCGGCAGGAAGTCATTTTCCGGCGTTGCGTTCATGTAAACGGGTTCGGCCCGGCCGAGCATGGCCGCCCCGCGATAGGAGTGGTAAAGCGGGTTCGGCATCAGGATGACCGGCTGCTGCCCGTTCTTCCGCTCCGGCACGGCAAGAAAACCGAGCTGGTAGAGTGCTTCCCGAGTACCGGAGATGGACGTCACGTGACGTTCGGGATCGAGAAATCCGGACGGCAAGCCGTAGCGGCTGTCGAGCCAGCCCGTCACCGCGTCCCGGAAGGCAGGATCGCCCTTCGGCGGCGGGTATTTGTTCCAGAGATGGCCACTCGCAGCGATAGCTTCATTGACGAATGCGGGCGGCTGAATCTGCGGCTCGCCAACAGAAAGCATAATCGGGCGCATGCCCGCAGCCGGCTCAATGCCGTCCAGCATCTTGTTCAGGCGCGCAAAGGTGTAGTCGCTAAGCGGTTGAAGCGCCGGGTTTATCATCGATTTTGCCCTATCCGCCCGGATTCCCGGCGCGAACTATCCATCGTTAAATTCGATTCTATAATAGAAGCCGGATAGTTATGGAGCAACTTTAATGCAAAACCTCACAATTTTGCGGGTTCACGCACGATGTTTCGAAAATCACATAAAATATTGCTTTAAATAAAGAAAAGGCCCGGATGTTGCCATCCGGGCCCGTTCAGAAAGTTTTGTCTCGGATCAGACCCGACCGGAGCCGCCACCGAATTCCGGATAGGCCTCGAGGCCGCACTCGGAACGGTCCAGACCGAGGAATTCTTCTTCCTCGCTGGCCCGGAGACCGATGGTCAACTTCAGGACACCCCAGACAATGGCGCTGGTGATCACGACGAAGGCGCCGATGGCGACAATACCGATGATCTGAGTCGTGAAGCTGGCGCCATCATTGGAAAGGACAACCGCGATGGTGCCCCAGATGCCGCAGACCAGGTGAACCGGGATCGCACCGACCACGTCGTCGATCTTCAGCTTGTCGAGAAGCGGGACGGTGACGACGACGAGGATACCGCCGATGGCACCGATCAGCACCGCAGTACCGATGCCCGGGGCAAGCGGCTCAGCGGTGATGGAGACCAGACCGCCGAGGGCACCGTTGAGCGCCATGGTCAGGTCAAGCTTCTTGTAGATGATCTGGTTCAGGATCACCGCAGCGACAACACCGGCCGCAGCGGCCATGTTGGTGTTGACGTAGATGGTCGCGATGTCGCGAACGTCAGCAGCGGAGCCCATGGCGAGCTGGGAGCCGCCATTGAAGCCGAACCAGCCGAGCCACAGGATGAACGTGCCCAGCGTTGCCAGCGGCAGATTCGAACCCGGCATCGGGTGAACGGAACCGTCGCTGCCGAACTTACCGGTACGAGCACCGATGATGATTGCGCCGGCAAGAGCCGCCCAGCCACCAACGGAGTGCACGATCGTGGAACCGGCGAAGTCGGAGAAGCCCATTTCACTGAGCCAGCCGCCGCCCCAGGTCCAGGAACCCTGGATCGGGTAGATGATCCCGGTCAGAAGAACCGTGAAGATCAGGAACGGGAACACTTTCACGCGCTCGGCAACCGTGCCGGACACGATGGAAGCGGTCGCAGCCACGAACACCATCTGGAAGAACCAGTCGGAGGATGCTGCATAACCTGTACCGTCGCCGGTGAAACCGTCGGCGGTGATGACGTCGTCAGCACCGGACCAGATCGCGAAGGATCCCATGAAGCCGGAGACATCCATGTACATCAGGTTGTAACCGACGAGCCAGTAGAGCAGGCCGGCGACAGAGTAGAGGGTGATGTTCTTGGCGCACTGCATGGTCGTGTTCTTGGTGCGGACAAGGCCCGCTTCGAGCATGCAGAAACCGGCCGCCATCCACATCACGAGGAACCCGTGCATCAGGAATGACAGCGTGTTGAAGATGAAGGCCGTCTCTGGATCGACGGCCGCTGATGCGGACTTCGTCAGCGCGATCGTTACCGACGCGGTGACGGCCGTCAGAACGGAAAAGCCGAAAAATTTTCTCATCTGATGAGCTCCTTAAAGCGCGTCGTTGCCGGTCTCGCCGGTGCGGATCCGGACGGCTTGGGAGACATCCAGCACGAACACCTTACCGTCACCGATGCGACCGGTATTCGCTGCTTTCTGGATGGCTTCCACCACCTGTTCCGCCAAGTCGTCCGGCACCGCCACTTCGACTTTGACCTTTGGAAGGAAATTTACGGCGTACTCCGCGCCGCGATAAATTTCGGTTTGTCCCTTCTGCCGTCCGAAGCCTTTGACTTCGCTAACCGTCAGCCCCTGGATCCCCAGAGCGGTCAGTGATTCGCGGACTTCGTCAAGCTTGAAGGGCTTTACGATTGCCATGATCAGTTTCATGCCGCCCAACCTTTTCCTGTTGTGCTTTTCCGATGCCCTGAAATCAGGACAATCAGAAGATCTACTCAGCGCAGATCGGCGAATTCATTACAAAATGTGGGCCAAGACCGAGATATTTTGAATTTACCCACCAAATCAGAGTGTTACAGTTTGATTTCAAGAATCGTCACTTCGAACAGGCCCAAAAGAAATGCACATTTTTTAATCACTAACAAAGTCGTGATGCTATTTTGAGCACTCAAATATGGGCATTTTCACTCGTTGCGCGAACCCTTGTTCCCCGTGCGGAGCGCTGTATCTTGCTAATGGAACGCGCGCCAAATTCTGGCGCCGGGATAAAGGATCCAAGAGCGTGAAAGACATTCTCTGCGATGCGCTGATCGTCGGCGGTGGCTTGTCCGGCATCTCCGCAGCCTTGGCACTGGATGCAGTCGGGCTATCGGTCACCGTGATCGACCGGGTACCCGTGGAGACGCATGTTGCAGCCGGGCATGACGGCCGGACCACCGCAATTTCCCAAAGCAGCAAGCGGATGCTGGTGCGGCTCGGTGTGTGGGATGCCCTGCCGGAAGCGCCTTGCGCAATTGACGATATCCGCGTCCGCGAAGGCGGCTCCCCGCTCTTCCTGCAGTTCGACCATGAAGATGCCGGCCCGGACCCGATGGGCTTCATCCTCGATAACGGCTCACTGAAGGCCGGCCTTTACCGCGCTGCCGCCACCCGCCCCGGTATCCGGATTGTCTCGCCGGCATCCGTTGAGCGGCTGGAGCGGAATGGCGAGGCAGCAACGGCCATTCTTGCGGACGGACGCCGCATCACCGCACAGCTCGCTGTTGCCGCAGACGGGCGCGGCTCCCCAACCCGTCGTGCGGCCGGGTTGCGCATAACCGAGCTGTCCTACGATCAGACCGCGATTACCTGCACGGTGACGCACGAGCGGCCGCACGATCATGTCGCCTTTGAACACTTCCGTCCCGCTGGCCCCTTCGCGATGCTGCCTCTGAACGACGCGGCGGACGGCACGCACCAATCCTGTCTGGTCTGGAGCGAGCGCACAGGCGCAGCGAACGCCCTCATGGGACTCACTGACGGCGAATTCGATCTGGAAATGCAGAGAGCATTCGGAGAATCCCTCGGACGGCTTCGCGTCACAGGCAAGCGCTGGGCCTATCCGCTCGGCCTGATCCATGCCGAGCGCTATATCGACCGGCGGCTGGTACTGGTGGGGGACGCCGCTCACGGCATCCATCCGATTGCAGGCCAAGGCTTCAATCTCGGACTGCGCGATATCGCGGCGCTCGCCGACACGATCGAGGATGCGCGCCGCATCGGGCTGGATTTCGGCTCGGCGCCGGTACTGGAGAAGTATCAGCGCTGGCGGCGCTTCGATGTGATGACGATGATCGCCGCAACGGATGGATTGAACCGCCTGTTCTCGAACGATTCAGCCGCAGTCCGGTTACTGCGCGATGCGGGCCTCGGCCTGGTGCAACGCGTCGGACCGCTGAAACGAGCCTTCATGCGCGGGGCAATGGGTACACTCGGCACCCTGCCGCGCCTGATGCAGGACCCGGCGCGGCATTAAAATTACAGACGATCAAGGCTCCCGGCTGAGACCGGCGGCTTCCAGCTCGGCGAGATAGCGTTCCCAGATCTGCTCTTTTTCAGAGCCGAGCTTGTGCAGATAGCGCCACGTATAGATCCCGGTGTCGTGCAGGTCGTCGAACTTGATCTTCACCGCGTAATTGCCGATCGCTTCCATGCCCATGATGTTCACATGGGCGCGCCCGGCAACCAGCTTCTTCTGGGACGGCACATGGCCCTGCACTTCCGCCGACGGGCTCTCGACCCTCAGGAGTTCGGCCGGAATGGAGAAGCTTTCCCCGGTGTCGAAATCGATTTCCAGAGATTTCTCAGCTGACTGAACACGGATTTCCGTCGGCCAGATCTCGGTCGCGAAAGACTCGGTCATGACTTTTCCGTCCGGTTCGCCGCCAGCGCAGCCTTGCCCTCGGCCACAGGGTCGCCGTCGCCATTCAGGTGCCGGGCCTCGTCGGGCAGCATGATCGGCACACCGTCGCGGATCGGGAAGGCAAGCCCTGCCTGCTCGCTCACCAACTCGGAGCGCGCACGGTCATAGACCAGCGGTGCCTTTGTCAGCGGGCAGACCAGAATTTCCAGCAGTTTCGGATCGACTTCCCGCTCCGCGCTGCCGGCGGCCGGTTTCTCAGTGCCGTGCATGGCGATCATCCTTGAGATCATCGTGAAGCGACATCTCTAGCAGGGTCAGCATCGTCTCGCCACGCTCCTGCAAAGTCGGCGCCTCAAGCAGGGCCTGCTTCTCCAGAGAGCCGAACGGACAGACCATCGCCAGCGTGGTCAGGAGCTGCCGGTCTTCCGCATTTTCAATAGAGTCCCAATCGGCCCGCATGCCATGCAGCGCAAAATAATCCTTCAGGCCGCGCATCAGACGATCCCGGTCCAGCGACAGATCGTCCCCGGCTTCAAAATCGTCCGCGAAATTGCACCAGTCCGCCACCACCCGGCGATAGCCGGAACGGCATTCCAGTTCCTGCTCGACATGGAACCGGGCTATTCCGGTCAGGGTGATCATGAAACGACCGTCCTCGGTTTCCGAAAAGGACGTGATACGGCCCACGCACCCGGTACGGTGGAGGCTGGCATCACCCTCCTCCTGCGGCTGGATCATGCCAATCAGCCGATCAGTGCGGAGGGCATCCTGGGTCATCGCCAGATAGCGCGGCTCGAAAATATTGAGGGGCAGCTTGCCGCCCGGCAGCAACAGGACACCCGGCAACGGGAAGACCGGAATACAGGCAGGCATGTCCTCTAGGCCGGGAGCAAAGGGATTGCGTGTCATGGATTCCGGTGCCTCCTTTCCGATAGATCTATGTGAATTCAGGAGAACAGAACCGCTGACAAACGGCGCCGGCCCTGAATGGTTACCGGATCCGTATGACCGAATGCCTCGAAGAACTTCACCAGTTGCATACGGGCTTTCTGTTCTTCCCAGTCGCGATCCCGGCGGATGCTCTCGATCAAGGCCTCGACCGCGCCTTCGCGGTTGTTCGATGCAAAGCGGGCCATTGCCAGATCGTAACGGGCCTGGTGATTGTCCGGATCGGCTTCGATGGCGGCAACCAGCGCAGCCTCCTCGCCGGCATCCTGGCTTTCAGTCACGAGTTCAAGCGAGGCGATCGCGGCATGCACTTCCGGCGCCTTTTTGATCTCGTCCGGCAAGTCCGCGATCATCTGCTGCGCCTGCTCGACCTGGCCGACGGCGACCAGAGCGCGGATCAGACCGGCAATGCCGCGCACATTTTCCGGATCGTGCTCAACAACCTGGCTATAGATCCCACCGGCGCCCTGCGCGTCACCCGCCTCGAGCATCTTGTCTGCGGCATCCAGCGCTTCATCAAGCGGGGACTCGCCCGCGGCGCCACCGGTCAGCCGCTTGACGAATTCGCGGATCTGGCTTTCCGGCAAGGCGCCCTGAAATCCGTCTACAGGCTGGCCTTTATGGAACGCGAACACTGCCGGGATCGACTGCACCCGCATCTGCTGTGCGATGGCCTGGTTCTCATCGATATTGACCTTCACCATGCGGACGGCGCCGCCGGCATCGCGCACCACTTTTTCCAGCATCGGGCCGAGCTGCTTGCAGGGGCCGCACCACGGCGCCCAGAAGTCGACGATCACCGGAACGTCACGGGACGCTTCGACAACATCGGCCATGAAGGATTGCGTATCGGAGTCCTTGATCAGATCGGCGGAGTCCGGGGCGGCGTTGATAAGGGTTTCCATACCTGTCGTCCGTTCTTTCATATCCGGTAAAGATTGGCCGCGGCCATCGCTTGACAAGTCCCCGGCCGTTCACGGCAGCCGGAACCTTGCTCAGGCCAGGGCCGCGAGGTCGAGAATTTCCGGCTCGTATCCGAGATTCCTGAGGAATGCGACAAGCGAGTCAGGTGAGACCGCGATTGTCATTTCGTTCGAGAGCGGGTGGTAGTTGAGCGGGTCAAAGGTCAGCATTTCCTTGTCAAGCACCACCTTAACCTCTCGCCCCACATCATTGAACAATGCGTAAGGCGAGACGGCTCCCGGGACGATGCCGAGGTGTTTCATCAACCGGTCCGGGCTGCCGAAAGACAGACGAGCTCCGCCTAGTGCGGTGCCGAGCTGCTTCAGATCGATCGGCCGGTCCTCCAGCGTCACGACAAGCCACATCTTGCCTTTCCGGTCACGCAGAAACAGGTTCTTGCAATGGCCGCCCGGAAGCTCGCCCCGCAGCGCCTTGCTGTCTTCCACGGTAAAAAGAGGCGGATGGCGATGCAGATCGTAGCCGAGCCCCAACCCGTCGAGATGGGCGAGCAGTTCATCCGGTGTGCTTGGGCCGGTTTGCCCGCCAGCTTGTCCATTGTCGGAGACTGATTCACTCTCGGACATAACGCTTCGCTTCCTCTTGTTGCGCTATACGCGCCGCACCACGGCAATTTCCGCGTTCTGGGATAGCCGGAAAGTGGGCATTTTCCAAGGCTTTCCTAGTGTTCTGACGGTTTGTCCGAACGCACTGAAAAAAAATAATTTCGAGGCTTGCAATGCGAAGAACAGTTTGTATTATCGCGGCCTCTCGACGGCATCACTGAATGCCGGTGGACGCGGGCGTAGCTCAGGGGTAGAGCATAACCTTGCCAAGGTTAGGGTCGTGAGTTCGAATCTCATCGCCCGCTCCAATTCCTCCTCAATGAGGTGGATCGAGAAACAAAAGGCGGCTTTTAGCCGCCTTTTTTGCGTGCGCGCCGCCTGGCCAGAACCGCTTCCCGGTGACTGATATAGGCGGTCGAGCAGAAGATCACCGCACCGCCGAGCCAGACCCAGACGGTAGGCTCCTCGCCGAAGAGCAGGAATCCCATCACCGCGATGAGCGGCAGCTTGATGAATTCGAGCGGCTGCAATTGCGTGATCTCGGCCAGACCGCAAGCCCGTGTCCAGCAGACGTGACCAGCCGTGCCCGCACCCGCCAGACAGAACAGCCAGAGCCAGGTCATCGGATCGGGCCAGGTCCAGACAAACAGCGCCGGAACCAACGAGAGCGGGCTCTGCAGCAGCACCATCCAGAGCACAATTGCTTCCGGCCGTTCCGTCGCGGTCAACTTCTTCACGACCAGCGCCGTGATCGCGATTCCGAATGCGTTGCCGAGAGCGAGCAGGGCACCGACCGACATCGCCTCCATACCGGGCCGCAGCACCAGCAGCATACCCACGAACCCAGCGGCAAGGGCGGCCACCCGACGGGCCCTGATCACCTCGCCAAGCACCAGGACGGCGCCGATGGTGGCGAACAACGGCGCCGTGAATCCGAGCGCTGTCGCCTCGGCAAGCGGAATCATGGTGATCGCGGCAAACCCCGCCGCCATGGCCACCAGATTGATGACCGCACGCAAACTGTAGAGACTGTATTTGTCCGTTTTAAGCGCAGAAAAGCCGTACCCCATGATCCAGGGAGCCATCAGCACAACGGCAAGAAAATTGCGAAAGAACACGACCTCGAGGACGTGCAAATTCTCCGACGCGAGCCGGATGAATATCCCCATCGAGGTGAAGAAAACCATCGCCGCGCTCATCAGCAGCGTCGCCCGGACCGGTGCCGGCAATCTTGTGAACGCGGCAAGAATGGACATATCAAAGAAACCTGAGGAGGAATGCGGGGACTGAGACTATCCCGCGCCGAACCTCCTGACCAGCAAGCATGATTTTATCGATCAGGGTCCGGTTTCATGATCTGGATCAAAGATCCGGAAAAGATCCTGTGTTCCTGTGACCTCAGGCGATCTTCAGATCATTTACGACTGCCAGGAGGCAAAAAATGTCCCACGTCCCCCACGAGCTCGCAGACGAATTTCCGAATGCGGCAGAGAAAATTCATGAGCTGAAGCTCAGCAACGCCCATTTTGCCAAAATCGCGGACGCGTATCATGAGGTGAACCGGGAAATTCACCGGATCGAAGCGGAAATCGAGACCCCGTCCGATGCCTATGCAGAAGAGCTGAAGAAGAAGCGGCTTGCCCTCAAGGATGAGGTCGCATCATTTCTGAACCCTTGAAACTGCTAGCTCTCGGCGAGGTCGGCCTCAAGCAGATTCAATCCCTGCAGATGGCCACGGATTTCGCCGAGAGCGGCCTCGATTTCCTGCTCGAATTTCTCTTGAACAGAGGCGATTGAAGGCCCGGAGACACCATCGTCGCGCAGACATTTTTCCAGAGTGTCCGCTACCGCACTGAGAGCCATGAGGCCAAGGTTTCCGGAAACCCCTTTCACCTGATGCGCCAGTCTCTCCGCGGCAATGCTATTGCCCTCGTCGAGGTAGGTCCGCAATTCACCCGCCGTTCCCGCATTTTGCCGGCAGAACTCGTTGAACAGCTTCGCCGCGGTATCCGCCGCACCAAGCAGTTGCACCATCTTGTCGAAAGGCGCGTATCCATGCACGGGCACTTCGGGCCGCGGCTGCGCAGTCACCGATAGTGCCATGCTGGCCTTCTCAACCCTGACAGCAGACAGAGCCTCGTAGAGTTTTTCTTCCGAGATCGGCTTGGCGACATGGCCGTTCATGCCTGCGGCCAGACATCGCTCGACCTCCGATGTCATTGCATGTGCCGTCGCGGCAATGATCGGCAGATCCCCAAACCGGCCATCGCTTCTTATCCGCCTGGTCGCCTGAATTCCGTCCAGCACGGGCATCTGGATGTCCATCAGCACAGCATCGAAGCGGCCGGGGTCTGATCCTGTCACCGCTTCCACGGCCGCTTCGCCGTTCCCGACAAGCTCGACTTCGGCGCCAACTCCACGCAACACAGCTTCGACAACCTGCTGGTTGATCTGATTATCCTCGGCAACGAGGATTCGCATCCCCCGAAGGTGCACAGCCGCAGCATCGGCAAGGTCTCGTTCCACGTCCGAGGGTTCCTGGTTTTTCCAGAAAGCGTTCAGAAGCCGCACGATACGGTGCTGTGAAAGCGGTTTCGTGAGAACAGCACTGGCGCCAGCCGCCCGCGCATCGTCCCCGAGAGCTTCTGTATTCGCACCGGTGACCAGCACAATCTTTGGCAGGGCATCATCAGCCGCCGCCGCCAGAATATCCCTGGTGGCCTGGACCCCGTCCCCATCGGGCATCATCCAGTCCATGAAGATGATATTGAACGGCGCATCTGCGCGACGCGCCTCGGCGACCGCAGCAATTGCCTCAGCGGCCGAGCCCGCTTCCGCAACCTCCAGGGCCAGGGGCTTGAGCATGCCTGACATAACCAGGCGGGCTGTCGGATTGTCATCCACGACGAGAACCCGCCAGTCTTCAAAACGCCCGGCATCCAGCCCACCGGCCCGCTGCGCAAGCAACGATAAATCAAACGGCAAGACTACATGGAATATGCTGCCTTTGCCCGGCGTGCTTTCAGCCCAGACCCGACCGCCCATCCGGGTAGCCAGATCGAGGCAAATCGACAGCCCGAGACCGGTTCCGCCGAACTGTCGGGTGGTCGAGATATCGGCCTGGGTGAAGGGCTTGAAGATCTTGTCCTGCTGCTCGGCAGTCATGCCGATGCCGGAATCCTCGACCTTGAAATGCAGATCGACGCGGCCCTCGCTTATCTCACGCGGATGAACGGAAAGTTTGACCAGCCCTGCCTTCGTGAACTTGACGGCGTTGCTGCACAGGTTTGTCAAAATCTGGCCGACCCGCAGCGGATCCCCGAACAGATCGACGGGCATATCCGGGTCAATTTCGATCTCGAATGAAAGACCCTTCTCGTCTGCCCGGTCTTTCGCCAGACCACCGACCTGCTCGATAATCTCTTTCAGATCGAAATCGGTCGCCTCGATCTCAAGCTGACCGGCCTCGATCTTCGAGAAATCGAGCACATCGTTGATGATCCCCATCAGGATTTGTGAGGAGGAAACAATCTTTCCGAGGAAGTCTGACTGGTTTTCATCAAGCCGGGTCCGCTGCAGCAACCGGCTGAGGCCGATGATACCGTTGAGCGGCGTGCGGATTTCATGACTCATATTGGCAAGAAATCCGGATTTCGCCTGATTGGCGGCTTCGGCTTCTTTCTGGCGCTGTTTCAGCTCAGTGATATCGACCCTGAAAGACAGGAAACCACCATCCGGTGTTCGCGAATCCTGAACGCGGATCCAGCGCCCGTCCGGCAGGGCCTGCTCGAATGCCGGCCCTGGCTCCCTGAACTGCTGCATGCGCAAGGCAACCCAGTCTTCCACACGCCCGACGGCCTCGCATATCTCTCCAGCATTGGCGGCAACACGAATGATATCCTCGTACAGGGCCCCGGGGATCATGGCCGCCCCCGCGCTGGGATAGAGTTTCTTGAAACGCTCGTTGCAAATCACCATTCGCATGTTTCGGTCATAGAGAATGAAAGCGCCATTCATGGCGTCGAGCGCGATACGCAGCTGCCGTTCGGCCTCGGTTGCTTTTTCCTTGGCCTCGACCAGACCATTTTCCTGCATCGCAAGAGTTTCCAGGTCCCGACGGCGGCGTTCCTGAAAAAGCCCAATCCCGAAGAGCGGTATCACAATCGCCGTTCCGATCAGACCGACGGGAATCCAGACATCCCGGTAAATCGATTCCGGAGCAATCCAGCCGCCTTTCGGACGCCCTCCCAGATACCAGCTACCGACCGGCAAATTAACTTGTTGCAAGACGGGCATGTCTTCGAAGATTGCTTCGCTGCCGAAGAACACGTCGCCGGTCAGCCCGCTCCCGTCACGTCCACGGATCGCGAACTCAAAATCCAACGTCGCCGGGTCTGCCCCGGCCGCAGCGTAAAGTTTTTCTGCGTCGATAACGGCCGAGACCAAGCCCCAGAAAAACTCGGTGCCGTCCTTGTCTTTGGCAAAGACCGGATATCGCCCGATAATCCCGACCCCGCCCTGAAGGAGCGTCAGCGGCCCGGCGAGCACCAGATCTCCATTATCGCGGGCCGTGAGCGCTGCGGCGCGCTGTTTCTCGTTCTTTCGATAATCGAGCCCGATCGCCGCTTCATTACCTTCGAGCGGATAAATATACCGCAGCACAAGATCCGGTGCGGCGCCGATATTCCGTAGTTGCAGCCTGCTTGTGAACAGGCGCTCGGCAATATTGTTGAACCGGTTCTGAGACAGATCGGGGTCTGTCGAGATGACAGCGGCGAGACCGCCTACAAGCCGCAGATTCGCACCAATCTCGCCCTCAAGGCGCGTTCGGAGCAGATTGAGTTCGTGGGAAACATGGCTCCGCGTTTCGGCAAAATATTTGTCCCGGGCTTCCTCCATGAGGAGAAACCCAATCCCAATCGCCGCGGCTATAGCCATGACGGCCGGGGCCATTGAAATAAATCGACCTCGCATACACTCTTCCTGACCCAAGGCCTCCAAAGGCCCCTATACCCGGTATTGTCTCCTTTGAAAGATGGCCGATGGCCGTTACGATTCTCTTAAGAGGCCGTTTATTCAGGCTACAACTCTGCCGCGCTGCACCCGGCCTGGTGACAATCAAACGGCCTTCTTCGTTCGGCCGGGCTTCTTTGGGTGCCGAACTCCGTTATTTGCCGGAATTTCAATAATTTGACGCTTCAGCGCCCGATTCAATTGGGTTAGCCTGTTTATGGGCTGGCTCAAGCGTTCGGTGGCGGGAGGAAATCGCATGCGCGATAAGTTGCACACCTTGAAGCAAGAACTCGTCGACGGCGTTATCGCACTCGCAGAAGAGCGGATCGCCAAGGACAAGCAGGCGGAAGCCAAAAGCTTCATCAGGCAGTTCTACGCAAATGTCGCGCCTCAGGATATTTTGTCCGAGGAGGTGGAAGACCTGTTCGGCAGCGCATTGTCGATCTGGACCTTCGGCAAGACCCGGGCGCCGGGCACTGCCAAGATCCGGGCCTACAATCCCCGCTTTGAAGCCGCCGGCTGGCAGTCGCCCCACACTGTCATCGAGATCGTCAATGACGACATGCCGTTTCTGGTGGACTCAGTCACCACGGCGCTGACAACACTGGACTTGACAGTCCACCTCGTCATCCACCCGATCCTGAAGATCGACCGATCATCGAGCGGCAAGGCCCAGGCACTACTGGATCAGGAAGAGCCCTGCGACGGCATGATCCGCGAATCCTTCATGCAGCTACGCATCTCCGAGCAGAGCTCTGCAGAGGTCCTGTCCAGCATCGAGGCTGAGTTACACTCAGTGCTCGAAGATGTGAGGGCTTCCGTCGAGGACTGGCGGACAATGCGGGAGAAGGTACTCGACGTCGTCACCGAGATCGGTGTGCGCGAGACCCCGCACAACCGGGAGGAAGTCAGCGAGGTCATCGATTTCCTGCGCTGGATCGAGGATAACCACTTCACCTTCCTCGGCTATCGTGAGCTGGACTATGTCGACAGTGGAAAGAACGCGCACATGGAGGTTGTCGACGGCTCCGGCCTCGGCATCCTGCGAAAGCCGGAGACCAGCGTATTCGGCGGATTACGGGAACTGGGCAAACTTCCCGCAGATGTAAGAAGTTTTCTGACCAGTCCCGACCTGCTGCTGATCATGAAGGCGAACCGCAAGGCCCGGGTCCATCGTCCTGTCTATATGGACACGATCATCGTCAAGAAGATCGACAAGACGGGCAAAGTCACTGGCGAACATCGGTTCATCGGCCTCTTCACGTCGGTCGCCTACAATCAGAGCCCCGGCGAAATCCCGATGCTACGGCAAAAGGTGCAGCGGATTGTCTCCCGCGGCGGCTTCGCGCAGGAGAGTCATGACGGCAAGGCTCTGATCAACATCCTTGAGACCTATCCGCGCGATGAGCTGTTTCAGGCCAGCGAGGATGCCCTGCTCGCCACGTCAATCGGCGTTCTGCACTTGCAGGAACGGCAGAAAACCGCGCTGTTCGTGCGTTCTGACCCGTTCGAACGATTTGTTTCCGTAATAATATTTGTCCCACGCGATCACTACACAACCCAGATCAGGGAGCGGTTTGCCGACATCCTAGCGCACGCCTTCAAGGGCCACGTTGCAGCCTTCTACACACAGATGTCAGAATCCGTCCTCGCGCGCCTTCATTTCATTGTCGCAACGGAACGGGGGGCAGTCCCCGATGTCGACGTCGAGGAACTTGAGCATCGTCTGGCAGATGCGGCCCGGTCCTGGTCCGACAAGCTTCATCAGGCCCTGGTCGAAGCCAAGGGCGAGGAGCGGGGCAACGCGCTGCACCGTCGCTACCGGAATGCCTTTCCCTCTTCTTACCGGGAAGCGTATTCCGCGCAGGGCGCGATCTTCGACATTGAGCGGATCGAGGAAACCATTGCGGGCGGCAGTCTCGCCATGAACCTGTTCCGCCCCATCGGATCGGAAGAGACTCAGCTCTATCTCAAGTTTTTCCATACCGACACGCCGGTGCCGCTCTCCGACGTCATGCCGATGATCGAGAACATGGGTGTGCGGGTCCTCAGTGAGCGGCCCTATGAAGTGGTCTCCAAGGATCTCTCCAACACAGTCTGGATCCACGATTTCGAGATGCAGCTCCGCAACGGACAAAGCGTCGATATCGAATCCATGCGCCAACCGTTCCACGACGCCTTCGAGGCAGTGTGGACCGGCAAGATGGAGAATGACGGGTTCAACATCCTCATCCTGCAGGCCGGTCTGACATGGCGCGAGGTCGCCATGTTGCGGGCTTATGCGAAATATCTGCGTCAGGCAGCTTTCACCTTCTCCCAGGCCTATATGGAAGAGACCCTGGCGGAGAACGCATCGATCGCGAAGCTGCTGGCCCGCCTCTTCGAGGCACGGTTCAATCCGGAGGTGGATGAGGCCAAGCGTGCCACGACAGCGAAAGAGATCGTGGCCGAGATCGAGGCTGCGCTCGATAATGTCGCCAACCTCGATCAGGACCGGATTATCCAGCGCTATCTCAACCTGATCCAGTCGACAATGCGGACCAACTATTATCAACCAGACGCCGAAGGTAACCCGAAAACCTACATTTCGTTCAAGCTGGACAGCCAGTCCGTCGAGGACCTGCCGCTTCCGCGTCCCCTGGTCGAAATCTGGGTCTTTTCGCCACGCACCGAGGCCGTGCACCTGCGCGGCGGCCGTGTGGCCCGCGGCGGTATTCGCTGGTCGGATCGCCGGGAGGATTTCCGTACCGAGATTCTCGGCCTGATGAAGGCACAGCAGGTGAAGAATGCCGTCATCGTTCCCGTTGGCTCAAAGGGCGGGTTCGTGGTCAAGCGGCCACCGGCGGACGGCACCCGCGAGGCCATGCAGGCCGAAGCCATCGAATGCTACAAGACGATGATGCGCGGCATGCTGGATATCACCGACAATATCTCCGGTACCGATATCGTGCCTCCGGAGCAGGTCGTCCGGCATGACGAGAACGACCCCTATCTGGTGGTCGCGGCCGACAAGGGCACGGCCACCTTCTCCGACATTGCCAACGGGGTTTCCCAGGAATACGGCTTCTGGCTCGACGACGCCTTCGCATCGGGCGGTTCCGCCGGCTACGATCACAAGAAAATGGCCATCACGGCGCGCGGCGCGTGGGAATCCGTGAAGCGCCATTTCCGGGAAATTGGCATTGATATTCAGACCACGGACTTTTCCGTGGTCGGGGTCGGCGATATGAGCGGTGACGTCTTCGGCAACGGTATGCTGCTGTCGAAGCACATCAAGCTGATCGGTGCCTTCAACCACATGCACATCTTCTTCGATCCCAACCCGGATGCATCGAAGACCTGGGCCGAGCGCCAACGACTATTCGATATGCCGCGCAGCAGCTGGACGGATTACGACACCAAGCTGATCTCCAAGGGAGGCGGAATCTATCCACGGTCCCTGAAGTCGATCGACACCACGCCGGAGATGAAATCCGTGCTGGGTATCAGGGCTGACAAGGTAACACCGAACGACCTGATCCGGGCGATGCTGATGGCCCAGGTCGACCTGCTCTGGTTTGGCGGGATTGGCACCTATATCAAGGAAAGCGGTGAAAGCAGCGCAGACGCGGGTGATCGGGCAAACGACGCACTCCGGATCGACGCCAAGCAGATCGGCGCGAAAGTCGTCGGCGAAGGCGCCAATCTCGGCGTGACCCAGCGCGCCCGCATTGAATATGCACTGGGTGGCGGCCGTATCAATACCGACGCCATCGACAATTCAGCCGGCGTCGACTGCTCCGATCACGAGGTGAATATCAAGATCCTGCTCGGCGGGGTCGTCACAGATGGCGACATGACCCGCAAGCAGCGGGACAAGTTGCTTGAGGAAATGACTGACGAGGTCGCGACCCTGGTCCTGAAAGACAATTACGACCAGAGTCAGGCTCTGACCATGGCGCTGACCGAAGGTACCGCCCTGCTCGACGCAGAAACCCGGCTGATCCGGGAACTGGAGCGCAGCCATCTGAAGCTGAACCGGGAAGTCGAATTCCTGCCTGACGACGAGACGCTTGCCGAACGCCTGGCGGACGGACAGGGCCTGACCCGTCCGGAACTGGCCGTGCTGCTCGCCTACGCGAAGATGGAACTCTATGACGAAATCCTTCCGTCCGATCTGCCTGACGATCCAATGCTGGCGGAAGACCTGATCCGGTATTTCCCGGCCCGCCTGCACGGCAAAATGAACGACGCCATTCGCAGCCACCGGCTGAAGCGCGAGATCATCGCAACCTATGTCGCCAACAGCATGATCAACCGGGTCGGCGCCACTTTCGTGAACGCGGTGCGGGAGCAGACCGGCGATGGATCGCCGGATATTGCCCGTGCCTATACCGTCGCCCGCGATGTATTCGGCATCCGTAACCTCTGGTCGGCAGTGGAAGATCTGGACAACAAGGTTCCCGCCGTGGTGCAGACCGAGATGCTGCAGGACATCAAGAATCTGGTGGAGCGGGCCGCGGTCTGGTTCCTGCGGAACGAGCACAGGCCGCTCGATCTGCAGGCCCTGACCAGCACCTATCTCGACGGTGTGACCGAGCTGACGTCCGAGCTCGACACGGTGCTGACCGACTCCCACCGGGACGCCGTGCAGAAGAAAGCAGCAAAGCATGAAGCCGCAGGTGTACCGAAGGAACTGGCCCGCGGTGTCGCCAGTGCCGACATTCTGATTTCAGGCTGCGATATCGTCCGGCTGTCCGGCCAGATCGAAGAAAGTGTCCTCCGCGTGGCGGAAGTCTACTTCGCTGTCGGGCAACAGTTCTCGCTCGACTGGCTGCGAGAGCGCGCCGATCACGTGGTTGCGGAGTCCCACTGGCAGAAGATGGCCGTCGCCGCCATCGTCGACGATTTCTACAGCCATCAGTTCCAGCTGGCCCAGAATGTCCTGGCCGAACGCGGCAACGGAAAGAGCAAGAAAGCACCAGCAGGCGCACTGATCGAGAAATGGGAGAAATCCCGGAGTGACCCGGCGGCACGGATGAGCAGACTCCTTGCCGATCTGAGGGCCGCCGACGGCGTCGATCTTTCCATGCTGGCTGTGGCGAACGGCCAGTTCCGTTCGCTGCTCGCCCACTAAACCGGCGGGCCTGTCTCCGTGGACTCCGGTCAATCCGTCGCCTCCCGATATCCGGGGCGGCGCGCGGCACTCTCATGGTGCCTGTTCGATTGGGCGAATTCTCCATTGCCGACGGTGATCATCACCTTCGTCTTTTCAGCCTATTTTGCGCGCGGCGTGGTTGGAAACGAAGTCGAGGGCACCGTGCTCTGGAGCCACGCCCTGACTATCGCAGGGCTCGCGGTCGCCGTTCTGGCACCGATACTGGGCGCCATTGCGGATCAAACCGGGCCGAAAAAGCCGTGGCTGGCGGGCTTTTCGGCAATCGGCGTTCTGGCGGCCGGGGCGCTCTGGTACGTGCATCCCGATCCGTCGGACACACTCCTCGCCCTGATCGCCGTCGGACTGGTGCTGATCGGCACCGAGTTCGCCAATATTTTCTATAACGCCATGCTCGCCCGTGTCGCATCGCCCGAGCGGCTCGGCCGCATCGGCGGCTGGGGCTGGGCGCTCGGTTATCTCGGCGCCATTATCTGCCTGCTGATCGCCCTTCTGGTCTTCGTTCAGGCCGAGACGCCGCCGTTCGGGCTGGACAAGGCAGAGGCGGAGCATGTCCGGGCAACCGCCCTGCTGGCCGCCGCCTGGTTCGTGATCTTTTCCATTCCGCTGCTGAAATACGTGCCGGACGATGCCCGGCAGGCCGTCTCGGTTCCCGTCGCGGCTCGTGCGGGGCTCAAGAGCCTGTGGCAAACCTTGCGGTCGCTCCGGGACTATCGGGATATCTGGGTCTTCCTGATTGCCCGCATGCTCTATGCCGACGGGCTCGCCACCCTGTTCCAGTTCGGCGGGCTCTACGCCGCCGGCACCTTCGGGATGAGCTTTGCTGAAATCATCCAGTTCGGCATCGCGCTCAACGTGACAGCGGGTATCGGCGCCTTCGGCTTTGCCTGGATCGATGACCGGATCGGCGCCAAACCGACCATTGCGATCTCACTTGTCGGCCTGATCATTTTCGGGTTTGCCGTGTTGCTGGTCGAGGACGTCGCCTGGTTCTGGATATTCGCCCTGGCCCTCGGCATCTTCGTCGGCCCGTCCCAGTCGGCAAGCCGGACCCTGCTGACACGTATGGCCCCGGCCGAGAAACGAACCCAACTGTTCGGCCTTTATGCCCTGTCGGGCAAGGCTACAAGTTTCCTCGGGCCCGCCCTGCTCGGCTGGGCCACGCTCACCTTCGACAGTCAGCGCGCGGGCATGGCGACGATCCTCGGCTTCTGGATCGTCGGCCTTGCCCTGCTCGCGTTGGTCAGGCCCGCATCTCCGCGCGCACCTGCTGCCTGAAGACGTCGATCGACACGGGATTGCCGCCGCGCTCGACATGCCAGAAGGTCCAGCCGTTGCAGGCCGGTGCTCCCTGGACCGCCGCGCCGACGGAATGGATCGAGCCCTTGGCGCTATCGGAAACCAGTGAGCCGTCCGGGCGCACCTTGGCAAACCAGCGGCGGCGCTGATCGAACAGCACTTCGCCCGGATTGAGCATGCCGCGCTCGACGATATTGCCGAACGGCACACGCGGTTCCGTACGCTTGGTCTCTACAGCCAGAAGACTGTCATCCTCGATCCGCTTGACCGCAGCAATCCGGTCCATGGCGATCTCGGCGTAGGTCTGCTCACGCTCGACACCGATGAAGCGGCGGCCGAGCTTCTTCGCGACCGCGCCGGTGGTGCCTGAGCCAAAGAAAGGATCGAGCACCACGTCACCCGGCTTCGAGGTCGACAGCAACACGCGCGACAGCAAGCTTTCCGGCTTCTGCGTCGGGTGCGCCTTGCGGCCGTCCACCTTGATGCGCTCGGACCCGGTGCAGAGCGGCAGGTGCCAGTCACTGCGCATTTGCTGGTCTTCGTTGAACGCCTTCATGGCGTCGTAGTTGAACGTATACCGCTTGCTGTCCTCGCTCTTGGAACACCAGAGCAGGGTCTCGTGCGCGTTGGTGAAGCGGCGGCCGCGAAAGTTCGGCATCGGGTTGGTCTTGCGCCAGATCACGTCGTTCAGGATCCAGAAGCCGAGATCCTGCAGGACCGAGCCGACCCGATAGATATTGTGGTAGCTGCCGATGACCCAGAGCCCGCCATCGTCCTTCAGGACGCGACGCACCGCCGCGAGCCAGTCGCGGGAGAACCGGTCGTATGTCTGGAAGGTGTCGAACTTGTCCCAATCGTTGTCGACCGCGTCGACAATCGAGTTGTTGGGCCTGAGAAGCTCACCCTGAAGCTGGAGATTGTAGGGTGGATCGGCAAACACCAGATCCACCGATTTCTCCGGCAGTTTATTGATCAATTCAATGCAGTCGCCGACCAGAATCTGGTCCAGCGGCAGCGTGTCTTGCGCCGTCATATCGTCCGTCCGTGCCAGGAAAGATGGCTGGAGTCTCCGGTATCCGGCGAATCACGTCAAGGCGTCGATTTCTTTTTACTAAATAGAGTCAAATACTTACAGAACGAACACAAGATATTGTGTGAAGAACGGTATCGTCTTCTGGTCAGAGTGTGACGCCATCGGCGAGAAGTGCCTCGCGGACCGGCCGGAAGGACCGCCGGTGATGATCCGTGACCCCGTGCGCGGCAATACCGGCCAGATGCTCGGCTGTGCCGTAACCGGCATTACGCTCCCAGCCGTATCCCGGATGAGCCGCCGCCAGAACGCGCATTGCATTGTCCCGGTGCACCTTGGCGATGATCGAGGCGGCGGCGATGCTGAGCGATTTCAGATCGCCTTTCACCACTGCACGCGCGGGAACGGGATTGGGCGGCAAGCGGTTACCGTCGATCAGGTATAGATCCGGAGTTTTATCGAGACGTTGGGACAGAGCAGCAGCAGCCCGTCCCATCGCGACGTAGGTTGCCTGCAGTATGTTGATGCGATCGATCTCTTCGACCTCCGCAACCCCGATGCCATAGGGAACCAGACCGACGAGCGCCCCGGCGATGAGCTCCCGTTTGGCCGCGTTCAGCTTTTTGGAGTCCGTAACGTCCCTCAGAAGCGGGTCGGTATGCAGGGCAAACGGAATGTGCACCGCCGCCGCCATAACCGGCCCCGCAAGCGGCCCGCGCCCGACCTCGTCAATGCCGACAATCACGGCACCCTGTTCGGCGCCGGCTTCGATTTCCAGACTGAAATCAGACAAAAAACTCATTCCTGAGGTACAAAATCGGGATAGGACCCTACCTGAAAATCCGTTTGATACCAAGTCGCTACGCGGTCATTCCGGATATGGAAGCACCGGGTCTGCCGCATTTTCGCACCGGGCCCTACGAAATAGTCCTCCCTGGCGCTACACCTAGATACTGCCACGAAGGAAACCACGAAATATTGTATCCATGACATGGTTCTGCTTGCGGTGTCATGGCCAGATAGCGACCTATTCAGTCGAAAGCCCGTAGACGGGCGCTGCTGCAAGGTTACTCCGATGTTCGACGAATGGATCGCCGGGTTTATCATTTTTGCCCTCACCCTCAGCCTGACACCGGGGCCGAACAACACGCTCTTCACGACGTCCGGAGTGAATTTCGGGATCGCACAAACCGTCCCGCACATCCTCGGCGTGGCCTTTGGTTTCCCCGCCATGCTTGCTGCGGTGGCCCTCGGCCTCTGGTCGCTGCTGAATGCCGTTCCGGGACTGCTGGAAGCCTTGCGCTACGTTTCCATCGCCATCCTCATCTACCTCGCCTGGAAGATCGCCGGCGGTTCAGCCGGCAAGATCGGCCGGCCGGAGCGCCCGATGCGGTTCTACGAGGCCGCCGCCTTCCAGTGGGTGAACCCCAAAGCCTGGCTGATCTCGGCAAGCGCCATGACAACCTTCAGCGGCGTGGCGGCCGATGGCTCGGCGGAGATTTCGTCCCGGCTGCCGGTCATGTGTGCGCTGTTCTTCGCCGTCGTAATCCTCTCCGGCTTCACCTGGGCCGGGATCGGGGCGGGACTTTCGCGCTGGCTGCAGGACGGCATCCGGCTCAGGATCGCGAATATCCTGCTTGCCCTGCTGCTGCTGTCGTCCCTGTTCCTGGCCTGACTTACAGCAGGCTGAGCTGGTCCCCGGCGCGCGGCGGAACGACGAACCGGTCACAGCGCAGTTTCGGGAACGACCCTGTGAGGCCCACCCGCTTCTTCGCAATCTCGAAGCGGCGGTGAATCAGGGCCGCATAGGGGCCGCTGCCCCGCATGCGCTCTCCCCATTCCGCACGGTATAATTCACCGCCCCTGGTCTGGCGGATCAGCGAATAGACCCGATCCGCACGGTCCGGAAAGTGCTGCTCCAGCCATTCCCGGAACAGATCCTTGATCTCGTGCGGCAGCCTCAGAAGGATATGGCCGACGCCGCGCGCGCCGGCTTCCGCCGATGCCTCCACCAGCGCCTCGATTTCACCGTCGTTGATTGCCGGAATGATCGGCGCTGCCAGAACGTGCACGGGAATGCCTTCCGATTTGAGCGCATGCACCGCGTCCAGCCGCCGTCCGGGGGTCGCCGCTCGCGGCTCCATGATGCGGGCAAGATGCCGGTCCAGAGTGGTGATACTCATCGCCACAGATACGAGCCCGCGCGCCGCCATCGGCGCCAGAATGTCGATATCGCGGGTGACCAGCGCCGACTTGGTGACAATCGAGAGCGGATGGCCGAAATCGGACAGGACCTGGAGCACCTGCCGGGTAATCCCGTGCTCCTTCTCGATCGGCTGATAGGGGTCTGTATTTGTCCCGAGCGCCATCACATCCGGTTTGTAGCCGGGCTTTCTCAGCGCATCGTCGAGCAGGGCCGCGGCATCCGGTTTCGCCAGCAGTCTGGTCTCGAAGTCGAGCCCCGGCGAATAGCCGAGATAGGCATGGGTTGGCCGGGCAAAGCAGTAGATGCAGCCATGCTCGCAGCCACGATAGGGATTGATCGAGCGGTCGAACGGGATATCGGGGGATTTGTTCCGGGCGATGATCGTGCGGGAGGCATCAATCCCCACCTCGGTTCTGGGTCTGGCGTCCAGATCCGGGAACTCGGTAGAAGCGCCCTGGAAAGGATTATCGCCGGGCCAGCCGCCAATGACCCGCTGGCGCTGCTCCTGTTCGAACCGGCCGCTGACATTGGTGATCGCCCCGCGCCCCTTGTGCGGAGAACGCTGAATAATGTCCGGGTCCGGTGCATCCGGTGGCTGAAAATCAGGATCGACCATGGCCGGATGATAAATCCGGCAACAGAACAAAACAAGAACAATTAGGTTTCAGAGGGCGGCTCGTCAGGCTCCATGCGATGCCGCTCAAGCCGTTCGGATGCCTGATCGCGGCGTGCTGAAGCTGCCTCGTCCCCGGCTTGCTGTTCTTTTGTACGGCCGAATTTAAGTCTGTTGTCGGCGGCTTTCTCTTCGGCGGCCTGACGGGTCTTCCGCTTGCGAGCCTGCCGCAGATTGACGATCTTGCCACTCATTCGGCCCTCCTTACCGCGCACCCTGCGGCGGCCTAGTCCAGCACCAGCTTGTCCGGCCCCAGCCATTCCCGGCGCACGCGCTCCATCGTCTCCGGCCGGGCCATCCGGCGCAAGCGGTCAAGAACACCTGACAGCATCCGGTCCCGCTGACTCTGATCGCCGCTGCGCGCCACCTGGCCTTCATTCTCCGCGTACCAGCGGCAGCCCCAGGTCGTTGTGCGCAGCCAGGTCAGGCGGCGGAACGGCAGGAACCAGGGCTCCTGTACACGGGCCAGCGACGGCGGCACCGCCGTCCGGTAGGTATCGTAGAAATCCGCGACATCCTCATTGCTGAGCTCGCCACTCACGTCCGGATCCCAGGTAACGGAGGTGTAGAGGCTGGCGTGCGCAAGGTCGATTGCGGGCGATCCGTACTGGGTCTTCTCCATATCGACGAAGATCGCCCGGCCATCCTTCTGCACGACATAATTGCCAGGATGCGTGTCGGTCAGGACAAGCGCCGGTGGCAAAGGCGCCCTGCCATGCTCGGCAGCGAAATCACGGGCCCATTTACGCTCTTCGTCGAGAATGGCGCGGGCCTGCCTGTCCTGCACCAGAGCGGGAATAAATTCCGCCTGATCCTCTATCAGACCGACGAGCGCTTCCACCGGACGTGCTGTCCAGGCGAGCGGGGCCGGATCGTCCGGTGTCGGCAAACGGTGCACGCTGGCCAGAGTCTCGGCAAGCTGCAGCAGGTCCTTTGAAAGATCCACCGCCCTGCCCTCGACCGCATCGACGATCAGCGCGCCGTTCGGCAGCCGCGGACTCGGATCGAGATAGCCATGAAGAACCGGCGTGTGGCGGCTCGGTCCGGCACGCCGGAAGCATTCCGCCTGCAGTGACAGTGCGTCCTCCGGAGTCACATCGCGCCGGACCAGACGCGGGACACGGGCCAGCAGACGCTTGCCTTTCCATGGCCTCTCACCGAGCAGAACGTGATCATGGGCCAGCCCCCGCGCCGGCAGCCTGATCAGATCTTCGAGAGCAAGCGTGGGGAAGGTCTTGAGCTTCATCAGCTCAGCGTGGAGATTGCGCAGGTCGAGGTCGGTCGTCATGGCCGCGAATGCTCTGAAATGCTCTAATCGGGATACCCTGCCGCACTGGCAGGGTCGGTTGCACCTCTGTTAACACACCAGGCAGCGCTGCGGAAAAATAAGGACCGGCCTTGGGATCATCGGACACATCGAAGAATGAAGATCTGTGGCGGGTGCCGCTGCCGGGCGCACTCGGGCCACTGGACGCGCATGGCCGCCGCATCGGGGCGCCGGCACCAGATCTGTCAATCAGTGTCATCATCCCCTGCCTCAACGCAGCGAAGGGCCTTAAGCGCACCCTCGACGCCCTGGCAAGCGCCGAGCGCTCGGGATTCACCCCGGAAATCATCATCGCCGATGGCGGCTCCACCGACGCGACGCGGGACATAGCCGAGGCGGCCGGCGCCAGGGTGATTGACTGCGCGCCCGGCCGCGGCATCCAGCTCGCGGCCGGCGCCAGGGCGGCGAAAGGAGACTGGCTCCTCTTCCTGCATGCTGACACCGCACTGGAGCGGGGCTGGGCATCGAGCGTCATGGTGTTCACCAGCAATGACCGGAACCGTGAGCGCGGGGCTGTTTTCACCTTCGCGCTGGACGACGACAGCCCTGCGGCCCGACGGCTGGAAGGTATGGTGCGCTGGCGCAACCGCTGGCTCGGCCTGCCCTATGGCGATCAGGGATTGCTGATCCACCGGCGTTTCTATCGCCGGCTCGGCGGCTACAAGGAAATCCCGCTGATGGAAGATGTGGAATTCATCCGCCGCATCGGCATGAGCCGCCTCGCCCTGTTCGATATCCGGGCCATCACCTCGGCGGAACGCTATGTGCGCGGCGGTTACATCCGGCGTGCATTGCGCAACCTGTTCTGCCTGACGCTCTTTTTCCTCCGGGTACCGCCCCGACTGATCGCCCGGATCTACGGCTGACCGATGGCGCACAGGACCCTCATCATCTTCGCGAAAACGCCGCGCCAGGGGCTGGTGAAAAGCCGTCTGGCCCGAGACATCGGCGCCGGTGCCGCAACCCGGTGGTACCGGCAGAACCTTGCCGCAACCCTGCGGCGGCTCGGCCTCACTAAACGCTGGGAGTGCCGCATCATCGCGGCCCCGCACCACGCCGCCGCCTGGCCCTGGCCGAAGCCCTGGCGGTTCAGCCACCAGGCCCGCGGCGATCTCGGCCAGAGGATGCTCAAGGCGCTCCGCAGCGCGACCAAGGGCCCGACAGTACTAATTGGCAGCGATATACCGGGGATCGAGCCGCAGCACATCGCAGCGGCCTTCAGCGCGCTTGAGCGGAACGATGCGGTGTTCGGGCCTTCCGCCGATGGCGGCTACTGGCTGGTCGGCTTCTCGCCACTCTATCGCGGTAACCCGTTCACGGATGTCCGATGGTCAACCGAATGGGCGCTTGAGGATACGCTGGCCGGGTTCCGGCCCGGGACCATGATCGGCTTCGCTGCGGAAATGCGGGATGTGGACGAGGCGTCGGACCTTCCGGCAGCCTAGAGCGGCGTCAGGCCGAGCGCCCGAACAGCTCATGCTCACGCAGGCGCGGCATGATCTCGACGAAATTGCAGGGCCGGAACCGGATATCCAGCTGATTGGCCAGGATATCGTCCCAGGCATCCTTGCAGGCACCGGTAGAACCCGGCAGGGCAAAGAGATAGGTACCCCGGGTAACACCTGCGATGGCCCGTGACTGGATGGTCGAGGTGCCGATCTTCTGGAAGCTGAGCCAGCGGAACAGCTCCCCGAAGCCTTCGATTTCCTTCTCGAAGACAGAGCGGAAGGCTTCCGGCGTCACGTCACGGCCGGTCAACCCTGTGCCGCCGGTCGAGATCACCACGTCGATGCCGTCATCCTCGATCCAGGAGGTCAGCTGGCCGGAAATTGCCGGAACGTCATCCGTCACGATCTTCCGGTCCGCAAGGATGTGGCCTGCATCGGTCAGACGCTTGACCAGCGTATCGCCGGACCGGTCGTTTTCGAGATTTCTTGTGTCTGAAACCGTCAGGACCGCGATGTGAACGGGAACGAACGGACGGGACTCGTCAATTCCGGGCATGTTTCGGACCGCCAGGCTGCTGCGAAATGTCTATCGACTCATAACGCGGCCAGGATCCGGCGGCAATGTGATCCAGCGACGGCGCCGGCTGGCCGAGACGCAGCCGGTACATCCACAGATTGGTCAGAACCCGCTCGATGAATTCGCGCGTCTCATGCCGCGGGATAGATTCGATGAACAGCAGCGGATCTTCCTTGAAATCGATCTTCCGCGTCCATTTCCGGAGCGTGCCGGGGCCCGCATTGTAGGCCGCCAGAAGCTGGAACAGGCCTTCATTGACGCTGTCCTGCTTTAAAAGGTGGCCGACATATTCCTGTCCGAGCTTCAGGTTGAGGGACGGATCCATCAATGCCTTGCGGCCATCCCGGCTGCGGAAACTGCGATCATTGGCAACGAAGGCTGCCGTACGCGGCATGATCTGCATGACGCCGATCGCCCCGCGCCCGCTGCGCGCCGTCGCGCTGAACTTCGATTCCTGACGGGCGATGGCATAAATCAGCGCCTTGTCGATACCGGCGATGGAATCGAGCTGCCAGTCGGGCAGAGGATAGAAGGCTGCATAGTAGGGCCGGTCGCCCCGCGCCTTAAGGATACCGGCGATTCGCATGGCAAGACCCGGCATGCCATTGCCGGCCGCAATCGTCATGATCGCGCCATGCATGAAGTCCGGGAGAACTGGGTAGAGGCGCCGCAGCTCCTTTTCCGCAAGGTCGGTGCGGCCGACCTGCAGAAGGGCAAAGGTGCGCTGGCCGCCCCGGGAATTCAGCAACGCGTCCTGAGTGTCCTCGTCCAGCTCCGGCAGGGTCCAGTCGAGCGGCATGTCGATACCGAGCGCCCGTCGCGCCAGCAGACCGTAGAAGGTTGCCGAATGGGTTGCGGCCTGGGCCAGCCAGAGCGTCGCCTGCCTTGGGCGCCGTTCGGCAAGATGCGCGCGCGATGCCCAATAGGCACCAGCGGCCTTCACCCAGCGCGACACGTCAGGTGCGCGGGCAAGGGATTCGAAATGTTGGGACGCCTCGTCGTGCCGGCCTTCACGCCAGAGCGCGAGACCCGCTGTCCAGTGCGCAGTCGGGATCAGGCCTTCAGAAACCTCAATGCTTTCGACAGCGTAACGAATGGCTTTATCGTCGACATTGAAGACGAAATAGCCATGCGCGATCTCTGCCAGCGCGTGAGCGCGGTCCGTGCCGCGAAGGGAGCGCCCGGCCTTGGAATTAAGATATTTTACCCCACCCGTTGGGTATCCATTGCGAACGAAGCGCCGGATTTCCCTGATGACCCGGCGTCCTTGACGGGACACCTTGGGGCCGTGGCGGGACAGATGCTGCTGCGGCTCGACCGCGCCATTCACCTGCGATGCCCCACTGCCGTTCAGATAGCCCTTCTGCGGGCGAGCAGGCGCTTTCCAGTTTTTCGGCTTCCGGCGCAGGGCCAGCCGATAGATCTTGCGGGCTCCCGGATGGTCCGCGTAATGCGCCATCCAGTTTTTCAGCTCCTTGTAGGTGGAGCGATAGGCCGTCGGGTGCATGTAACGCTGATAGAGCACGTGCCCCATCAGGACGCGGCTCTCAAGCGCCGCGATCAGCTTGTCGGCAGCACTCCAGTTTCCGGCTTCCTGAAGAGTGAAGATGGCCTGATACCGCTCGGCATCCAGCGCGCTGACAATATCGTAGCGGACGCGCGGTACCACAGGGTCCGTTTCAAGAACACCAAGCGCGGAGGCGCGCGACGGCATTGCGTCATCGCGAGCCGCAGCAGCAACAGGTCCGGTATGTATCGAAATCGCCGCGGCAATGCCAAGGATCGCACCCGCGATCAACGACATTGAAAACCACTTGAACAGGCGAGTATTCGGTTTCACAACTTCGCTCATGACCACGCTAAGTAGGCCATGCGGGCACCAATCTCAAGCAGCGATTTCGCTGAACGCATGCGTGTCAATTACCACAACTACTTAAATATCAACTTTGATGTAAAGAGTGAATACACGGTAATACCTTAAATGATATCAATAATTTACAAGGTAAATATAATATTAATAGAGCAGGCAAGACTTTCTCATCAAATTGTTTAAATTAATCACTCTAATTTATTGAATAATTTGCCTTATTGTCAATAAATCACGCCATGCCAGCGCCTTCTGACCGGCCGACCGGAGCAGGAAGGCAGGGTGAAACAGCGGCACCGCCGGTAACGGTTGTTCGAGACCCGGATCCGAGAATTCGAAACGCCGGCCACGCAGACGCATGATGCCCTGACGCTGGTCCAGCAGGGTTTTCGCCGCTGTCCCTCCGACTGGAACGATAATACGGGGGCGGACAAGCGCTATATGCCGCCGGATGAAAGGCAGGCAGATCGCGATTTCGGCGGCGGTCGGCTCCCGGTTCCCCGGCGGGCGCCAGGGCAGAATATTGGTGATATAGGCGTTTTCAGCCCTATCCAGACCGATCGACGCCATCATCCGGTCAAGCAAGCGGCCACTGGCGCCGACAAAGGGGCGGCCCTGCCGGTCTTCGTCAGCGCCGGGTGCCTCGCCGATGAACATGACATCGGGCGTCTCGACACCTTCGCCGAACACAAGGTTGGTGGCTGTTACCTTGAGCGGGAACCCCTCAAGGCTTTCCAGTGCCGCCCGCAATTCGTCGAGGGACTGGGCGGCAGCGGCAAGCGCGCTGGCTGCTTTATCTGTCGCCGGCTCGGCGCCTGACGTCTGCGCCCGTGGCCCGGCCTGTGCCGGGGCGCCTGACACCTGCGCCCGGGCGTGCGCTGCAGGCGGGGCCGACACCGGGGCGCTTTCGGCCCGGGACACAGGAGCTGGAGCTGCCGCCTCGGACGCCGCGAACCAGTTGGTTTCGGCAGCGCTGATCGCCTCGTCAGCGCCCATCTCGACATACCATTCGAGCAGCGCCTCATGCGGCATTACGTTCTGTTCCGGCGATAAGCCCACGTGATCCGTTCCTTCAATCTTGCCGCACAGCCTCTCGCGTCGCTTGTCGCGACAAAACAGCTGTGCCAAGTAAGACAGTAACCTGTGTAAGAAACGATTTGGAGAGGTTCATGGAACGCGAGTCGATGGAATACGACGTCGTGATCGTCGGAGCCGGCCCCTCCGGCCTGTCGGCCGCCATTCGGCTGCGCCAGCTCAGTGCGGAGCATGGTCAGGACCTGAGCGTCTGTGTGCTGGAAAAAGGCTCGGAGGTCGGCGCCCACATTCTGTCCGGCGCCGTCATGGAGCCGCGGGCGATGGCAGAGCTGTTCCCGGACTGGCAGGAGCGCGGCGCGCCCTTGAACACGCCGGTGACCCAGGACCGGTTCATGTTCCTCACCCGCAACTCCGGCATCCAGATGCCCTGCCCGCCGCAGATGAACAATCACGGCAATTACATCGTCAGCCTCGGGAATGTCTGCCGCTGGCTGGCCGAGCAGGCCGAGGCGCTGGGCGTCGAGATCTATCCGGGCTTTGCCGCCGCCGAAGTGCTCTATGACGAGAATGGCGCCGTGCGCGGTGTCGCCACCGGCGACATGGGCATCGGCAAGGATGGCGAGCAAACCGCGAACTACACCCAGGGCATTGAGCTGCATGCCAAGCAGACGCTGTTCGCCGAAGGCGTGCGCGGATCGCTGACCAAGACACTATTCGAGCGCTTCGATTTGCGTGAGGGCGTCGACCCACAGACTTATGGACTTGGCATCAAGGAGCTCTGGGAGGTCGATCCTGCCGTGCACCAGCAGGGTCTGGTGGTGCATACCGTCGGCTGGCCAGTGGACGGCAAGACCTATGGCGGCTCCTTCCTCTATCATCTGGAAAATAACCAGGTGGCGGTCGGCTATGTGATCGGTCTCGATTACGAGAACCCGCATCTGAGCCCGTTCGAGGAATTCCAGCGCTACAAGACGCATCCGAAGATCCGCCCCTTCTTCGAGGGTGCCCGGCGGATATCCTACGGTGCGCGCGCCATCAACGAAGGCGGCTTCCAATCGATCCCGAAGATCACTTTCCCGGGCGGCGCCATCCTTGGCTGCTCGGCAGGTTTCCTGAACGTGCCGAAGATCAAGGGCTCGCACACGGCGATGAAGTCCGGCATGACGGCGGCCGAAGCCCTGTTCGACACCATGAAGGACGGTGCCGGAGCCGGTTTGGAAATCTCCGATTACCGCACCCGGATGGAATCAAGCTGGGTCTGGGACGAGCTGAAGGCGGTGCGTAATATCCGCCCGGGCTTCAAGGCCGGCTTCCTGATGGGCATGGCAAATGCCGGGGTCGAGACCCTGTTCAAGGGCAAGAGCCCCTGGACCCTGCACCATCACCATGACCATGAAAGCCTGCGTCCGGCGGCGCAGTGCGAGAAGATCGCCTATCCGAAGCCTGACGGAAAGGTGAGTTTCGACCGACTCTCCTCCGTGTTCCTATCGAACACGAACCATGAGGAAAACCAGCCGGCGCACCTCACCCTGAAAGACCCGAGCGTCCCGGTCGAGTACAACCTCGCGCTCTACGACGCTCCGGAGCAGCGCTATTGCCCGGCAGGCGTGTACGAGATCATGCGGGACGACGACGGCTCGAACCCGAGACTGCAGATCAACGCGCAGAACTGCGTGCACTGCAAGACCTGCGATATCAAGGATCCGACCCAGAATATCAACTGGGTGGTGCCGGAAGGCGGCGGCGGTCCGAACTATCCGAACATGTGACCGGCTGAATACACGAACGCGGAACGGCGACAAGCCGGAGACGGAGGCAACCGAATGACTGGATCAGGATCGCGAAAAGGAGCCGCCACGCTTGCGGTTCTGGCGGCTCTGTCTCTTTCCGCCTGTGCCGGAATGGGGTCGGGTGGGCCGGGTGCGCTGCCTGATGTCCCCATCCGCGATACTGTCTCCGGAGACTATCTGAACGCCCTGCATGCCTACCGAAACAGCGACCTCAGTGCCGCCGCCCAGAACTTCGCGGCGGTGCTTGAGGCCGATCCCGGCAATCCCGGATTGATGCAGCGGACCTTCCTGGCGAAAGTCGTGGACGGGCGGACGGACGAAGCCCTGGACCTGGCGGAAGAGTTGGTCAAACGTGAGGGCGGGAATGCTTTCGGACGGCTCGCACTCGCACTCACGGCCCTGAAACAGAGCGATTACGATGGTGCCCGCCGGCACCTCGATGCACTCGCGGAATCCCGTCTGACCCAGATTCTGCGCCCGTTATTGCTCGCCTGGGTCGAAGCCGGGACCGGAAATTGGCAGGCCTCCGATGCCAATCTCGACCGGATCCGGAAACAGGGTGGTTTCGGCCTGCTCGCTGAGCTCCACGCGGGTTACATCGCCGCGCTGAAAGGCGACTTCGAAGCCCTCGACACGGCCTTCAAGGCAGCACTGAAGGCTATGGACCGCCCGCCGGCGCGTCTGCGGATAGGCGCGGCATTGCATTACGCGAAACTGGGCCGCGTCGACATGGCCCGGGAAATTCTGGCGGCCGGCGATCTGTCGGACCAGAACATGACGGCTCTTTCAACGGCACTGTTCGCCGCAGAAGCCGGGCAGGAAGCCAAGGGTCTTGTCTCAAACGCCAGCGATGGCGTCGCGGAAGCACTCTTCGATATCGCCAGCGCCCTGCAACGGGACCGTGGCAGCGAGATCGCGCTGATTTATGCTCGCTTCGCGCTCTATATGCGGCCGGACTTCCCGCTTGCCCGGCTGCTTGTGGGCGAAATCCTCGACGATCGCGGACGGCACGGCGATGCCTTGAAGATCTATGCCGGCATCGGCCAGGACTCCATCTATCACATGATGGCCCGCCTCCGGTCCGCTTCCGCCTACGACGCCGAAGGCGACCGGGACAGTGCCCTCTCCGTCCTGCAGGAGCTGGCAAGGATCTACCCGGACAACGGCACGATCCTTGTCCGCCTGGCCGATACGTTGCGGGCGGGAGAAGACTGGGAAGCGGCGATTACAGCCTATGACGAGGCCTTCGCCAAACTCGGCCAAGCCGCGACGCAGGACTGGACGCTCTACTACACACGGGGCATCGCGCTCGAACGGGCGAAGAAATGGGAGCGTGCGGAATCCGATTTTCTGACTGCCCTGAAGCTCGCGCCGGAGCAGCCCTATGTCATGAATTACCTCGGCTATTCATGGGTCGAACAGGGCCTCAACCTCAAAGAAGCGCAGACTCTGATAGAGCGCGCCGTCCAGCAGCGCCCGGATGACGGCTATATCGTAGACAGCCTCGGCTGGGTCCTCTACCGCACCGGCCAGCACAAGGAAGCGGTCCCCCACCTTGAACGCGCCGTTCAGCTCCGGCCGGGCGATGCCGTCATAAACGATCATCTCGGCGATGCCTATTGGCAGGTTGGACGCCGCCGCGAGGCCGCCTATCAATGGCGCCGCTCGCTGGAAATGGGCCCGGATCCAGAGTTGGCCGCTCAGCTCGAACGGAAACTCCGCGACGGCATAACTTCGGAAACGGACAAACACTCGTCGAGCAATGGCTGAGACAGGCTATTCCGCCACCCTGATTGCTCCCGCCAAGATCAATCTCAGCCTGACCGTTCTGGGCAGGCGTGACGACGGCTTTCACGATTTGATCAGCCTGGTTGCCTTCGCGGACCTGCATGACAGGCTTTCTGTCACGCTGTCAGAGACCGGGTCCGACCAGCTCACGGTAGCCGGCCCCTTTGCCGGAAGCCTGGACCGGGACAATCTCGTCCTGAAGGCGATCTCGGCCTTCCGCAAAGAGATCGGGCCGGTTCCACCGCTCTCGATCACGCTGCACAAGGCCATACCCGTTGCCGCCGGGCTTGGCGGAGGATCGGCCGACGCGGCAGCGATCCTGCGACTGCTGGCCAGGGAACACGGCCTGACCACCATGGCTCCGTCCATTCAGGCGATTGCCGCCGGGCTCGGCGCGGATATTCCGGTCTGCCTCGACTCCCGGTGCAGGTACATGCGCGGCACCGGAACGACCCTTGATCCTGAAGAAAGCGGGTTTGCCCGCTATCCGGCTCTGCTGGTCAATCCGGGGGTTGCTGTCCCCACCGGAGCCGTATTCGGGGCATTGGCCGCGGAGCAGAAAGCCGGCAGGGACATTTCGGGCCCGCGCAGCCTTGCAGAGGATATCGTCACCGGTAGAAACGATCTCGAAGCGCCCGCTGTCGCGGTGGCACCAGAGATAGGTCCTGTATTGAGCGCATTGTCGGACCTGCCGGGCGCACTCGGCGCACGTCTTTCCGGCAGTGGCGCCACCTGCTTCGCGCTTTTTGAGACTGACAGTGAGCGGGACCGGGCGGCGGAGCGGTTCCGGCAAACCTATCCAGCGTACTGGCTCCATGCGGGCGCACTCAGGAACTGGGAAATGGATTCCCTGTTTCCGCAGACTCCGGCTTTTTCCGGCTAAGGCTTGGCCGTTTTCAGCGTCTCGAGCAGAACAGCCGTCGCCTCACCGCTTTCTTCCAGTCCGGCTGATTGCTCAAAGGCCCGGATCGCCGCCCGGGTCTTCGGACCCATCAGTCCGTCAATGCTGCCGGAATAAAGTCCAAGACGGGCGAGCTCTCCCTGAATCTCGGCGACAATGGCAGCCGGTGCGTCAACAGTCGTGCGCACACCGTCCGCACCGTTCAAGGCTGCCCCGCCTTCGCTTGACGTCTCACCGCTGCCCGAGAGCATTTCGATGGCCCGCTGGTCGCCAGCTTCTGCTGCGGCGCCGAACAGCTCGAGGGCCTTCTTCTTGTCCTGCGTCACGCCGAGACCCTCGTCGGTCATCACGGCAAGATTATAGAGCGCGCGTGCCATACCCTGCTTGGCGGCGGCCTGAAACCATCGGGCGGCTTCCCCGAAATTCAACGGTATACCCCGGCCCTCGGCATACATTACGCCGAGATTGTACTGTGCGTTCGGATGCCCTTGCTCGGCGGCGCTATGATACCAGAGCAGAGCCCGGACATCGTCCTGCCGGACGCCCTGTCCCGTTTCATACAGCACGGCCAGATTGTACTGCGCGCCAGGCAAGCCCTGGATCGCAGCTTCCCGCAAGAGTTCTGCGGCCAGCTCGGGGTTTTCCGTGCCCGCCGCGCCGGTCAGATAGGCCAGGGCAAGATCGTGCTGAGCCTTTGCGTCGCCGGCATCGGCACGCTGCTCAAGGGATTGCCGCTCTCCTTGCTGCAACCCGCTTTCAGACGGCGCGGATGCCCCCGTATCGACCGGCTCACGCGCGGGCGGGGCCGGTAATGCGGGAGCGGGCGGCGGCGCCTCGGAAACTTTTGGCGCGGGTGCCGCGTCGGGCACCGGTACCGGCAGTTCGCTTGGCGCCGGGGTTGGAGCGATCCCAACCGCGGGTGGTGGTGCGGTCTCTTCAACCGGCGCCAACGCGGCCGTTTCTGGCTCCACTGGTGCCGGTTCCGCGATTTGCGCTGCATCCATGTCGTCGCTGGACGGCGCAGAATCCGCCTTCTGACCGGTGTTCTCGGATGCGCCGGAGATCTCCCCGCTGGCGGGTTGATCGGGCTGCGCAGGCTCAACGGGAGGAATTGCTTCAACCACATCGTCCATGGCCTTTTCCGGCGCAGGAACCTCCGGCTGATCGGCTCCAAACAACGTTGTCTTGGCCTGCTCGATCATCGGAGCAATATGTGCCGTCGTCTCTTCCCAGAGATGTGCCGTTCCTTCAGCGATCTGATGTGCTGCAGGCTTCAGGCGGCTGTCCAGGTCCTGCCGCAGCTGGCCGAGCCCGAGCTGGCCGGCAAAAACGTAGAGACCAACCGCTGAGGCAACAGCAAGTCCGGTTGTTCCCAGAAAAAACCTTCGAAGCCTGCGGCGGCTTCGGCGACGCGCGTCCCGCGTAACGTCATCGGCCGCTGCAACGGAATCAGAGTCGAAGCTGCTTTGTTGCAACCCGCGGAACGCCATCGGGAGCTCAAGCTCGGGCTCAGGCGCCGGAGCCTCAATGACAATTTCCGCCGGTCCAAGATCGCCCGTCGGCGGCGGCGGTTCGGTGTCTACCGCATCGACGGCGTCGACCTCACCGGCAAGCGCCCGCAAGCGGCGGTCTATCTCGCGTGCCCGGTCCGTCTCTTCAGTGGGAAGCATCGGCACATCGAGGCTGTCGAAATCGGGAGCAAGATCATGAGACGGTGGAGGCGGCGCCTGATCCTCTTCCGGCGGCGCAGAGTAGGTTTCCGGGTCCTGTCTTTCGGGTTCCGGCTCTTCAGGAACCTCACCGGGCACTTCATCGAATGCCTGCGGTGGCAGTTCCGGGCCGAAATCATCGTCGGCCATCTCATCCGGCCCAAGGGCCTCGGCACTTTCAAGCTGATGCCTGTCGGGTGTGGAGCCGATCTGTGCCTGATCCAGCTTGTTTTGCTCAACGGATACCATCCGCTCGGCCAGATCGAGCAGGGCAAGGCCCATCGGGCGCAGGGCCCGATCGAGCCGACTGGTCGATGCGTCTAGCTCCCGGTCGATGATATCGAGCACAGTCTTGTCCGTAAGGCCCGGCGCAGACGGCTGGGTACTCGCATTCTGGCTTACTGTGTCTGTCGGCGCGGCTTTTGTGACCGCCTCGTCGTCAGTGCCGGTTTCACGCGGTCGCTGTCCGCCATGAACACGGATCGCGTAATCGATCCAGGAGCCAATGGTCTGTTCATCCCGTTCAGCCGCAGCACGAGCGATATCACGGGTATCTTCCTCGATCCCCTTGATGCTCCATGTTGTCGGCTTACGAACCACCGGCACTCCTCACGTTGCTGGCCTCACGGTGCGGGATGTGCGGGTTCACGGAAAACAGCCCGAGTAGTGGTCCGTCCCGACCCGCCTAACCTATCGCTTTTATTCAATTTATACAGTTCCGGCAGGTAGCGCTACCCACGACGGAAGAGGCGGGAGAAGAAACCACGGCCACGCCGGGAGCCGGGCAGGACGGTTTGCTCGACCCGGCCCAACCGTTCCGACAAGCGCATCACAGCGCGTTCTATGGGCGCCGTTGAAAAAGACGCCTCGCCCTCCGCAATCATCGCAGGCTTGGCATCGATCCGGTCAATCTCGGCGGTAAGGGCCTCGATCTTGGCAAGGACAGGCTCGAAACGGGCAAGCGTCTTGTCTTCGACTGCGTTGATCCGCTGTTGCAGGTCACGGAGCCGGCCCTCAAGGGAATCGACACGCTTTTCCATCGCCTCTGCCTCTTCGCGAGACAAGCCGGCCGGCTGAGGGGCGGGTACTGGCATTTGCTGTGGTTGCGGCATCGGCGGCGGATAACCGGCATGTGCGGGGACAGGGGGCGCGGCTACCGGTGCTGCCGGCATCGGCGGCGCAGCAACTGTCTGCGGCGGATGCTGGGCATTGCGGAACTGCCATGGATAGCCAGCGGATGCATTGGCGACCATCCCCTTGTCGACCGCATCTTCGGCAACGCTCCATTGCCCGCGTCCGAACGCAAAGCGTGGATCGACCGATCCACTGCGCCGCCGGTCCTGAGATGGATGCTCCCCGGGGTGACGATCCTGCGGGGACTGTTCGTGCTGCCTCGGTGCCTGCGTCTGCTGATGATCGTCATCGGAGCGAGCCTGTTCGGCTGCGTGATCTGGCGCAGGCGCTTCTTCGGAGGCGAGGCGAATCTGCTCACTCAGCCAGACACCGATCGGCACGCCCGCTTTACGGGCCGCGATCTTCGCAACCTCGCGGTCTTCCGCCGAGATACCTTTTACGCTCCAGGGGGATTTACCTGACAACCGACACCCTGCCTTTATCTTGTTTCGGAGGCCGGGCCACCGACATGGTCACCAAAGGATCGGAAAAATACCAAAGGTTACCCGGTAAGGCAAGGGTTTCCATGTACTACGGGTTGTGCGAAGGCCCGAATATGACCGACACTTCCGACCGGACATACATTGGGCGGGAGTGCGAGCTACCAGCCATCCAGGCGGCGCGGATCAGCCTGCTCTGCCTGTTGCTCGACCTGAGGCGCCGGGCCGTCCTCAACTTTCTCCTCGATACGCGTCAGGCGCCGGGAAAGCCGTTCGATAATATCCTGCAATGGGCCGACCATATGCGCGACGCGCTCTTCAGAATCATAGACCTTGGCTCGTACTGCTTCGCGCACGGCCTCGGCATCCATTTCCGCAGAACCTGATAGGGAGACTTCGTCAGCAGCCGGCACAATCTCCGGTGCGGCGTCTGAGCCTTGATCCGGGCCAACATCCCGGATTGCCCGGCTGACCCATTCTCCGATGGTCATGCCTTGCTGGGCCGCTGCCTTTTTCGCGATTTCCCGCGCTTCGGGCGACACGCCCTTCAGGCTCCACGGCAGGACAGGTTTGGACATGACGATCCTCATCCCCAAAAAGCAAATTAATCAGAGGAGTCTAGCTCTTTCGGATCAAGATGTTAAGGGAGCAGCGCCGAAGCAGTTGCATGGATTTGGGTTTCTGATTATGTTCGCGCCCGATTGGGGCGTAGCCAAGCGGTAAGGCAGCGGTTTTTGGTATCGCCATGCGCAGGTTCGAATCCTGCCGCCCCAGCCATCCCTTAAAATGACCCGACAGACCGACAGCACCCCGCAGCGCGGGCTATTGCTTCTCAAGCCAGAGGCTCGTCTCCAGCGCGCCCGCTTGGAGCGGCAGCCAGGCGAGCTCAGGGGCGCCATCACGGCCGAGCATGCGTGTCCGGGCGTAGTGACTTGAGAAAACCGGCCGAAACCCGCCACCGCTCAACAGAGCCGCCACCAGCAATTGCTCGTTATAGACTCGCCAGTCCCAGGCTTCCGGATAGGGGTCGGGCAGCACAATGTCGTGGATGTGAACCAGCAATCCCGCGGGCAAGGTCGGCAGCAGATGGTTCAGCACCAGATCGACGTCGGAGCCCGGCAGAGCCAGATGGCTTGAATCCAGAAACAGCACGTCACCAGGACCGAGATCCGGCAGGCTCTCACGCGGAACATCCTGGATCGTATGCTCGAGAAAGCGCACACCCGTCCCGGCAAGACTGGCGCGCGGTGCCGGATCGACGCAGGTGATCTCGGTTTCAAGGACGCCATCGCGGACGGCGCGAGCAAGGAAGCGGGTGCTGTGGCCCGAGCCGATCTCGAGAATGCAGGCCGGGCGACGTTCGCGCACGAAGGTGTAGGCAGCCGCACCGTCGAGCCCCGGAAACCAGTCCTGACGCCAGCGCGGCTCCGGTGGTTCCTGGTCACCTATCGCCTGTAGCGCATCCCGGTAGCGTTCAATATCGGCAAGCATTTCGGAAAACGCCGGTAGCGCATCCGTGCCGAAGCGCTCCTCAAGCCAGTCGTACCGACTACCCCGCGACGGAACCGTCGCCGCATACCGGTATGGCACAAAGTAACCCTTTGGTTTTATGCCAAGAATTGTACTTAAGCCCAAATGGAGCCGGCGCCACGCATGGCTCCATTTAATCGATTTTGACTTGGTCATATCAGGGAGTAATCGTCAGGCCTTCGGAGGCCGCTACGGTCCCGGGGCGATGCTCTTCAGCCTGACGGACTATCTCGTCCATTTTCTCGTCCGTGTGACTGGGGTCATGATGGAAGAGAACGAGCTGTTTGACCCCGGCTGCATCGGCCATGCGGACCCCCTCCTGCCAGGTTGAGTGACCCCAGCCGACGAATTTTGGGAATTCCTCATCCGTGTAGCAGGCGTCGTAGATCATCACATCCGCATCCCGGACCAGCCCCAGGATATTCTGGTCGAGTTCACCGGGGCGATGTTCGGTGTCGGTGATGTAGCAGATCGACTTGCCGCCAAAATCGAAGCGATATCCGACAGCACCCTGCGGATGATTGAGCGGCGCTGTCCGTACGGAGATATCCGGCCCGAACGTCAACGTATCGCCAGGGGTAAAATCGTTGAACTCCAACTCCGACTGAAAGATCTCTAGCGGCACCGGAAACAGCGGGGAAGACATCAGTCGCGCAATTACATCGCGCATGCTCGCCCGGCCGCCCAGATGCCCGGACCAGATGCGAAAGACATTGCCCTTCTTGAAAGCGGACGTGAAGAAAGGCAGACCGCCGATATGGTCGAGATGGGAGTGGGTGAAGAGAATATCCGCGTCCACCGGACCGGACTTATCCAGCATCATGCCAAGATTGCGGAGGCCCGTGCCGGCATCGAGTATAAAGACCCGACCGCCACAACGAATTTCAAGACAGGCGGTGTTTCCACCATAGCGCACGAATTCAGGTCCCGGGCAGGCAATGCTTCCACGGGCGCCCCAGATCCGGACAAAAAAATCGGCTCCCGGCGACACAACAGTTCCTAACCCACAATTCAAAGCCGGATATATCAGAGCGGCAAGTCTGCATGAGCCGGGCCAGCGTGAAAAGATTAATTCGGTACAAGCCTCTATTTGGCCTCAAGCGCAGTCAGGGGACCAGTCTGTAGCCGCCTGGATCCGTCACCAGGATTTGCGCATTAGACGGATCGATCTCGATCTTTTGCCGCAGCCGGTAAACGTGGGTTTCCAGCGTATGCGTGGTGACACCGGCATTGTAGCCCCAGACCTCGTTCAACAGTGTCTCACGCTTCACCATGCGTCCGCCGGTCCGATAGAGATACTTGAGGATCGCGGTTTCCTTTTCCGTCAACCGGACCTTCTTGTTCCGGGCCTCGTCGAGCAGCAGCTTGGCGCTCGGCCGAAAACTGTACGGACCGATCGTAAAAAGCGCGTCGTCACTCTGCTCATGCTGCCGCAAATGCGCCCGCATGCGGGCCAGCAGCACGGCAATCTTGAACGGCTTGGTGACATAGTCGTTCGCCCCGGCATCGAGACCGAGAATGGTGTCCGCATCGCCGTCCTGGGCCGTCAACATGACGACTGGCGATTTGACGCCGTTACGCCGGATCAGCCGGCAAACATCGCGCCCGTCCATATCCGGGAGGCCGACATCAAGCAGGATCAGGTCGAAATGCGCCGACTTGACCGCTTCCAGTGCCGCGGCGCCGTTTTCAACAGCGCTGACCACGAATTCCTCGTGCAGCTCCAGCTGCTCGCTCAACGTCACCCGAAGCGCTTCGTCATCCTCGACCAACAGGACTTTCTTACCGTTCACCATCACCAGCCACGACCCGTTGCGTATGTACCAAACCACACTTAAGGAGAAAGAGTGTCGAATACCAGAGGCTTAAACCGGCCCTGTTTCGACCTCTTTCCAGAAACTGACATAGCCGGCAATGCGCTTTGCCTTGCGGCCAGGCTGCGGATAGGACCAGCCCGCGTCCGAGAAAATGCGCGCTCCATCGATGACATCATAGTAGATCGCCTCGCCGCGCCAGGGACACCGCGTCCGCGTACCGGTCTCCCGCAGCAGCTCGAAACGTACGGAATCCGGCGGAAAATAGACACTTCCCTCGACTGTCACGGTGTCCCGCTCCGGCGCCCGGGCAATTTCCGTCTCGCCGAGACGCGCCACCAGAACCTGATCGAACATCGTCGTCCGCCCCTCAAAAAGCCGGTGCCAGAATCAGCCGGAGCATGGCCAGGCAGAGCGGGTGGTGCGGATCGCCGAACGCTTCAAGTGCGGTAAAATGATCGCGATCTGGCAAATCGATACACTCGACCGGCTGCCGTTTCTCCCTCAACGCAGCCGCAAGCTCGTCCCGCTGGCGCAGATATTCCGGCCCCTCGAGCCCACCGACCGTAAGCAGATGAGGCGGCAAGCGCAGCCCGGCAGCATTCGCGTTACGCACCAGCCGGATCGGCGACAATGCGCTCACATCACTTTCAGTGAGAGAAAGTGCGTCGTTCAGATAACAGAGCCGGATCGGCTCCAGATCATGCAGGCCGCTGACAGAGCAAATGCCCTTCAACGTGCCTGCCGCGACTCCCGCCGGGCCACCCATAAGGGCCGAGAGATGACCGCCCGCCGAATGGCCCGCGAGATAGAGGCGGTTTGGATTGCCGCCGAAGCGGGTTGCATTGTCCTTCACCCAGGCAATCGCCGCGCGAATGTCATCGGCGATATCCGCCACCCTCACCTCCGGGCAAAGCCGGTAGCCGACAGAGACGAAATTGATGTCCGCCGCGATGAAAGTCGGTGCCAGAAAATGCGCGATCGACTTGTCGCGCATGTGCCAATAGCCGCCGTGAATGAAGATCAGTACCGGCGCGTCCCGTTTCCCGGCAGGAAAAACATCGACGCACTGGCGTGGATGATCGCCGTAAGGCTGGTCGAGATCGACCGAGAACTGTTTCCGCACATCGGCGCCAGCCGCTTCCCAACGTGCTGAAATCTCAGCACTGTTGGCGACTTTCGCACGATTGTCGTATTCGCGGTCGAGCCCGGCGCGGTCATAGGAATTGAAAAGAGTCATGTCCCGGTCCATCTGTGCACATCTCCTGTAACAGTGCGGGAGGGACAAAGCCGGTTCAAGGTGCTTGACCTCCGGCGCGGTCGGAAGATGATGCGGTCCATGACAGATACACTCCCAAATCAAGGTGCCGGCGCGCCCGCAGGCTCACCGACCCAGACCCATGTTGACCGGGCGATCTCCGAGCTGCGCCGTGGCGGCCTGATCCTGCTACACGGTTCGGCCGAGGAAAGCGTGCTGCTGGTCCTTGCCGCAGAAATGGCAAACGAGAGCGGGCTTGGTACAATGATCCGGCTCGCCGGCAGCCTGCCGTCGGTCATCGTGCCGAAGAACCGGGCACGCGATATCACCGGAAACCCGGAGCTTCCTGCCTATTCGAGCATGGCCCTCCCCAGAGGCGCCGATGCCGCCCTGATCCGGCAGATCGCCGATCCGCTGTTTGAGCCGGAGAAGTTCGGTGCGCTCGGTCGCGGCCTTACCGTGGTCCCGGTGCGCTCTGGCCGGCTGGGGCCGGCGGCGGTACAGCTCGCAAAATGGGCTCGGCTTCTGCCGTCTGTCGTTGTGGCCAGGCTGACCGATGTGAAAGTCGCCGACGCCGAATCCTGGGCGCATGGGCAGGGCCTCCTGTCAGTCAGTGTTTCGGACACCGAAGATTACGTCGCGGAAAGCGCGCGGCGCCTCACCAGGGTTGCCTCTGCGCGGGTACCCCTGGCGGATGCCGAGCAATCGCGCATCGTTGCATTCCGTCCTGCTGACGGTGGTGAGGAACATCTGGCAATCGTTGTCGGAGAGCTGGATGTCAGCCAGCCGGTTCTGGTCCGCCTGCATTCCGAATGCCTGACCGGTGATCTGCTCGGCAGCCTGCGTTGCGACTGTGGCGACCAGCTCCGGGGCGCCCTCCGGGAGATTGGCAAGCACGGGTCCGGAGTTCTGCTCTATCTGGCCCAGGAAGGCCGGGATATCGGTCTGATCAACAAGCTCCGAGCCTATCAACTTCAGGATCTCGGCAGCGATACTGTCGATGCCAATGAGCAACTTGGCTTCGAAGCGGACGAGCGGGTCTATCTGACCGCCGCCGAAATGCTGCACCAGCTCGGCGTCAATGCTGTCAGGCTGATGACGAACAATCCGGAAAAGATTGCCCAGCTCCGGAGCTCCGGGGTCAATGTGGTCGAACGGGTAGCTCATATTTTCCCGTCCAATACCCACAACGAAGAGTACCTGCGGACCAAAGCGAACCGCACAGGCCATCTTTTCTAGGAAAACCGGGTTTTTACAACGCCACCTGTCAGTGGTACGCGGCTTGCATCAAAGCGGGGCAAAGGAGCCTTCGCGATGGATGTCAGTCAAACGGCAGCACAACCGGCCTGGTGGTCACAATCCTCCCCGAGCGGAGAATTGGACCTTAAAGAGGATATGTACAAGCCGGCTCAGGTCGCCTCCGAAGCCGATGATGGCGGCTGGGGTCCTGACGGTTTCGGTTTCGACGATTTCGTAGATATCGTAAATCCGCTGCAGCACCTGCCATTTATTTCCACCCTCTATCGGGAATTCACCGGCGACACGATTGCGCCTGCGGCTCGTACCGCTGGAAGCGCACTTTATGGCGGACCCGCAGGCCTGGTGGCCGGCGTCGCAAACGTGATGTTTGAGGCGGAGGGCGGCTCCGATATCGGTGCGACGATGATTGCTGAGCTTAAGGGGGCCGGAACCACGCCAGCGAATGCCAATGCCCTCCCGGCAGAAGAGACGCTGCTGGCTGAAGCGCCGCAGACATCATCTCCGTCACCGGTACCCACCCCGACCGATGGCGCGATCACACCGGCTGCCGATCAACGCAGTTTTGCTGTTGCCGGCGTACAGACCGCCAGTACGGATGCCGCCATGACGCCCGAGGCCATGGCCGCCTACGCCCGGGCAAGTGCCCTTACAGCGCCGACGCCCGGCAGCGGTTCGGTGGACTGGACCAGTGGCGTGATCACGCAGCCCGCTGCCGAGGCCAGCCCCGGCATCCAGTCAGTTTCCGGAGGGGGCCTCGATGCCCTGATCCGCAGCAGCCAGGCGAAGACTGCAACACGGCGGCGTGGTCCAGCCTTGCCGATGCTGGTGCAGCCCGGCCTGAAAACCCGCGGCGCCCAGGCTCCGGCGAGCGAACCCGCTCTGCCGATCGACCCCTCTCAGCGTGCCGGGTTGGCGGATTGGATGATGAAGGCGCTCGATAAATATGGAACCATGAAAGTCAGTGGTAGCGGCGTCGGGTAAACCCCATCAGACGCCACTTTCCGGCGTCTGACAGGAGTGCCCCCTTGGACCGTCCCCCTTTGGATCTCATCCTCCGCCGTGAGCAAAACGGCTCCCATAGCATCGTGCTGGATGGACATGCCTTGACCTGCGCTATCGGCAAAGGCGGCGTCCGCGAAGACAAGCGCGAGGGTGATGGCGCAACGCCGATCGGGCAATTTCCCTTTCGGCGGATTTTCTACCGGGCAGATCGCCTGGAGCATATTCCCGGATGCCCGGATGCGATCCCGATCGAAGAGGATCATGGCTGGAGCGACGATCCGGCTGACCCGGAACAGTACAACCGGCTGGTCAAACTGCCTTATCCGCACTCTCATGAATGCCTGAAGCGCGAGGATGCGGTCTACGATGTGGTCGTAGAGCTGGGATACAATGATTCGCCGCCAACTCCAGGCCGCGGCAGCGCGATTTTCATGCATGTGGCCCGGCCGGACTATTCCGGAACGGAAGGCTGCATCGCATTGGCCCTTCCCGATCTGCTGCGGGTCCTGGAGCAGGCCGGGGGCAACGGCACCGTTGTTGTACCGCCAGAGCTTGCTGACAAAAGCGGGCCGTCTTAACCGGCGGGCTTCAGCCTGTCACCGAAGATAGCCGTGCCGACGCGGACGTGGGTCGCGCCGAACTCGATCGCAACCTCATAGTCCCCGCTCATACCCATGCTGAGCTTTTCCAGCCCATGGCGCAGGGCAATTTCACGCAACAAGGCGAAATGGAGCGCCGGCTCGTCATCCGCCGGGGGAATACACATCAGGCCGACGACGTTCAGGCCATGCTCGTCCCGGCACGCCTCGATGAACGCATCCGCATCGCCCGGCAGGACGCCTGCTTTCTGGTCTTCCTCGCCGGTATTAACCTGCACGAAACACTCCAGCGTCCGGCCCTGCTTTTTCATTTCCGCAGCCAGAACCCGGGCCAGTTTGGGCCGGTCGACCGTCTCGATCACATCAAAGAGCGCAATGGCGTCCGCCGCCTTGTTGGTCTGCAGCGGGCCGATCAGATGCAACGTCACGTCAGGATAGCGGGCCTTCAGCTCCGGCCATTTTCCCTGCGCTTCCTGCACCCGGTTCTCGCCGAAAATACGCTGCCCTTCCACGAGGGCCGCCTCGACCTTCTCCACCGGCTGCACCTTGCCAACAGCGACCAGCGTGACATCTCCGGGTGCCCGGCCAGCTGCCTTTTCAGCAGCCTCGATCTGTGCCTTCACAGCCCGGAGATTGGCCCCGACATCAACCGTCGCACCCGCCTCAGCCATCTGCTGTTCCATTACTCTCGTCCCCATATCCGAACGCTTTTATTTCTGGTCGGAGTTCCTCGGCAACCACTTCCATGGCCGGGCCATAACGCTTCCACCGCGCGACCGCATGACCATAGAGCGGCTGTGTCACCTGCGCATAGCTAGGCGTCGCGATGTGTCCGCGCCGACGCGCATGTTCATGGAACCCCATCATCCGATCATCCCAATCCAAACCGAGAAATCGCAACACCGGCTCGGCCGCAGCCTGAAGATCACGGGTCATGTCCTCATATTTCACCGTCACTATGCCGGGCTTCAGGTGCTCCACATAAAGCCGCCAGAGACCGAAAACCTCACGATAGAAACGGGCTGTATCCGGCAATGAGCAGAAAACCGCCATGGAATGGTTCAGATTGAAATTCTGCATCAGGCAACTGAGGCAGACATCGCACGGATGCCGGAGAGCGAGGATAAACCGCGCCTTCGGAAAGATCCTCATAATCAAGCCTGCGTGCACAATATTGAGCGGCATCTTGTCGATATAGACAGCACCTTCAGACGGCACCAGAAACCGGTCCCGTTCTGCGAAATACGCGGCCCGCATTTCCGCACGCACGTCTTCCGGAAGGCTTTCCAGCGCACTCGGATATCCTGCCGTCACTGCCAACCGGGCAGAGAGCCCGGAGATAAGCGGGCGCTCCTCGAGCACCTGCACTCCAGGGTGCGCATCAAGGACCTGGTCGAGAAGGGTGGTTCCGGAGCGCGGAAAGCCGACAAGAAATACGGGATCTGTCTCACCCACCTTGCCTTGCGGACCATTGTCGGCCCAGGACGGTGCGTTTTTGAATGCCGACGTGAGAGTCTCAACCTCGGCGAAGGCCCGCTCGGGATCGACAAGTCCCCCTCGAAACTCTTTCATCTGGGTCCGGTTTGCGCTCTCGAACCAGGTAAAAGCGTCGGCGTAGTGCCCTTGGGAGTCGAGGGACTGCGCAAGCTCGAAACCGAGGCGATGCATATCCGGACCCGGCACAGCCCCCTCAAGTGCCTCCCGCAGACAGGAAGTTGCTTCATCAAAGCGTTTGAGACGCCTCAGCGCCCGGCCCTCAAGCGCCACGAGATACTGTTTTCCTGGCTCCAGCCACAATCCCCGACGGGCAACCGACAGCGCGGCTTCCATTGCCGACGTCCGGTCCAAAAGCTCCGCCAGCATTGTATAGGACGCAACCTGAGACGGATCGAAGATCAAGGCACGGGTGGCTAGCCGGACCCCTCGATCCGCATGCCCCGTATCGCGAGAATAGACTGCGAGTGCCCGCAAGGCACGCGGGTCCGAGGCACCGCTCTCCGCCAGCCTGTCAAACAGTGCTCGGGCCTCGTCAAAACGCCCGGTCGCGACATAAATGCCCGCCAGATTGCCTTGAATCTCAATGCTGTCATCACCCAGCATCGCCCGTTCCAAGGCAACCGCCGCCCGATGCAAATCACCCTGGCCGCGATAGATCAGGGCAAGATTGTTCAACACCGCCGGGTCGTCCCCTTGGCGCAGCGCAATTTCCAGAGCCGGAGCCGCTTCATCATGCCGACCCATTTCCAGCAACGCGGTTCCGTAAAGCTTCTGGACCGCGGGATTATCCGCGAAGCGGCCCGCAAAAGGACCAAGCAACTCCAGCGCTTCCGTGGGCAATCCGCGATGAAGCTGAACCTGAGCCAGATTGATGATTATCTGAGGCTCCGACGGCGCCTGCGCGCGGGCTTTCTCCAGCGCCTTGGCCGCCCGATCGAAATCACCGCCGGAAGCCTCGATCATGCCGGCCATATAATATGGCCGCCAATCGCTGCCGGCCTTACGGAGTATCCGGGCATAGCGCTCCCGCGCCTCGCGCCAACGGCCTGCACTCGCGAGTTTGCGGATCGGATCGAAGTCAGATAGCTGCATGGACATGATTGCAGGCACTCATTGGCTCAGACACGGGGTTTCCCGGATTTGAAAACATAACCCAGCTCCAGAAGCAGATCATAATGCCGCTCCGTCAGGCGTTTTACATGATCGTCGCTCAAAAGGTCCCGATACCCGCCAACCCCGCCCGAGCGGAAGAATTTCTGCGATTGATGCACGCGTTCGCGGAAGCCGCTCTGTTTTTCCTGACCGGAGACCACCCTGAAACTGCTGTTCTTGATCGCCCGCTTCAGCCGTTCGGGGTTTTTCGGCACTCCTAGATAACGCATGAAAGAGCCAAAGGCCTTCATCGGGCTCTTGACCATGTCCTCGTATCTCAGCGTCAGCGGATTGAAGTTCTCCACCGCGTGCCAGCTGCGGTAATGGTCTGTCCAGGTACCAAGGACCTGAAAGACCGCCGCCGGACTGGTCCGCGTGGTCTGCAACCCCGAGGTCATTGCCTCGACCGCATCGTCAAGCGTGAGCCGATAGTGATCCGCATAGGAAACCGTCACATCGAACACATTACGCACGACATAGGCCGCGCCCGCCGTGCATTCGAGATAGATGAGCGGCCGCCCCTCATGCATTGCAAGCGCATTGTGGGTCTTCACGATGGTCGTCTGTGCTTCCTGCGCCCATTGCTTTTGCAGGGGCTCGCGCAATGCATGCAGCTCGGCATCGCTCATTTCCTGTAGCGGCTTTCCGGCGATCTTCTCGTAGAGCGGCCCCATCATATCGCCGTAGCGGACCACGCCGAGCTCATTGATCGAGACCGGCTCCGCACTGTTGCGGAACAGGTTCTCGATAAAGACCCGGAGCCAGGTGTTGCCGGACTTTGGAAAGGATGCGAGCCAGAGGATGCCGCTCATGAAGTCTTGCCAGCCCAGCTCATCCGCGCAGGCGCCAGATCACGCGACTCTGGTCCAGCGCTTTGAGCAAAGGCTCGAGGTGCGCGGCGCGCTCGGGGAATTTCGCACGCAGATCCGAAAGCCAAAACTCCTCTGACTTCACGATATAGTCGGCAACCGCGAAATCGTCCTTGGTGATATCGAGCGTAAAGCCTTCCCCGGTAAGCGTCGCAGCCTGACCACGGCGGGCCAGTTTCAGCGGGCGGCGGGTCACCATGAAATTGATGTCGGGTGTGCGGTCAGGCAGCGTATGCCGGACAACTTTGTCAGCGACTTTGCTCATCAGGACGCTGCGAACATGGCTGTGAAACTCGGGACGGGCCATATGATTGGCAACCCGTTTTCCAAGCTCGGTTATGTAGTCTTCCATGTCTGTCCCATCATCAAAATGTGGGATTCGTTTCCGGAAAAACTCATCCTGATGCAGGAAGGGCGCAAGCATCGAGAGCGAGGTGTGGCCATCGACATAGGTCGCGCCGAAAGACAGATGCAGCGAGGCTGTATCGGTGGTCATTGCATCGTGATAGAGGCCGCGCGGAAGATAGAGTACATCGCCCGGGCGCATCACGATCTGCTGCATGATTTCGCCCTTTTGCCGATCATGCTGCTCGCGGGAAAAATCGCCCGGACGTACTTGCGGGACGTCGATCGCTTCGTTCACGCGGCCGCGATAGATGTTCCAGGTCTTCTCACCCTCAACCTGGACCGCGAACACGCACATCGTGTCAAAATGTGAGTGATAGGCCTGAACGCTCTTCCAGGAACAGTACGCGTTGCAGGAAACATGTGTTCCCGTCAGGCGCTCGATAAAGCGTGTGGCGTCCTGGATAGAGGGATGAATGCCCTCGATATAGTCGAGAACCAGACTGGCACCCTTCGACATCAGGAAGCGGACGCGCTCCGGGTCTGGAACCAGCACGTTCATGCCCTTCCGGTCGAGCCCCGGACGGCAATACTGCTCGGACGGCAGGACGTTTCCGTCAACTGCCATCTCCATATAGTTGGCGTGCCAGAGCTTGGAGCGATTGACCAGATCGTTCATCTGATCCCAGTTGAACAGATCGCTGACGGGATCGAAGGCCCCCTGCTCGAAATAGTAGGCCTTGTCCCAGTAGTCTTTCAGGAACTGATCGCGTGTGATTTTCTTGAAGAAAGTCTCGAACTGCACCGTCTTGCCCCCAGATACCGGTTGGTAGGTGATCTGTATAACAAGGACGTTGTGAGTTCCAGAGGGCAAGCCGCTTACTGAAGAGATAAGCAAAAGAAAAGGGGCCGCGCGAGGCGGCCCCTTCCCATAGTCCCTAACCCGTTTGGATTAGAAGGACACTTTCATGCCGACGACGAAATAGGTGCCGTCGGTTTCGCTGTTGCCAACCGACGCGGTGTTGTCGGTGGTCAGCTCGGTATAACCGAGAGTGGCGGCTGCGGTGACACCCGGGCCCAGAGCGTACTTGCCGTTCAGGGAGTAGGTGTTGTGCTCGCCGTCGTTGGTGATCACGCCACCGGTGTTGATCGCATCGCTTTCGCCATGGAAGTAGTTCAGGCTGACGCCCCACGGACCGGTCGCATAAGCAGCACCGAGAGCGTAACCGGTTTCTTCGTCACCGGACGTGGTGCCTTCGCTGGCAGCATAAGCGGCACCGAGGGAGAAACCGCCGAAACCAGCGGTAGCACCGAAGGAATAAGCAGCCGGATCTTCATTGCCAGCCACACCGTCGGTGAAAGCACCGTAACCAGCGGACAGGCCGAGGTTGAAGCCGTCGAAGTCGCGCTTGAAGTTGGCAGCGATGGCATAACCATCGGACACTTCGGTGGTGCGATCAACGGTACCGTTGTCATCCTGGCCGGATTCCGGAATGTAGGACACACCGAGCTGGAAGCCTTCGATACGCGGCGTATAGTAGGTCAGCTTTTCGGAGTCGTTTGTGCGGCCCGGCTCAACGTTGGTGGAACCGAACGGGCTGCGGAAGAAGCCGCCGGAAGCACCGACCGAGTTCGGAACCCACGCGGTCTGGTCACCGGAGTTGATGCCGATACCGTAGTCAGACGGACCGTAGTTCATCTTGTAAAGCGCGGAGTTTTCAGAACCCAGGTTGATCTCACCAAAGTTGCCTTTGACGATCAGGTAGGATTCATCAATCTGGTCGTTGCCCTGATTGGCGCCATTGGTGTTGGCTTCGAGCTGGACATTGACGCCGACAGAGATGCCGTTGTCGAGGGTGGTCATGCCCTTGAAGTGGATTTCCGCATCAGAGACGATAGCGAAGCCCTGATAATCAGCAGAGCTTTGATCGTCAGCAGTCGTATAGCCGAACCACTGTTCCATGTAACCACCGACAGACACTTTAAGCTTTTCAGCAGCGTCGACGGACGGTGCAGCGATCATGCCAGCGGCAACAATCGCAGTCGTTCCGAGAAGAATCTTTTTCATCTTTTCCCCTACTCCCGAGAGTCATCGGTTAAGTAACGTGGTAAGTTGTTTGCAGACAATCTGCCTAACCCCCTAACCTCACGTCACAGCATCACTATTCTCTCGCCATATGACCGTCAAGAAAGACAGACCGGGCATTTATGCAAATGTGTCTCAATGTGGCGAAAATGCCACAAATCGGTGGCTGCGCTTGTATTTATCGGGATTCTTGCATGCAGAACCGGCGTGATCATATGTCAAGTTGTTCACGGGCAAGAGAAACGGTAAAAGGCGTCTCGTCCGTATCGAAACGCGAGTGCGAGTCTTGGCTGATATGAAAATTCCGGGTCTTCTGGAGCTAAACAAGAGCCTGCGCCTGCTGGCGCTGCTTGGGGTGGCATCCCTTACGGCATGTTCAGGTGCTGATATCGAGTATGAGTATCCGCGCTCCGGTGCCGGAGGAAAACCGACCTACGAGAAAGAAGAAAAGATCTTTGGCGAGGACGGCTTCACGCTGCTCGGGAGCGATGTGGACGACCAGCAGGCTTCTGTCGGCTCCGGCATTGCCGTCAACAGCTACCTCTGGCGCGCCTCTCTCGACACGATCTCCTTCATGCCTCTGGCCTCGGCAGATCCGTTCGGCGGCGTCATCATCACCGATTGGTATTCGCCGCCAGACACGCCGAGCGAACGCTTCAAGATCAATATCTTCATCCTCGACCGCGCATTGCGGTCCGACGGCATAAGGGCAAAGGTCTTCAAGCAGAAGCTCGCGGCATCCGGCCAGTGGCAGGATCTGGGCATAGAAGAAAAGCTGCACAGAGACCTCGAGGACGCGATTTTGACGCGGGCGCGGCAATTGCGCATCGGTTCCACCAAGAACTGACCCTCTCTCGTCCAGATGCATTTTGGCACCGGCCCCGATACAGGCCGGACCATCACAGAAGACCAGGCGCAGAGCGCCACCGACTAAGGCCAAGCGATGTCCCGTTATAATTTCCGTGAAACCGAAACCAAATGGCAGCGTGCCTGGGAAGAGAACCGCTGCTTCGAAGTGACGGAAGACCCGGCCAAGCCGAAGTATTATGTGCTTGAGATGTTCCCCTACCCGTCGGGGCGCATCCATATGGGACATGTCCGGAATTACACGCTCGGCGATCTGGTTGCCCGCTACAAGAAAGCCAAAGGCTTCAACGTTCTGCACCCGATGGGCTGGGATGCCTTCGGCCTGCCGGCGGAAAACGCCGCCTTCGAGCGTGGCGTTCATCCGGCGAAATGGACGCATGAGAACATCGCTTCGATGCGTGACCAGCTGAAGACCATGGGTCTGTCCTACGACTGGCGCCGTGAGATCGCGACCTGCGATCCGGACTATTACCAGCATGAACAGAAGATGTTCATCGACTTCTACAAGGCTGGCCTCGCCTACAAGAAGGAAAGCTGGGTCAACTGGGATCCGGTCGAAAACACCGTACTGGCGAACGAGCAGGTGATCGACGGCATGGGCTGGCGCTCCGGCGCGCCTGTCGAAAAACGCCTGCTGTCCCAATGGTTCCTGAAAATCACGGAATATGCCGAGGACCTGCTGCAGGCCCTTGAAGGCCTGGACCGCTGGCCGGACCGGGTCACACTGATGCAGCATAACTGGATTGGCAAATCCGAAGGCGCCCGTGTCTTCTTCAAACTGAAGAATGCGGACGACAAGCTTGAGGTCTTCACCACCCGGCCGGATACGCTGTACGGCGCCTCCTTCTGTGCGATCGCGGCCAATCATCCGATCGCGGCGAAGGTTGCCGAAAACAATCCCGCCCTGGCCGAGTTCATCGCCGAATGCAACCGCATGGGCACCAGCGAGACCGAGATCGAAACCGCCGAGAAGAAAGGCTTCGATACCGGCCTCAAGGTCACGCATCCGCTGGACGACAGCTGGGAGCTGCCGATCTATGTCGCGAATTTCGTGCTCATGGAATACGGCACCGGCGCCATCTTCGGCTGCCCGGCGCACGATCAGCGCGATCTGGATTTTGCCCGGAAATACGATCTGCCGGTGACCCCCGTGGTTCTGCCGCCGGAAGCCGATGCCGACAGTTTCGAAGTCGGCACCGAAGCCTATACCGGCCCCGGCAAGATCTACAATTCGGACTTCCTGGATGGTTTGTCCGTCGAAGACGCCAAATCAACAGTTGCCGAGCGCCTGCAAGGTGCCGGACAGGGTGAGAAAACCACGACCTACCGTCTGCGCGACTGGGGCGTATCCCGTCAGCGCTATTGGGGCTGTCCGGTTCCTTTCATCCATTGCCCGGATTGTGGCGAGGTTCCCGTTCCGGAAGCCGACCTGCCGGTGGAGCTGCCGGAAGATGTCGATTTCGAGGGTACCGGCAATCCGCTGGACCGGCATCCGACCTGGAAGCATGTCACCTGCCCGAGCTGCGGCGGCAAGGCCGAGCGCGAGACCGACACATTCGATACCTTCTTTGAATCCTCCTGGTACTTCGCCCGTTTCGCGGATGCCAAAGCCGAAAATGCCTTCTCCAAGGAAGCGGCCGAGTATTGGCTTCCGGTGGATCAGTATATCGGCGGCATCGAGCATGCGGTCCTGCATCTGCTCTATTCCCGCTTCTTTACCCGCGCGCTCAACAAGTGCGGTTATCTGGATCTCGACGAGCCGTTCGCCGGCCTGATGACCCAGGGCATGGTCTGCCACGAGACCTTCAAGGATCAGAACGGCGCCTGGCTGTTCCCGACCGAGGTCCGCAAGGAAGGTGACAACTACGTCACGATCAAAGACGGTGCGCCGGTCAAGACCGGCCGCATCGAGAAAATGAGCAAGTCGAAGCGCAACGTGGTCGATCCGGAAAACATCATCGGATCCTACGGCGCAGACACGGCTCGCCTGTTCATGCTTTCGGACTCCCCGCCCGAACGGGATCTGGAATGGACGGAGTCCGGCGTAGACGGCGCCTGGCGTTATCTCAGCCGCCTCTGGCGCTTGATCACCGAGCCCGCGAAACCCTTCGCTCCGCATGGCACAGCCCGGCCGGCCGATATCGGCAAGGCTGCGGAAGCGGCTGAGCGCGCGACACATAAAGCGATCAAGGCAATTGAAGAGGCCGTGGAACGGTTTCGCTTCAACACTGCGGTCGCTCAGGTCCGCGAACTCAGCAACAGCCTTGCAGAGCTCGATGGCGACGATGACGGCTCAGCCTGGGCGCGGCGCTTCGGTTACGAAACGCTGGTCCGGCTGATCGAGCCGATGGTGCCGCACATTGCCGAGGAACTCTGGCAGCAACTCGGCGGTGAAGGCATGCTGACGGACCGGCCCTGGCCGAACTTCAATGAAGCCCTCGTCACCGACGACACGCTGACCATCGGCGTTCAGGTGAACGGCAAACTGCGTGGCACAATTGAGGTGGCGCGCGACGCCGACAAGGGACTGGTTGAAGAAGCCGCCCTTGCCGTTGAAAATGTGCAGAAGATACTTGAAGGTAAACCGCCGCGCCGCGTGATCGTGGTGCCGAACAAGATTGTGAATATCGTTGCCTAGGTCGCGAACAGCTCTCGTTCTCCTTCTTCTGCTGACGCTCGGCGCCTGCGGATTTCAGCCGGTTTATGGCACGCGGAGTCCGGGCAACGCGAACAGCAGCGTGACGAGCGACCTGGCCGCCATCAAGATCGCTCCGATCGCCGACCGCGCCGGCCAGTTGCTCCGCAACAGCCTGCAGGACAAGCTGACACCGCGGGGCGTTCCGGCCCGGGCCCGTTACCGGCTTGATGTCCGCCTGACCGAAAATCGCTCTGATCTTGTGATCCTGAAGGATTCCACCTCGACCTTTTCCAAGGTCCGGTTTGTCGCGGATTTCGTACTGGTGGATCTGACAAATGGCCAGCCGGTCAATCGTGGCCAGGCTGAGTCCACCACAACCTTCAACCGGGTGGATTCCGATTTCGCCATTCTTGCGGCGGAGAAGGATGCTAGGCGCCGGGCCGCTGATGAAATCGGCGAAGATATCCGGCTTCGGCTCGGTCTCTATTTCAACCGCATTCGCGGCACCTGACCGGATAAGCGATGAAGCTGAAATCCAACGAGATTGCTGGTTTCATCCGCCGCCCGCCGGACAGTGTCGGGGCCGTTCTGATCTATGGCGCCGATGGCGGACAGGTTCGCGAAGTCTCTGATAAAATTGCCAAAACTATCGTCGAGGATCTGTCGGACCCGTTTCAGGTCGCGGATCTTACGCCGGAAGTTCTGAAAGACGAGCCAAGCCGCGTTGCCGATGAGGCCGCAGCGATTTCACTGACCGGTGGTCGTCGTCTCGTTCGCTTGCGCGGCGCAACCGATACGGTGACCGCCGCTGCGGAGCTGGCACTGAACGCCGAGACCGGCGATAGCATGATCATCATCGAGGCCGGCGCCCTTGAAGCCCGCTCGAAGCTCCGCAAACTTTTCGAGACAAGCAAGAGCGCGGCCGCCATCCCCTGCTATCTCGACAGCGGTGCAGGACTGGACGCGGTGATCCGGGAAACACTCGGCTCTTTCGAGGTCCGGGCCACGCCGGATGCCCATGCCTACATGATGGAGCATCTGGGCGGTGATCGGCGGGTCACGCGATCTGAGCTTGAGAAGCTTGCGCTCTATGTCGGCAAAGGTGGCGAAGCGAGCCTCAAGGATACGCAGAGCATGGTCGGGGACAGCAGCGCCCTCGCCCTTGACCAGATTGCGATCGCGGTGGCCAGCGGCGATATAACAGCCGCCGACCGCCTGCTCCGGCGTGGCTATGCGGACGGACTTAATCCGGTCGGTGTCCTCAGAGCGGCGATCCGGCATTTTCAGCGCCTGCATCGGGCCGCGTCGCATATCGCCGCCGGCGACAGTGCAGACCAGGCCGTGCAGAAGTTAAGGCCGCCATTATTCTTCGCCGTGAAGCCTGCCTTCATGGCTCAGCTCAGATCCTGGCCAATTCAGCGGCTTCGTCTCGCTTTGACCAGGCTTTCCGAGGCTGAAACGCTCTGTAAGTCCACAGGAACGCCGGATCTCTCTGTTGCGGGGCAGACCCTGCTGGGACTTGCTTACAGTGCCGCCAGAGGGCGTCCTAGAGGGTCGCGATAAACCGGTTCAGGCCGGTTTCGCCGTATCGCCCTCTTCCATCGGGTCGCTGAAGTCGATCGAATTGCCATCCGCACCGGCAATCTCGTCCGCCGGCTCTTCATCGTAGTCCGGAACGTCCGCCAGAAATCCGGACATGGCCGGCGCACTCATGTCGGCCGACACCGTCCTTGGCGCGCTCATGATCGCTAGCAGCGAGTCCAGTTGCTCCAGGGACTCATACCGGATCATCACCGCGCCCGACTGACCGTCGACGCCCGCGGCGATTTCCACATGCAGCCCGAGCGTGTCCGAAAGATCCTTTTCAAGCGCCCTGGTATCCGCGTCTTTCTCTGCCGATTTTTTCTGCCGGGGCCGACGCGACGCCGAGGGTGAGGAAGGCTGCTTCTCTTTCTGCACCAGACGCTCGGTCTCGCGCACATTGAGATGACGCCGGACAACTTCGGAAACCAGTGCCGCCGGATGCTCCGCCGTCAGCAGAGCCCGGGCATGACCAGCCGAAATATCCCCATCTTCGAGATGCGTTCTGACCTCAGCCGGTAGTGCCAGGAGACGCATCATGTTAGCGACGTGACTCCGGCTCTTTCCAACGGCTTGCGCCACATCGGACTGGGAGTGGCCATGGCCGTCCACGAGGCGTTGGTAGCCCTCCGCCTCTTCCAATGGGCTGAGATCCTCGCGCTGCACATTCTCGATGATCGCGATCTCGAGCGCTTCGCGGTCATCGAACTCGCGGATCTGAGCCGGGATCTCATGGAGCTGCGCACGCTGGGCCGCCCGCCAGCGGCGTTCGCCAGCGATGATCTCGAACGTGCCGTCCCGGTCCGGATCCCGCCGCAGCAGGATCGGCTGGATGACACCCTTCTCGCGAATGCTCTCGGCAAGCGCCTCGAGCTCGTCTTCGTTGAAAATGCGGCGTGGCTGGAAACGGCCCGGATGGACATGCTCAATCGGCACCGTCCGGCTTTGCTGCATCCGGTCGACCGAGCCGGTCTCCGAACCGTCCTCGCCAAGCAGAGAGGCAAGCCCCCGTCCGAGGCGGCGTTTCTTTGCGCTGCCCTCTTCCGTACTCACGCGGCAATGCTCCTTTCGCGCTTCATCACTTCGCTGGCCAGATGGATATAGGCCTGCGAGCCGGTGCAGCGCATATCATAGACAATCACCGGCAGCCCATGAGACGGGGCTTCCGAGATCCGCACGTTGCGCGGGATCACCGTCCGGTAAACCTTGTCCCCGAAATGCTCCCGCACATCCTCTGCGACCGCAAGGGAGAGATTGTTGCGGCGATCGAACATGGTCAGCACCACGCCCTGGATTTCCAGGTCCGGATTGAAAGCCTGACGGATCCGCTCGATGGTCCGCATCAGCTGGCTGAGACCTTCCAGCGCATAGAACTCGCATTGCAGCGGCACCAGCACCGCGTCGGCCGCGACCAGCGCGTTCAGGGTCAGCAGCCCAAGCGAGGGCGGGCAGTCGATCAGGATATAATCATAAGTGTTCCGACCGGCGGCGAGATGCCGGACCAGAGCTTCGCGGAGGCGGAACTCACGATCTTCCATGGTGACCAGTTCGATCTCCGCGCCGGACAGGTGGACGGAGGACGGAACAATGGAAAGTCGGGGAACATCGGTTTCCGTGATCGCTTCGGAAATCGGCGAAGCGCCAATCAGGACCGAGTAGGAGTCATTCTCACGATTATTGCGCGGGACGCCGAGTCCGGTGCTCGCATTGCCCTGCGGATCGAGGTCGATCACCAGGACCTTTTTCTGACAGGCCGCAAGCGCGGTCGCGAGGTTGATGGCTGTCGTGGTCTTGCCAACCCCACCTTTTTGATTAACAACCGCCAAAATCCGGGGCGCTACGGCTGCATCACCCCTCAGCACCATTGCTTCTGACATATGATATGCCCTCCAAGCGCAAGAGACATCCCTCGGGGTCCGACCAGCTCGGGGTGAGGGTTTCAGCCATATTCCACCTTTCCCGTGCAGTAGTCAATTCCTTCTGGACAGCCCTACCCTTCAGGAAGAGGCAACGCCCGTCCTCCTTGAGGTGTGGCTTGGAGTAGTCGAGTAATACGTCGACAGTCGCAAGAGCACGCGCCGTGACTACATCTACATCTAGTGGCTCGAGTTCCTCAATCCTACAAGAGTGAACCGTCGCCTGGGCTCCGCAGGCCCGCGCCACTTCCCGCAGAAAGACCGATTTTCGCTGATCGGATTCACACAGATGCACATCCCGTGCGCCCATGATCGCCAGGACCATCCCGGGGAAGCCGGCCCCGCTTCCGAGGTCGAGAACACGATTGTGGTTTTCGGGTAATTCAGGAAAGACCTGTGCGGAATCCAGAAAGTGCCGCCGCCAGATATCGCTGAGCGTATTTTTGGATACGAGATTGATGGCCCGCTGATAACGCTCGACCATTGCTGCGTAGATCTTAAGCCGCTCCAGCGTTTCACGTGAAACGCCGGCGCGTGCTGCAAACTCTTCTGGGTTCACGCTGTTTCCGTCCTCAGAGGGGGCCGTATTCAAGCGGCGTCTTGCTTAGCCAAACGCCTGACATACCGCAGGAGCAGGATCACGGCCGCTGGCGTCACACCGTCGATCCGGGCGGCCTGCCCGATGGTACGCGGCGCCACCTTGATGAACTTCTCGCGCACCTCGTTAGAGAGGCCGGAGATCGCCGCATAATCGAGACCTGCCGGGATCTCAAGCGCCTCGTCCCGACGATAGGCCGCAACGTCGACCTCCTGCCGCTCTATATACCCGGCATATTTCGCATCGATCTGCACCTGCTCGGCTACGGCCGGCTCCAGAGCGCCAAGATCAGGCCAGAGCGCGGCAAGCGCATCCCAGCTGACTGTGCGATACCCGAGCAGATCGTAAGCACTCCGCCAAACGCCATCCTGGTTGACCTTGATCCCGGCTTTCTGAAGCGCGTTGGGTGTATCGCCAAGCTTCACAGCGAGCGCCCGGCCGTGCTGGATCGCGCCAAGCTTCGTCTCGAACAGCCCTGCCCGCTCCGCACCGACACAGCCTATTTCCATGCCTTTGTGCGTAAGCCGCTGATCCGCATTGTCGGCCCGCAGCCGCAGCCGGTATTCGGCGCGGGAGGTCAGCATGCGATAAGGCTCGCTCACTCCCTTGGTCACCAGGTCGTCGATCAGGACACCGATATAGGCATCCGCACGATCCAGCACTAAATCCCGGTCCTGGCCGCCGGTTTGGAGCGCGGCGTTCACACCGGCCATCAGGCCCTGCGCCGCAGCTTCTTCATACCCGGTCGTTCCGTTGATCTGCCCGGCGAAATAAAGCCCCGGAATCTTCTTGGTCGACAAGGTGTGGGAGAGCTCGCGCGGATCCACATAATCATATTCGATCGCGTATCCCGGGCGGATGATCCGGGCATTCTCCAGACCGGGAATGGTCTTGAACATTTCCGCCTGAACATCGGCCGGTAGCGATGTCGAAATTCCGTTCGGATAAACCGTCGGATCATCAAGCCCTTCAGGTTCCAGAAAGATCTGATGCTGAGAGCGGTCTTCGAACCGGACCACCTTGTCCTCGATAGAGGGGCAGTAGCGCGGCCCGACCCCTTCGATCCGCCCGCCATACATGGCAGACCGGTGTAGGTTGTCCCTTATGACCTGATGGGTTTCAGGGTTCGTATAGGTGATATGGCAGCTGATCTGCGGCACCGTGATGCGGTCCGTCAGATAGGAAAACGGCTCTGGCGGATCGTCCGCTTTCTGCTCCTGCAGACCAGACCAGTCGATAGTTGTTCCATCCAGCCTTGCCGGAGTCCCTGTCTTGAGCCGTCCGAGCCTGAAGCCGAAGCGGCCGAGCGTTTCAGCAAGCGCGACAGACGGTGCATCGCCGACCCGGCCAGCGGGGCGCCGCTCCTCACCCAGATGGATCTCGCCGCGCAGGAACGTACCGGTCGTCAGCACAACGGCACCGGCTTTGATCTCCCGGCCGCCATCGACAACGATCCCTGCAATCGCACCGGACTCGTCCAGCAACAGGTCTTCGACGGAAGCCGCTTCGATCGTCAGGTTTTCCTGGTTCTCGAGCAGATCCCGTATAGCCGCGCGATACAGTGCACGATCCGCCTGGGCGCGAGGACCGCGAACGGCTGGGCCCTTGCTCCTGTTCAGCATGCGGAACTGGATGCCTGCCCGGTCGATGGCCCGGCCCATGATGCCATCAAGCGCATCCACCTCGCGCACGAGGTGCCCCTTGCCGAGCCCCCCGATTGCCGGGTTGCAGGACATCTCTCCGATAGTCTCGATCTTATGGGTGGCGAGAAGCGTGCGAGCGCCCATCCGGGCCGCTGCTGCGGCCGCTTCGCAGCCTGCATGGCCGCCGCCAACGACTATCACGTCGTACATCGCGTCCGTCTCCGGATCAGTGCGGAAAATATGTAGCCCAAAATGCTGTGACGCCCGGCAAAAGGCAATCTCTGTTTCGCGATATCCGCTCTGCATGTTTCACGTGAAACAGAGCCTCTATTTGCCGATGCAGAACTCCGAGAACACAAGATCGAGGATTTCCTCGATATCAACCGCTCCCGTCACACGTCCCAGCGCCCGCGCCGCCAGCCGCAAGTCCTCAGCCACGAGGCCGTATTCAACATCAAACTCATCCGCCTCAAACGCACATTGTGTGAGCGCGCGCCGCAAATGCTCCAGGGATTCCGTCAAGCCTTCACGATGCCTGGTCCGTGTAATCGCCGGCGCTTCACCCAGATCCATCAAGACCGCAGCTTTCTCGGCAATCATTGCCAGAAGCCGATCCATGCCTTCACCCGTTGCCACGGAAATCGCGATACGGTCCTTGTCGGACTGGCCTCGATCGGCATCGGGAAGTAAATCAGTTTTGGTCGCGATCAAGATCCGCTCGGCATCTCCGGAAGCCGGCACCGCCTTTTCCCCCTCGCCGGTAGAGCGCGCGTCCGCCAAATCAAGGACCAGGTCAGCCGTCTCAGCCCAGGCACGCGCCCTGCGAATGCCCTCGGACTCGATAAAGTCAGCCCCTTCTCGGAGTCCTGCCGTATCCGCTACCAGGATGGGATACCCCGAAATGTCCAGATGGATCTCGATGACGTCTCGTGTCGTACCCGCTACGTCGGACACTATCGCCGCATCCCTTTTGGAGAGCCAGTTCAGGAGGGAAGACTTACCAGCGTTCGGGGGGCCTATAATGGCCATACGCAGGCCGTCTCGAAGGCGCTCCCCCCGTCCGCCGTCATCCAGATGAGCCGAAATCGACGCATCAAGGTCATACACCTGGCCCCGGATCCCATCCCAGACCTCCGGTGGCAGATCCTCGTCCGGAAAATCGACCAGCGCCTCGATATGGCCGAGCACCCGAAGCATCCGTTGCCGCCAATCCTGGTACAGCGCGCCCAACGCGCCCCTGCTCTGCCGCCGTGCCTGAAGCCGTTGGGCTTCCGTCTCCGCATCCACCAGATCGGCGATGCCTTCCGCGGCTGTCAGATCCATTTTGCCGTTGAGCACCGCACGGCGGGAAAACTCGCCCGGCTCGGCCATCCGGTATCCCGGCTGGGCCGCCAGCGCCCGCAGCATTGCGGACTGCACGGCACGGCCGCCATGCATCTGATACTCCACCACGTCCTCGCCGGTGAAACTGGCAGGGCCCGGAAAGGCCAGAATCAGACCGTCATCAATCGCGCCTTCACTGTCGGAAACCGTCGCCCGCACGGCCATCCGCGGCTCAAGCCCGATCAGCCCCGTCAGGCGCTGCAATCCCTCGAATGCGGCCGGGCCGGATACCCGGAACATGGAAACGCCAGCGCGCCCAGACGCGGTGGCAAGCGCGTAAATCGTCTCTTCCGCCGATCCGTTCATTCCGTTCCCAACTCCCGTGCCGCACACAGCGCTGGACCTCATGGGTCCAAGCCCTCACCTTTGGCCTAAGAATACCGCAAACCCCGACCCCGGATGCCGTACATGCGCAACGAGCTCGACAAGGAAACCAGCCCCTATCTGCTGCAGCACAAAGACAACCCGGTGCATTGGCAGACCTGGTCCGAAGACACCATCGCCGCGGCGCGCCGGGCGGACAAGCCGATCCTGCTTTCCGTCGGATATGCCGCTTGCCACTGGTGCCATGTCATGGCCCACGAAAGCTTCGAGGACCCGGATACCGCAGCGGTGATGAACGAGCTGTTCGTCAACGTCAAGGTAGATCGGGAGGAGCGGCCGGATCTCGACATGATCTATCAGACCGCGCTCGCCATCACAGGCCAGCAAGGGGGCTGGCCGCTTACAATGTTCCTCACGCCCGAGGGTGCACCGTTCTGGGGCGGCACATATTTTCCGCCTGATAATCGCTATGGCCGGCCGGCTTTCCGGGACGTGCTGCGCCAGATCGAAGGCGTCTACCGGGAAGACCCCGGCCGCGTTGCCAGCAATGTCACGGCCATCGCGCAACGTCTGGAAACTGTGTTCGCCGGCAACCCTGGCACGCGCATTCCGCTGGAGGCCGCGCCGGAAGTCGCCGCGCAATTCCTCTCTCAACATGACCCGATCTATGGCGGCATCGGCGATGCACCCAAATTCCCCCAGCCGACCATCCTGAAGTTCCTCTGGCGGACGGGCCAGCGGACCCGGAACAGCCAGATGCTGCAGGCTGTGCGGACTTCCGTCACCGCCATGTGCGAGGGCGGGATCTACGATCATCTGGGGGGCGGCTTCGCGCGCTATTCGACCGACGCGGAATGGCTGGCACCGCATTTCGAGAAGATGCTCTACGACAATGCCCAGCTGGTCGCATTGATGGTTGAAATGCAGCGCCAGGACCCGAACCCGCTCTATGAGCAGCGTATCCGGGAGACAATCGACTGGCTGTTCCGGGAGATGGTTTCGGACGGCGGCGGTTTCGCCTCCTCTCTCGACGCGGACAGTGAGGGCGAGGAAGGCAAGTTCTACGTCTGGAGTGCGGAAGAGATCTCCGAAATCCTGACGGAAGCCGGGCACGATGCCGCGCTCTTCGCAGAGCATTACGACGTGACGCCCGGCGGCAATTGGGAAGGCACGGTGATCCTGAACCGGCGCCACCGCAAAGGCCCCTTCCCTGAAGATATCGAGGCCAAGCTGACCGCTGCCCGCCAGCACCTCCTGACCCGGCGCGAGAAACGCATCCGCCCGGGCTGGGACGACAAGGTGCTGGCCGACTGGAACGGCCTTATGATCGCGGCACTCGCCGACGCGGCAATCCTGCTGGGGGAGGCGGACTGGCTCGCCCGTGCCGAAGTCGCCTTCGCCTTCATCACGAGCAATATGCAGAAAGACGGGCGCCTGCTGCATGCCTGGAGGAACGGTCAGGCGAAACATGCGGCCACCCTGGACGACTATGCGAACATGATCCTTGCGGCGCTTTCCCTCGAAGCCGCGACCGGAAAGCCGGCTTATCTGGAAAAGGCCGAAGCCTGGATCGCTGTCCTCGATCTGCATTTTCGCGATCCGAAGGACGGCGCCTATTTCTTCACTGCGGACGATCAGACGGACCTGATGCTGCGGACCAAGACCGCGATCGACAATGTGACCCCGGCCGGAAACAGTACGCTGGTGGAGTGCCTGGCCCGGCTCTGGCTCCTGACCGGGAAGTCGGCCTATGCAGAGAGCGCCGACAACTTGACCAAGGCTTTCGCCGGATCTTTCCAGCAACAGCCGCAGGGCTTTCCCGGCCTGCTCAACGGCATGGAATGGCTCCTGCACGGCCGACAAATCGTCATTGTCGGCGACCCGGATACGGCCGAAAACAGAGCAATGGTCACTGCCGCCCGCACCGCTGGCCGAGCCCTTTCGACCGTGCAGGTCATCCGGGACGGCATCGCCCTTCCGGACAATCATCCCGCCCACGGAAAGGGACCTGTCGACGGCGCGCCCGCCGCCTATCTCTGCGTCAATCAGGTTTGCTCCGCGCCGGAAGTTGATCCGAAAGCATTCCAAGCCGCGCTTGAGGCCCGGCCGTGAGCGAGCCTCGTCAGCACAGCTTCAACAGCCCCATCGGCCGTATTCACCTGACCGAAACAGGTGGCGCCATTACAGGTCTGACATGGGTTTCACGTGAAACATCTAAAGCTCATTCCGATAACGCAATGACAAGTTTGCTCGCGGAAGCAGAGCGTCAGATCCATGCCTACTTTGCCAAGACGCTCAAGGATTTTGATCTGCCACTTGCTTTTGACCGGGGCTCCCCCTTCGAGCAATCGGTGTGGCGGGCCATGCAGGAAATCCCCTTCGGAACAGTCTGGACCTACGGTGATATCGCGGACCATGTCGGCGGCGTCGCCCGAGCGGCGGGCGGTGCCTGCGGGTCAAACCCGATCCCCCTCATCATACCCTGCCACCGGGTGGTCGGAAGCAACGGCAAGCTGACCGGCTTTTCCGGCGATGGCGGCATCGCCACCAAGCAGCAGTTGCTCGATCATGAATCAGACCAACTCTCCCTGTTTTGACGGACACCCATGCCGCAACGGAGCGTGGACACGGGATCACCCGCACGCCTAGTCTCTCGCCAATGACAGCTTCAGAGGGAGGCATTCAATGGCATATGTGACAGTCAAAGCCGCTGATGGCGGCTCTTTTCAGGCCTATCACGCGGCACCCGCAGGTGGCGGAACAGCCCCCGGCATCGTCCTGATCCAGGAAATCTTTGGCGTTAACAAGGTGATGCGCGATCAGGCCAACGCCTACGCAGCCGAGGGTTATCACGTGCTCTGCCCGGATATCTTCTGGCGCATCGAGCCCGGTATCGACATCACCGACCAGAGCCAGGCCGAATGGGACAAAGCGTTTGAGCTGTTCAATGCTTTCGATGTGGATAAAGGCGTCGAGGATCTGAAGGCGACCCTCGCCCATATGAAATCCATGGATGGCTGCAGCGGCAAGGCGGGATCCGTCGGCTATTGCCTCGGCGGCAAGCTCGCCTATCTGATGGCTACCCGGTCCGATGCCGACTGCAATGTCAGCTATTACGGCGTCGGCCTGGATGAGCTTCTGGGAGAATCCTCCAGTATTTCCAAACCTTATCTGAACCATATGGCATCCGAAGACGGTTTCGTCCCGAAAGAGGCGCAGGCGAAGATCAAGGCCGGTCTGGCAGACAATCCGCAGGTCACACTGCATGTCTATGAAGGCCAGGATCACGCCTTCGCACGTCAGGGAGGCGCGCATTACGATGCGGCAGCAGCCAAGACGGCCAATGCCCGCACCGCAGACTTCTTCAAAACCCATCTCGGCTAAAACAAGGGAACAAGAAAAATGGTCAAGGCAATCCAGTTCAAGGCACCGGGCGGTCCGGAAGTTCTCGAAATGACCGATATCGATCTCGCGGCCCCGGCGGCCGGCGAAATCACCGTGCGGCACACCGCAATCGGCCTCAATTTCATCGACACCTATCACCGCAGCGGTCTCTATCCCCTGCCGCTGCCCTCCGGTATCGGTATGGAAGGCGCAGGCGTGGTCGAGGCTCTCGGCAGTGGCGTCTCGGACCTAGCCGTGGGTGACCGGGTGGCTTACGCCTCCCCGCCTCCGGGTTCCTATGCCGAGGCCCGTAACATCGCGGCTGATCGCGTTGTGAAGATCCCGGCCGGTGTCGAGGACCAGACCGCCGCAGCGATGATGCTGAAGGGCATGACGGCGCAGTATCTGATCCGGCAAATCTACAAGGTCGGCAAGGGCGACACGATCCTGATCCATGCCGCGGCCGGCGGCGTCGGCCAGATCGTCAGCCAGTGGGCCAACCATCTCGGCGCCACCGTCATCGGCACCGTCGGCAGCAAGGAAAAGGCGGAAATCGCCAAGGCCAACGGCTGCCATCATCCGGTGCTGTACAATGACGAGGATTTCGTCGAGCGGGTAAAGGAGATTACGGACGGCAAGATGCTGCCGGTGGTCTATGATTCGATCGGCGACACCACCTTCGAGAAATCCCTCGATTGCCTGCGTCCGCGCGGCCTGATGGTCAGCTTCGGCCAGGCCGCCGGCCCGATCCCGCCCGTCAATCTCGGCATCTTCGCGCAGAAGGGTTCCCTCTTCTTCACCCGGCCGACCCTGTTCAACTACATCTCGACCGCCGAGGATCTGCGGGCAACGGCTGGCGATCTGTTCGATGCAGTCTCCTCCGGTGCGGTGAAGATCCATATCGACCAGACTTTCCCGCTGGCCGAAGCCAGGGCCGCTCATGAAGCGCTCGAGGCCCGCAAGACCACCGGCTCGACCATCCTGATCCCGTAAAGATCCGGTCTCTGGACAAACAAAAAGGGCGGTGCTGCAAAGCACCGCCCTTTTCTTTGACCTATATGCCTGATCAGGAGTTCCCCGGTCAGGAATTCATGGCATCGAAGAAATCGTTATTGTTCTTCGAGGTCTTGAGCTTGTCGATCAGGAATTCCATGGCATCGACCGTGCCCATCTGGGTCAGGATCCGGCGCAGCACCCACATCTTGTTGAGGGTCGCACGATCCACCAGAAGCTCTTCCTTCCGGGTACCCGAACGGGTGATATCGATGGCCGGGAACGTCCGTTTGTCGGCCAGCTTCCGGTCCAGGATAATCTCGGAGTTACCCGTACCCTTGAACTCTTCGAAGATGACTTCGTCCATGCGCGATCCGGTATCGATCAGTGCGGTCGCGATGATCGTCAGCGAGCCGCCCTCCTCGATGTTCCGGGCCGCACCGAAGAAGCGCTTCGGCCGCTGCAGGGCGTTCGCATCCACACCACCGGTCAGCACCTTGCCCGAAGACGGCACCACAGTGTTGTAGGCGCGTGCCAGGCGGGTGATGGAATCCAGCAAAATGACCACGTCGCGTTTGTGCTCGACCAGGCGCTTTGCCTTCTCGATCACCATTTCCGCGACCTGGACATGGCGTGATGCCGGCTCGTCGAAGGTCGAGCTGATAACCTCGCCCTTCACCGAACGATCCATGTCGGTCACTTCTTCCGGCCGCTCGTCGATGAGCAGCACGAGAAGATAAGCATCCGGATGGTTCTCGGCGATCGCATGAGCGATGTTCTGCAGCATCACCGTCTTACCGGTGCGCGGCGGCGCAACGATCAAACCACGCTGACCCATGCCCAACGGCGAGATCAGGTCGATCACCCGCGTTGTGGCACCCTGCTGCTTGTTCACCGGATCTTCGAGCTCGAGGTTGAGCCTCTGTTCCGGGTACAGCGGAGTCAGGTTATCGAAGTTGATCCGGTGGCGAACCGCATCCGGGTCTTCGAAATTGATCTGATTGACCTTGAGCAGTGCGAAGTACCGCTCGCCGTCTTTCGGTGCCCGGATCTGCCCCTCGACCGTATCGCCGGTGCGCAGCCCAAAGCGCCGCACCTGGCTCGGAGAAATGTAGATATCATCCGGGCCTGGCAAGTAATTCGATTCAGGCGATCTAAGAAAACCGAAACCATCCGGGAGCGTTTCAAGAACACCCGTACCGTAGATCGGTAGATCGTTATCAGCTAATTGTTTCAGAATAGCGAACATCATGTCCTGCTTGCGCAGAACACTTGCGTTCTCGATCTCCAAGTCTTCCGCAAATGCGAGAAGATCTTGAGGTGTCTTCGATTTCAGCTCTTGAAGATGCATCGTCCTGTCGATGATCAGGTATAACGAATGTTTTGAGAGTTCGGCCTCATGAGCAAGCCGCACGAGTGTGCTGGTTAGAGCAGACTTTTATTATTCGTTCTTGTGCGGGAAAGACCTGACGCAACGCCCTACGGCGATCAGCGCTGTTTTCAATTACAGTGCTTCAGCGCTGAATGTCAAACCCGAATATTTGAGAAAAATGGAATTCATCCGGAAAACGGCTTCACGATCACCATGATGACGATGACGATCAGCAAAATCGTCGGAACCTCATTCGCTATGCGGTAGAAGCGTTCGCTATGCGGATTTGCATCCGCGGCGAATTGGCGTCTCCAGCGCGCCAGTCCACCATGAAAAGCGGTCATGAAAACGACACAGGCCAGCTTCACATGCATCCATGGCTCCGACAGATAATCCGGAACCAGAACCAGCATCCAGATACCGAATACGAACGTCGAAATCATCGCCGGGTTGATGATTGCCCGGAGCAACCGCCGCTCCATCACTTTCAGTGTTTCGGAGAGCTCGGAGCCGGCTCCGGCACCCACGTGATAGACGTAGAGACGCGGCAGATAAAACATCCCCGCCATCCAGGCGACCATGCTGATCACATGAAGAGCCTTGACCCATTCGTAGCTCATGCGTGCGGCTCTCCCCCTCGAATAGCGTCAGCGCCCGGCGCGAACCTGCCGGACAAGCTGTTCCACATGCTCGATCGGCGTGGTCGGCAGGATGCCGTGCCCGAGATTGAAGATAAACGGCTTCGAAGCCGCCGTCGAAAGGATGCTCTCGACTTCCGCCTCAAGTCCGGCTCCACCGGCAAGCAAGGCGATCGGATCGAGATTTCCCTGGATCGGCATCTTGGTCTGGATGTTCTCGACAGCCCAACGGAGCGGCATCGCCGTATCCACCGCGACCGCATCGACACCGGTTTCCTCGATGTAATCGAGATAATGAGCGCCCGCCGCGCGCGGAAATCCGATGATCGGCAGATCCGGATACTGGGCTTTCACTGCCGAGACGATTTTCTTTGTCGGCTCCAGTACCGCCATGCGGAATAGTCGCGACGACAGCACACCAGCCCAGGAATCAAAGAGTTTCAGGACTTCGGCCCCGGCCTTCGCCTGACCGAGAAGATAGGTAATCGTGCCCTCGACCACGATATCGATCAGCTCCTGAAAGCCTTCCGGATCCGAATAGGCCCAGCGCTTGGTGGCAGCGTAATCCTTACTGCTCCCGCCTTCGACCATATAGGTGATCACGGTCCAGGGACTGCCCGAGAAGCCGATCAAGGTGGTTTCGGCGGGGAGGGCTGCCCGAACACGCGACACAGTCTCGTAGACGTTCCCTACGCGCTCTGAGAGGCCATTGATGTCGAGACCCTTCAGCGCTGCACGATCTGTCACCGGTTCCAGAACCGGCCCCTTGCCTTCGACAAAGCGCAGCGGCTGGCCGAGACCGTAAGGCACAATCAGGATATCGGAGAACAGGATAGCGCCATCCATGCCGAACCGGCGGATCGGCTGCAAGGTCACCTCAGCCGCCATCTCCGGATTGAGACAAAGATCGACGAAAGACCCGGCCTCTGCCCTGATGGCCCGATATTCCGGCAGATACCGTCCAGCTTGCCGCATCAGCCAGATAGGAGGGATCTCGGCTGTTTTTCCGGCGAGCACGTTCAGTAGAACTTTATCGGTCATCGATTGACTGTCCGTTTGGTGATAAGCGCGCCACTCCTAACAAAGAATCTTATTATAAATAAGTAGGAAGTGATTGTAGTGGTGCTGTGAGTCCTGTGGATTACCGTTTCGGCACAGGTAATCCACAGTTCTGTTCGGCCCGGAGCATACAGGCCCGGATCGGGGACAAGGAGGGGTAAAAATGTCGCAAGCTCCCGGAATGTATCAGCCCTGATACTTGTGGATAGCGGGGATATCTTGTCTCTGGTCGGCAAGTTGGGAGTTGTGCGCAGTCCGGGAAAAGATTGCCCCCTGCCGAACAACATGCCTGTTAGCGAATGCATGAATGGGTGCAGATTTCCTTTCGGAAGAGATTCCGGATTCTGTAAACAGTTCGTACGCAGTTATCCCCAGCCGGATGTGGAATGTGACCGATACGGATATTCATCTTCACCTGGTGTCTGATGCGACCGGTGAAACCAACCATCAGGTCGCCCGGGCCTGCCTCGTCCAGTTTGAAGGCGTCCGCGCGCGTGAGCACGTCTGGTCCCTGGTCCGAACATCGGGCCATATCGAGAAGGTGCTCGCTGCGGTCAGCGTCTATCCGGGACCGGTGCTTTTCACCCTGGTCAATCCGGAGCTCCGGCAGCAGCTCGAAAAAGGATGCCAGCAACGCCGCGTTCCCTGCATCTCCGTGCTGGATACGGTGGTCAACGCCCTGGGCACCTTCCTTGGTCAGGAAAGCCACGGACGGCCCGGACGGCAGCACGAACTGGACGCGGCCTATTTCAACCGGATCCGCGCCATGGATTACACGCTGGCGCATGATGACGGGCAGATGGTCCATGATCTGGAAGATGCCGACATTGTGATCGTCGGCGTCTCCCGAACCTCGAAGACTCCTACTTCTCTCTATCTCGCGAACAGAGGCTATGCGACGGCGAACATCCCGGTGGTGCCGGGGGTTGCCCTGCCGCAAGAGCTATACAGCCTTAAAAAGCCCTTCGTGATTGCCCTGACCAACGATCCGAACCGGCTGACGCAGGTTCGGCGGAACCGCATGCTGATGCTCCAGCACAGTAACGAGACGGACTATGTCGATCCCGAAAAGGTCCGCGCGGAGGTGATCGAAGCACGCAAGCTCTTTACCAAGGGCGGTTGGCCGGTGATCGATGTGACCCGCCGTTCGATTGAAGAGACCGCTGCGGCAGTGCTTCAGAAATACGCAAAATTTCACGGTCTGGAATCCTGATGACCGAGCCTCTTGATCTCTCTCATCTCGCTGGCACGGGTGAAAAGCCGGTCGTGTTGGCTTCCGGAAGCCGGACCCGCGCCGATATGCTCCGTTCGGCAGGCCTGGCCGTGGAAATACGAAAACCGGCCGTTGACGAGTCCGAGTTCAAACGGAGCCTTCGGGCCGATGGGGCGAGCGCGGCTGAGGTCGCCACGTTTCTTGCGGAAATGAAGGCGAACACAGTCTCCCGTGCGATACCGGAAGCATTGGTGATCGGCGCCGATCAGATGCTTGATATCGATGGAGAGTGGCTGGATAAACCGGAAGACCGGGCTGGTGCCGCCGCGCATCTTCGCCGTCTTTCCGGCAAGCGGCACAGTTTGATCAGCGCCGTGGTCGTTTCAGCCGGCGGAACCCGGATCTGGCACAATATCGCTACGGCAAGCTTGCTTGTCCGTCCGCTCTCCGACGAGTTCATAGACGCCTATCTCGATACGGTCGGTGACAAGGTGTTGGATTCCGTCGGGGCCTATCACCTTGAATCTGTTGGCGCGCAGCTTTTCACTTCTGTCGAGGGTGATTTCTTTACCGTTCTCGGACTGCCGTTGCTTCCGCTTCTCGATTTCATGCGCACGCACAGCGCCCTGCGGACCTGAATTGATGCTGGTCCTCGGTCTGACTGGCTCCATCGGCATGGGGAAAAGCACCGCGGCCGCGATGTTCCGCCGCCTGGGGCTCCCTGTGCATGATGCGGACGCTTCAGTGCATGCGCTTTTCCGGGCAGGTGGTTCGGCGGTGGCACCGATTTCCCGCCGGTTTCCCGAGGCCATCGTCAACGGGGCGGTGGATCGGGAGCGGCTCGGTAAGATCGTGTTTGGCAATGCGGATGCGCTGCACGATCTGGAAGCGATCGTCCATCCGTTGGTGCGTCGCGAGCGGGACCGGTTTCTCGCCCTGCACCGCCGGGCCGGGCGCCGCGCGGCCGTGCTCGATGTGCCTCTTCTGTTCGAGACAGGCGGAGAGGAGATCTGTGACTATGTCTTCGTTGTATCCGCGCCCGCTTTTTTACAGCGGCAACGGGTTTTGGCCCGTCCCGGCATGACAGCGGAGCGGCTCTCTTCTATTCTGGAAAAGCAGATGCCGGATCGTGAAAAGCGTCGGCGCGCGGATTACGTTCTGCCGACCGGCCTGGGCCGAGCCGTTACGATCCGGGTGATCAAGAAGATCCTCCGCCAGCTGGGAATTAGACATGCGTGAACTGGTTCTTGATACGGAAACCACGGGTATCGATCCGAAACAGGGGCACCGGATTATCGAAATCGGCGCCATTGAACTGATCAATCATGTGCCGACCGGCGAGAGCTATCACGTCTATATCAACCCGGAGCGCGAGGTCGAACAGGGCGCGTTCGAGGTCCATGGCCTTTCAACAGAGTTCCTTGCCGACTATCCGAATTTCGCTGGGGTCGTGGACGGGTTTCTGGAATTCGTCAGTGACGCAACTCTGGTTATTCACAATGCCAAGTTCGACATGGGGTTTATCAATGCCGAGCTGAAGCGGCTCGGCCATCCGGAAATGCCGATGGAGCGGTCGATCGATACGCTGACCATGGCGCGGCGCAAATATCCGGGGGCCCAGGCCAGCCTGGATGCACTCTGCCGGCGGTTCGAGATCGACAACGGGCATCGCGATCTGCACGGCGCACTGGTCGACGCGGATTTGCTGGCTTCGGTCTATCTGGAACTGATCGGCGGACGGCAGCCTGGCTTCGAGCTCGCGGGGCAGGAAAAGGCCGGAGCAGCCGCGCCAGAAATCCGCGAGGCAGTTATCCGGCCGCCGCGCCCGCACGCGCCGAGCCCTGACGAGCTCGCGGCGCATGCAACGCTTATGGAAAAGGTGAAGGACCCGATCTGGAACCGGGCTGGGGAAGCCGCAGAATAATCAGGCGTTGCCTTCGGTCTCGACCGCAGCAACGTCGACGCCGCCGGTTTCCTGACGCTTCAGTTCGTTTTTCTGGAACACGCCCAGGAAATCGATCGGCTGGATATGCAGCGGCGGATAACCGCCATCGGACGTCACCTGCCCGATGATCTGGCGGGCAAACGGGAACAGCAGCCGCGCACATTCGACCATCAGCACATACTCAGCCTGATCAGGCCGCACGTTTTCAAATTGGAAAACACCTGCATAGGACAGCTCGACGATGAAGACCTTCTCGCCTTCGTGAACGCCGTTGACGTTCAGCAGCAGGGTGACCTCGAAGACATCATCCGTCATCCGCTCGGCGCGGACATCTACACCGATTTCGATGTCGGGGCGAATATCGGCACGCAGGCTCCACGGCGCCTTCGGATTTTCGAAGGACATATCCTTGATATATTGCGCCTTCACAGTCATCGAGAAGGTGTTGATCGCTTCACTCTGTTGGGCGGGCGCGGTACCGGTATCTGTGTCGGTCATCGGTTCGATCTTATCTCTGCCGGGTCAATTTGAAGGCGCGTGGGTATCACGGATCGGGGGTGTGAACAACCTCTCCGGCGCCGTCCCGCTGGACCTTGACGACGGTTCCGTTGCCGACCGGCAGGCCCGTGAGACGGTTGATGAAACCCCAGTGGCTGACACAGACAACGCGATCCCAGTCCGTCCGCCGATGGTTGGCATCGAGGAATGCGCTCACCCTGGCATGAACCTCGTGCTCCTCTTCGTGATGATCGGTCCACCATTGCTCATCGATATGGTCAAACGCCAGATGCGGCCAGTCGGCCTGCAACTTTGTTCGCGTGCGGCCGATATCGCAGATAAAATGCCGGTGCTCGCGGATCAACGGCTCGATCCTGATCTCCCGGTCGATGACCTCGGCGATGATATGCGCTGTCTCGAGCGCCCGGCGATAGGGGCTGGAGACAATGTGATCGACATCGTGTCCGCGCAATGCCTGGGCACTGTGCCGGATCTGGGCTTGGCCGAGTTCGGTCAATGCCGGGTCTTCAATTCCCGGGTCGCGGCCGGTGGCTCCATAGACGACATTGAATTCGGACTGGCCGTGACGGACGAACAACATGCAGGTGAAATCCCTCAGATATGGATGCAAAAGCGGTTTGATCAGCGTGGTGGCAGGTCGCGGCCGGAGCCGTCGCCACCAGTTCCGGAATTATCTTCCTTGTCCGTCAGATCCTCGAACTCCGCGTCGATGACTGTTTTGGAACCGGAAGCGCCGGAGGCTTTATCCGACCGTCCCCGGACAATCCAGACGTGAGAGTCGGCGGCCCGTGCGGCGCCCCGGAACAACATTCCGATCAGCACCACGCGCAGCGGCGGTATGAAAAGCAGAAAACCGGCGGCATCGGTCACGAAACCGGGCAGGAAGAGGAAGGCCGCCGCCAGCAGAAGGCCAACCCCGTCAATGATTTCGGCCAGCGGGGTCTCTTCCCGCTGCAGCTGCTCCTGGGCCCGCTGAAGAACGGCCGTGCCCTGGCTCCGGAACAGTATGGCGCCCAGTGCGGCAGTGAGCAGGGTCAGGCCGACGGTTGCCCAGCCGCCGATGATCCCGCCAACTTCGGCGAAGACGAAAATCTCGATGACTGGGATGCCGATCAAGATGAAAAGGATTAGCAGGGCCATAGTTGTTCTTTCAAAAGTGACAGCCTATGTATGCTGTAGTACGGTCGCCCGAAGGTTAAAGCGGCAGGTCTCTGACCAAAACATGGTTGGTCTGCCGAACAAACCGGTGGCGATTTCTTCATCAATGGATAAGGGTTTTCATACCCGCAGTTAAGGACGATATGGGCGACGGTTCCGCTTTGTTCGAGATAATTCTATTCGCAATACTTGCGGGGTTCCTCGTTTTCAAGCTGCGTAGCGTGCTTGGAAAACGCACCGGGCATGAAGAGCGGCACAGCGATCCGTTTTCGCAGGCACCCGAGCAGGGCAACACGTCGGACAACGTGATCCAGCTTCCGGGCCGTGATGCGGATAACGGCGACGCCGATCAGCAGGACGGCGAATTGTCCGAAGCCATGCGCCTGAAAATGGCGGATCCGTCCTTTGATGAGATCGAGTTCCTGAAAGGGGCGCGGACCGCATTCGAATGGGTCGTCGAATCTTTTGCCAAGGGCGATCAGGAAGCTCTCCGTCCGCTACTGGCAGACGATCTGATGTCTGCTTTCGCCGGCGCGATTGATGCGCGCGAGCAGGCGGGCGAGACGCAGGAAACAACGATTTCTTCCATGCGGTCGGCTTTGATCAGCGAAGTTCACCTGGACGGGTCAATTGCCCGGGTGACGGTCGAGTTCATCACCGATCAGGTGAAGGCGACCCGCGCCGAGGATGGATCGGTCGTAGACGGCGACCCGGACAAGATCGAAACCGTGACCGATCTCTGGACATTCGAGCGTGATATTTCCGGACGGGATCCGAACTGGCGTCTCGTCGCAACACGTGTGCCTGAAGAATAAAGCATCGATCACTATGGTCCGAAACGGACTGGAGAATATTTTGACGTGGCGCGGCTTGTGGCTGCTGACAGTTTTGGTTCTGGCCGCATGCACGCCGGATCAGGAACCCGATCGCGCGGACTCGCCTCCGGTCAGCTATAAGAGGACCGACCTTGCGGGACTGCCGGCCTGGAACAGCGACCGGGTCAGCGAGGCACTCCCGGCCCTGAAGCGCTCCTGCGGGAAACTCCGGCGTCAATCCGATACCGCGACCATCGCACCGGCAGAAATCGGCGGCACCGTTGCCGCTTGGCGGGGCGCTTGCGATGCCCTTTCCCGACTGTCCGATGGCAGCGGCGATGGTGCCGTCCGCGATTTTCTCTCAACCTGGTTCGATGCTTACGAGGTCCGGGCGGGCAAGAGCGAGGGGCTCTTTACGGGATATTACGAGCCGGAGCTGAATGGCTCGCTTGAGCGGCGCGAAGGTTTCGAGACCCCGTTGCTGGCAAAACCGTCCGATCTGGTTCTGGTCAATCTCGGGGACTGGCGGACGGGTCTTCGCGGTGAGCGCATTGCCGGCCGGCTGCGTAGCGGCCGGTTGATCCCGTATGAAAGCCGGTCAGAAATCGAGTCCGGGGCGCTTGGCAACAATGCGGAGACGCTGGTCTGGCTCGACGATCCGATTGACGCCTTCTTCCTGCACATTCAGGGATCGGGCCGTATAAGGCTTGATGACGGCCGGGTGCTGCGGGTCGGCTACGACGGCCATAATGGGCACATCTATTATCCGATCGGCCGATATCTCGTGGAAAGCGGTGAGATCGACCGGGAAGCGGTATCGCTGCAGACCATTCGCGACTGGCTGCATCGCCATCCGGATCAGATGCGTGGCGTCATGGACCGGAATCCCTCTTACATCTTCTTCCGCACGATTGATGGCGAGGGCCCAATCGGCGCCCAGGGTGTGGCGCTGACGGCCGGGCGCTCTCTTGCTGTCGATCGGCGTTATATCCCACTCGGCGCACCTGTTTGGCTCGATGTCGATTATCCGGACGAAAGCGGGAAGCCGTTGCAGCGCCTTGTTGTCGCACAGGATACCGGCGGTGCCATCAAGGGTGGCGTACGTGGCGATGTGTTCTGGGGCCACGGTCCGCGGGCGGCTGAAAAAGCCGGACCGATGGCTGCGACGGGTCGATATTTCGTGCTTCTGCCTAAAAATCTCGATATTGCCTTTAAGCAATAGGATGCGGCGTGCCGGTCCATGGCCCCCGCATCCTCAAAAAAGAGATGTGAGTGGGAGCCTGCTGTGTCTGCGTCCGAGAATGCCCGTCCACGCGTCGGCCTGTTCGTGACATGCCTTGTCGATTTGTTCCGTCCGTCGGTCGGGTTCGCAACCCTGTCTCTGCTTGAAAAAGCCGGGTGCGAGGTGATTGTGCCGGAGGCGCAGACCTGTTGTGGCCAGCCGACCTTCAATTCCGGTGACTTCAAGGATAGCCGTGATATTGCCGCCAATGTGATCGAGGCCTTCGAGGGTTTCGATTATGTGGTCGCGCCGTCTGGCTCTTGCGCCGGGATGATCCGGGAGCATTACCCGGAGCTGTTCGAGGATGATCCGGCGATGGCCATGCGGGCACAGCATCTGGCCAAGCGAACCTACGAGCTGACCTCATTCCTCGTGGATATAATGGGTGTGGAGAGCACCGGCGCGGCCTTCGACGGCACGGTGACCTATCACGATTCCTGCTCCGGCCTGCGCGAACTTGAGGTCAAGACCCAGCCCCGCAAGCTGCTGGCAGCCATGGACGGCACCTCTATCAAGGAAATGCCGGGGGCCGAGATCTGCTGTGGTTTCGGCGGCACCTTCTGCGTCAAATACCCGGAAATCTCCGACAAGATGGTGACTCAGAAAGCCGCTGAGATCGTCGAGAGCGGTGCCGATCACCTGCTGGCGGGTGATCTTGGCTGCCTCTTGAACATGGGCGGCAAGCTGAAACGCCTCGGCGCCAGGACGGAGGTTCGGCATGTCGCTGAAGTGCTGGCCGGCATGACCGATCAGCCCTCCATCGGTGAGGGAGAGCGCTGATGGAAGCCACCTCCCACAGCTTCAAACAGAATGCGCGTGACGCACTAACCGATGCCCAGCTGCAGAAGGCGCTCTCCAAGATGCGCCCCGGCTTCCAGCAGAAGCGGGCGGACGTCGTCGCCAAGCTGCCGGAGTTCGAGGATCTCCGCGACCGGGGCCGGGATATCAAGAACCACGTGCTGGAGAATCTCGATTTCTATCTCGAGCGCTTCGAAAGCAACGTCATTGCCAATGGCGGGCAGGTTCACTGGTGCCGGAATTCCGAGGAAGCCCGGCAGACCATCATGGAGATCTGCCGCTCCGTTGATGCGAAGACGGTGACCAAGGGCAAGAGCATGGTGGCCGAGGAAATCGGCCTCAACGAGTATCTGGAAGAGCATGGTGTCGAGCCGATCGAGACCGATCTCGGCGAATACATCATCCAGCTCCGGGGTGAGCCGCCGAGCCATATCATCGCGCCGGCGATCCACGTGAACAAGGAACAGGTCGTCGAGGCCTTCCGCAAGAAACACACCGATTTGCCGCCGGACCGCCCGCTTGAGGAAGTCGGCGACATTACCGACGAGGCCCGCACCCAGCTCCGCTCAAAATTCTTCGCGGCAGACGTTGGGATAACCGGTGCCAACTTCCTGATCGCCGAGACCGGCCAGACCGTGATCGTTACCAACGAAGGCAACGGCGATCTGACCCAGACCCTTGGTAAGGCGCATGTCGTGGTAGCCAGCCTGGAGAAGATCGTGCCGACGCTGGAGGATGCGAGCTGCATCTTGCGGCTGCTGGCCCGCTCGGCGACGGGTCAGGAGTTTTCCGTCTACACCACCTTTTCCAGCGGGCCGCGCCGGGAAACAGATCTCGATGGCCCGGAGTCTTTCCATGTGGTGCTGATCGACAATGGCCGCTCTGCCATGCTCGGCACCGAATATCAGGACATGCTCCGCTGTATCCGCTGTTCCGCCTGCATGAACCATTGCCCGGTCTATGCGGCCGTCGGCGGGCATGCCTATGGCTGGGTCTATCCGGGACCGATGGGCGCGGTGCTCACACCAAGCCTGATCGGCATCGACGAGGCGGGTCATTTGCCCAATGCATCGACCTTTTGCGGCCGTTGCGAGCAGGTATGCCCAATGCGCATCCCCTTGCCGAAAATGATGCGTCACTACCGGGCAAAAGAGTTCACTGAGAACAAGACTACCTCGCAGGTTCGCGCGGGTTTGGGGCTTTGGTCGTACTTTGCCAAAAGGCCTTGGCTGTATCGCCAATCAACCAAGCTGGGGGCTGCGCTACTGCGTGCTCTGGGCGGAAACCGGGGCCGGATCGCGACGTTGCCGCTGGCATCCGGTTGGACCTCGGTTCGTGATATGCCGGCACCGGAAGGACGCACCTTTCAGCAGCTCTACAAGATGAGCGGACACGGCAAGAAGGGGAGCGCGTGATGAGCGAGGCGCGGGAACAGATCCTTGCGGGCATTCGCAAGTCCCTCGGGCGCGGCAGGCTGGAGGGCGCGGCGGCCGAGGCCGTGGAGGCGCGCCTGAAAGGGCATGCGCGTGTTCTGGTGCCGAAGCGCTCCGATGGGGATCAGGCGCACAAGGTCGGTCTTTTCGTCGAGATGGCGGAAGCTGTCTCCTGCACCGTGGACAGGCTGGAATCCCTTGAATCCGTGCCGGAGCGGCTGGCGGACTATCTGCGCCGGGAGAACCTGCCGGCCCGGATCAAGCAGTCCCCGGCCCTGGAAGACACGGTGATCCCGTGGGAAAAGGCGCCTGCGCTTGAAATCACCAGCGGAGCCGCGGTGAACGAGGATGCTGTAGGGCTGACACCGGCCCATGCCGGGATTGCCGAAACCGGCACGCTGATGCTGCATTCCTCAGCCGAAACCCCGACAAGCCTGCATTTCGTGCCGGATACGCACGTGGTACTGCTGCGCGAGAGCCAGATCGTTGGCGCTTACGAGGATGCATGGGACATGCTGCGACAGAAGTTGGGTCTGGAACCGGGAGCAAGTGTGCCGCGCACGGTCAACCTCGTCACCGGGCCGTCGCGGACAGGGGATGTGGAGCAGATCATCCAGCTCGGCGCACACGGTCCCCGGCGGCTTCATATCATGTTGGTCAAGGACTGAGCCCGGAAGCGGAGCGGATTTCATGGCGCGGCGACCGACAGCGGACGAGCTCGATCTATGGCGCAAGGTGGTAGCCGACACGGTGCCCCTGACGCCTGAGCGCCGTGCGGCGCTGGCCGAGGCTGAAGAGACGCCGAAAGTCCCGGAACTCAGCACAAAACAGCCAAAAAAGAGCGCCAAGGGCCAGCAGGCGGCACGCCATCACAGCCGGCCACAAAACGATCCCGGCTTCATCGCCATCAAGGTGCCGAGTGCGCTGGCGGAGCACGATCCGGGCAAGGTCCCCGGGATAGACCGGCGCACGGCGCTCAAGATCAAACGCGGCAAGCAACAGATCGACGGCCGCATCGACCTGCATGGCATGCGCCAGGAGGAAGCCCACCGGGCGCTGAACGGCTTCATTGCCTCTGCCTACAGGCGCGGCCAGCGCTGCGTGCTGGTAATTACCGGCAAGGGCAGCCGCACCGGCGATGGAGAGCGCGAGGCGGGCGTGTTGCGCCGGATGACGCCGCGCTGGCTGACCGACGGCATGAACAAGGATAAGGTGCTGGCCTATTCCCCAGCCCAGCCGCAGCACGGCGGCAGCGGCGCGCTCTATGTCATGCTGCGCCGGCAGAAGAGCTGATGTCAGGGCGAGACGGCAGATGACCCCCTTCGGCGCAAAGATCCGGCAGCTCAGGGCCGCCCGCGGCGTCACCCTGAAGCAGATGGCGACCGCCCTGCAGGTATCCTCCGCCTATCTCTCGGCGCTGGAGCACGGCAAGAAAGGCCGTCCGACCGTCGGGCTGATCCACCAGATCTGCCAGTATTTCGGCCTGATCTGGGACGATGCGGAGGATCTGAAGAAGCTCGCGAAGCATTCGAACCCGCGCGTCGTCATCGATACGGCCGGTCTCAGCCCGAAAGCGACGGAGCTCGCCAACACTCTCGCGATCCGTATCCGCGATCTCGACGATCCACGGATTGACGCGTTGCTTGCCGAACTCGCGCCACCGGGCAAGGGGCCGCGCTACTGAGTGCGGCCCTGTCCGGTCAGAGGATGAACTTGCTGAGATCCGTGTTCTTCGCCAGCTCGCCCACACGTTCGTTCACGTAAGCCGCATCGATTTTCAACGTCTCGCCACCCTTGTCGGAGGCGGTGAAGCTGATTTCGTCGAGCAGCTTTTCCATCACCGTGTGCAGGCGGCGAGCGCCGATATTCTCGACATTCTTGTTGATGTCGACCGTGAGGTCGGCGAGTGCGTCGATGGCGTCGTCGGTGAAGTCGAGGGTGACCTCTTCGGTTGCCATCAGGGCCGTGTACTGGCGCAGCAGGCTGTTCTCCGGCTCGGTCAGGATACGGCGGAAATCGTCCCGCTCCAGTGCCCGCAGCTCGACGCGGTTGGGCAGACGGCCCTGCAGTTCCGGCAGCAGATCGGAGGGTTTCGCCAGATGGAAAGCGCCGCTGGCAATGAACAGCACGAAGTCGGTTTTCACCGGCCCGTACTTGGTCGCCACCGTGGTCCCCTCGATCAGCGGCAGCAAATCGCGCTGCACACCCTCGCGGCTGACATCGCCGCCGCGCTCCGCACGGCTGGTGATCTTGTCGATCTCGTCCAGAAAGACGATGCCGTTCTCCTCCACCGCCTCGATGGCCATGCGGGTCACTTTTTCCTCGTCGAGCAGCTTGTCCGCCTCTTCCTCGACCAGCACCTTGTAGGATTCCGCGACTGCCATGCGGCGCTTTTTGGTCCGGCCACCGAAGGCTTTTCCGAACATATCGTTCAGATTGAGCATGCCCATCTGGGCGCCGGGCATGCCGGGGATATCGAAAGTCGGCATACCGCCGCCACCGCTATCCGCGGTCTCGATCTCGATTTCCTTATCGTCCAGCTTGCCTTCGCGCAGCATGATGCGGAATTTCTGTTTGGTATCCGCGCTTGCGCTTTCGCCGACCAGGGCGTCGACCACCCGGTCCTCGGCCGCCAGCTCCGCCTTGGCATGCACGGATTTGCGCATCTTCTCGCGGACCTGACCGATAGCCACTTCCACCAGGTCGCGGATGATCTGCTCGACGTCCCGGCCGACATAGCCGACTTCGGTGAATTTCGTTGCCTCGACCTTGATGAAGGGCGCTTCCGCCAGTTTGGCGAGGCGCCGGGCGATCTCTGTCTTGCCGACGCCGGTCGGGCCGATCATCAGGATGTTCTTCGGCTGTACTTCCTCGCGGATATCGTCGGCCAGCTGCTGGCGCCGCCAGCGGTTGCGCAGGGCAATGGCGACAGCGCGCTTGGCGTCGGTCTGGCCGATGATGAAGCGGTCGAGTTCAGAGACAATTTCACGCGGGCTGAAGGAGGTCATGCGTGGGCTTACCTATCGTGATAATGCGATGGCCGATCCGGAGATCGGCGGGGTCAGTCGGACTCGAGCGTCTCGAGGGTGAGATTCTCGTTGGTGTAAATGCAGATATCGGCGGCGATCTTCATCGCCTTTCGGGCAATCGCTTCGGCTTCCATGCCGTCGATATCCACCAGGGCCCGTGCGGCGGACAGGGCGAACGTGCCGCCGGAGCCGATGCCGATCAGGCCGTCCTCGGGCTCCAGCACATCGCCGTTCCCTGTCAGGACCAGGGAGACCGACTTGTCGGCCACAGCCATCATTGCTTCGAGCCGGCGCAGATAACGGTCCGTCCGCCAATCCTTGGCGAGTTCGACAGCGGCGCGGGTGAGTTGGCCCGGATGTTTCTCGAGCTTCTCTTCCAGCCGTTCGAACAGGGTGAAGGCGTCCGCCGTGGCGCCGGCGAACCCGGCGATCACGCTGCCGTCGCCGAGCTGGCGCACCTTGCGGGCCTGCGCCTTCATCACCGTATTGCCGAAGCTGACCTGTCCGTCGCCGGCGACGATCACGCGCCCGTTCTTGCGGACCGAAAGGATCGTGGTGCCATGCCACTGGATAGGGTCGGTGGCCTGATTGCTCATTAGAACTCCATGGATAACGTGCCCGTCCAATTTGGGCATCGGCTGGATAACGTCAAGGGAACGCTTCTGGCAAGGCTTGCGGCAAGAGAGCCCTCGCGCAGTCCGGTGATTGGCATTCTGCCGTACTTCCTGCTACATAGCCGCCGTATATTGCCCGGGAGCAGAACCCATGTCGGACAACCGCAGCGCGACCGTCAAGCGCGTGACTAACGAAACCAGCATTTCCGTCGAGCTTTCGTTGGACGGAACCGGAAAATATGACGTCGAGACCGGGATCGGTTTTCTCGACCATATGCTGGATCAGCTGTCCCGGCATTCCCTGATGGATCTGAAGGTACGGGCCGAGGGCGATCTGCATATCGATGCGCACCACACGACCGAGGATTGCGGCTGGGCCATTGGCGATGCGTTGTCGAAGGCCCTGAAGGACCGTAAGGGTATCAACCGGTATGGCTCTTCCTATTTGCCGATGGACGAGGCGCTGAGCCGGGTCGCGCTGGATTGCTCGAACCGTCCCTTTCTTGTCTGGCGGGCCACCATGCCGGCGCAGAAGCTGGGAGACATGGACACGGAGCTGTTCCGTGAATTCTTCCAGGCCTTCAGCCAGGCGGCCGGGCTGACCCTGCATATCGAAAATCTCTACGGCGACAACACGCACCATATCGTTGAATCCATCTTCAAGGGCGTCGGCCGGGCGTTGCGGATGGCGATTGAAATCGATCAACGCCGCGCCGATGCCGTGCCCTCGACCAAGGGCACCCTCGGGGGGAGCCTGTGACCGCCTCTGGCAGCCGGACCACAGTCGCAGTTGTTGATTACGGGTCCGGCAACCTCCGTTCGGTGGCGAAAGCTTTCGAGCGGGTGGCGTCCGAGCATGGAAAAGGCACCGAGATTGTCGTGACGTCGGATCCGGCGGTGGTACGCACTGCCGGTCGGATCGTGCTGCCGGGGGTTGGCGCTTTCGCCGATTGCCGCAATGGACTCTACGGTCTCCCCGGCATGGTCGAGGCGCTGTCTGACGCGGTGCTTGAGAATGGCACGCCGTTTCTCGGTATCTGCGTCGGGATGCAGCTCATGGCGGAGCGCGGGCTGGAGCACGTGACCTCGGAAGGGCTCGGCTGGATCGGCGGCGAGGTCCGCCTGATCGAGCCTGCGCCGGCGCCGGACGGTCTTGCCCTCAAGGTTCCGCATATGGGCTGGAACCAGCTCAACTTCATCCAGAGCGGGCACCCATTGCTGAAAGGCATCGAAGACGGCGCCTTCGTTTACTATGTGCATTCGTATCTGTTTGATGTAGCGGATCGGTCCGATCTGATCGCGGTGAGCGATTACGGTGGAGAGATCGCAGCGCTGGTTGGACGCGAAAATTATTTCGGGACCCAGTTTCACCCGGAGAAAAGTCAGGCCAACGGCCTTGCTTTCATCCGGAACTTTCTCGACTGGGCTCCATGAGGGAGGGCGGCATGGACGACAGCGGCTCTGAAACGCAGCTTCAGGCAGCTCCCACGGTGGAGATGCTGAACGAGTTCGGCCCGGGTGACCTGCAGGATCTGTCTGACGCGGCGGAAGCGGCAATCATTGACGGCGGCGGGTTCGGCTGGATCTCGCCGCCACCGCGGGAAACGCTTGAAGCTTTCTGGCGCGGGGTTCTGTTGATTCCCGAGCGCGATCTTTTTGTTGGCCGGCTTGACGGTGTGATCGCCGGGTCCTGCCAGATCCAGAAACCGGCCCGGAACAACGAGGCGCAGCGCCATACCTGCAGCCTGACGACGACCTTTGTCGCGCCCTGGGGCCGGGGACACGGACTGTCACGGGACCTGGTCGAGATCGCGGAAAAGCACGCGCGGGACGAAGGCTTCAAGGTACTGACGCTGGATGTGCGCGAAACCCAGCATGCGGCGATCCGGCTCTATGAACGGCTTGGCTATGTCCGTTTCGGCAGCCTGCCGCATTATGCCTATGTGCGGGACGGCTTCGTCTCCGGGCACTTCTATTACAAGGATTTGGACGCGGCATGATCCTGTTTCCCGCCATCGATCTGAAAGGCGGCCAGTGTGTGCGGCTGCTCAAGGGTGAAATGGACACGGCGACGGTCTTCAACGATGATCCGGGCGCTCAGGCGCGTCTGTTTCAGGACGCCGGGTGCGGTTGGGTTCATGTGGTCGACCTGGACGGTGCCTTTGCCGGCGAGACCCGGAACGGGGACGCCGTCGACCGCATTCTTGCGGCCGTCGATGTGCCGGTGCAGCTCGGTGGCGGCATCCGCGACATGGCGGCGATCGATGCCTGGCTTGAAAAGGGTGTTGCCCGGGTCATTCTCGGCACCGTCGCGCTGCGCGATCCGGAACTGGTGAAAGCCGCCTGCGCGCGCCATCCGGGCCGCATCGCGGTTGGTATCGATGCCCGTGATGGCATGGTCGCTGTCGAGGGCTGGGCCGAAACCTCGACCTTGTCGGCCGTCGATCTCGCCCGTCGTTTCGAAGGTTGTGGCGTGGCGGCGATCATCTTCACCGATATCGACCGGGACGGCGCGCTCGGCGGCGTCAATGTGGCGGCGACAGCCGCTTTGGCAAACGCGATCTCGACGCCGGTGATTGCCAGTGGCGGCGTTGCCTCGCTGGAGGATCTGGCGGCTCTGAAGGCCGCGGGAGCACCGGGCATTGCCGGCGCCATCTCCGGCCGCGCGCTTTATGACGGACGGATCGATCTGGCGGAAGCGGTCGCTCTTCTGGCCGCGCCCGAAGCGGAGGCCGTCTGATGCTGACAGCACGCGTTATACCCTGTCTCGACGTGAAGGACGGCCGGGTCGTCAAGGGCGTCAACTTTCTCGATCTGGTCGATGCCGGCGATCCGGTGGAGCAGGCCAAGATCTATGACCGTGAAGGCGCGGACGAGCTTTGCTTTCTCGACATCACGGCCAGCCACGAGGAACGGGACACCCTGTTCGATGTCGTCGGCCGGACGGCGGAGCAATGCTTCATGCCGCTGACCGTCGGCGGAGGCGTGCGGACGCTTGAGGATATCCGCAAACTGCTGCTGGCAGGCGCCGACAAGGTGTCGATCAACACGGCAGCAGTGAAGGATCCTGATTTCGTGCGCCGCGCGGCGGAGAAATTCGGTAGCCAGTGCATCGTCGTTGCGGTGGATGCGAAAAGCGTCGGGCCGGATAAATACGAGATTTTTACCCATGGCGGGCGCGAGGCAACCGGTATTGATGCCGTGGCCTGGTCCCAGCGCATGACCGAGTACGGGGCGGGCGAGATCCTGCTGACTTCGATGGACCGGGACGGTACCAAGCAGGGCTTCAACCTGCCGCTGACACGGGCGATTTCCGATGCGGTGAGCATTCCGGTGATTGCCAGCGGCGGCGTTGGCACGCTGGAACATTTCGCCGAAGGCATTCTCGAAGGTCACGCCTCGGCGGTGCTGGCCGCCTCCGTGTTTCACTTCGGCACTTTCCGCATATCCGAGGCGAAAGCGGCGATGGCGAAGGCCGGTATTCCTGTGAGGCCGCAATGAGCGAACATATCCTGGACCGGCTGCACGCGGTCATAGACTCCCGCAAGGGCGCCGATCCGGAAAGCTCGTACACTGCGAAGCTGTTCGACAAGGGTCCGAAAAAGATCGGGCAGAAGGTCGGCGAGGAAGCGGTCGAGGCCATTATAGAGGCTGTTGCCGGGGACCGAGACGGGCTGACATCGGAGAGCGCGGATCTGCTTTATCATCTGCTCGTGCTGTGGAGTGCGACCGGGGTCAAGCCCGATGATGTCTGGGCCGAACTGGCACGCCGCGAGGGCCTGTCCGGGATTGAGGAAAAGGCCAGCCGCTCCGAGTGAGCGCCGGCCGATGGTTAGTGGGGGAAAATCGATGTCCTATGATGAGCAGAATATCTTCGCCAGGATCCTGCGCGGCGAAATTCCCAACAAGACCGTCTATGAAGACGATCACGTTCTCGCTTTCGAGGATATCCAGCCCCAGGCACCGGTCCATGTGTTGGTGATCCCCAAGGGTCCCTACAAGACCATGAACGAGTTTTCAGAGCAGGCGAGCGACGCCGAAATCGTCGCCTGGGTCCGCGCCATCGGCAAGGTGGCGAAGATCATGGAAGCTCGCGAGGATGGGTATCGTCTGATCGTCAACACGGGTGAAAACGGTGTGCAGGAAGTTCCGCATCTCCATATCCACCTGCTTGGCGGCCGACGTCTTGGCCGGATGTTGCAGAAGCAGGACTGACGCCGGGCAGGGCGGTGAGATTACAGGAGGTTATTCCCCCTCCACGATCCGCATTGTATCGCCCCAGAACGAATAGAGCCCGTTGAGCACCGCGGCAAAGTCCAGGCTGCGATAGGCCCAGGCGATTTCCTGTCCTTCCAGTGAAAAATAAACCGCATCCCCTTTCAAAGGGCAGTGCGTGACCTTGTCCAACTGTGCCAGCGGCACAGTCAGAGCTTCCTGCGGCAAATAAAGCCGCGGCTCGAAGGCATGGCGTCCGATCTCGATCACCCGTACCGCATCCCTGCTGTCCGCGACGAGACGGTCACCGAAAAAGATCCGGATTCTGCGCCCTGCGGGCTGTACCACCATGAAATGATGCGGGTTGGCGGGATTGCGAATGGCTCCCTCGACCGGGGCAACAGTGTCGGGCAAATCATTCTCTGCCACAGGTATTCTCCCTCGATGACCAAGACTGAAGATCTTGGGTGCGGCTATCCAAACTGCAAGGACACGGCTGCGCGAACAGGCGCCCGATTGAGTTGAAAATAAGTCTTTTGGTAGGGGTGATTTAAGGATCAGCTTTTAATCCACACCATAGAGTGTTGATTTTATTGATTGATATGCGCTCCTGGATTGATTAAAGTAAAACTCTAAATAGGAACCAATATATAGATAAAACAGTATCCATTTTTTCTATATGTTGTTGTCTGTTTGACCAGACGCCCGAAGACTGGCCTGGAATTACACAATGGTTGTCGATGAACTTCAGCAAGAACTCGACAAAATCGTCTCGAAGCACGAGGCGTTTTTGCGGCGCTATCCAGGCGGTGAAATTGCCGATCTGAGGCAGCGCGATTTGCGTGGCGTTCGTTTGCCGGGTGCGGATTTGCGTCAGGCCTTGCTCGCGGGTGCCAACCTGCAGAACAGCATCTTTGCCGGCGCCAATCTTTCGGACGCCCAGATGCTGACAGCGCGTCTCAGCAATTCCGACCTGTCCGGCAGCCGCCTCGTCGGCGCTAATCTGCGCGGGGCCTCTCTCGCCGGTGCGAAGCTGATGGCGGCGGACATGACCAATGCCGATCTGCGGCCGATGAAGCTCCGCGACGTGCATCACGCGATCGAGCAGGTGGCCGACCTGCAGAACAGCGATATGTCCGAGGCGAAGCTGATCCATACCGATCTCAGTAATGCCAATCTTTCCGGTGCTGTTGCGGTCAACGCGAATTTCTCCGCCGCAAAGCTGGTCGGAGCCAATCTCCATCATGCCGATCTCAGCCGGACGATCTTCAAGGATGCGGTGCTGCAGAACGCCAATCTTCAGGGTGCGAACCTGAGCCAGGCGCAGCTGCGAAACAGCGATCTTTCCGGAGCCGACCTGCGTTCCTGCAATTTCGATGGAGTTGACCTCACCGACGCGGATCTGACCGATTGCCGGATCGCTTCCGGCATGGAAGACCTTCCGGAAGATATACGGCACAAACTGGTCGAGCATTTTCACTGGGTTTCGTCCGGCGGCGTCAAAGGGACGCGAGGGGATTTCCGGGATATGGACCTTTCCGGCATGGATCTGAGCGGGACGGAGCTCAGCGCTGCCGAAATGTCGCGGGTCAAGCTGAACGGAACCAAGCTGAAAGGCTCCTCGCTGCGGCTCGCCAATCTTCAGAATGCCAACCTGACCCAGGCGGACCTGACCCGCGTCGACCTGCGCGGGACTAATCTGAAAGACGCGGATTTGAACGGCGCGATACTGGTTTCCGCCCGGCTGTCCCGGATTTCGATCCTGAAACCGGGGACGCTTGAGGTCTTGCGGGAATGGCCGACGGATCTGCGTGGCGCCTCACTGGTCGGCGCTGATTTGCAGCGCGCCGATTTCGCCGGCGCCCTGGTTGAAGAAACCTGCTTCGATCATGCGGACCTGACCCATGCCTGCTTTACCGAAGTGGCTGTGCGGTCCTGTTCTTTCCTCGATGTTCGAGGCGGCGATCCCGCCATGCTTCAAGAGAATTCCTGAGCCTGCATTTGCGGATTTCCTGAAAATACGTCAAATCGCTCCATGACCTTGCGGGATACAGTCTCGGTGGGGCGGATATGGTTGCGCGGGTTCGGACAGTGGCGTTTCAGGGGGTCGATACACTCGATATCGATGTCCAGGTGCATATGGGTAACGGGCTTCCGGCCTTTTCCATCGTCGGGCTCCCGGCCAAGGCCGTGGATGAGAGCAAGGACAGGGTAAGAGCGGCGCTGAGTGCGCTTGGCCTTGCCCTGCCGCCGCAGCGCATCACCGTCAATCTCGCCCCGGCCGATGTCATCAAGGAAGGCAGTCACTACGACCTGCCGATCGCCGTCGGGATCCTGGTCCAGATGGGCGTCCTTCCGGCGGAGGAAATCGCCGGGTATCTGGTGCTTGGAGAGCTGGCACTGGATGGGCAATTGACGGAAGTCTCCGGGATACTGCCTGCAGCGCTCGGGGCGGTTTCTCGCGGCGTCGGTATCATCTGCCCGGAAAAGGTCGGCCCGGAAGCCGCCTGGGCCGGGGATCTGGACGTGCTGGCGCCGCGGACGCTGCTTTCGCTGATCAACCATTTCAAAGGCAGCCAGGTTCTGACACCGCCCGAGCCCGCCGGCTCCGAAGAGCCGGGCTATTTCCCCGATCTTGCGGATGTGAAAGGCCAGGAAAGCGCCAAGCGGGCGCTCGAGATAGCAGCAGCCGGGGGGCATAACCTGCTGATGACCGGACCGCCCGGTGCCGGCAAATCCATGCTGGCGGCTCGCCTTCCCGGGCTTCTGCCGCCGCTCGATGCGCGGGAGGCGCTGGAGGTCAGCATGGTGCGCAGCGTTGCGGGCGACCTGAAGGGCGGCCGGATATCGCGCGCGCGGCCCTACCGGGACCCACACCATTCCAGCAGCATTCCGGCGCTTGTTGGCGGCGGCCTGAAGGCCCGGCCGGGGGAGGTTTCGCTGGCCCATTGCGGGGTGCTGTTTCTGGACGAGCTGGCCGAGTTCCCGCGCACGGTCCTGGACTCGCTGCGGCAATCGATCGAGACCGGGCAGGCGGTGGTCAGCCGGGCCAACCACCGGGTCACCTATCCGGCCCGTTTCCAGCTCATTGCGGCAATGAACCCCTGCCGGTGCGGGTATCTCTCCGATGCGGCGCAGGCTTGTGGCCGGGCGCCGAAATGCGGGCTCGACTATCAGGCGCGTCTATCCGGTCCGCTGCTCGACAGGTTCGATCTTCGCATCGATATCGAACCGGTATCGGTCCGGGAGCTGGGTCAGCCCCTTGATACCGAGCGGTCGGAAAAGGTGGCGGCCCGGGTGGCTGCCGCCCGCCGCCTCCAGCACCGCCGGTTCGAGAGTGTTGCAGAGGGAACCTCCGGCCGGGTCAATGCGGATCTTGGCGGCAAGCTGCTGGAGGAGCACGCCCGGCCCGATCCGCCGGGGCAGGCGCTGATGGAAGAGGCGGCGTCCCGCCTTTCGCTCTCGGCGCGCGGGTATCACCGTATTCTTCGGGTGGCCCGGACCATCGCCGACCTGGAGCAGTCGGAACCAGTCAGGCGGCACCATGTTGCGGAGGCTTTGGCCTACAGGGGGCTGGTTCTGAAAAAAGCAGCCTGAGGCGCATATAATTCTACTCAAACGAGTGAATAATATGATATTCGATCGCATCGATAACCATCGGTGCGATTGTTCATGTTCGCTCGAAATACAAGCAGGCTCCGCCTTCTTGCTCCTGTTCTGCTGTTTGTCCTGTTCCTGCCGCCGGTCCGTGCGGAGCCTCTGGATACCAACTGCTTCCAGCAATGCCCGGTCGCAAAGACGGATAACCGGGTGCTGATCAGGACCAGCCATACGCTCTCCAACAATGCCGAGACGAAGTTCGCCGATTGGGTTGCCTATGACGTTGTTCCGGCAGGGATCGGAAAGTCCCAACGCCGGGTCTGGCGTCCCGATCCCATGCTGCCGCCGGATGAATCGCTGGAGCCGGCGGACTATAAGGGCGCGCACAAGGCGCTGAAAACGGACCGGGGGCATCAGGCGCCGCTTGCCAGCTTCACGGGGGCGCCGGGCTGGAAGGCGACAAACACTCTCTCGAATATCACGCCGCAGAAAAGCGCTCTCAACCAGGGACCGTGGAAGAGGCTCGAGGGCGCTGTCCGGAAACTGGCAAAGTCCAGGGCCGGACATGTTCATGTCATTACAGGGCCGCTCTACGAGCGCGATATGCCGCCGCTTCCGCAAGCGGACGAGGCGCATCGCGTGCCGAGCGGTTACTGGAAAATCATCTCCCTGTTGCGCGGGGATGAGCTTGAGGTCGCGGGGTTCGTGCTGGATCAGGAAACGCCGCGAAAAGCCGATTTCTGCGACAAGGCCTATAAGGTTTCCGTTGCTGAAATTGCCTTGCGGTCCGGCCTGACGTTTGCCCCGGGCCTGGTAAGCAGTCCGGTCAAAACGCTGCGGGCGCGCCTCGGTTGCGCGGCGATCATCTCGTCGTCCGAGGCGGCGCCGCGCAGTTGAGGGTTCAGCGTTTGGACTCGATGGCGTCCCAGAGTTCCGCCTCGATGGAACGGCCCTCGAAACGGCCGAGTTCCTGCAGGCCGGTCGGCGAGGTCACGTTGATTTCCGTCAGATAGTCGCCGATCACATCAATGCCGACGAAGATCAGTCCCTTCTCGGCGAGGGTAGGGCCGATGATCTCGCAGATTTCCTCGTCGCGCTTGGTCAGACCGACCTTTTCCGCCCGCCCGCCGACATGCATGTTGGAGCGCGCCTCGCCAGCGGCCGGTATCCGGTTGATGGCGCCGACCGGCTTGCCGTCAATCAGGATCACCCGCTTGTCGCCCTGCCGCACTTCCGGCAGGTAACGCTGCACGATCACCGGCTCGCGATACATTTCAGTGAACAGCTCCAGCAGCGAGTTCAGGTTCTCGTCGCCAGGCTTCAGGTGGAACACGCCAGCGCCGCCATTGCCGAACAACGGCTTGACGATGATGTCCTCATGCTCGGCCCGGAACTCCAGGATGCGCTCCCGGTCATTGGTGATCAGGGTCGGCGGCATGACATTGTCGAAATGTGTGACGAAGAGCTTTTCCGGCGCGTTCCGCACATGCACGGGGTCGTTCACCACCAGAGTTTTCGGGTGGATGTGTTCCAGAATATGGGTCGCGGTGATGTAGGACATGTCGAAGGGCGGGTCCTGGCGCATCAGAACCACGTCCATCTGGGAGAGGTCGATCAGCTCGGGCGCGCCCAGCGTGAAGTGGTTGCCAACTTCGCGGCGCACGTCGAGGGCCCTTACCCGGGCTAGCACCTTGCGGTCCTGGAAGCTGAGGTCCTTCGGCTGATAATGATACAGCGTGTGCCCGCGCCGCTTTGCTTCCAGCGCCATGGCGAAGCTGCTGTCGCCGTTGATGTCGATATGTTCGATGGGATCCATCTGAATGGCGACGCCGAGACCCATAGCTTCCTCCGTCAGGTAAGCGCATTTTTACGAGCCGCGACTATGTGGTGATCCGGCATGCCGGATCAACCGGATTTCCGGCTCAGTTCAATTGACTTTCAAGAACTTGAAGAACCCGCGTGACATCGACGCGCTCTGGCTCGCGGATGCCGTCCCGGGTCAGGAAGTCCCGCAGGCAGTCGATGGCCGCCCGGCGTTCCCCCTTGCGGGCCAACAGCAGACCCTCTTCGCGAAGCAGGCCGGGGATGCCGGGCGCGAGTAGCCGCATGTCCCGGACGACTTGCAGGGCGGGCTCCAGTTTGCCGTCGCGGATCAGGCGCAACTTTATATTGTTTTGTAATCGCAATAAAATATCGAGATCACTGACATCGCTGTAGTGAGCCTGGGTGAGTTCGGCACTTGGCCCCTGGAACTGGGCGAGCAGATCGCGCAGGGCACGGGCATCCAGGCTGACGCCGCCATTGAACGGGTCGACGATGGCACGTCCGCCATCCCATTGCAGGCGGATCAGGAAATGGTTCGGGAAATTCAGACCGCAGGCTTCGAGGCCGAGTGCGCGGGCCGTCACGATATTGAGGATGCCGAGGGCAACCGGCAGACCCTTCCGCCGGTCGATTACCCGGATCAGATTCGCATTTTGCGGGTCGTCGTAGGTTTTCTGATCACCTTCATAGGCAAATTCGCCAGCGATGGCCTGACGCAGGGCGGCGTCCGGAGTCTCTGCAGTCGATTTCATCGCGGTCGTGACAATGGAAGCGAGATGGTCCCGGTATGGGGCCAGCGGCACACCAGGACAGTCCAGCGAGGCGAGCAGCAGGGCCGCTTCGCCGAGATCGCCGTCCGTTAGGTCAGATTGGCCGAAACCTGCGAGGGTGGCGCGGATGGAATCCAGGTCTGGGTCCATGATTTACGGGGCGCCGCGGATGCGCACATAGCTGACGACATTGCGGACATATTTAAGATTGCGCGCATGATTGATGACGCGCTGCTGTTCCGCATTATCCTGGGCGGTTCCGAAGATATAGACGGTGCCGTTGACCGTATCGATGTCGTAGTTGATCGACTGGATCGAGCCATCGAACAGAAGCTGGGCTTCAAGCTGGGTTTCGATCCAGGTGTCGCGGGCCTTGTCGATGATGTCGGAATTGTCGACGACCTGAATTTCGTTAATCACCTCTCGGACAGTATCGGCCTTCCAGGCAAGCCGTGCAGCCTCGATCCGGTCTTCCGGTTTCTCCACCGAGCCGGTCAGCAGCACACGCCCGTCCTTGACGGAAATTCCGACTGCGGAAAACAGATCGACATTGCTCTGGAACAGATAGTGGTTGATCTCCGTACTGAGGGCGATGTCACTGGCGGTGCCCTCAAGGCCGCGCTCCGTCTGGCCGGCGGTGCCGGCGGCCGCACCAGCTCCGATCGCAGCGCCGATCGGCGTGCAGGCGCCAAGGCCGAGTGGGGAGAGCAGGAGAAGCAGGACGAAAACGAGGCGGTTTGGCATCGGGTCACTCTATCGGTTGGGATCGACGGTCCAAGCATTCTGAATATGGCGAGGAATGCGCCAGTGTGCCACTGCGAAGAGGTCAAATCTAAGGCAATGGTTTGCGAGCCGGCTATCTCCGTGCTGGACCCACAGAGCGGCGCGTTCGAGACGCCGCCGTTGCGATATCGAAACGGCATCGAGCGCGGCCGCTTCTGTTGGCCGTGCCTTCACCTCGATGATGGCAAGGACGCGGCCCCGCTCGGCGAGAATATCGATTTCTCCGACCTTCGTGCGCAAGCGGCTCGCCAGCACCCTGTAACCTTTCAGGCGGAGGATCAGACGGCAGGCCCATTCGGCCAAGGCACCGTAGCGGAGGGCGCGGCGTTTGCGTTCCCTTTGGGTGCCCGGCTTTCCGCTCAGGCGGAACATCACCCGGCCTCGTCCTTCAGTTGCACGGCACGGTCATAGAGTGTCTTGCGGGGCAACCCGGTCTTCGCGGCGATTTCCTTTGCCGCATCCTTGACCTTCAGGCGGGTGAGGGCCTCCGTGAGCATGTCGTCCAGCTCTGCTTCGCCGATTTCGTCGCGTTGCTCCGGAGGGCCGAAAAGCAGCACCGCTTCGCCCTTCGGCGGCTCGGTTTCCGCATAATGGCGGGCAAGATCGTCAAGGCGGCCACGGTTCACATCCTCGAACCGCTTTGTCAGCTCCCGTGCGACGGCCATGTCCCGGGGGCCGAGGATTTCAGCCGCTACAGCCAGGGATTCGGCCAGCCGGCGCGGCGCTTCGAAGAAGATCAGCGTGGCGCGCAGTCCGGATACCTCTTCCAGAATACGGCGACGTTCGCCCTGCTTGGTCGGCAGGAAGCCGCCGAAGAAGAACCGGTCGGTCGGCAGCCCGGAGATGGAGAGGGCAACAATCGGTGCCGCTGGCCCGGGTACCGACGTTACCGGCGTTCCCTGGGCGGCGGCCTCGCGTACCAATTTGTAACCGGGATCGGAAATGGTCGGCGTTCCGGCATCGGTCACCAGAGCGATGCTTTTGCCTTCGGCGAGCAGGCGCAGCAGCTCGGGGCGGCTGCGCTCCGCGTTGTGGTCCTGATAGGCGAGGGTGCGGGCCTTGATGGCGAAACGCTGCAGCAGGCGTCCGGTAAGCCGGGTATCCTCGCAGGCGACAATGTCGGCCGCGGCCAGGGTTTGCAGTGCCCGGCGCGATATGTCGCCGAGATTTCCGATTGGTGTGGCAACCAGAATCAACCCCTCGACAGGGCGCCCCGGGGTCTCCGCAAGCTGCTCATTCTCCGGCTCAGGCCCAAGGCTCATATCAGGGTTCATGGCGGAGGTCACAATGGTGCCATTTTGCAGCGGTTTACTCTCGTCGCCGGCTTGATTAGCCTTTGGCGCCAAAGAGCGGGAGGAGATCTGAGGTGTACGAGTCTTCATACCGTACCGAAAGTGACTGGAGCGACAGTCGAGTTATGGGAGGAACCGGGCGGTTTCTCCAAGCCCTTTTCGCCAACGCGGGTGGGGCTGCCCGACTTTGTCTGCTTTTGGGCCTGCTTCTGGTCTGCGTCGCATTGACGGCTTGCCAGACACCGAATCCCTTGGCGGGCCTCGGTCGTCAATCCGGCACTGTGCCCGCTCCGACAGCGGAGCCGCAACCCATCAACCCGCCGTCAGGTGCGGTAAGCACGGGGGCTGAAGCAACCGGTTCCGGCAAGACGCTTGTGGTTCCCGAGACCGAGCTGTCGCTCGAGACTCCCGCCGCGCCATTGCAGCTGGTTGAACCGGAAGGAACGGCTGTTGGCGTTGCCATGCTGCTGCCGTTGAGCGGTGCCCGCGCCTCGGTCGGGCAGAGCATGCTCGACGCCGCGCAGATGGCGGTGTTCGACATTGCCGGCGAAGATTTCAACCTGATGGTCTACGACACGCAAGGCACGCCGGAAGGCGCGGAAGACGCGGCCAAGCTCGCCGTGGCGGATGGGGCGCGGATTGTACTTGGCCCGCTATACGGACGTTCCGCCGCCGCGATCCGGCCGATTGTGGCGGCTGCCGGGGTCAATGCCGTTGCCTTTTCCAATGATCGG